>DATBKU010000135.1:0-115746 GCA_036555725.1 Streptosporangiaceae bacterium | reverse complement strand
GTGAGCCCGTCGCCGGTCGTCGCCCTGCACCGGGCGGTCGCGGTGGCCGAGGTGTCCGGCCCCGCCGAGGCGCTCGGGCTGCTCGCGCTCATGCTCCTCACCGAGTCCCGCCGCGCCGCGCGGACGACGCCGGAGGGCGAGCTCGTGCTCCTCGCCGACCAGGACCGCGCCCGCTGGGACCGCGCGCTCGTCGCCGAGGGCCAGGCGCTCGTCCGCCGCTGCCTGCGGCGCAACCAGCCCGGCCCGTACCAGATCCAGGCGGCGATCAACGCCGTCCACAGCGACGCGGCCACGACGGACGCCACCGACTGGGGGCAGATCCTCCAGTTGTACGACCAGTTGCTGGCGGTCGCGCCCACCCCGGTCGTGGCCCTCAACCGGGCCGTCGCGGTGGCCGAGGTGGCGGGACCCGACGCGGCGCTCACCCTGCTCGACGGGCTCGATCTGGACAAGTATCACCTGTTCCACGCCATCCGCGCCGACCTGCTCCGGCGCCTGGGCCGCGACGGCGCGGCCGCGGCGGCCTACGACGCCGCGATCGAGCGGGCCGAGAACGCCGCCGAACGCGACTTCCTGCGCCGCCGCCGCGCGACCCTCCCCGGCTGACGCGCCCTGGCCCAATTCCGCCGCCGTACGGTCGTACGACTCCGCTACGGGCGTACGACCCCTTGGACAGCCGGACAGCCGGACAGCCGGACAGCCGGATGCAACAGGCCTTAGAGGCCGGTGGCGCCGATGAGGGAGCCCACGCCGAACGTGATCGCCGCGGCGGCACCGCCGAACAGCAGCTGGCGCAGCCCGCTGAACCACCAGCTGCGCACGGTGACCCGGGACACGACGGCTCCCGCGGTGAACAGGCCGGCGGCCGCGACGATGGCGGCCGGCCACAGGTTGGAGGCGCCCAGCAGGTACGGCAGCACGGGCAGGAACGCGCCGACGGCGAAGGATGCGAACGACGACACGGCGGCCAGCACGGGCGAGGGCAGGTTCTGCGGGTCCACGCCCAGCTCCTCGCGGGCGTGGATCTCCAGCGCCTCGTCCGGATCGCGGGACAGCTGCCGGGCGACCTCGGCGGCCAGCTCGGGATCGAGGCCGCGCGCCTCGTACATGGCGGCGAGCTCGGACTGTTCGGCCTTGGGGTTGTGCACGAGCTCATGGCGCTCGACCGCGATCTCGGCGGCGGCCAGCTCGGACTGCGACGCGACCGAGATGTACTCCCCCGCCGCCATCGAGAATGCCCCGGCCGCCAGCCCGGCGAGCCCGGCCAGCACGACGACCTTCTGCTCGGCCCGGCCGCCCGCGACCCCGGCGATCAGCGCGAAGTTGGAGACGAGGCCGTCCATGGCGCCGAACACGGCGGGCCGCAACCATCCGCCGGTCACGTCGCGGTGCTCGTGGTGGATCTCCGGCGATCGCGTCGCGTCGGCGTCTTGCTCGGACCCCACCGACGGTGCCTCCTCCGGCCTCAGTCCGGATCCTTGCCGGAGCCCTCACCCGCGTCGGAGCCGGGTTTACCCGCGGTCGCCGGCTCCGGCCGGGGCTCCTCGCCGGCATCGTCCTCTCCGGCCGCCTGGTCGTCCCCGGCGTCCGCGGCCTCATCCGGCTCAGCCGCCGACGCCGGCTCCGACTCCTCCGACGCCGACTCGGCGGGCGACTCGGCCGCGGCCGCCTCGCCGGTGGCCGGCCCGGCCGCCGCCCCGCTCGCGACCAGGGGCGGGTCGGTCTTGCCGCGGTAGACGTACATGTAGACCACGGCGCCGACGAACAGGATGATCGAGGTCCAGTCGTTCAGCCGCAGCCCGAGGACGTGGTGCGCGGTGTCGATGCGCAGCGCCTCGATCCAGCCCCGCCCGACTGTGTAGGCCGCGACGTACAGCGCGAACGTCCGCCCGTACGTGAGCCGGAACCGCTTCTCCGCCCAGATGACGAGGATCGCCACGCCGATGCACCACAGCGACTCGTACAGGAACGTCGGGTGGTACGTGGACACGTCGCGGTACTGATCGAGCACGTTGCCCAGCGAGTCCTTGGGCCGGTGGTCAAAGTCGATCTTGACGGCCCATGGCGCGTTCAGCGGCCGCCCGTACAGCTCCTGGTTGAACCAGTTGCCCCACCGGCCGATCGCCTGCGCGAGCGCGATGCCGGGAGCCGCCGCGTCGGCGAAGGGGCGCAGCGAGATGCCGCGCCGGCGGCATCCGATGTACGCGCCGAGCGCGCCCAGCGAGATCGCGCCCCAGATGCCGAGCCCGCCGTGCCAGATTTTGAAGGCGTCGATCGGGTCGCGGCCGGAGCCGAAGTACAGCTGGTGGTCGGTGATGACGTGATAGAGCCGCCCGCCGACCAGGCCGAACGGGACCGCCCACACCGCGACGTCGACGAACGTGCCGGGCGCCCCGCCGCGTTGCGTCCAGCGCCGCTCGCCGAGCCATACGGCGACGATGACGCCAAGGATGATGGACAGGGCGTAGCCCCGGATCGGCACGAATCCGAGGTGCCAGACCCCGTTGGAGGGGCTCGGGATGTAGGCGAGCGGCTGCATGACAGCAGACGTTACCGCCTCCGTGACCCCGCGCGTACCCGGGACGGGATCTAGCGCGGGGTCATCTCCATCGGGCCTACTGGGCCGAGCTGGACGGCGCTGGGCTCGTGCTCCCGGACTGCTGACCAGCGGCCGTGACGGCCAGCTCCAGCGCCTGCGGGTTGAGCAGCTGGCCCTGCAGGTCGAGCTGCTTGCCGTTGAGGAAGACGGTCGGCGTGCCGGTCACCTTGCGCTGCCCGGTCGTGTACTTGGTCATCTGGTCGAGCTGCCCGTACTTCTGCCCGTTGTTCACGCATGTTGTGAACGACGGGTCGGTGATGCCGAGGTCGGTGCCCCAGGCGACGAGGTCCTTGTTGGAGAACCCGTCCTTGCCCTCCGGCGGCTGGAACTTGTACAGGGTGTCGTGGTAGGAGACCCACTTGTCGGCCGGGGTGCACAGGGCGGCGTTGGCCGCGCGCCGCGAGTTGGACGACAGCGGCTCGTTGTCCTTGCCCTGGAACAGCTGGAACGGCCGGTAGACGACCTTGACCTTGCCCTCGGCGGCCAGCCGCTTGACGGTGCCGCCGCTGGCGTTCTCGAACTCCTTGCAGATGGGGCACTGGAAGTCTTCGAAGACCTCCAGCAGCGGCGTGGAAACGCCGGCCTTGGTCATCACGATCGAGCCGTCGGCCTCCCGGCTCACGGGCGCGAGCTGGCCGGTGTAGGCGGTGGCCTTCTGGGTGCGCTCTTCCTTCTTCGTGGTGACGTACACCGTGACGGCCACCACCAGGGCCAGCACCACCAGCCCGGACAGGCTGATCAGCAGCGCCCGCCGGCGCGCCTCCCGCTGGGCCTGCCGCTTGCGCTCCTCGGCGAGCCGGTCTCGAGCCGATCGCTGCCGAGCGGCCTTGCTCATCGGAACTCCTCTGCTTGTCTGCCCCGCTCGCGTCCGATGTCGCGGCCGGGGCTTCGTTAAGGGTCGTGGGTTGTGCTAGTCGCTCAGTCGCCGTACAGGCCGAGGACCCGGTCCAGGGCGAACTTGCTCTTGGGGAGCACCACGATCCACGCGGCCAGGGCCAGGAAGCCCAGGTCCCGCAGGATCTCTAGAAGATAGCGCGTCCCCATGCCGTCTTTGGGCGCGGCACCGCCGCCGCCGAAGCAGCCGCAGTCGATGGACAGCCCGCGCGCCCAGACCGAGATGATCCCGCCGATGAAAACGATCATCAGTACGCCGCCGGCCAGCGCGGCGACCCGGGTGGCGAACCCCAGCACCAGCAACCCGGCGAGCGACAGCTCCAGGACGGGCAGGCCGATGCCGACGACGCCCACCATGCTCTCGGGCAGGATCTGATACGACGACACCGCGAGCTTCTGCAGGCTCGGCGGCTCGGTGAACTTCGCCCAGCCCGCCAGCGCCAGCACGACGGCCAGCCCGAGCCGGGCGGCGGTAGTGATCCAGGGCTGGATCACCGCCCAGTCGGCCCGGCCCGCCTGACCCGATCGCCCCGCCTGCCCGGAGCGGCGCGCCGGCCGCCCGTCGCGCGCGGCAGACTTCTGCGCCATCGTTCCTCGTCTCAATCGGTGTTCGCGAAGCCGGCGGCCATCGGAGGCCGCGGCTCGCACCTTAGTAGAAGCCGGATAAACGCGCTGTAATGCCGAGCGTTTTCAGGCCCGTCCGCGCACCCCCTGGGCGAGTTCGCGCGTCAGCTCCCGTACGGCGTCCAGGCCGGCGGGCGGCGACGGGGCGTCCAGCAGCCGGCGTATGAACGCCGAGCCGACGATGACGCCGTCGGCGAACGTGGCGACCTCGGCCGCCTGCGTCCCGTTGCTCACGCCGAGGCCGAGGCCCACCGGGAGCGAGGTGTGCTTGCGGGTCCGTTCCACCAGCCGGGCCGCACCCGTGTCGACGGCGCTGCGAGTGCCGGTGACGCCCATGAGGGACGCGGCGTACACGAACCCGCGGCACAGCGACGTGATCGTCGCGATGCGCTCGTCGGTCGAGCTCAGCGCCACGAGGAAGACCTTGTCGAGGTCGTGGTCGTCGGCGGCGGTCAGCCAGGTGCCGGCCTCCTCGGGCGTGAGGTCGGGCGTGATGAGGCCGGCACCGCCCGCCGACTTCAGGTCGCGGGCGAAGGCGTCCACGCCGTACCGGTCCACGGGGTTCCAGTACGTCATGACCAGCACCGGGACGCCGGTGACCGCGACGGCCTCGACCGTACGGAAGACGTCGGACACGTGCACGCCGCCGACCAGGGCCTGGTGCACGGCGTCCTGGACCGTCGGGCCGTCCATCAGCGGATCGGTGTACGGCAGCCCGATCTCGATGGCGTCGCAGCCGCCCTCGACCATCGCCGTCGCCGCCGCGATCGCCCCCTCGTACGACGGGAAGCCCGCGGGCAGGTACCCGACGAGCGCCGCCCGGTCCTCGGCCTTGGCCTTCTCGAAGGCGGTGGCCGCGCTCATGACGAGGCCTCCTCGTCCATGAGCCCGAACCACCGGGCCGCGGTGTGCATGTCCTTGTCGCCCCGGCCGGACAGGTTCACGATGATCGTCGCGCCCGAGCCCAGCTCCCGGCCGGTCCGCAGCGCCCCGGCCAGCGCGTGCGCCGACTCGATCGCCGGGATGATCCCTTCCGTACGGCACAGCAGCGAGAAGGCGTCCATCGCCTCGGCGTCCGGTACGGCCTCGTAGATCGCCCGGCCGGTGTCGTGCAGCCAGGAGTGCTCGGGGCCGACGCCCGGATAGTCGAGCCCCGCCGACACCGAGTGCGTCTCGAGGGTCTGGCCCTCGTCGTCCTGCAGCAGGTAGGTCCGCATGCCGTGGATGACGCCGATGGACCCGCCGACCAGTGTCGCGGCGTGCCGGCCTGTGCCGACGCCGTCGCCGCCGGCCTCGAAACCGCGCAGCCGTACCGACTCGTCGGGGATGAACGCGTGGAAGATGCCGATCGCGTTGGACCCGCCGCCGACGCACGCCACGACGGCGTCGGGCAGCCGGCCGGTCAGCTCCAGGCACTGCTCGCGGGCCTCGACCCCGATGATCCGCTGCAGGTCGCGCACCATCTGGGGGAACGGATGCGGGCCCATGGTCGAGCCGATGCAGTAGTGCGTGCCCTCGACGGTCGCCACCCAGTCGCGGAAGGCCTCGTTGCACGCGTCCTTGAGGGTACGGCTGCCGGTCCTGACCGGGATCACCTCGGCGCCGAGCATGCGCATGCGGGCCACGTTGAGCGCCTGCCGCTCGGTGTCGACCTCGCCCATGTAGACGGTGCACTCCAGGCCGAGCAGGGCGGCGGCCGTCGCGGTGGCCACGCCGTGCTGGCCGGCGCCGGTCTCGGCGATCACCCGCTGCTTGCCCATGCGCGTGGCGAGCAACGCCTGGCCGAGCACGTTGTTGATCTTGTGTGAGCCAGTGTGGTTGAGATCCTCGCGCTTGAGCAGGATCCGCGCGCCCCCCGCCTCGGCGCCGAACCGCTTCGCCTCGGTCAGCAGGCTGGGCCGGCCCGCGTAGGTGGTGAGCAGGTGGCCGAGCTCCGCCTGGAAGTCGGGGTCGCGCTGGGCGGCGGCGAACTCGGCGGCGAGCTCGTCCAGCGCGGCGATCAAGGCCTCGGGGGCGAACCGCCCGCCGAACCGGCCGAAGTGCCCGGTCGGGTCGGGCACGGTACGCGTGGCTTCGGTGGTCATGTGCTGCGTCCTGTCGTACGAATGGATGCCTATCCGGGTCAGCGCCCCGGTCCGGATGTGCCGGCCGGCGGTCGGCGGGCGTCGTAGTCGCGGGCCCGCTCAGGTGAGATGCCGGTAGGCACGCCATCGTTCGCGCAGTGTTTTCGCCGACCCCCTGCCGGGAGCCCACCCCCGCCTCAGCATGAGCAGATCCTACTTCCCCTGGCGCAGCGCGGGATGCGCGCCGGCGGCGACGAGATCGGCCACGGCGGCCCGCGGGTCCTTGCCGGTGACCAGGCTCTCGCCCACCAGTACGGCGTCGGCCCCGGAGGCGGCGTAGGCCAGCAGGTCGTGCGGCCCGCGTACGCCCGACTCGGCGACCTTGATGGTCTCTTTGGGGATGAGCGGGGCGAGCCGCCCGAAGACGTTGCGGTCGACCTTGAGCGTCTTGAGGTCGCGCGCGTTGACGCCGATGACCTTGGCGCCGGCGGCGACCGCCCGCTCGACCTCCTCTTCGGTGTGCACCTCGACCAGCGCGGTGAGCCCGATCGACTCGGCCCGCTCGACGAGCGATACCAGCGCCGGCTGGTCGAGCGCGGCGACGATCAGCAGCGCGACGTCGGCGCCGTAGGCACGGGCCTCCCACAGCTGGTAGGCGGTGACGATGAAGTCCTTGCGCAGCACCGCCACGTCGACGTTGTCGCGCACGGCGGCGAGGTCCTCGAGGGCACCGCCGAACCGGCGCCGCTCAGTTAGCACGCTGATGACCTTCGCGCCGCCCGCCTCGTAGTCGCGGGCCAGCGCCGCCGGGTCGGCGATGGCGGCCAGCGCCCCCTTCGACGGGCTGCTGCGCTTCACCTCGGCGATCACCGAGACACCCTCCCCCTTGAGGGCGGCGATCGCGTCGACGGGCGACGGAGCGTTCGCGGCCATCTCCTTGAGGGCCTCGAGCGACACCGCTCGTTGCCGGTCGGCGAGATCGGCGCGCACGCCGTCCAAGATCTCGTCGAGCACGCTCACGAGTTGAGATCCCCTCATCAGCGGTCGGTTGTGTCTTCCAGCCCCCCGGGCCGGGCCTAGGCCCGCCCAGCGCCTCGATGGTATCCGGCAGGCGGGAATGCCTCCGCACCCGGTACGGCGGCGGCCCGCGATCAGGGCGCCAGCGCCCGTCCGGCGGGCAGGTTGCGTACCAGCCAAAAGACGAGCACCAGGGCGGTGAGCGCCCAGACGGCCCACGGCCGGAAGAGGACGGATGTCATGGGCCGCCCGCGCGCCGAGCTCACCGCCCAGCGCACCCACAGATAGCCGAGCAGGGGCAGGAAGGCGAAGGTGAGCGGGTTGCGGCCGAACGCCTCGCCGAGGTGCCCGTGAGCGGCCGCATGGATCATCCGCAATGTCCCACACCCCGGGCAGTAGTACCCGGTGAGGGTGCGGAACGGGCAGGCCGGGTAGTGGCCCTGCTCGCTGGGATCGACCGCGGCGACGTACGCCACCCCGGCCAGCGCGGCGGCAAGCGCCAGCGCGGGCCACGCCGGCCCGGACCGCAGGCGCGTCGCGGCCGCCATGCGCGTCATAGCCCCAGGTTAGCGACGCCCCGCGGACCGAGCCCCAGGTTGGTCGGCCCGGAACGGCGGGTGGCTCAGCCGTCGGCGACGTAGCCGACGCCGCGGACGGTACGGATGGGGCTCGTGTCGCCGAGCTTGGCGCGCAGCTGCGCGACGTGGACGTCCACCGTGCGGACGCCGACGCTGCCGGACACGTCCCAGGCCCCGGCGAGCAGCTGCTCGCGGGAGTAGACCCGGCCCGGGTTGCGGAGCAGGAACTCCAGGAGGTCGAACTCGGCGGCGGTGAGGACGGCACTGTGGCTGTCGATGACCACCGTCCGGGTGCGCGGGTCGAGCGTGACGCCGCCGCTGCGCAGCACTCCGGCCGGCTCCGGGTGCTCCTCGTCGCCCCGCAGCACCTCGGCGACCGCCGCGACGAGCTGTCGTGGGCTGAACGGGCGTACGACGTGGTGCGCGGCGTTCAGGGGCGGCTCGACGCCGGGGGCGGACACGCACACCACGGGCGCGGGGTGAGCGGCCGCGGCGACCTGGTCGTACGGCCCGGCGCCGGCGGGCCCGGACAGGTCGAGCACGACGACGACGGGATGGAGCCGGGCGGCGGTGATCGCGGCGGCCGCCGGATCCGGTTCGATCACGACATCGAAGCCTTCGCGCGCCAGGTAGAGCCGTTCGAGCTCGGCCACCCCAGGGTCGCGCTCGACGACGAGCACCACCTCGGCGCCGCGGCGCGGCTCTCTTGCTGTGTTGACGGCCGCGCTCAATGTGCCCCTCGTTCGATGGTCGGCGCGGACCGCGGTCCGGCCACGGACGCACGGATGCGACGCCCGGCATCACGCCCACGCCCGCGGGAGCCTGTCACCGCGCACCCTCCCCTTACGGGCCCCGGCCGAGCCCGTCAGCACCAAAGCGACTCGCGCGCCTCGTGCAGGGTCGAGCCCTCCAGCCGACCTGGCCACGCGAGCCGGTATCAGCAGCAGCGTAACTCTTCTGCCCGAGTCCCATCATCGGGGGACATTGCCGACACCGCGCCACGATGTCGCAGGCGCCCGGCGCGTTCGGGGCCGACGATCACGGGCTCGCGTTCGTGCCGGCCCCGTCGGTGGGGTCCTCGCCGCGGTCGAGAGATCGCCACAACCGGGACGGATCGGTCTCGTCTCGGCTCGTCGCCGCGGCCGGCGCGCCGGGGCCGGCGGGGTCGTAGCGGGCCGACATGCCCGGCCAGCGGGCCCCCCGTACGACAGTGAGCAGCCCGGCGGCCGCGAGCAGCACGCCGCCGGCGACCGACACCGCCCACCACGGCCCGGTGTGCAGGCCCGTCGACAGGAACGCCGTGAGGTTGCTCTTGTCCGCGAGCACCGACAGCACGTTGCCGCGCCGGACTCCGGTCGCCGAGGCGTACGCGGCGCCGCCGCCGAAGAAAACCAGCAGCAACCCGACGGCCACCCGGGCCCGGCCGCGTACGGCCACCAGGGCGGCGAGCCCGGCCAGCCCGGCCCAGCCGAGGGCGACGGCCGCGCCGGCGAGGTCGCGTCCGGTCAGCGACTTGGCGATGGGTGTGCCGGCGCCGGCGACCGTGACGCCGACCCACTGGCGACCGGCGGCCAGGATGACCAGCCCGGCGCCCGCCGCGCACAGCAGCGCGGCGACGAGGAGTTCACGACGGGCGGACACCGGCGACATCGAGTGACTCGGGGCCGTTATTCGGGACTGCCGATGACGGCGTCGAGCACGTCGGCGTCGAAGCAGGTGCGGTCGCCGGTGTGGCAGGCGGCCCCCACCTGGTCGACCTTGACGAGGACCACGTCGGCGTCGCAGTCGAGCGCGACCGACTTCACCCACTGCTGGTGCCCTGACGTCTCGCCCTTGACCCAGTACTCCTGGCGGCTGCGCGACCAGTACGTGGCCCGTCCGGTGGTCAGCGTGCGGTGCAGGGCCTCGTCGTCCATCCAGGCGAACATGAGCACCTCGCCCGTGTCGTACTGCTGAGCGATGGCGGGGACGAGGCCGTCGGCGGCGCGCTTGAGCCGGTCGGCGATCTTGGGATCCAGGTTGGACTGGGGTGCGGACATGGGCTCCATTCTGCCGGGTCGCGACGCGTGGCCACGCCCAGCCCCCGCGCCGCCCCGGCCTCCGGCCGCCCAGAACTCTGGGCCAGGGACGTTGGACAACACAAACCGGTGCCCCGGACCGCCTGAGCGAATCCGGGGCACCGGCCCGGGTCTGTACGCGATTTACAGGGGGCGTACCTGGTCAGCCTGCGGCCCCCGGTTGCCCTGCGTCACTTCGAACTCGACGCGCTGGTTCTCGTCGAGGCTGCGGTACCCGGAGCTCTGAATCGCCGAGTAGTGCACGAAGACGTCCGGACCATCGCCGTCGACGGCGATGAACCCGTAGCCCTTCTCGGCGTTGAACCACTTCACGGTGCCCTGCTGGGGCATGTCCTTCTCCTTGCGGCAAAACGTGGGCCCACACCTCGCGGGCCCGGTTCGGTTGCCGAAGGGCGCCTCCGTCCCCCGCTTACGTCTCGGGAAAGCAAAAACGCCCGCTGCCATCAGTCCGCGGGCGTCTGAGTCAAACGTACGAGAACCACGACTGCAACCGAGGAGACAGGGTATCACCGCGACTTGGTATTTCGCGGGAACGGAACACCAAAGTTCATCCGGCAAGGTCGGGACCCCGTCATCGCCCTCGTCGAACCACCTCTCGCCACGCCGTCTACCAGCGCCTATACAGCGCTCCGCAACACTCCATTACACATAATGTCGACCTTGTCGTCAGTGGCCGGAGGCGTGTACCAGTGTGGCCGCGGACCCCAGAATCCGAACGGGAGTGGATATCGAATTCCGTTCGGTTAGCTTGGGCACAAGGGCGGCGACCGCATATCGCCACTCGAGGCGCACCTGTTGCCCCACCCACCGCTGCCCGAGCAGCCGGGCCGGCTCCGGATCGAGCCCCACCCGGTACCGCTGCGCCCGGTTGGTGAACTGGTCGGTGACCCGCAGGGAGTACCAGACCACGGCGTCGCCGGTCACGGTGCGCAGCGCGTAGGCCTTGCCGTCGGCGTCCGCGACGTGCTCGGCGCCCTCCCAGCCGTACCGGGAAAAGAAGGTCCGGTCCTTGGCGAGGGCATTGGTCAGGCCGCTGGTCACCGGGCTCCCGGCGAACAGCGCCGCCGTCGCCCGCGCGCCGCGCACGACAACGCTCGCGTGCCGGTCGGCCACCTTGCCGGGCGTTGCGCGCAGGGTGTCGTCGTCGGCGTCGACGGCCACCGCGTGCCCGCCCTGGGCGGCCAGCGGCGGAATCGCCTGGCCGTGATAGGTCACGAAGGTGGCCCGCCACGGCCGGCCGGCGTCGCGCTGCTCGAACACCGCCACCCAGCCGGGTCCGTCACCGGGCCGCAGCGCGCCGGCGGCGAACCACTTCGGGTAGCCGGGCACGGGCGGGATCGCCACCTGTGCGTGGAACTCGATGTGCGGTACGTCGCGGCCCGCCGGCGTGCGCGCCAGCCGGGCCTGGTGGGCGGCGAGGGCGGCCCCGCTCTCCACCTGCGGCAGCGCCCTGGGGTCGTGCCCGAGATCGGCCTGCCGGGTAACGGCGTCGTACGTCCTGAGCACGTCCAGGGCCGCGCCGACCGAGATCGCCATCGACCCGGACCCGGTCGCCGCCTCCGTACGGCTCGCCCGGCGCCCCTCGACGGCCACGCAACCGCCGGCGAGCAGCGATACGAGGATCACCCCGATCATCGAGCCCCTGACCTGCAACGCCGCCCCCAAGCGAGGTCATCAGTACCGGCGCCGCAGCGCCGGTGCCGCCTTGGCCCTCCCCCGACCAGCCCATGGTTGATCAGAACCTCCGGGCTGTCATGATGCCGAGGCGTAACGATTCGCTACCTGGTCGTCTCTCTCGCCGCACCAGTCACAACCGCCGCTGGGCGGCCCACGACGCGTACAGCCTGCGGTAGGTGCCCGGCTCGGACACCAGCGCGGAGTGCGGGCCGCGCTGCACGATCCGGCCCCTGTCGACGACGATCACCTCGTCCGCGGCCTCCGCCGTGGACAGCCGGTGCGCGATCGAGATGGCGGTCCGCCCGCGGGTGAGCCCCTCGAGCGCGCGCTGGATCCGTACCTCGGTGGCCGGGTCGACGGCCGAGGTGGCCTCGTCGAGCACGAGCAGGTCGGGGTCGGCGATGTACGCCCTGGCCAGCGCGACGAGCTGGCGTTCGCCCGCCGACAGCGACTCGCCGCGCTGCCCGACCGGCGTGTCGAGGCCGAGCGGCAGGCCCTCCAGCCAGTCGGCGAGCCCCAGCTCGGTCAGCGCGAGCACGATGTCGCCGTCGGTGGCCTCCGGGCGGCCGTACTTCACGTTGGCGGCGAGCGTGGCGTCGAACAGAAACCCGTCCTGCGGCACCATCACGACCCGCTCGCGCAGCGACGAGAACCGTACGTCCGGGAGCGGCACCCCGTCGATGAGAACCCGCCCGGACGACGGGTCCATCAGCCGGGTGAGCAGCTTGGCGAACGTGGTCTTGCCCGAGCCGGTCTCGCCGACGATCGCGATCCGCGAGCGCGGCGCGATCTCCAGGTCGATGTCGTGCAGCACCGTCTTACTGCCGACCCCCTGCCGGGGGATCGCCCCCACCTCGCCGCCGTCGCCGGGATAGGCGAAGAACACGTGCTCGAACCGCACCTCGATGGGCCCGCGCGGCAGCTCGACGCCGTCGGGGCCCGGGTCGGCCACGTCGGGGGTCGTGTCGAGCACGCCGAGCGCCCGCCGCCAGCCGGCGATGGCGTTCTGCGCGTCGTTGAGGACCTCGGTCGCGACCTGCATCGGCCCGACGAACAGCGTGACAAGGAAGAGGAACGCGATCAGCTCGCCCGCGGTCAGCCGGTCGCCGATGCCGAGCAGGGTGCCGGCCACCACCACCCCGGCCGTGGCGATCGCCGCGACGAGCTCGCTGGACGGGAACGTCAGCGCCACGAACCCCTGCGCCCGGGTCTGGGCCCGGCGGAACCGCTCGACGGTGTCGTCGACGCGCCGCTCGGTGCGTTCCTCCGCGCCGTACGCCCGGATCACCGACGCGCCGACGACCGACTCGCTGATCGCCGCGAGCATGTCGCCGACCCGCTCCCGTACTCCCGTGTACGCCTCGGAGATCACCCGCTGCAAGCGGCGCAGCACCAGCGCGAGCGGTACGAACGTCACCCAGACCAGCAGCGCCAGCGGCCAGGAGTAGATCGCCATGAGCAGGCTGGCCACCACCAGCTGCCCCACCGACACGAGGATCATCAGCCCGCCCCATTGCATGAACTGGCTGATCTGGTCGACGTCGGTGGTCACCCGGGACACCAGCGCACCCCGCCGCTCCCCGCTCTGGGTGAGCATGGACAGGTCGTGTACGTGGCGGAACGCCCGCACGCGCAGGGTAGCGAGGCCCGACTCGGTGGTCCGGTAGAGCCGCACGTTCATGGCGTACGCGCTCAGCGCCGTGATGATGACGACCACCGCGCACACGAGCACGGTGGTGCGGATGAAGCCGATATCGGCGCCGCCGGCCGACGCGTCCCGCAGCCCGCGGTCGATGGTCTGCTGGACCGCGATCGGCACCACGAGCCGGCCGACGGTGGCGACCAGCGCGAGCAGTACGGTCCCGGCGAGCCCGGCGCGGAACTCCGGGCTGAGCCGCAGCCCGCGCCGTACGGTGTGCAGTGCGCCCTCGCTCGTCGCCGCGGTGTCGTCAAGGGTGGTCACCGCCTGCTCGCCCCCCTCGTGTGTTGCCGCCCGGTCATGACGCCACCTCGGAGGTCAGGTCCTCGGCCTCGATGGCGGCCCGCTCCGTACTTATTACGCCGCCCGAACCCACCTCGGCACGCTCGTAGGCGTTGACCAGGTTGCGGTAGCCCACCGAGCGGGCGATGAGGTCGGCGTGCGGGCCCTGGTCGACGACCCGGCCGTGCTCGATGTAGACGACCTCGTCGGCGAGCGCGATGGTGGCCTTGCGATAGGCGATCACGATGACCGTGGCTCCCTCGCCCGCACTCTGCGCCTCCCGCAGCCCGCCCAGAATCCGGGCCTCGACCTGCGGGTCGACGCTCGATGTGGCGTCGTCGAGAACGAGCAGCCGCGGCCGCCGTACCAGCGCCCGGGCCAGCGCGAGCCGCTGCCGCTGCCCGCCGGAGAGGGTGGCGCCGCGCTCCCCGATCCGCGTGCCGAGGCCGTCCGGCAGCTCCGCGACGAACCCGTCGGCCTGCGCGCGGCGCAGCGCGAGCCACAGCTCGTCGTCGGGTACGTCCAGGCCGAGCCCCAGGTTGCCGCGCACCGTGTCGTCGAACAGGAACGTCTCCTGCGCGACGAGCGAGGCGATCCGCGGCAGCTCGCCTCGCTCCGCGTCGCGGACGTCGACGCCGTCGATCAGCACGACGCCGGCGTCGGGGTCGACCAGCCGGACGAGCAGCCCGGCCAGGGTCGACTTCCCCGACCCGGTCGGGCCCACGACGGCGACCGTACGGCCCGGCTCGGTGGTGAAGGTGACGTCGTGGAGCACGGGCCGGCCCGGGGTGTAGCCGTGGCGTACGGCGCGGACCTGCAGGCGCGCCGGCGCCCCATCGCGGTCGAAGGCGGCCGGGCCGTACGGGAGGGAGCCCGTGGCGTCCAGCACGCCGCGCACCCGCTCCCAGCCGACGACGCTGCGCGGGGTTTCGGCGAGCACCCAGCCGAGGGCGCGGATCGGCCAGGCCAGCAGCGTGAACAGGAACGTGACGTGCACCAGGTCGCCGGGGGTCATGGCGCCGTGCTCCAGCCGGACGCTCCCGATGAGGAGGACGGCGAGCACGCCGAGGCTGGGCAGCGCCTCCAGGGCCGGGTCGAACAGCCCGCGCACCCGGCCGACCGCGATGTTCGCGTCGCGCAGCTCGTGCGCCGCGACCGCGAACCGGTCGGTCTCCTCCCGCTCCCGGCCGAGGGTCTTGACGACCAGGCCGCCCTCGAAGCTCTCGTGCGCGACCTCGCTGACCTCGGCGCGCAGCTGCTGCGCCCGGGCCGCGATCGGCCCGAGCCGCCGCTGGTAGATCACGTTGAGCAGGGCGATGGCCGGGAAGACGAGGAACCCGACGACCGCGACGAGCAGGTCGGTGGCGAGGATCGCCGCGGCCGCGATGACCAGCATCAGCACCACGCCGACCGCCATCGGCAGCGGCGCGATCGGCGCCCAGACCGCCTCGACGTCGGCGTTGGCGTTGGACAGCAGCTGTCCCGTCGGGTGCCGGTGGTGCCAGGCCAGTGGGAGCCTGAGGTACTGCCTGGTGACGGCCCGCCGGTATGTGGCCTGCAGCCGGTACTGCATGAGCCCGGCGAAGAAGCGCCGGCCGGCGACCCCGAGCGCCTTGAGCACGGCCACGCCGACGATGGCGAGGCCGCCGGCGGAGAGCGTGGCCGCGGTGGTCCGGCCCGCCTCGAACGCCGGGAGCACGACGTTCTGCGTGACCTGGCCGAGCACCCATGCCGTGGCCACGGTCGTGGCCGCGTACAGCGCGCTGCCGAGCACGGAGATCGTGAAGATCGACGGCTCGGCGCGGACGGCGACCCACAGAACCCGCAATCCCGAACGCACGATGTCGGATGTCACACGTTGTGACATGGTTCTCCCTCGGATGCGATCTATTTACATTGCGGGCCGTGTACTCCTTACCATCCGGCGGCCCCCGGATATTCCCGCGCGCCGTCGGTCGGGCGGGTGGTGAGCCGGGTGCCGGGGGCCTACGATCACGGCGTGACCGCCGACAAACCCGCGCCCGCCGCGTCCTATCCAGCCCGGATCGAGCGGCTGGCGCTGTGCGACCTCATGGCCGAGCTCGGGCCGAAGGCGCCGACCATGTGCGAGGGCTGGAATACCGGCGACCTCGCCGCGCATCTGGTCGTACGCGAGTACCGCCCGGACGCGGCGGCGGGCATCACCATCGGGGCGCTGTCCGGGCTCACCGAGCGGGTGCGCCGCAAGACGCGGGACCGGACGCCGTTCCCCGACCTGCTGGAACGGATCCGGCAGGGCCCGCCCAAGTGGTCGCTCTTCGGCCTGCCCGGCATGGACAAGGCGCTCAACACGGCGGAGTACTTCGTCCACCACGAGGACGTCCGGCGCGCCCAGCCCGACTGGACTCCGCGGCCCGCCGACCCGGTGCTCGACGAGCTGTTGTGGCGGCGCCTGCGCGCGACCGCCCGGCTGGTCATGCGGAAGGTACCGGCCGAGGTGACCGTGGTCCGCCCGGACGGCAAGACGCTGCTGATCACCAAGGGCGGCAAGCGGGCCCGCGTGCATGGCCCGGTGAGCGAGCTCGTGCTGTGGGTGTTCGGGAGGCGGGACGTTGCGCAGGTGCGGTTCACCGGGGAGGCCGAAGCCGTCGACGCGCTCAAGCGGCACCGCTGGCGGGTGTGACTCGCGCGTGATGCGACCGCCCTCCGGCCTCGTGCTGGCGGCCTCTTATGCCGCCGGAGCCGTCCCCTTCACCCAGATCGCGGCCCGGCTGCTGCGCGACGTCGACCTACGCCGGCACGGCAACGGCACCGTGTCCGGCAGTGGGCTCTTCGAGGTCGCCGGGCTCGGTCCATTGCTCGCCGCCGGCCTGTGCGACTGCGCCAAGGGGGCGGTGGGACCGCTGCTCGCCGGTCCGCGCGAGCGGCCTGGGCTGGCCGCGCTGGCGGCCGCGGCCGGGGTGGCGGGCCACAACTGGTCACCCGTGTTGTCCGGGGCCGGTGGACGCGGCATCTCCCCCGCCCTCGGCGCGCTGGCGGTGACCGCCCCGTCGGGGGCGGTGCTGCTGCTCGGGGGGCTCGCGGCGGGCAGGCTGACGCGCCAGACCGGGCTCGGCTGCCTGGTCGCCTTCGCGGCTCTCGTGCCGGTGCTGCGCCGCACGGCCGGTGCGGACGGCGCGCGCGTGGGGGCCGCGGTGCTCGCGCCCATGCTGGCCAAACGGCTCCTCGGCAACGGTCCCGCGGCGTCGCCGCGGGTGTACGGACGGCGGCTGCTCTTCGACCGGGACACGCCGTGAGGAATCCGCCGGCGCGACTCGGGGGTCCGGCGGATCGTCCGCGAACCGGAGGAGCCGCGTGAACGTGACGGTGGTGACCGATACGACGGCGGCGTTGCCGCCGGAGGTCGCGCGGCGCTGGGGGATCCGGCTGGTCCCGCTCACCCTGATGATGGGTGACCGCGCCTACCGCGACGGGGAGATCCCGGCCGCGGAGCTGCTGGCGCGTACCGGCCAGCGGATCACCACCTCCGGCCCGCCACCCGGAGACTTCCTCAAGGCGATCGGCTCCGACGCCCACGACAGCGGTCCCGGGCCGGCCCGGGGGGCCGTCATCGTGACCGTCGCCAAGGCGCTCAGCAGCACCTTCTCGGCCGCCCAGGTCGCGGCGGGGCTGAGCGACATCCCGGTCGAGGTGGTCGACAGCACCAACGCCGCGGGCGGGCAGGCGCTGGTCGCCATCGCGGCCGCCCAGGTCGCCGCGGCGGGCGGGGATCTCGCCCAGGTCGCCGCGGCGGCGCGTACGGCGGCGGGCGAGGTACGGCTGGTCGGCTGCGTGGAGTCGCTCGACCGGCTGGCCCGCAGCGGCCGGGTGCCGGGCCTCGCCGCGGCCGCGGTCAGGCGGGTCGGCCTGAGCTTCATGTTCGAGCTGCGCGGCGGGCGGATCCGGCCGCTGCGCCCGGCCGGCAGCCGGTCGGCGGCGATCGAGCGGATGGCCCGCCTATGCGCGGCAGAGGGCGGGGGCGACGGCTCGGTGGCCGACATCGTGGTGCTCGAGGCGGAGCCCGGGGAGTTCACCAGCGCGCTGCGCGACCGGCTGCGGCGGCAGGTTCCGATCGGCCTCGACCTGAACGGCAGCTTCGGCAGCGCCATCCTCGTCCACGCCGGGCCCGGCGTGGCGGGCCTCGCCTGGCGCCGCCGCGATCCGTCCGGTGTTTTCGCACGATAAAGGGCTTGCCCGAATTATGGTCAGGTGCGCATCCTGCTGAAGTGAACAACAAGGTCGCGATACAACCAGCGGGCACGCTCCACGGCACCCTGCAACGGGGTCTGGGCCGGGCCGCGCGCCGGGCGGCGGACATCCGGGGCGCGGGTGAGCTCGTCTACGACTGCATACGGCACGATCCCCGCTGGGACAGACAGTGTGAGTCACGCGGCCTGTATTACGCCCGGCTGGTCGTCGATCTCGAGCTGCCGGTGGGGCCGATCGCCGACCATCTGTTCGACGTCTCCGACCTGGTGGACACCGACGAGTGGCGGACCTCCCTGGCCATCGACGTGCTCGCCGACCTGGTACGGCTGAGCAGACGCGACGCGGCCGGGGCGCTGCGGCGCTACGCCGAGGACGGGTGGAACTGGTTCGAGGCCCTCGACGCGCTGCTGCAGATCGGCGACGAGTCCTTGACCACCGGGCTCGACGAGGTCGCGGTCGAACGGTGCGACGACGACGATCTCTACTGGCTGGCCACCGACGCCGGCAATCCCGTCGTACGGGCGTGGGCGGCACGGCATGCGCGCGTCGCAGAGGCAGTGGCCCGCCGGCATACGAGCGAACGGCCCCGGCGGCGCGAGCCGGGCCCGTCCGAGCGGGCCGACGCCGAACTGGTCGAGCTCGCGCGCGGCGGCGACGACGTCGCGGTCGAGGCCATCCTCGAACTCGGCCGCCGGCGCAGCCCGGTGCTGCTCGATCTCGCCGAGGAGTTCCTGCCGCAGCGACCGAGCCGCTGGGGCAGCGTGGTGTGCAAAGCGCTGCGCGACTACGGCTCCGCCGCGCTCCCCCGGGCCCGCGCGTGGGCGGCCAGCGGGGCGGCCATCTCCGACGTGGGCATCGACATCGTGGCCAGGCACGGCACCCAGCAGGACATCCCGCTGCTGCTCGACGACCTGGACCGCGCCTACACCCAGGGGAACTGGGGCGCCGCGGCCAATCCCGCCGAGGGGCTCGGCCGGCTCCGCGCGGGCGCCGCCGTACCGCTCTTGCAACGCACCTGGGACGAGTCCGCCTACGCCTACCTGCGACCACGCCTGCTGACCGCGTTGACCCGAACCGCGCCGCACACCGGAGAGTCGTTCGCCACCGAGGGGCTGTGGGACTGCGAGGAGGACGTCCGGCGGATCGCCGTCGGAGCCGCGCCGCTCGACGACGTCACGACGGTACGGCTGCGGCGGCTGCGCCGGGACGCCGCGGAGGACCCACGGGTCGTGGCCGCCGCCACCACCCGGCTCGGCGCATGAGCCCCGGATTCTGACTCCCGAAAGTCGTGGATCTTGACCGCCCTTTGATCCAGATTGCCCGGCGATGCCGACTGTACGGACGACGGCCACCGTGTTACTGCTGATGAATGACCGGCCTACGGCTCGACGACGCCTACATCAAAGCCTTGGAACGCGCTGACATTCAGGGCGCGGACGTGATCCGCTTCCTCTATGCCGATCACGGCGGGATCATCCGCGGCAAGGCCAGCTCCCGGGGACGGCTCGCGGAGCGGCTCCGTACCGGAATCGGCCACACGGTCGGGATGATGGCCATGTCCATGCTCGACACCCTGCAGTCGGTCGAGGGCATGGGCCCGGTCGGCGAGGTCCGGATCGTGCCCGATCCGTCGACCTTCACGATGCTGCCGTACGCCCCGGGCGCCGCCGCCATGTGCGCCGACCTGGTGCGCCTCGACGGCGAGCCGTGGGAGGCGTGCGCGCGGAACTTCCTCAAGCAGGCGATCGCCGAGTTGGCCAAGGACGGGTACGAGCTGGCGGCCGCGTTCGAGCCGGAGTTCACGCTCGGTCGCCGGGTCCCCGACCCCGACGGCGGCCTCGACCAGCTGGTCCCGGTCGACGACAGCCTCTGCTACTCCTCGACCGGGTTCCACCTGGCCCACGACTTCACGCTGGCGCTGCTGCGGGCGTTCGAGGCGCAGGGGCTGCGGGTCGAGCACTACTACCCGGAGTACGGCCACGGGCAGCAGGAGGTGTCGATCCGGCACGCCCCCGCCCTGCGCGCGGCCGACAATCAGGTGTTCTTCCGCGAGACCGTACGGGCCGTCGCGTTCCGGCAGAACCTGTGGGCGTCGCTGGCGCCCAAGCCGATACCCGACCAGATCGGCAACGGCTGTCACCTGCACGCCTCGCTGTGGTCGATCGACGGTTCGCGCAACGTCTTCTACGACCCCGCCGGCCCGTACGGCCTGTCGGATGTCGGCTACCACTTCATCGGCGGTCTGCTGGCGCACATGCCCGCGCTGCTCGCGCTCACCGCGGCCACGGTGAACAGCTACCGGCGGCTCGCGCCCAAGACGTGGTCGAGTGCGTACGCCTGCTACGGCATGGACAACCGTGAGGCCGCCGTCCGCATCTGCTCGCCGCTGCAGGGCGACGCCGAGGGCTCGACCAACCTCGAGCTCAAGCCCTCCGACTCCAGCGCCAACCCCTACCTCGCGCTGGGCGGCGTGATCCTCGCCGGGCTCGACGGCGTGCGCGCCAAGACCGACCCGGGTGAAGCCGTCAACATCGACCCTGCCGACCTCAGCGACGACGAGCGGGCGCGGCTCGGCATCCGGCCACTGCCCAGGTCACTCGGCGAGGCGCTGGACGCACTCGAACAGGACGAGCTGCTCATGGAGGCGCTGGGCCCGCTGCGCCGTACCGCCTATCTCGCGGTGAAGCGCTCGGACGTCGCGGCGTTCAGCGAGCACGACGCGGCGTTCGAGTGCTTCCACCACTTCACGAAGTTCTGACCTGGGCGTAGGGGCTTACGACCCGGCGGCCCCCTCGGCGGGGACACCGGCCGCCGGTCGCCGCGCCGTCCGGGCGCCGACGACGTAGAGCAGGGCGCCCACCACGAGCGAGACCAGGGCGATGCCGCCCACCCACCAGAACCACGCGCCGTAGGAGATCTCGGCGCCCAGGAACTTGACCGAGCCCGCGTCGTTGGAGATCAGCGGCGTCCAGGACCCCGACAGCGTGGCCACCACGCCGACCAGGGAGGCCAGGGCGCCGACGATGGAGGCCACCCAGAACACGGCGGGATGTGCGAGCCGCCGGGCCAGGAAACGGGTCCGGTAGCGGCGCAGGATGATCAGCACGTCGACGAACAACACGATGATCGACAGACACCAGATCACCGTCACCGCCGCCTGCAGCACGTCGTAGACCTGGGTCTGCACGTCCGCGGCGGGCCTGGACGCGGCGGCCGGCACGATGATGAACGCGATCAGCGTGAACAGGCCGGCGATGACCGTCTGCACCCATACCGCGACGTCGGGCACCTTGGCCTTGTTGACGTGGCTCATCACGGCGGGCAGCCGCCGGTCGAGCCCGGACACGAAGATCAGCCGGGCGAACGAATAGTTGTAGACCACCGTGATGATGAAGAACATCGCCGCGAGGATCAGCGCCACCGCCTTGCCCAGCCAGCTCGCGATGCCGATGCCGACGGCGGCCGCTACCGCCGTGATCCCGGCGGAGTCCTTGCCGGGCACCGTGACCATGACACCCCACGTCGCCAGCAGGTAGGCGACGACCACGACGACCGACCCCCACAGCAGGTACCGGGTGACCGCCCGCTCCTCCTTGATCTCGACGCCCATGTTGAGCGGCACCTCGACGCCGAGCAACGCGAGCACGGCCAGGCCGAAGAAGCTCCAGTTGGCGAAGTTGATGCCGTGGTCGTTGCCGGGGGCCCAGGTGCCGAAGTCGCCCGGGTTGGTCGCCGCGCTGTGGCCGCGGGCCAGGTAGGCGAACCCGGCGGCGAACATGGCGAGGATGGCCAGGCCGTACAGCACGAAGACCACGTTGACGACGTTCTGGGTGAGCCGGAACCGCATCGCGGCCAGCAGCGCGGCGATGATGAGGATGCCCACGATCACCGCGCCCTGCCATTGGATCGACAGGTCGCCAAGGGTTCCGGGGAAGGCGAAGCCGAGGAACGACATGGTCAGCGTGCCGGTCGCCACCATCACCAGCACGCCCGGCCACCAGGCGCAGAAGCCGGCGAAGAACCCCCAGAACGGTCCGAACGCCTTGTGCGTCCACAGGTAGATCGAGCCCTCGCCGGGGAACATCGCGCCGAGCTGCCCGGTGACGATCGCACATGGAATGAGGAAGACGACGAACGCGATGATCCACCAGCCGAACGCGGCCGGCCCCGCCGACTGGATCACCGCCGCGTTGGTGATGAACAGTACGATCGCCACGAAGATGGCGACCATGTCGAAGGTGGTGAGCACGCGGGGCAGCACGCCGCCCGCGACCCGCTCGGACAGCAGTTCCTGGCCGGCTGCCGGTTCGGTCGAATCCGTCGAGGCCGTCATGGGTGTGCCACCTCCAGGTTCGTCGCTTCGACTCCTGTCTGGGACGATCCGCCGCGGGTGAGGGGCCGTCAACATGCTTTTCGATCGTGGGAGCCCCGGCTTGCCGCCGAGAAGGAGGCGCGCGTGAGCGGACTGGTGGTCTGTGCCGCACTCGGCATCGAGGCGCGGGCGCTGCGGCGCGGCCTGGCGCCCGGGACGCCCGTCGTCCGCATCGGGTACCGGGCGCGGCTGGCCGGCCGGCTGCCGGACTACGCCACGCTGGTCATCGCGGGCTTCGGCGGCGCGCTGACCACCGACCTGCACCCCGGTGACGTCGTGGTGGCGACCGAGATCCACGGCACCGACGAGGTCATGCCCTGCGCCGCCGCGCCGACCCTGGTCGCGGAGTTCCGGGACGACGGCCTCCCGGCGGTCGCGGCGCCGCTGCTCACCACCGACCACATCGTCCGGCCGGCCGAGTTCGGCGCGCTGGCGGCCACCGGCGCGCGGGCCGTCGACATGGAGTCGGCCCTGGTCGCAGCGGACGCGGCCGGGCGGCCGGTCGCCGCGGTCCGGGTGATCGTCGACACCCCGGACCATCCGCTGCCGCGGCCGGGCACGCTGTGGCACGGCACCGCCGCCTGGCGCACCCTTCGCCGCCTCGGCCCACCCCTCGTACGCTGGGCCGCCGGCCTCCGGACGTAACACGGACCGGCCGAGCCGGGCTTAGAGGTCGATGACGACCTTGACGTCGTCGCCGTCCGGTTGGAAGGCCTCGGCGGCGCGTTCCAGTGGCACGCGGCGGGTGATGAGGCGCCGCAGCCACGACTGGTCGGCCTTGGCCAGCGCGTCGGCGGCGAGCTCGTAGTGCCGGTGGTTGGCGTTCACTGACCCGAAGACCACGTCGTTCTGCAGCACGATCTCGCGGTTGACCGCGCCGGCGTCGATCCCGACCGTGCGGCCGGCCGACGACACCCCGGTCAGGCAGACGATGCCCGCGGCCGCGCTGTGCTCGATGGCGTCGAGCACCAGCTTGTCCGCGCCCGTGGCCTCGATGATGATGTCGGGCTCGGCCTTGTCCGTCACCTCGAGGATGTCCCCGGTGTGATAGACGCCGCCGAGGTCCCGTACGAGCTGCGGCTTGACGCCCGACTCGACGCGGTCGAGGACGTGGACCTCGAGACCGCGCTGCACGCCGAGCAGGGCGGCGACCTGGCCGATCGGGCCGGCGCCGGTGATGAGCACGCGGCGCGGGCCGAACCAGGCCCGGTTGCCGATCCGTTCGATGTGGTCCCAGGCCTTGGCGACGACGGTGGCCGGCTCCAGCAGCATGCCCACGTCCGACAGGTCGGGGTCGAGCCGTATCGCGTAGTCGGCCTCGACGGTCCACAGCTGCGAGCCGTAGCCGTGGATCTCCTTGATGCCGCGCTCGACGTACCGTCCGTTGCGGCACATGTCGAACTCGCCGCGCGCGCAGGCCGGGCAGGGCACGGGGTCGGGGCGCCGGACGATGCCGACGACGAGGTCGCCGGGCCGCAGCCGGCTGCCCTCGGGCGCGGTACGGACGCGGCCGAGCGACTCGTGGCCGAGGACGAGACGGTCCGCCCCCGGCGGCGCCCAGCCGTAGTCGCCGCGCGCGATCTCGCGGTCGGTGCCGCAGACGCCGAGGGCGATCCCCTCGACGAGCAGTTCCCCGTCCCGCGGCACCGGATCGGCCACGTCGGTCACCGCGAGCGAATCCTTGGTCAGTGGTACGACGGTCAGCGCGCGCATGACCACCTCCTTCCCCGGCCCACCGCGAACATGTCGATCACCTCGGACATGATCAGCGGGCCGATGTCACCTCACGGACCGGATGACCGGCATCGCGCAATGCCCCCTTGACGTCGGCGATCGACAGCTCGCCGAAGTGGAAGACGCTGGCGGCCAGCACTGCATCGGCGCCCGCCGCCACGGCCGGCGCGAAGTGCTCGACCGCCCCCGCCCCGCCGCTGGCGATGACCGGGACGTGCGCCACGGCCCGGACCGCGCGGAGCATCTCGAGGTCGAAGCCGTTCTTGGTGCCGTCGGCGTCCATCGAGTTGAGCAGGATCTCGCCGACGCCGAGCTCCTCGCCGCGGCGCGCCCACTCGATGGCGTCGATGCCGGTGCCGCGCCGTCCGCCGTGCGTCGTGACCTCGAATCCGGACGGGGTGCCGGGCGCCCGGCGGGCGTCGACCGACAGCACGATGCACTGCGAGCCGAACCGGTGCGCCGCCTCGCGCAGGAACTCGGGCCGCGCGATCGCGGCCGTGTTGATCGACACCTTGTCGGCCCCGGCGCGCAGCAGCCGGTCGACGTCGTCGACCTCGCGGATGCCGCCGCCCACGGTCAGCGGGATGAACACCTGCTCGGCGGTACGGCCGACGACGTCGTACATCGTGGCCCGCTCGCCGCTGGACGCGGTGATGTCGAGGAAGGTCAGCTCGTCGGCGCCCGCCTCGTCGTACCGCTTGGCGAGCTCGACGGGGTCGCCGGCGTCGCGCAGGTTCTGGAAGTTGACGCCCTTGACGACCCGTCCGGCGTCGACGTCGAGGCAGGGAATGATCCGTACCGCGACGGTCATCCGCGCCCCACCCCGGGCTTGTACGCGTCGGCCTCGATCTCCACCAGCATCGCCGGGTCGATCAGCCGGGAGACCTCGACCATCGAGGTGGCCGGGCGGACCTCACCGAAGAACTCGCCGTGCGCCCGCCCGTACTCCTCCCACCGGAAGATGTCGGTCACGAAGATGCGGGTGCGGACGACGTCGGCGACCGAGCAGCCGAGTTGGTCGAGCGCCCACGCGACGTTGGTCAGCGCCTGCTTGGTCTGCGCGTAGGCGTCGCCGGGGAACATCACGCTGCCGTCGGACAGGTCGACGGGCGCGCACCCGGTCACGTACACGAGGTCGCCGGCGGCCACGGCGCGGCTGTAGCCGACGACCGGCTCCCACGGCGTGCCCGTGGAGACCCGGCGGGTCATCGTGTCCCCCGCTCAGCCTCGGCGCGCTCGCTCATTGGACCGCCTCCAGCGCCTCTTCGAGCGTGAACGCGCCCGCGTACAGGGCCTTGCCCACGATCACACCCTCCACGCCGTCCGGCACCAGCGCCGCGAGCGCGCGCAGGTCGGCGAGCGAGGACACCCCGCCGGAGGCGATGACCGGCCGGTCCGTACGGGCGCACACGTCGCGGAGCAGGCCGACGTTGGGGCCGCGCAGCATGCCGTCCTTGATGACGTCGGTGACCACGTAACGGGGGCAGCCGTCGGCCTCGAGGCGGGCCAGCACCTCCCACAGGTCCCCGCCATCCTGGGTCCAGCCCCGGGCGGCCAGGGTGGTGCCGCGGACGTCGAGGCCGACCGCGATCCGGTCGCCGTGCTGCTCGATGGCCTTCCGGCACCACCCGGGGTCCTCCAGGGCGGCGGTGCCGACGTTCACCCGGGCGCATCCGGTGGCCAGCGCGGCGTCGAGGGACTCGTCGTCGCGGATGCCTCCGGACAGCTCCACCCGGACGTCCAGCCGGCCCGTCACCTCGGCGAGCAGCTCACGGTTGGAACCCCGGCCGAACGCGGCGTCGAGGTCGACGAGATGGATCCACTCGGCCCCCGCCCGCTGCCAGGCGAGCGCCGCGTCGAGCGGGTCGCCGTACGAGGTCTCGGTGCCCGCGGCGCCCTGCACCAGGCGCACGGCCTGGCCGTCGGCCACGTCGACAGCGGGAAGCAGCGTGAGCGTCATGCCCGCAGCGTACTCAGTGTCCCGCGCCCACGGTGCGCTGTCGGCGGGCCATGACGGCCAGCACGTGCTCCACCAGGGTGATCAGCACCTGCTTGCCCGACTCGCGCTGCCGTACGTCGCACAGGATGACCGGGATTTCGGGGTCGAGGTCGAGCGCCGCCCTGATCTCCTCAGCGCCGTAGCGGAAGGCGTTCTCGAAGCAGTTCACCCCGACGATGAACGGCAGCCCGCGGCGCTCGAAGTAGTCGATGGACGGGAAGCTGTCGGCCAGCCGCCGGGTGTCGGCCAGGACGACGGCGCCCAGCGCGCCGAGCGCGAGCTCGTCCCACATGAACCAGAAGCGATCCTGACCGGGGGTGCCGAACAGGTACAGGACGAGCCCGTCGCGCAGCGTGATGCGGCCGAAGTCCATCGCGACCGTCGTGGTGGTCTTCTGCTCAACGCCTGTGGTGTCGTCAATGCCAACGCTGCGGTCGGTCAGCCGCTCCTCGGTACGGAGCGGACGGATCTCACTGACGGCTCCGACAAGGGTCGTCTTGCCGACGCCGAACCCCCCGGCGACCAGAATCTTGACCGCGAGAGGCATGGCAGCGCGCTGACTGTGCGATTCAGAGCGCCTTGAGTCCATGGAGCACTTCCTTGAGTACGTGTTCGTCGGGCGTCTGGTTTGTGGGTGCGGGCTTACGTACGGCGATCAATCCATGTTCCAAGAGATCGCCGAGCAGTACCCGCACAACGCCCAACGGCAGTCGCAATTTGGCGGAGATCTCCGCCACAGAGAGCGGCCGGATGCAGAGCTCGAGGATGGCGAGGTGCTCTGGACCCGCTCCCGGCGGCGCGAAGGACGACGTTGCGGCGGCGGCGATGATGGCGATCAGATCGAAGCCCTCGCGAGTGGGCCGGGTACGGCCGCGCGTCAGCGCGTACGGCCGCACGACGGGGCCCGCCTCTTCGTCGAGCCACTCGCTCTCCGACCGAGTCATCCGCGTTCACTCGCCTGGTCACTCGCCGCCGATCGGCTCCACAGCCGATCGGGGCACCGTCGCGAGGTGCTGGCCGACCCGCCGTACGAGCATTGCCATCTCGTAGGCGATGAGGCCAACATCGGCATTCGCGTCGGCAAGCACCGCCATGCAGGCGCCGTGACCGGCGGCGGTGACGAACAAAAACGCCTGTTCCATCTCGATGATGGTCTGCCGGACGTTTCCGCCGCCGAACTGGCGCCCGGCCGTACGGGCCAGGCTCTGGAAGCTGGCCGCGACGGCGGACAGGTGCTCGGCGTCCTCGCGGCTCAGCCCGGTGGACGCGCCGACGAGCAGACCGTCACTGGACAGCACCACAACCTGACGCACCTGGGCCACGCGGTTGACGAGCGAGTCGAGCAGCCAGTCGAGCTCTGCCGCTGTACTCCCCGAAGTCACTGGTCCTCCTGTCGGTCTTCATGCTCTTCGTCGATCTGCTCGGCATCGGAGCGTCCGCGCAGCCAACCCTTTTGGATGGAGCTCAACATCGTGCGCAGTTCTTCGGGCGACCGTTCTTCGTCGTCGTCCTGAACAGCAGACGAGTCGATGACCTGCTCATCGCGCAACTGCGGAGCCAGGCTGGCCTGGCGCACGCGGCGGGGTAGCGCGGGACGGTTCTCGCCGGTGACCTCGGAGTCGGCCGACGTGGCGGGTGTGGTGGACAGCGAGTCAAGGCGCCGGCTCGGCGTCTCCCCGTTGGACGGTTCTCCGGTCGACGGCCGTACGGCCGGCAGGCGGGACGGCGGGCGTCCGATCGGCGACGGTCCGGTCGCCGGCTCTCCCCGCAGCGGGGATCCGTAGACCGGCGGCGACGGGGGCGTCGCGTACGGGCCGCTGGGCGGCTGCTGGGGCGACGCCGCCGGCGGATGCCACATCGACTCGGGCGGCGTCGGTGTCGGGTCGGGCAGGGACCGGCGCTGCGGCAGCGGCGGCCGATCGGACGACTGCGTCGTCCCGTTGCCGCCGGCCGGCCGGCGCGGCTGGAAGTAGTCCGGCCCCGGACCCGGCATTGGCTGCTGCGGCATTGGCTGCTGCGGCATTGGCTGCTGCTGCATCGGCGGGGTCTGCATGGACGGCGGCGGCATCGCGGGCGCCTGCAGGGACGGCTCCGCGGGGCCGCCGAACCACGACGAGGGCGACTGGCTGACGTCGCCCCCGCCGATCGCGCCGACGGGCACGAGCGAGTCCTCGGCCCGGCGGGTCAGCGCCGGCGGGCGTCCTCCGATCTGGAACCCGTCGTCGCGTACGACGATCTCACCCGGGACGAGGACGATCGCCGTCGTTCCCCCGTACGGCGACGTGCGCAGGGTGACCTGGATGGCGTGCCGCTGGGCCAGCCGGCCGACGACGAACAGACCGAGCCGCGCGCTGTTGGACAGGTCGAACTCCGGCGGGTCGGCCAGCCGTTCGTTGGCGGCCGCCAGCGCTGCCGGGTCCATGCTGAGGCCGCGGTCCTCTATCTCCACTGCGAAGCCGTGCGCCACCAGCTGGCCGCTCACCTGCACCGTGGTGTGCGGCGGGGAGAACATCGTGGCGTTCTCGATCAGCTCGGCGAGCAAGTGAATGAGGTCGGCGACGGCCTGCCCGGAGACCGCGACGCGCGGCATGGGGGTGACGGTGACCCGCGCGTAGTCCTCCACCTCGGCGGCGGCCGCGCGGACGACGTCGACGGCGGGGACGGGGTTGCGCCAGCCGCGGCCGGGCGCCTGCCCGGACAGGATGATGAGGCCCTCCGCGTGCCGGCGCATGCGGGTCGCGAGGTGGTCGAGCCGGAACAGGTCCTCCAGCTCGTCGGGCTCGGCGATCCGGCGCTCCATCGAGTCGAGCAGGCTGAGCTGCCGGTGCAGCAGCGCCTGGTTGCGCCGCGCGAGGTTGATGAAGACCTCGCTGATGCTGCGCCGCAGCCTGGCCTCTTCGACGGCGCCCTGGATAGCGGTCCGGCGGGCGGCGTTGAAGGCCTGGCCGACCTGATCGATCTCGTCGGTGGCGAACGACAGCGACGGAGCCTCGGCGGCCGCGTCGACCTCCTCACCGCGCCGCAGCCGCCGGATGACGCTCGGCAGCCGTTCGCTGGCGAGCTCGAGCGCGGCCCGCTTCAGCTTGGTGAGCTCGCGGATCACCGAGCGCCCGACCCAGATCGACAGGATGACCATGATCAGGATCGCGCCCAGACCGAACCCGCCCGCGATCACGATGCGGTTGATGATGCCGCTCGAGATCGGCTTGCTGCGCTGTTCCGCGCTCGCGGCCGACGACAGCTCCAGACCGCGCAGCTTGGTCACGATCGAGCTCGTGGTGGTCTTCCAGTCCACATCGGTCGTGGGCAGCCGCGTGGCCGGGACGGGGCGGGCGGCGCCGGTAGGCCCGGCCGGGCCCATCTGCATCACACCGGCCGTGTGGTCCTGGACGATCCGGTTCTCCACGGCCTGCAGCCGGCGGTACTCGGCCGAGGAAACGATCTTGTGATAGCGGGCCTGGTCCTCGGGGCGCAGCTCGGAGACCACCTCGGAGTACAGGTACCGCTGCGTACCCACCAGCTTGATGAACTCGCCGTGCTCGGCCGGCGTGACGCGGTGGGCGGCGAGCGCGCCCGCGAGCAGCGCGTCCTCCTGCGACAGCACCTCACGCGCCCGGCCCATCTCCACCTGGTTCTTCGCGTCCTGCGCGACGTCGAGGTCGCGCAGCGTGGACAGCGAGGCCTGCAGGCCGTCGATGGAGGCGATGATCTGGCTGTACGTGGCGAACGCCTCGGGGCGCCCCGCGGACCCGGTGTCGACCGCCCGCCGGCTGTTGGCGAGCGTGCCGAGGCGCCGCAACACCTCATTGGTCCAGCGCTTCTGCTCGTTGTCGGCGATGTTCTGGACGTCCTTGTCGCCGGCCAGCCGCTGGAACAGATCCGTCTGCCGGTCGGTCACCAGCCGCTGCGACTCCAGCGACGCCTGTACGGCCGGGTCCTTGCCGCCGAGATAGACCAGCGACAGCCGCCGCTCGGCCTGCAGTGCGCTGCCCAGCGCACCGGACGGATAGCCGAGATGGTCCTGGATGGTCTCGACATGCCGCAGGTTCAGGCCCTCACCAAGGGTGAGGCTCGCCGCGAACGCCCATAGCGCGCTGAGGGCGACGAACGGCACCAGCAACAGCAACACAATCTTGAACCGGACTGATCGGATGAGTCGCACGATCCTCGGTTTCGAGGAGCGCTGACTGACCTCTGGTCCCACTCGATGACCCCTTGGTTGCACCGCGTTGGCTTCGGCTTCCGGGTAGTAGTTGGGGGCGCCCAAGCCAAAATAACCAGGGGGCTGCCCGCCATCAGCTCACTGCAAGGACGGGCGCAGCCTACTACGGGTAACAGCGTCCATGTCGCGACCTAAATATCTCAATCGTTAAGAATGACGAACACATCCGCTGTGTTCATGATGTATGTCCTGGTGAGGTCGGAAGTTGGCCTCCATGACCGCACCTGCATGGATCAATCGAGTACCGCACCGTTCATAGACATGCACTACGCGGCCCTCTGAATACGCCTACACTCCGCGTCCGTGGTCTATGAGAAACAACCCCCCGAAACGTTGCCTGTCCGGGGCCGATCCACTCTGCCCGGCGGACGGCACCGGCGACCGGTGTCGGCCGACCTGCCTCCCGACGCGCCCGCGCTCGTCCTGGCGGTCCCGCGCTCGCCGGCGGCGGGCGCCGTGGCGCAACGGGAGGGCTGGGGCGAGAAAGTCGTCGCCGAGATCGCCTCGCAGACCCGAAGCGCCCACAACCACCTGGACATCAGGACCGGCGTCGTGGCCGAGCCCGTCGGCGACGGCACGACATTGATCGAGACCCTGCGCGACATCGCCGAGTTGCGCCGCACCCAGGAATTCGGCGAGTCGTCCACTCCAGAGTCCGCCCGTGATGACGACGCCGAAGAGACCGAGCCGCGGCACGAGCTGTCGGGGCTCATCCGGAGGGGCGGGCCGGTCGCCATCGTGGTCCCGCTGCTCACGGGCCCGAACGCAAACGTCTACGATCACCTCCGCTCGACCGTTACCGCCAGCGGCGTGCCCGCCAAGGTCACCGAACCACTCGGGCCGCACCCGCTCCTGGCCGAGGCGCTGCACGTACGGCTCGCCGAGGCCGGACTGGCCAGGGCCGACCGGATCAGGCAGTTCAGCATCGGCGCCGCGGTGGACGGCGTGGTCGTCGTGACCATGGGCGGTGCGCCGGCCGTCCAGGAGGCCGACATCACCGCCGTACTGCTCGCCGCGCGGCTGGCCGTGCCGGTCATCGCCGCGGCGCTCGACGGGGCGCCGGCCGTGGCCGACGCGGCCGCCCGGCTGCGGGAGGCCGGGGCGGACCGCCTCGCGCTGGCCCCGCAGCTCATCGGCCCCGAGGGCGATCCGGACCTGCTCGCGGCGGCCGCCGCCCATGTGAACGCGGGGCACGCGGCCCCGCTCGGCGCTCATCAGAGCATCGTCCGGCTGGTCAATCTTCGCTACGAGGTGGCGTTGGAGGAGCTCGCGGCCAGCGCGGCTCACGACTATCGCTCCGAGGAAGAGGCTTCATGAGGTTCTTCAGGATCTGGTGTGCCCCCGCCACGGCCCTGACTCTGACCCTTGCCCTGACGTCCGGGTGCAGTGACAACACGCCCTCGGCGCCGGCCGCTCCGCCGAACCTGTCCGCCCAGCAGGACATCGGCCCCTCGGAGGGCCAGCTGAACCTCGTGATCTGGACCGGGTACGCCGAGGACGGCTCGACCGACAAGACCGTCGACTGGGTGCACCCGTTCGAGCGGCAGACCGGCTGCAAGGTGACCTCCAAGGTGGCCGACACCTCGGACTCGATGGTCGCGCTGATGCAGACCGGCAAGTACGACGGCGTCTCCGCCTCGGGCGACGCGACGCTGCGGCTGATCAACGCCGGGCTGGTCGCGCCGGTCAACACGAGCCTGCTGACCAACTACGGCGACATCGCCGGGTATCTGAAGAACCAGCCGTACAACTCGGTCGGCGACCGGATGTACGGCGTCCCGCACGGCTACGGCGCGAACGTCCTGATGTACCGGACCGACAAGATCCCGCAGCGGCCGACGTCGTGGGACGTCGTCTGGGAGCAGAACTCGCCCGCCGCCGACCACGTCACGGCATACGATTCGCCGATCTACATCGCCGACGCCGCGCTCTACCTCAAGGCGCACCGGCCCGACCTCAGCATCACCGACGTGTACGAGCTGAACCGCAAGCAGTTCGACGCCGCGGTGAACCTGCTGACCCGGCAGCGGCCGAGCATCAACCAGTACTGGGCCGGCTACAACGACGAGGTGGAGTCGTTCAAGGCCGGCAGCAACTACGCCGGAACCGCCTGGCAGGTCACGGCCAACATCACCAAGGACGCCAAGGTTCCGGTCGCGACCACGATCCCCGTGGAGGGGGCGACCGGCTGGTCCGACACCTGGATGATCGCCGCGAAGGCCGAGCACCCCAACTGCTGGTACAAGTGGGCGAACTGGATCACCTCGCCCAAGGTGCAGGCGGAGGTGGGGACGTGGTTCGGCGAGGCCCCCGCCAACCCCAAGGCGTGCCGCTACGCCGGCCGCCAGTTCTGCAACGAGTACCACGTAGGCGACCAGGCCTTCTACAGGCGGCTGGCCTTCTGGAAGACGCCCGTCCGCGACTGCGGCGACAAGCGCGGCGCGACGTGCGTCGACTACGCCCAGTGGACCGAGGCATGGACCCGCATTAAGGGCTGAACGTTACGTTGTAGGCGCTGTCAGTCACATATTGGGCACAGTACGCAAACAGCGGGCGCGCCGTCCTTGCGCCGATGACGAGCAAGCAGCTAGGTAGAAGCTGTAGCGGCGGCTGCGGAGGCCAACGATGAACGGCGATCGATGAACGTGGAACAAGCTGCGGTGACGCTCCGCGGCGTGCGGAAGACCTTCGGTGACGTCACGGCTGTGGACGGGGTCGACCTGGAGGTCCACGACGGCGAGTTCTTCGCCATGCTCGGTCCGTCCGGGTCGGGCAAGACCACCGTGCTGCGGCTGATCGCGGGCTTCGAGCGGCCGACCGAGGGCAGCGTGCACCTCGGCGGGCGCGACGTGACCGGGCTGCCGCCGTTCGAGCGCGACGCCAACACCGTCTTCCAGGACTACGCGCTGTTCCCGCACATGAACGTGCTGGCCAACGTCGAATACGGCCTCAAGGTGAAGAAGGTGCCGAAGGCCGAGCGCCGCCGCCGGGCGACCGAGGCGCTGGCGACCGTCCGGCTCGAGGGCTACGAGCAGCGCAAGCCGGGCCAGCTGTCCGGCGGGCAGCGGCAGCGCGTGGCGCTCGCTCGCGCGCTGGTGAACCGGCCCAAGGTACTGCTGCTCGACGAGCCGCTGGGCGCGCTCGACCTGAAGCTCCGCGAGGAGATGCAGGTCGAGCTGAAGGCGATCCAGCGCCAGGTGGGCATCACGTTCCTGTTCGTCACCCACGATCAGCAGGAGGCGCTCACCATGAGCGACCGGATCGCGGTGTTCAATTCCGGCCGGATCGAGCAGGTGGGCTCTCCGGCCGAGGTGTATGAGCGTCCGGCCTCGTCATTCGTGGCCGGTTTCGTCGGCACGTCGAACCTGATCTCGGGTGCGGCGGCCGAGAAGATCCTGGGCCGCGACGGGGTCTACTCCGTCCGGCCCGAGAAGATCCGCGTCCTGACACGGGAGGGCATCGACGCGGATCTGCCCGAGGGGGAGCATGGCGCCACCGGCACGGTCGCCGATGTGGTCTACGCCGGGGCGGCCACCCGCTTTGTGGTCGACCTCGACGCGGGCGGGCGGCTGGTAGCGCTGCAACAGAACCTGCAGACCTCTTCCATGGACGTGCTCGAGCTCCGTGACGCGCGGGTCCGGCTCGCATGGCGGAGAGAGCACGAGTTCCCCATCACCGTGGCCGGTGATTGACCGGCCGCTACACAAACTGCGGACAGCCATTCGCGGTTTCCATGTGTATATGTCCCTCATCTGATCGGAGAAGCACCATGCGGTCCATGCGCATCGCGCTCGCCGCGGCGGCCGCTGTCACCATGCTCGCCGCCGGTTGCGGCGGCGGCGACAGTGGCGGCACGTCGTCGACCGGCGGAGGCGGCGCCGCCGGATTCAAACCCCCGAACATCCCCGCAATGCAGAGCCTTGGGCAGGGCGAGGGTCAGGTCAATCTGGTGGCCTGGGCGGGATATGCCGAGGACGGTTCGAACGACAAGTCGGTGGACTGGGTCCACCCGTTTGAGAAGCAGACCGGCTGCAAGGTCAACACCAAGGTCGCCGGCACCTCCGACGAGATGGTGTCGTTGATGAAGACCGGGCAGTACGACGCGGTCTCGGCCTCGGGCGACGCCTCGCTGCGGCTCATCGCGGGCGGCGACGTTGCCCCGGTCAACACCAGTCTGGTGCCGAACTACGCCGACATCTTCCCCGACCTGAAGATGAAGCCGTGGAACTCGGTCAACGGCAAGGCGTACGGCATCCCGCACGGACGGGGCGCCAACCTGCTGATGTGGCGGACCGACAAGGTCAAGCCGGCGCCCGACTCGTGGGGCGTGGTCTTCGACCCGAGCTCGCCGTACAAGGGCAAGGTGACGGCGTACGACTCCCCCATCTACATCGCCGACGCGGCGCTCTACCTGATGGCCACCAAGCCGGAGCTCGGCATCAGGGACCCGTACGCGCTGGACCAAAAGCAGTTCGACGCCTCGGTCGACCTGCTGAAGCAGCAGAAGACGATCATCGGTGAGTACTGGTCCGACTACACCAAGGAGGTGCAAGCCTTCAAGAGCGGCGACTCGGTGCTCGGCACGACCTGGCAGGTCATCGCGAACCTCGCGGAGGGCGAGAAGGCACCGGTGCAGGCCGTGCTCCCGAAGGAGGGCGCGACCGGCTGGTCCGACACCTGGATGGTGGCGGCCAAGGCCAAGCACCCGAACTGCGCCTACAAGTGGCTGGACTGGATCGTCTCTCCGAAGGTGAACGCCCAGGTCGCCGAGTGGTTCGGGGAGGCCCCGTCGAACAGCAAGGCGTGCCAGGAGACCTCGGACAAGAAGTTCTGCGACACCTACCACGCCGCGGACGAGCCGTACTGGACCAAGGTGCACTACTGGAACACCCCGATCACCCAGTGCCTCGACGGCCGTAAGAACGTCCAATGCGTCGACTACTCGAAGTGGACGCAAGCTTGGACGAGCATTAAGGGATGACGTCCATCTCGCTGCCCGGCGGGCCGGTTCGCCGGCTCGCCGGGCTGCTCCATCGCAGGCCCGGCCTGCGCCTTTCCGTGCTGCTTTCCGCGCCGCTGCTCTGGCTCGTCGTCGCGTATCTGGGCGCGCTGTTCGCGCTGCTGCTGTCGGCGTTCTGGACGACGAACGTGTTCACCGGCGACGTGGTCAAGCAGTTCACGACGCAGAACTTCCACGACCTGCTCACCGGCGACGTCTATCGCAGGATCGCGCTGCGCAGCGTCGGCGTGGCGGCGCTGGTGACGGTGGTGGACGCGATCATCGCGTTTCCGATGGCCTTCTGCATGGCCAAGCTGGCCTCCCCGCGAGCGCAGCGCTGGCTGGTCATCGCGATCTTGACGCCGCTGTGGGCTAGCTATCTCGTCAAGGCGTACGCCTGGCGGGTGATGCTGTCCGGCAGCGGGGTACTGGACTGGGCGGTCAAGCCGCTGGGCCTGTCCGGGCCGGGTTACGGGCTGACCGCGGTCATCATCACGCTGGCCTACCTGTGGCTGCCGTACATGATCCTGCCGATCTACGCCGGCCTGGAACGGCTGCCGAACTCGCTGCTGGACGCCTCGGCGGACCTCGGGGCGAGCGCGTTCCGCACGTTCCGCACGGTGGTCTGGCCGATCGCGTTCCCGGCCGTGGTGGCAGGGTCGATCTTCACGTTCTCGCTGTCGCTCGGCGACTACATCTCGGTCAAGATCGTCGGCGGCAGCAGCCAGCTCATCGGCAACGTCGTGTACGACAACATCGGCGCCGCCAACAACCTGCCGTTCGCCGCCGCGGTCGCCACCGTGCCGGTCGCCGTCATGGTGATCTACCTCGTCGCGGTGCGCCGTACGGGAGCCCTGGAGAACCTATGAGCGAGTCGCAGGGGCGGCGCGGCGGCTGGACTGAGGAGCGCGCGCAGGGAGGTAGAAGTGAGCCCGCCACGAGGGAAGCCGGCGCACGAGGCCGCCCCAAGACTGAGCGGGGGGCGCTGACGCTGTCTCGACCGGCGCGGCTGATGTTGCGGCTGGCCCTGGCGCTGGGGCTGGCCGTGATCTACGTGCCGCTGCTGGTGGTGCTGGCCAACTCGTTCAACGCCGACCGGGCGTTCACCTGGCCGCCGTCGCAGCTGACCGGGCACTGGTGGGCGACCGCGTGGGACAACGGCGGGGTGCGGGCGGCGCTGTGGACCTCGGTGAAAGCGGGCCTCGGCGCCACCGCGGTCGCCCTGATCCTGGGCACGATGGCGGCCTTCGCCGTGCAGCGCTACCGCTTCTTCGGCCGCGACACGATCTCGCTGCTGGTGATCTTGCCGATCGCGCTGCCGGGTATCGTGACCGGTATCGCACTGAACAACGCCTTCCGTACGGTGCTGTCGCCGTTCGGCATCCAGCTCGGGCTGTTCACGGTGGTCGTGGGGCACGCGACGTTCTGCATCGTGGTGGTCTACAACAACGTGCTGGCCCGGCTGCGGCGGCTCGGGTTGAACGTCGAGGAGGCCTCGGCCGACCTCGGCGCCGACACCTTCCAGACGTTCCGGTACGTCACGTTCCCGATGCTGCGCTCGGCGTTGCTGGCCGGCGGGCTGCTGGCGTTCGCGCTGTCGTTCGACGAGATCATCGTGACCACGTTCACCGCGGGCGCCGGGGTGCAGACCCTGCCGATCTGGATCTTCAACAACCTGTTCCGGCCAAACCAGGCACCGGTCGTGAACGTCGTGGCGGCGGCGCTGATCGTACTGTCGGTGGTGCCGATCTACCTCGCCCAGCGCATCTCTGGGGATGCCCGCACCATTTAGGAGGCTGCAGATATGAAGCGTGTCGTACATAACTTCGTCGGCGGCAAGCCGGTCGACGCGGCCGACGGCCGTACCACCGACCTCGTCAACCCGGCCACGGGCGAGGCATTCGGCACCGCGCCGCTGTCCGGGCCGGCCGACGTCGACGCGGCGATGGCGGCCGCCGCCGGCGCGTTCGAGTCGTGGCGCGACGCCACGCCGGGCGAACGGCAGCTCGCTCTGCTGAGGATCGCCGACGCGATCGAGGCGCGGGCCGACGAGCTGGTCGCCGCCGAGTCGGAGAACACCGGCAAGCCGGTCGCCCTGACCAAGGAGGAGGAGATCCCTCCGATGGTCGACCAGATCAGATTCTTCGCGGGCGCGGCGCGGGTGCTCGAGGGCAAGTCGGCCGGGGAGTACATGGCCGGGCACACGTCGATCATCCGGCGCGAGCCGATCGGCGTCTGTGCGCAGGTCACGCCGTGGAACTACCCGATGATGATGGCGGTCTGGAAGTTCGCGCCCGCGCTGGCGGCCGGCAACACCGTGGTGCTCAAGCCGTCCGACACGACGCCGGTCACCACGGCGCTGATGGCCGAGATCGCGGCGGAGTTCCTGCCGCCCGGGGTGTTCAACGTGATCACCGGCGACCGCGACACCGGACGGGCCCTGGTGGACCACAGGGTGCCGCAGTTCGTGTCCATCACCGGTTCCATACGGGCCGGAATGGAGGTCGCCGGGGCCGCGTCCAGGGATCTCAAGCGGGTGCACCTGGAGCTGGGCGGCAAGGCTCCGGTCGTGGTCTTCGATGACGCCGACATCGCGGCGGCGGCCGAGGCTATCGCGATCGCGGGCTACTTCAACGCGGGCCAGGACTGCACGGCGGCGACCCGCGTGCTCGCCGCGCCCGGCGCGCACGACGACTTCGTGTCGGCGCTCACCGAGCAGGCGGCGCAGACCAAGACCGGGCGGCCCGACGACGAGGACGTGCTGTACGGGCCGCTCAACAACCCGGCTCAGCTGGACCGGGTGACCGGCTTCGTGGACCGGCTGCCCTCGCACGCGTCGGTCACGACCGGCGGCGCGCGGGTGGGCGACCGCGGCTTCTTCTACCAGCCGACGGTCGTCTCCGGGCTGCTGCAGGACGACGAGGCCGTCCAGAACGAGATCTTCGGCCCGGTCATCACCGTGCAGCGGTTCAGCGACGAGGACGAGGCGGTGCGCTGGGCCAACGGCGTCGAATACGGCCTGGCCTCGTCGGTCTGGACCCGCGACCACGGGCGGGCGATGCGGATGGCCAAGCGCCTCGACTTCGGCTGCGTCTGGATCAACACGCACATCCCGCTCGTGGCCGAGATGCCGCACGGCGGCTTCAAGCACTCCGGGTACGGCAAGGACCTGTCGATGTACGGCCTGGAGGACTACACGCGCGTCAAGCACGTGATGAGCAACATCGAGGCCTGACCCCGTTCGAAGCGCTGTGATCATGCGCTCCGGCGCATGATCACAGCATGCCGAGCCAGTTGCGCAGCAGCTGAGCGCCGGCGTCGCCGGACTTCTCCGGGTGGAACTGGGTGGCGCACAGCACGCCGTTCTCCACCGCCGCGACGAACCGCTCGCCGTGCTCGGCCCACGTGACCAGCGGCGGCGTGAACGGCCGCCTGAGCTCGAGCTCCCAGCGCCGTACGGCGTAGGAGTGCACGAAGTAGAACCGGGTCGCCGGGTCGAGGCCGGCGAACAGCACGGAGTCCGGCGGCGCGTCGACGGTGTTCCAGCCCATGTGCGGCAGCACCGGGGCGTCCAGGCGGTCGACCGTGCCCGGCCACTCCGCACAGCCCTCCGTGGTGATGCCGTGCTCGACGCCCTTGGCGAACAGGATCTGCATGCCCACGCAGATGCCGAGCACCGGACGGCCCCCGGCCAGCCGGCGGCCGATGATCTGCTCGCCCTGGATCCCGCGCAACCCGGTCATGCAGGCGGCGAACGCGCCGACGCCCGGCACGACCAGCCCGTCGGCGTCGAGCGCCGCGTCGCGGTCGGCGGTCACGGTGACGTCGGCGCCCACCCGGGCAATGGCCCGCTCGGCGGACCGCAGGTTGCCCGACCCGTAGTCGAGGACGACGACTTTGGACGTCATAGCGCGCCCTTCGTCGAGGGGATGCCGTGCGCCTTCGGGTCGACGGCCACGGCGTCGCGCAGTGCCCGGGCGATGGCCTTGAACTGGGCCTCGACGATGTGGTGCGCGTTGCGCCCGTACGGCACGTGTACGTGCAGGCAGACCTGGGCGTGGGCGACGAACGACTCCAGGATGTGCCGGGTCAGCGTCACGTCATAGTCGGGGCCGATCATCGGGGCCATGCCGTCGGGCTCGCTGTGCACGAGGTACGGACGGCCCGCGATGTCGACGGTCACCTGCGCGAGCGTCTCGTCCAGCGGCACGGACGCGTCGGCGAACCGCCGGATGCCGGCCTTGTCGCCGAGCGCCGAGCGGAACGCCTGGCCGAGCGCGATCGCGGTGTCCTCGATCGTGTGGTGGCTGTCGATGTGCAGGTCGCCGCTGGTCTTGGCGATCAGGTCGAACGAGCCGTGCTTGCCGAGCTGGGTCAGCATGTGGTCGAAGAACCCGACGCCGGTGGTCACGTCGACCTGGCCGGTGCCGTCGAGGTCGATCTCGACGTACACCTGGGTTTCCTTGGTGGCCCGCTCGACCCGTCCGGTCCTGCGCTGCGCTGCCCGCTCAGCACTCGGCGCGCTCTGTGCGCGGCCTTCCCTCGTCGCGTGCTCGCTCCCTCGTCGCTCCGCGCGCTCCTCGGTCCAGGCCACGCCGTGCGCCTCGCGCTCGCTCATGAGATCACCTCGGTCAGGGCCGCGCGGAAGGCGGCCATCTCCTCCGGCGTGCCGACGCTGACCCGCAGCCACTCCGGCGGCCCCACCTCGCGGATGAGGATGCCCCGGTCGAGCAGCCCCTGCCACACCGCGCGCCGGTCGGGGAACCGGCCGAACAGCACGAAGTTGGCGTCGGAGTCGGCCACCGTCAGCCCCCTGCCGCGCAGCCAGTCGACGATCGCGTCGCGTTGTGCCCGCAGCACCTCGACGGCGCCGAGCAGCTCGCCGGTGTACGCGAGCGCGGTGCGGGCGACGGCCTGGGTGACGGCCGACAGGTGGTACGGCAGCCGTACCAGCAACAGCGCGTCGATCACCGCGGGGTCGGCGGCCAGGTAGCCCACGCGGGTGCCGGCCATGGCGAACGCCTTGGACATGGTCCGCGTCACGATGAGCCGCGGGTGGCCCGGGAGCAGCGACAGCGCGCTCGGCGTGCCGGTCCGGCGGAACTCGGCGTACGCCTCGTCGACCACGACCATGCCCGGCGCCGCCTCGGCCACCGCCTCGATCGCGTCCAGCGGCAGCGAGGTGCCCGTCGGGTTGTTCGGCGAGGTCAGGAACACGATGGCCGGCCGGTGTCGCTCGATCGCGGCGATCGCGCGCGCCGGCTCGAGCCCGAAGTCGTCGGCCCGGTGGGCGTTGATCCACTCGGTCCCGGACACCCTCGTGATGATCGGATGCATCGAGTACGACGGCTCGAAGCCCAGCGCGGTGCGCCCGGGCCCGCCGAACGCCTGCAGGATCTGCTGGATGATCTCGTTGGACCCGTTCGCCGCCCACACCTGACGCCCGGTCAGCCCGTGCCCCAGATAGTCGGCGAGGTCCTTGCGCAGCTCGACCACGTCACGGTCGGGGTAGCGGTTGAGCGAACCCGCGACGTCGGCGACGGCGTCGGACAGGGCCCGCACCAGACGCGGCGACGGCGGGTAGGGGTTCTCGTTGGTGTTCAGCCGTATCGGCACGTCCAGCTGCGGTGCCCCGTACGGCTCCCGGCCGCGCAAGTCGTCTCGGATCGGGAGATCGCCAAGTGCGCTCACCGGGGGATCCCCCAGTCGAAGCGGGCCTTCATCGCGGCGCCGTGGGCGGGCAGATCCTCGGCCTCGGCCAGCGTCACCACGCGGCGGGTGGCCGCGGCGAGCGCGGCCTCGTCGTACTCGACGACGTGGATGCCCCGCAGGAAGCTCTGCACCGACAGCCCGCTCGAATGGCAGGCGCAGCCGCCGGTGGGCAGCACATGGTTGGACCCGGCCAGGTAGTCGCCGAGCGAGACCGGGGCGTGCGGGCCGATGAAGATCGCACCGGCGTTGCGCACGCGGGCGGCGACCTCGGCGGGCCGCCGGGTCTGAATCTCCAGGTGCTCGGCGGCATACGCGTCGATCACCCGCAGGCCCGCATCGATGTCGTCGACGAGGACGATGCCCGACTGCCGGCCGGCCAGCGCGGCGCCGATCCGCTCGACGTGCTTGGTGCGGGCGACCTGCCGTTCCAGCTCCGTCGTGACCTGGTCGGCGAGCTCGGCGGAGTCGGTGACGAGCACGGCCGCGGCGAGTGTGTCGTGCTCGGCCTGACTGATCAGGTCGGCGGCGACGTGCACCGGGTCGGCGCTCGCGTCGGCGAGGATCGCGATCTCGGTCGGCCCGGCCTCGGCGTCGATGCCGATGACGCCCTTGAGCAGCCGCTTGGCGGCCGCGACCCAGATGTTGCCGGGCCCCGTGACGAGATCGGTGGGCGGGCACTCCTCGGTGCCGTAGGCGAACATCGCGATGGCCTGCGCGCCGCCGGCCGCGTACACCTCGTCGACGCCGAGCAGCGCGCAGGCGGCGAGGATCGTCGGATGCGGCAACCCGCTCTTCTCAGGGGTACGGGGGTCGGGCCCCGGGAGAACGCTGTCTCGCTGCGCGGGCGAGGTGACGGCCAGCGACTCGACGCCGGCCTCCTGCGCGGGCACGACGTTCATGACCACGCTGGAGGGGTAGACGGCCTGGCCGCCCGGGACGTACAGCCCGACGCGGCGCACCGGCACCCACCGCTCGGTGACCGACCCGCCGGGCACGACCTGCGTGGTGACGTCGGTGCGACGCTGGTCGCGGTGGACCAGGCGGACACGGCGGATGCACTCCTCCAGCGCGTCGCGTACGGACGGGTCGAGTTCGTCGAGGGCGGTACGGATCGCGTCCGCGGGCACCCGGGTGGATCCGAGCGCGACCCCGTCGAACTTTTCGGTGTACTCCCGTACGGCGGCGGCGCCATGCTGCCGGACGGCGTCGCAGATCGGCCGCACCTTCTCCAGTGCGGCCTCGACGTCCATGTCGGCCCTGGGCAGCACCGCGCGCAGGTCCTCGGGCAAGGACCCGCGCAGGTCAATGCGGGAGATCACCCGTCCAGTCTACGGATCCCGTATGCCACGCCGCGCGCCGTCTCACGAGCCGAGACGCAGCCCCCTACTCGACCGGTGGGTTCGCGAGCGTGCCGTCGAGGAAGGTGGCGGCCCGGCCGGTGAGTATGACGCGGTCGCCGCGGACGCCGACCCCGACCAGGCCTCCGCGCTCGGACGCCTGGTAGCCGGTGAGACTGTTCCGGCCGAGCCGATCCGCCCAGTACGGCCCGAGCATGCAGTGGGCCGAGCCGGTGACCGGGTCCTCGGGAATGCCGACGGCCGGCGCGAAGAACCGCGAGACGAAGTCGTAGGGCGGGTCGTCGGCGGCCGTGACGCAGATGCCGCGGGCGTCGATCCGGCCGAGCGCGCCGAAATCGGGGGTCAGCTTCCGTACCTTCTCCGGGGTGTCGACCACGGCGAGGATGTCGTTCTGGTTGTTGCGGCCGGTCCACTCGGGCCGGAGGCCGAGGCCTTCGACCAGGTCGTCCGGCGGGTCGATGGCTGAGGCGAGCACGGCCGGAAAGTCCATCCGGAGCCCGCCCGGGCCGGGCCGTACGATCAGCACCCCGCTGTGCAGGGTCTGAAACCTGATCGGCCGGTCGGCCTCGACGATGCCGGTCTCGTACAGCGCGTGCGCGGTGGCGAGCGTCGCGTGCCCGCAGAGCGCGACCTCGACCTCCGGGGTGAACCAGCGCAGTTCGAAGTCGGCGTCCGGGCTTTCGATGGGGCGCGGGAACGCCGTCTCCGAGTGCCGCATCTCGTTCGCCACCCGCTGCATCCATGCGGGGTCGGCGGGCTCGTCCAGCAGGCACACCCCCGCCGGGTTGCCGGCGAAGGGACGATCGGCGAAGGCGTCGACGACAAGCATGCGCATATCCGCACGGTACGTCACGGACGGCCCAGTCGCCCGACTTTACGCTGTAGATCACGAACCGTCGTTCAGAGGGGTGCGGCGCCGCCGCTGGTCAGCCGGGGCAGCCGGGTAAGGTCGTCCGGCCGCACGATCGGCTCGTCTCCCATGTACTCCCAGCGCTTCGGCCGGGCGACGATCCAGCCCAGGATGAACCCGACGGACAGGCTGGCGACACTCAAAATGATCACGTTCAGCCACATGACGGCGGCCTCCGGGATGAGTACCGGTGAACGACCTCACCGGTCCCGTGCCCCTGCCGAGCGGGTGCGGCGGTCACGGTTCGACGAACCTAGCGCCACCTGGGATGACGGCGGGCAGCATCAGCCCCATTTAGCCCATGCTGACCATGGCCACGTGCCCCATCGGGAGCACGACCGCGCCTCCGCTCCCCTCGAACGAGCCGGGACCATGACATCCGGTGTCACGACGAGTCTGCCGGAGTTCCGCGGCAGGCTCCGCGGCGGCGTGGTGGCTTTGGTCAATCATGATCTCGACTCCGGACGGTACCTCTCGTAGGCCAAACTGGTCCCGGCGAGGCGCTGGGCGAGCCGCCGGAGACCACGGTGGGTCAACGAGCGGACGGCTCCGGCGCTCTTGCCCAGCACCTGGCCCGTGACCTCCGAGTCGAGGCCGATGACCACTCTGAGCAGCACCGCCTGCGCCTGCGGGCGCGGGAGGTGCGCGATCAGACGGAGCATCGAGTCCAGCGCGGCGAGCTCCTCCTCCATGTCGCCGGGCGCCACCGGTTCCGCAGGCAGCCGCTCGAGCGGGGCCTCGGCGAGCGCACGGCGGCGGGCGCGGCGACGGTCGAGGACGCGGAACCGGCTCATCATCGCCACCCAGGCACGGAAGCGGTCGTAGTCCCCCTCGAACGACGCGAGGTTCCGTACGATCGCCAGCCACACCTCGGCCGCCACGTCCTCGGCGTCGGCTCCCGTGTTGCGTTCGAGAGAGCGCAGCAGGCCGGGCTGGATCGTCCGGTACAGCACCGCGAACGCCGTGTCGTCACCGCGTTGCGCCGCCCGCAGCACCGCGGTGAGGTCCCGCCGCACGCCCCAACCTCCGACACAACGGCCTGTCCACTGCCTCCGGGTCAGGACCACGACCCCTGGGACTCCGCATCGCGAAAAAGGCATGCGGAAACACCGGGCAGCGCAGGTTTCCCGGGCACGTTTCGTACCCCGCGTGCGCTGGTCGCCGACCATTCATGGGCGGGTCAGAAAAGACCGCCGACGCAGCCGTACGCGGGGAGTTTCAAATCCCCTACTCGCTAGCAGCGTCGGCGGGTCGGAAAGTGTCACACCTGAGGTGTTACCTGGTCATGCACCTAACCCAAGAAACACGACGAAGATCACACAACGTGTCGGCGCCGCCACGTCCGGCCAACCTTCATAACGATACTCAACGACCAAAAGGCGGCGCATTCCACATCGCCTTAATTTCAGTTCCCGGCGTCTGGAGATCTGTTACCCTCCCACCGAATCGTCGCTAAAATCGCGCCATTTCGCCGGTCGGCGAGAACCTCCCTGGCGTGGATCCCTCACGCTGCAGGCCATGTGGAAGCACAAGCGGTCGTACGTCTCCCGGCACTGAGGATCGGCTCAGGCGACGGCGGTGAGCTGGGAGGTCGTCTTGAGGGCGACCAGCACGATCAGGAGGGTGAGCAGGCCGGCGCTCGCGGCGATGTGGATCACGGTGCGCTGCTGCCTGGGCGCGTAGGCGTACGCCAGGGCGGCGAGGCCGCCGGTGAGCAGGCCGCCCAGATGGCCCTCCCACGAGGTGATGGCGGCCGACACCACCATCCAGACGAGGAAGAGCACCAGCACCCGCCGGGCGTCGGACAGGTCGCGGTTCAGCCGGCGGCTGATGATGTAGTACGCGGCCGCCAGCCCGAAGATGGCGCCGGACGCGCCCACGGCCCCGACGGTCGGCGCGACCAGGTAGCCCAGCACCGAGCCGCCGAGCCCGGACAGCAGGTAGAGGGTCAGCAGGCGCACCCGGCCCAGCACCTGCTCAACGGCCGGCCCGAGCCGCCACAGCCAATACATGTTCAACACGATGTGCGCGATCCCGAACCTGCCCTGGGTGGGCAGCAGGTGCAGGAAGTTGGCCGTGATCAGCCGGTACCACTCGCCGTGCGCGATGCCCGCGAGCTCGTACCCGGGCACGGAACCGCCCCCGTACACGAAGTGCCGGCCGTCGGAGCGGACCAGGCCGATGCCGAGGGAGTCGAAGCGGTCGACGATGTCCGGCCGGACCAGCTCGGCGACGTAGGCCGCGACGTTGACGGCGATGAGGGCGTACGTCACGACCGGGGTGATCGAGACCCTGCCGCCGAAGACCGTGCGGGCCTGCCGTACGGTCTTGTTCCCCTCCCGAACACACTCGACGCACTGATGGCCGACGGCGGCGGCGCGCATGCAGTCCGGGCACATGTACCGGTCGCACCGGGTGCAGCGGACGTACGTCTCGCGTTTGGGATGCCGGAAGCAGGTGGGGGCCTCGGCCTGCTGGCCCTCGGCGGGCTCGGTCGTGGTCAATGTACGGCTCCCGTTCCGGACGACCGGTGGTGCCGGTTCGGGACGGCCCCACCGGAATCGTTCATCCGGTCGGCACTGTACTGCGATCACCGCGCGCGGCCCGGCCATTCATGGTCAAATGCAGCAAGATGGGGGCAACGATGAACGACGACCGGCCCGGCCGAGACGACGCCGAGCGCATCCTCCGCGATGCGGCAGGCGGTCCGCGGCCTGGCCAGGACCCGCTCACGGCGTTCCTCGCGGCCGCCGCGGCCCCGCCGCACGACGGCGAACAGGCCGGCGAGGACGCGGCCGTGTCCGCCTTCCGGCGGGAGCGCCTCCGCCGCGGGGCGCGCAGCCGTCCGGCGCGGGCGCTCACCATCAAGACCGCCGTCGCGGTCGGCGCGTCGGCGGCCCTCGTCGGCGGCGTCGCGCTAGCGGCGGGCACGGGCACGCTGCCCGGTCCGCTCGGGGACAACCGGCCCGCGTCGGAGCGTACGAGCGTCCGGCCGGCGACCTCCCGTGCGCCCGCGGTCGTCCCGCCCTCTGGAAACGGCGCAACGGCAGGCGAGGGCACCGGCACGCCCGTGCCCACCCCGTCGCCGACACCCCAGGGCAAGGCGACGGGCAACGACAAGAGCAAGAACAAGAACAAGGGCGCGGGCAAGCAGAAAAAGAAGAAGAAGCCGACGCCGCCGGGGCACACCAAGGCGAAGCACACGAAGCCGCCCAAGACAAAGCCGTGATCGCCGCCGGATCGCGCGACGCGGGGCCGGGAGGCTGAACGCTCATGCCGTGCGGGGCCGACCGGATACGGGTCGCGGTGGCCGGTTGAGCCACCGCCGGTTCACTCGGTGGGCAACTCGCCGCGCAGCCACTGGATGTAGCGCTCGGCCGAGCTGGTCACCACCCGTTTGGCGTCCTGCCTGAGCACCGGCTGCCACCAGCCGCCGTAGATGCGGTCGAAGTCGTACGGCCGCACCGCATCGACGACACCGCGGACGGCGCGCTCCGGCAGCGGCAGCCGGTTGGGGGCGCTCCACACGAAGGTCACCCGGTCCTCGCCGGGCGTGACGAAGATCGTGTCGCCGGTCAGCAGCACGCCGCGGCCGTCAGCACCGCCGGCCCAGTGCAGGACCGCGCTGCCCGGGAAGTGGCCGCCGCACTGGACGAGTGTCACGCCGGGCAGCACCTGCATCGAACCGGACCAGAGCCGGGCAGGGGCCTCGTCCGGGCGCGTCAGCCAATGGGCGTCGGGGGCCGACAGCAGCATCGTCGCGTCGAACGCCTTGCTCCACTCCACGACCGAGCCGTAGAAGTGCGGGTGGCTCGCGGCGATGGCGCGCAACCCGCCGGCTTCGCGGACGGCCTGGATGGCCTGATCGTCGATGAAGCCGGGCGGGTCCCACAGGATGTTGCCCTCGGCCGTACGGACGACGAGGGCCCGCTGGCCGATGGCGAACGGCGGGTCCGCGCCGATCCCGAGCAGGCCGGGCTCGACCTCGCGGGCGTCGCCGCGATGCCCGGCCGCGGTCAGGTCGGACAGGGTGGTCCAGCGCTGCCCGGTGGCCGGTACCCACTGCCGCTCGTCGGCGCAGATCACGCAGATGTCGGGCGGTGAGTCCGCCTCCGGATAATGGTTGCCGCAGGTGGCGCAGATCCATACCGACACGATTCCCACCTTCTCATGATTCCTTCTGCCGGCCTTGGCCTGGGGCGCCTGTACTCCGAGCACAATGGAACGACCGTCAAGATCGCATGTGCCCGGACTGGAGGAGACAATGCCGGTGTCCGTCGTGACCGGGGCCAACCGAGGCATCGGCCGGGAGGTCGTCCGTCAGCTCGCCGGCCACGGCCACCACGTCGTGCTCGGCTCCCGCGACCCGGCCAAGGGCAAGCAGGCCGCGGCCGACCTCGACCCCGGCGGCGAGCGCGTCACCGCCGTACGGCTCGATGTCTCCGACGACGAGAGCGTCGCGGAGCTGGCCGAGTGGGTCACCGGACACTTCGGCCAGGTCGATGTCGTCGTCAACAACGCCGCGATCATGTACGACACGTGGGCCCGGGCCGTCACCGCCGATCTGGCGAACGTCCACGAGGCGTTCGAGACCAACCTGTTCGGCGCCTGGCGGGTCACCCAGGCATTGCTGCCGCTGCTGCGGCGCAGCCCCCATCCCCGGGTCGTCAACGTCAGCAGCGAGGGCGGCGCCATCAGCGAGATGACCGGCGGCACGCCCGCCTACAGCATCTCCAAGGCCGCGCTCAACGCCCTCACCCGGCTGCTCGCGGGCGAACTGCGCCGCGACCGGATCCTCGTCAATGCCGTCTGTCCCGGCTGGACCGCGACCGACATGGGTGAACACGGTGGGCGGCCGGTCGCCGACGGCGCCGCCAGCGTCGTCTGGGCCGCCCTGCTGCCGGACGACGGCCCGACCGGCGGCTTCTTCCGCGACGGCAACCCGCTCCCCTGGTGATCGTCCGCGACGCGGTCGTGCCGTACGGCGAAGGCGGACGCTCGGGTGCAGGGCCGGGTGGGACCGGGCTCAGAGGGACGGCGCGGGGACGATCTCGCTGATCTCCGCGAGTTCGGTGGCGGTCGGGACCCACTCCCCCGCCTCGGCGTTGGCCTTGACCTGGGTGGCCGACGTCGCGCCGGCGATCACCGAAGAGCAGCCCGGCTGGGCGGCCAGCGCCCCGATCCCGACCTCCAGCAGGCCGCGGTCGTGCCGGTCGGCCCACGCGATGAGCGCTTCGACGCGGTCCAGCTTCTCCTCCGTGACGTACCCTTCGCGGGCGGCCAGCCGGCTGCCCTCCGGGAGCGGGCGGCCACGCCGTGCCTTGCCGGTCAGCAGGCCGTTGGCGAGCGGGAAGTACGGCAGCACGCCGAGCCCGTAGTGCCGCGCGGCCGGCACCACCTCCGCCTCCACGGCGCGCTCCAGCAGCGACCAGTGGTTCTGGGCGGAGCTGAATGGGGTGCCGCCGGTCCGTTCGGCCACGTGCGCCGCCTCCGCGATCTGCCAGCCGGCGAAGTTGGAGTTTCCGATGTAGCGGACCTTGCCCTCGCGGACGAGGTCGTCCAGCGCCGCCAGGGTCTCCTCGATCGGCGTGGCCGGGTCGGGCGTGTGCAGCTGGTAGAGGTCGATGTAGTCGGTGCGCAGCCGGCGCAGCGAGGCCTCCACGGCCCGCCGGATGTAGGCACGCCCGCCCTTCGACCCCGCGGCGGGGCCGTACCCCATGTCGGCCCGCTGGTGCCCGAACTTGGTGGCCAGCACCACCCGGTCGCGGCGGCCGGCCAGCACCTCGCCCAGCAGTTCCTCCGAGCCGCCGGCGCCGCCGTAGGTGTCCGCGGTGTCGAGCAGGGTGATACCGGCGTCGAGCGCGGCGTCCACGACCTCTCGAGTGCCATCGAGGTCGACCTTGCGGCCGAAGTTGTTGCAGCCGAGGCCGACGACGGAAACGATCAGACCTGACTGACCCAGTGATCGATAGCGCATGGTTCGACCATATGCGCCGAGTCTCCGCACTGAACCCCTGGTACGTGCGCTACGCGCGGCCGTACACCGGGATGTGCGCCCCACTGACCACCTCGGCACCGGCGCACAGGTCATAGATGACATCGGCGATCTGTGCGGGCCGCACCCAGCGGCTGTGGTCGGCGTCCGGCTGGGCGGCGCGGTTGGCCGGGGTGTCGATGACGCTCGGCAGCACGGCGTTGGCGCGGACGCCGTCGTCGCGGTACTCGACGGCGAGGCAGTCCACCAGGCTCAGCACCGCCCCCTTCGACGTCACGTACCCGGCGGCACCCGAGAACGGCCGCAGCGCGGCACGGCTGGACACGCACACGATCGAGCCGCCGCCCGCGGCGATGAGGTGCGGCAGGGCGGCCTGGGAGGTGAGGTACGCGGGACGCAGGTTGAGGCGCAGCTGCTCCTCGAACTCCTCGATCGGGGTCTCGTGGATCCGGCCGCCCATGGCGAAGCCGCCGACGAGGTTGACGACCGCGGTGAGCGGAGCCCGCGGGTCGGCCGCCGCCTCCTCGGCGCACGCCCGCGCGGACGACGGGTCGAACAGATCGGCCTTGATCAGGTCCAGCAGCGGATGGTCGTCGAGCCGCTTCAGCTCGCGCTCGTCGTACCAGGGCACGATCGTTCGCCAGGACGCGTCAAGGAATCGGCGGGTCACGGCGGAGCCGAGACCCCCGGTGCCCCCGGTCACGATCACGGTCCTGACACGGTCACCAGATGCCTCCATAGGTGTCCATCATGCCGGACAGGAGGAGTCTCCCCCGGAGGATCCGCCCTGAGACGGGTGTCCAGTTCAACCGGGAGGAGGAGTCACGGCCGTGGGCGGGGGCGCTAACGTGGCCTCGCCGGGTTTGTCGATGCCCTGTCAGCAGGCTTCAGCACGGGCGACTCCGAGCACGACAACCACAAGCACGAGACTTCAACACGGGGACGGCGCGAATGATCGAGGCCAAGAACCTCACCAAGCGATACGGCGACAAGGTCGCCGTCGATGACCTGTCCTTCTCCGTCGAACCCGGCAAGGTCACCGGCTTCCTGGGCCCGAACGGCGCCGGCAAGTCGACGACCATGCGGCTGCTGCTCGGTCTCGACCACCCGCAGGGCGGCGACGCGACCATCGACGGCCGGCACTACCAAGACCTGCCGCGGCCGCTGCAGGTCGTCGGGGCGCTGCTGGAGGCCAAGGCGGTGCACACGGGCCGCAGCGCGTACAACCATCTGCTGTGCCTGGCTCAGACACAGGGCATCGGCAAGCAGCGGGTCGACGAGGTGCTCAACCTGGTCGGGCTGCACGACGTCGCCCGCAAGCGCGCCGGCGGCTTCTCCCTCGGCATGGGCCAGCGGCTCGGCCTCGCCGCCGCGCTGCTCGGCGACCCGTCCGTGCTCATCCTGGACGAGCCGGTCAATGGGCTCGACCCCGAGGGCATCGTCTGGATCCGCACCCTGATGAAGCAGCTCGCCGCCGAAGGCCGGACCGTCTTCGTGTCCAGCCACCTGATGAACGAGATGGCGGTCACCGCCGAGCACCTCATCGTCATCGGCCGGGGCAGGCTCGTCGCCGACTGCTCGACCGAGGAGTTCATCGAGCGCAGCACGGAGCAGAGCGTGTTCGTGCGCAGCCCTGACGCCGAGCGGCTGACCGAGGTTCTCGCCCAGGAGGGCGGCAAGGTCACCCCCGACGGCACCGGCGAGATCAGCGTCGCGAACATGGAGGCGCCCCGCATCGGCGAGCTCGCCGCCGCCAACGGCGTCGTGCTGCATGAGCTCACCCCACGACGCGGCTCGTTGGAAGAGGCGTTCATGGAACTGACCCGCGAGAGCGTCGAGTACGGCGCCACCGCCGGGCCGCAGGACAGCCCTGTGGCCGCTCCGGAGAGCCAGGAAGGTGCCCGATGACCGCCGCCACCGCAACCACGGCCGCCAGCGCGGACGTGCGCCGTCCCGGCTTCGCCCGGCTGATGCTGTCGGAGTGGACCAAGATCCGTTCGGTGCGGTCCACGGTCTGGTCGCTGGTCCTGCTCGTCGTGCTCAGCCTGGGCTTCACCGCGCTGTTCGTCGGGCTCACCGCCGCGCAGTGGGACCAGCAGAGCCCGCAGGACCGCGCCCAGCTCGTCGCCGACCCGACGAGCGCAATCCTGGGCAGCGGCTTCTTCTTCGGGCAGCTGACGATCTGCGTGCTCGGCGTCATGGTGGTCGCGTCCGAGTACTCGACCGGGATGATCCGCGCCAGCCTGCTGGCCGTGCCGCGGCGGCTGCCGATGCTCGCCGCCAAGGCCGCGGTCTTCGGGTTGCTCGTGCTGGTCGTCGGCGTGGTCGTGTCGTTCGCCTCGTTCTTCATCGGGGCGCCGATCCTGCACAGCAAGGCCCCGGTCTCCCTCGGGGACCCGGGCGTGTTCCGCGCGGTCGTGGGCGGCGGCCTCTACCTGGCCATGCTGGCCCTGTTCGCGCTCGCCATCGGCGCGATCGTCCGGCACACGGCGGCCGGGATCACCGGGGTGATCGGGTTCGTGCTGGTGCTGTCGCCGCTGGCCCAGCTGCTGCCCGGCAGCTTCGGCGATCACGTCCACGCCTACCTGCCGACCGAGGCCGGGCACCTGGTCGCCCAGGCGCACCAGGGGCGGAACGACCTGCTCACGCCATGGCAGGGGTTCGGCGTGTTCTGCATCTGGACGGCTGTCCTGCTCATCATCGCCGGGTACCTGCTCAAACGCCGCGACGCCTGATCCTGGAGCCGCCGCGCCGCCGCTGCGCTGTCCGCCGCCCCGCCGGCCGCCGTGCCGTACGCCGCCGCCTGGACGGGACGTACGCTGGCCGGGAGCGCGGCGGCGGACGGGGAGGTGAGCCGGCGGCGTGGACGATCCGATTCCGGTGTTTCCGCTGGGGACCGTGTTGTTTCCGGGCACGGTGCTGCCGCTGCACATCTTCGAGGAGCGCTACCGGCTGCTCGTCCGCGACCTGCTCGACGGGCCCGAGCCGCGGGCATTCGGCGTCGTGGCCATCGAGCTGGGACACGAGGTCGGCCCGGGTGCGGCCCGCCGGCTGGCCGACGTCGGCTGTACGGCCGTGTTGCGTCAGGTGCTTGCGCACGAGGGCGGCCGGTTCGACATCGTCACGGTCGGTGACACGCGGTTCCGGATCTCCGAGGTCGACGACTCGCGGCCGTACCTGCGCGCGTCGGTGACGCCACTGCCCGACGAGGCGGGCGCCGACCCGGACGAGACGGCGCGGGAGGTCGACCGGCTGTTCCGCCGCTACCTGGGGCGCCTGGCCGATATCGGCGCGCAGGTCTCCGCGTCCGCCGACCTGCCGGACGACCCGGTGCGGCTGTCGTACGCCGTGGCCGGCGCGCTCGTCGTGGGCCAGCAGGAGAAGCAGCGGCTGCTGGAGGCCGCGGACGCCGCCGTGCGGCTGCGCATGGAGGCCGATCTGCTGACCCGGGAGATCCTGCGGCTCGGCCGGCTGCCGGGCATACCGGCCACCGGGTTCCCCGGCGGCGGCCCCCACCCGAACTGACCACGTCCCGAGCCGGGCAGAATCGCACCATGGCGAGGTCGAAGGCGACGGGGAGCAGGGGCACGCCGGCGACCGCCGCGGCGGCGAAGGCCGGCATCGCCTACACCCTGCACCCGTACGAAGTGGCCGCGTCTGACGGCGCGCACACCTCGTACGGAGAGGCGGCCGCGGACGCGCTGGGCGTGCCCTACGAGCGGCTCTTCAAGACACTGCTCGCCGAGGTGGACGGCGACCTGACCGTGGCGGTCGTGCCGGTCGCGACCAGCCTGGACCTGAAGGCGCTGGCCGCCGCGGCCGGCGGCAAACGCGCGCAGCTGGCCGAGCCGCGAACCGCGGAGCGGGTCACGGGCTATGTGGTCGGCGGCATCAGCCCGCTGGGCCAGCGGAAACGGCTGCCCACGGTCGTCGACACGTCGGTCTCAGAGTTCGCGACGATCTTTGTCTCCGCCGGTCGGCGCGGACTGCAGATCGAACTGGCCCCCGCCGATCTGGTACGGCTGACCGCCGCCCGCACCGCCGCCATCGCCAAGCGATAGCCCGGACGGCAATTCCGGCCGATGGCGCCCGGCGATGTCCGCGCCGTCCAGGAGCCCGAACATCCCGACGGCGGCCAGCGGCCAGCACACCAGTACGCCCAGCGCCTTCAGGTCGGCCACACCCTTGACGAAGTCGCCGTCCTTGGCGTGCGCCACCAGACGCTGGAAGGTGCCGAGGCCGACGGAGTGGCCGGCCCGCCAGGCGAGTAGGGCAGCGGCGATCCCGCCGCACGCGAGCCCCAGCAAGATCACGACCTCGACGCGCCGTACGGCGGTGAAGGCGCGTCCGGCCACGATGTACGCGATCACGCCGCACACCACGCCGGCCAGTCCGGTCAAAATCGCGAACCGGCCATCGGTCGAGATGAGAGCCTGGCTCTCGGGGTCGGCGAGGACCGGCTCGCCGCCGATGACGACGTACCGAACGGACGGGGAGATCGCCTGCCAGAGCAGCCCGACAGGCACACCCAGCAACGCGACCACCAGGGTTGTCATCGTCCCGGTCAGCAGTTGCCGGCGCACGCGAGACCAATCCTTCACTATGGCGGTGGCAGCATTACGAGATCATCCATCCTGGGAGGCGGCGCCCGCCCGGGCTGTGATCTTGCAATCTTCCGCTTCTGACGATCGCAGCGTAACGTGCCCGAACCCCAAGGATCGAGCCGGGGAGGATCCATGCTGCAGCGCGCGGAAAGCCCGCGTAGCGACACAGCGACTTGGGATAATGTGCCCGACATGCCCAATTCCGCCCCGCGCCCGCCACTCTTCAGCCCGGCGTTCGGGCGGCTCGGGGCGGCGCTCAGCGCGGTCGTGCTCCAGCAGCAAGAGGCCCTCGCCGAGTTCCTCCCCCGCGAGGACTGGAGTGCCGACCTGGCCGCCCGTACGTACACCAGCGGGGGCGTGACGGTGCGGGTGGCCCTGCTGGGCAGCTACGCCGCCCAGGAGCGCACGTGGCTATGGGGCTGGGCGAACCCGCAGTTCGGCCCGGACCACCCCGCGGTGGTGCCGGTGCTGAGCGTGCGGGAGATGGGCGAGCGCCTCGGCATACCGGAGCTGACCACACCCGAGGTCGATCTGTCGCGCTACGACGGGCCGGCGGCCCACGGCGGGGAACTGATCGCGGTGACCGCGGCCGGGTTGCTGGGCGGCGGCGGTTACATCGGGGCCGGGTACGACGGCGGGTCCGCCTACCTGCACGTCGACGACCCGCAGGTGCCCCGGGCGATCTGGGACGCGGTCTCGGTCCCCCGGCTGATCATCAACGCGGTGACGCTCTTTCCCGACGACCCCGGCCTCACCCTGGCGCGTTTCCTCAGCCACCACCGCGTCCCCTACCGCCAGGCGCCGGGCGCCACCGATGTACGGCTGCCGGGCGGTGGCACCGCGCGCGCACTCTTCGACGAGATGGGCCGCTTCGTCAACTGGCAGGCCAACCTCACCGCCGCCAACATCTAAGCCCGAGCGGCACCGGGCGCGGGCGGAGCCCCGCAGCCGGGTCGTCCCCCGGATAGACACGGCGAGCCGGGCCACGGCGAGCACACTTCCCCGCTCCGGCCAGGGCCTTAGCTCAGGCAGGCCGGGCCCAGGAGTTGTTTGAGGTCGCCCATGAGGGCGGGTGAGGGGGCGACGCGGAGCTTGTCGTCGAGGCGGACCACCGTGGTCCGCGGGCCGTTCTGCAGACGCAGGTGGACCTCGGTGGTGCCGGGGTGGGTGCTGAGGACCTCCTTGAGGCGGGTCACCACCGGCGGGGTGCACCGGCCGATCGGGAGGGACACCGCGAGCGGGCCGCCGGCGTCGCTGACCGTGAGGTCGGGCTGCGTCACCTCCATCGCGATGATCTTCGGCGTGTCCTCGCGCCTGTCGAGGCGGCCCTTGATCACGAGGATCGCGTCCTCGGCCAGCAGCGTGGAGCACAGCTGGTAGGAGGACGGGAAGATCATCACGTCGATGGCGCCCTCGAGGTCTTCGAGGGTGGCCATCGCCCAGGAGTTGCCCTGTTTGGTGACCTTGCGCTGCAGGCCCGACATCAGCCCGCCGACGACGACGACCTGCCCGTCGGGGCGGTCGCCGTCCATGAGCGCGGCGATCGTGCAGTCGGTCTCGCGTTCGAGGATGTGCTCGATGCCGAGCAGCGGGTGGTCGGAGACGTACAGGCCGAGCATCTCCCGCTCGAAGGCGAGCACCGTCGCCTTGTCCCACTCCCCGGGCGGGATGGCCACGTCGAAGGTGACGTCGGGCTCGCCCTCGTCGCCGCCGAGCGAGCCGAACAGGGAGTCCTGCCCGATCGCTTCGTTGCGCTTGATGTCGATGACGGCGTCGATGGCCTGCTCGTGCACCATGACGAGGCCCTTGCGCTCGTGTTTGAGGTCGTCGAAGGCGCCCGCCTTGATCAGCGACTCGACGACCCGCTTGTTGCACACGACCGGCGGCACCTTGCGGAGGAAGTCGTTGAAGTCGGTGTAGCGGCCCTTGTCCCTGCGGGCGGAGATGATCCCCTCGACCACATTGCCGCCCACGTTCCGTACCGCGGACAGCCCGAAGCGGATCTCGTTGTCGCCTCGCGGGGTGAAGTTGGCGTCCGACTCGTTCACGTCGGGCGGCAGCACCGTGATGCCCATGTGCCGGCACTCGTTGAGGTAGAGCGCGCTCTTGTCCTTGTCGTCGTTGACCGAGGTCAGCAGCGCGGCCATGTATTCGGCCGGGTAGTTGGCCTTGAGGTAGGCGGTCCAGTAGGAGACGAGCCCGTACGCGGCGGAGTGGGCCTTGTTGAACGCGTAGTCGGCGAACGGGACGAGGATGTCCCATAGCGTCTTGATCGCGCGGTCGGAGTAGCCGCGCTCCTTCATCCCCGCTTCGAAGCTCACGTACTGCTTGTCCAGCTCGGCCTTCTTCTTCTTGCCCATCGCGCGGCGCAGCAGGTCGGCGGCGCCGAGCGAGTAGCCGGCGACCTTCTGCGCGATGGCCATGACCTGCTCTTGATAGACGATCAGGCCGTACGTCGTGTCGAGGATCTCCTTGAGCGACTCTTCGAGCTCGGGATGGATGGGCGTGATCTGCTGCTGGCCGTTCTTGCGCAGCGCGTAGTTGATGTGCGAGTTGGCGCCCATCGGGCCCGGCCGGTAGAGCGCGATGACCGCCGAGATGTCTTCGAAGTTGTTGGGCCGCATCAGCCGCAGCAGGCTGCGCAGCGGGCCGCCGTCGAGCTGGAACACGCCCAGTGTGTCGCCGCGGGACAGCAGCTCGTACGTCGCCTTGTCCTCCAGACCCAGCGACAGCAGGTCGAGGTCGATCCCCTTGTTGAGTTTGATCGCCGCGAGCGCGTCGTCGATGATCGTCAGGTTGCGCAGCCCGAGGAAGTCCATCTTCAGCAGGCCGAGCGTCTCGCAGGTCGGGTAGTCGAACTGCGTGATGATCACGCCGTCGCTGTCCCGGCGCATGATCGGGATGTGGTCGGTCAGCGTCTCGGCGCTCATGATCACGCCGGCGGCGTGCACACCGGTCTGCCTGATCAGGCCTTCGAGGCCCTGCGCCAGGTCGATGACCTGCTTGACGTCGGTCTCTTCCCCGTACAGCTTGCGCAGCTCGCCCGCCTCGCCGTGCCGCGGGTGCTTGTCGTCGAAGATCCCCGACAGCGGGATCTCCTTGCCCATCACCGCCGGCGGGAACGCCTTGGAGATCCGGTCGCCGAGCGCATACGGGAAGCCGAGGACGCGACCGGCGTCCTTGACGGCGGCCTTGGCCTTGATGGTGCCGAACGTGGCGATCATCGCGACCTTGTCGGCACCCCACTTGTCCGTGACATACCGGATGACGTCACCGCGCCGACGTTCGTCGAAGTCGATGTCGATGTCCGGCATCGAGACGCGTTCTGGATTGAGGAACCGTTCGAAGATCAGCCCGTGTACGAGCGGATCGAGGTCGGTAATGCCCATCGCGTACGCCACGATCGAGCCCGCCGCCGACCCACGGCCCGGGCCGACCGCGATGCCGTTGTTCTTCGCCCACATGATGAAGTCGGCGACGACCAGGAAGTACGACGGGAACCCCATCTGGATGATGACGTTCATCTCGTACTCGGCCTGCCGCCGGCGCTCGTCGTCGACCCCGCCGGGGAAGCGCCGCGCGAGCCCGCGCTCGACCTCCTTGCGGAACCAGCTCTCGTCGGTCTCGCCCGGCGGCACCTCGAACTTCGGCATGAGGTTGTGACCCTCGAACATGCCGGCCGTGTCGACCCGCTCGGCGATGAGGAGGGTGTTGCGGCAGCCCTCGGCCCAGATGTCGGAGGTGTCGACGGCGCGCATCTCATCGGCCGTCTTGAGGTAGTAACCGGAGCCGTCGAACTTGAGCCGGTCGGGGTCGGACAGGTTCTTGCCGGTCTGCACGCACAACAGTGCGTCGTGTGCGGCCGCCTCGCTCTCGTGCGTGTAATGCGAGTCGTTGGTGACGACCGGCGGGATGCCCAGCCGCTTGCCGATCTCGAGCAGGCCGTCGCGGACCCGTCGCTCGATCTCGAGCCCATGGTCCATCAGCTCGAGGAAGTAGTTGTCCTTGCCGAAGACGTCCTGGAACGTCGCCGCGGCCTTCAATGCCTCGTCGAACTGGCCGAGCCGCAGCCGGGTCTGCACCGCCCCCGACGGGCAGCCGGTCGTCGCCATCAGCCCGGCCGAGTGCTCGGCGATCAGCTCCGCGTCCATCCGGGCGTACTTGAAGACGAACCCCTCGGTGAACGAACGGGAGCTCAGCCGGAACAGGTTGTGCAGGCCCTCGCTGCTGCGGGCCCAGATGGTCTTGTGGTTGATCAACCCGCCGCCGGAGACGTCGTCGCGCTTCTGGCTCGGCTCACCCCACTGCACCCGCTGCTTGTGATAGCGCGACTCCGGCGCCACGTAGGCCTCGACGCCGATCACAGGGGTGACCCCGACCGCGGTCGCCTGCTTCCAGAAGTCGTACGCCCCGTGCAGGTTGCCGTGGTCGGTCATCGCCACGGCCGGCATGCCCTGCCGCTCGACCTCGGCGAACATCTCCTTGAGCCGCGCCGCCCCGTCGAGCATGGAGTACTCGGTGTGCACGTGGAGATGTACGAACGAGTCGGCCACGGCGGGAATGCCTCCAAGGTTCACATGCGACCGCCCACGTGCCCTGCGGGCACGCGTCGGTGAACGGACCGGGGGAAGATCGTCAACCCGGGACGCGACCCCGGAATGACGCGGCTCTGAGAGCCTAACGCGGCCCACCGACAGCGCGAGGTCCAACACTCCGAGGCCGGTGAGCTCAACCGGCGGCAACCGCGAGACGCCCGGCTGGCGACCAGCCGGGCGTCTCGCCGAATGTCACGGACCGCTGGCTAACGCGTGATCAGCTCACGCCAGGTGTTCGGGCCGACGACGCCGTCCACGGCCAGGCCGACCGTGTTCTGGAACTGCCGTACGGCGGCGTCGGTCTTGTCGCCGAAGATGCCGTCGATGACCAATGAGTAGTTGTGCCGGTCGAGCTCGTTCTGCGCCGCCTTGACGAACTCCCCCGTGTCGCCGCGCCGCACCGTGGAACCGACGGCGTGCCCGCCGGTGATGCTGGCCCACGTCTGCGGGCCGGCGATGCCGTCAACGGTCAGGCCGGTGAATCCCTGGTAGGCCCGTACGATCTCCTCGGTCTGCGGGCCGAAGATCCCGTCGACCGTGAGGCTCTTCCACAGGTCGCGGGATCCGCGAAGCATGTACTGGAGCGTCTTCACCAGCGTTCCCTGGCTTCCCCGTTGCAGGACCGGCCACGGCAGGCTGGCTCGAGCTTCCACCATCGTGCGTCAACTCCCCTTAGGTTTCCCCGTCGGCCTCCTGACCCTCAGAAGGCCTGCGTTTGGTAAACGCTCGGGAATCCCGGCCAGTTACCAGCTTCCGCACTGTTTGTCAGATGCGCCTCGACCGGATCCGGTCAGCCCGCTATCGGTGTCAGGCGGTGGAACGGTGGAGACCGGTGCCGCTCGCCTCTTCCTCGGCCACTTCGAGGCCGGCCTCGATGACGGCGTTCATGATCCGGGCCAGCCGCTCGTACCCGAGGCGGGGCGCTCGGGCGGCCATCGCGGCGACCACCTGGCGCTCGCGCTCGGGGTCGCGGCCGGCGAAGCCGCCGACCGGTTTGAGGTCCTGGATGATCCCGGCCAGGGTGGCGCGCCGTTCCAGCAGCGTGGCCAGCGCGGCGTCGACGCGGTCGACGGCGGCCCGGGCGGACCGGAGCGTGGCGGTGTCCTCGGCGCGGACGAGCGGCCCGAGCACCGCGGCCCGGTTCCTGACCTCGGCCGCCAGCTCCGCCGTGGCGTCCTCGGCGAGCAGCAGGCCGTCGGCCCCGGCGGCGAGCGCGGCGACCGCCAGCTCCGGCTGCGCGGACACGTCGACGAGCACCGGGCGGGCAGAGCGCTCCCGGGCCGCCCGCAGCATGGCCAGGTCGATCGCCGGGTGCGGCAGGTGCGTGCGGCTGCCGGTCTCGCACAGCACGACGTCGTGGTTGCCTTCGGCGACGCAGTACTCCGCGGCGGACAGCCACTCATCGAGCGTGGCCGCCGGGCCCCGCTGCACCACGACCGGCAGCCCCGTACGGGCCACCGCGCGCAGCAACTGGAAGTCCTGCATCCACGCGGCGCCGACGAGGACCGCGTCGGCCTGCTCGGCGATCGCGGTCAGGTCGGCCGCGGAGAACGGTTCGACGATGAGTGGGGCGACCGGCCGCGGCTGCAGTGACAGCTCGGCGGCCGCGTCGGCCTTGCCGTGGTGGCGTCTGAGGCTCGTCCAGGCGATGTCCGCCGCGGCCCGCGGTCCGGCGACGACCACGGCCGGGGTCTCGCCGATGATTCTGGATCCGATACGCACCTGCTCGGGCACCAGGTCTTCCCTCCCTCGTGGCGGCCGTGCGCCCGTCAAGGGAGAAAGCCGGCCGCGCCTGTCAGAAACGCGAAAGGCAGAGGCCCAGTTGGGATCTCTGCCTTGGCCGGCTCCGGGGTCGTCGCTCAGGTCACGCCGCGGTGACCGGCTCGCCCGGAGCCGGCTGCGTAAACCTGAAATAGCGACGTCCCACGTGCGTAACGGTAGGCCAGCCGGCCCCGTCCGCGCCAGCTCGCGGACAATGTGTCTCACGTGGCGAGACACGGTCCCGCTAAGGCCCATGAACCAGGCCTTAGGCTTCGGGTAGGGGGACGGCGGGCTTAGTCACCCTTTCATTCATCGATTTCATCCCGCCTCCGTTGGCTCGGCCCGGCCGGTCGGCGACGATGGAGGCGCACAGTGATCAGGTACGAAGGGACGGGGCCGTGGCCGAGCCGGCGCACAAACTCATCGTGATCGGGTTCGACGACCCGCTGAAGGCCAACGAGTTCCTCTTGGCCGCCGCACGCCTGCAAAAGCATGATCAGATCAAGCTGCACGACGCGGTCTTCATCGAACGGGACACGTCCGGGCGCTCCACGGTGCGTGAGACCCAGGACCTCACGATCCAACGCGGAGCCCTCGGGGGCGGCATCTGGGGGCTGCTCATCGGCACCCTGCTGGGCGGGCCGATCGGCGGGCTCATCGGCGGGGCGGCGTCTGCGGGCGGTGGCGCCCTGCTCGGCAAGCTGATCGACACCGGCATCAAGGACGGCCAGATCAAGGAGCTGCGCGACGCCGTACCTCCGGGCAGCACCGCGCTCGCGCTGCTGGTCAGCCACCTGTCCGTCGCCGACCTGCAGCGCGAGCTGGCCCGTTTCCCCGGGGCGACGCTGGTCGAGTCGGACCTGCCGGACGCGGCCCTCACCGCCGTCCGGATCGCGCTGGGCGAACAGGAGGATCCGGGCAGCGCGAACTAGTATGTAAGGCATGAGCGGTGAGGTGGCGCATTACTGGCGCCATCCGGGGCTGCCCGACGTCGATCTGCTGCGGGCCCGGTTCGTCACCCATCGCTACGCCAAGCACGCCCACCCGGGCTTCGTTTTCGGCGTGATCGAGTCCGGCGTCGAGGAGTTCGACCATCAAGGCACGCTCGAGCGCGCCGGCGCGGGGGCGGTCGCGCTGCTGAACCCCGAGGTGGTCCACACCGGGCAGGCGATCGACGCCCACGGCTGGTCCTACCGCGTCACCTATCCCGCGGTGGAGGTCGTGAAGGAGGTCGCCGCCGAGCTGGGCGCGAGCGGTGGCACGCCGTACTTCCCCGACCCCGTCGTCGACGACTCCGCGGGCGCGGAGCTGCTGCGCACCGCCCACAAGGCCGCCGAGCACGGTGACGCCCTGGCCGCCTCGACGCATCTGCGGGCCGCCATCGCCGGGCTGCTCGCGTGCCACGCCTCCTATGCTCCGCCCGGCGACCCGCGGCCCGCCGGTCCGCGCGCCGTACGGGCCGCCAGAGACATCCTGCACAACCGCCTGGTCGACCCGCCGCCGCTGGCCGAGCTCGCCGAGGCGGTGGGCGCCCGGCCGTTCGCGCTGCTACGGGCCTTCCGCGCCGCGACCGGCCTCCCGCCGCACGCCTACCTCAACCAGGTACGGGTGCGCCGCGCCCGGGACCTGCTGGACGACGGGCTGCGACCGGCGGAGGTGGCCGTCCGGACCGGGTTCGCCGATCAGGCGCACCTGACCCGGCACTTCAAGCGCGTGCTCGGCGTCCCGCCCGGCGCGTACCTCCTGGGCCGGTACCCGCCCATCTCAGCGGCGGCCGGCTGACCGGTCACCGGGGTCACGGCCGCGCAGGAACGTTCAAGACGGGACGGCCGGGCCCTCATTAGCGTCGAGGCCATGGCCATGACGCAGACGGAACCCAACCGGGCGGACCCGGTGCGCGCGGCCGTCCGCGACGGGCTCGGCGTCGGCATCGCCGTGGGCCTGTCCGGGCTCGCGTTCGGCGCGGCCGCCGTCGCGGCCGGCCTCGGCGTGGTCCAGGCGTGCGCGCTCAGCCTGATCGCCTTCTCCGGCGCCTCCCAGTTCGCCCTGATCGGCGTGGTCGCCGGGGGCGGGAACCTGCTGGCGGGGGCCGCCGGAGCGGTGCTGCTCGGCGGCCGGAACGCGCTGTACGGCCTGCGCCTCGCCGACCTGCTGCGGGTCCGGGGCTGGCGGCGGCTGGTCACCGCCCAGGTCGTCATCGACGAGACCACGGCGGTGGCGACCGCGCAGCCGGACCCGGCCAGTGCCCGCGCCGGCTTCCGGGCGACCGCGATCAGCCTCTACCTGATCTGGAACCTGACCACCCTGCTGGGCGCGCTCGGGGCGGCCCGCCTGGGCGATCCGGAGACCCTCGGCCTCGACGTGGTCGGGCCCGCCGCCTTCCTGGCGCTGCTGTGGCCGCGGCTGAAGGCCGGCGGAACCGAGCGCGCGGTCGCCGGCGCCGCCGCGGTGATCGCGGTGGCGACGACTCCCGTGCTCCCGCCGGGCGTTCCCATCATGCTCGCCGCCGTGGCCGCGCTGGTCGGTGTGTTCCGAGGTGGGCGCCGATGAGCGTGTGGATCGCACTGATCGCGACCGGCCTCGGGTGCTATGCGCTCAAGCTCACCGGGCTCGTCACCCCGCAGCGGGTGCTCGACGACGCGCGCGTGCGCCGGTTCACCGAGCTGGTCCCGGTGGCGCTGCTGACCGCGCTGGTCGCGGTGCAGACCCTGGCCCACGGCCGGGCGCTGGAGGCCGACGGCCCACGACTGGCCGGGCTCGGCGCCGCCGTGATCGCGCTGCTGCTGCGCGCCCCGTTCCTGGTGGTGCTGATCATCGCCGCCGCCGTCGCCGGCGGCCTGCGCGCCCTCGGCCTCGGCTGACCTTTCGTACGACTGCGGTCGGCTGCATACGGCTTCGCGACCGTACTCAGGACTCGCCGCGGATGACGTCCAGGGCGTGGGCGAGGTCGTCGGGGTAGGGGCTTTCGAACTCGACCTGCTCCTCGCGGGTTGGGTGCTCGAAGCCCAGCCTGACCGCGTGCAGCCACTGGCGGGTGAGCCCGAGCCGGGCGGCGAGCGTGGGGTCGGCTCCGTAGGCCAGGTCTCCGACGCACGGGTGCCGGATGGCCGTCATGTGCACCCGGATCTGGTGGGTACGGCCGGTCTCGAGGTCGATCTCCAGCAGGCTGGCCGCCCGGAACGCCTCGATCGTGTCGTAGTGCGTCACCGACGGTTTCCCGCCGGCGACCACGGCGAACCGGCCGTCGCCCGCCGGATGCCGGTCGATGGGCGCGTCCACGGTGCCGCGGAACGGGTCGGGATGGCCCTGCACCAGCGCGTGGTAGCGCTTGTCGACCTGACGCTCACGGAAGGCCCGCTTGAGCCGGGAGTAGGCGATCTCGCTCTTCGCGACGACCATCGCCCCGGTCGTGTTGGCGTCGAGGCGGTGCACGATGCCCTGCCGTTCGGCGGCTCCGCTGGTCGCGACCGTATGCCCGGTGCCGAGCAGCCCGCCGAGCACGGTCGGGCCCGTCCAGCCCGTGGTGGGATGGGCGGCGACCCCCACCGGCTTGTCTACGACGACGATGTCGTCGTCCTCGTACAGGATGGCCATGCCGGGCACCGGCTCGGCGACAGGTGCGGGCGGGGCCGGCGGTGGCGGCAGCGTCACCTCGAGCCAGGCCCCGGCGTGCACCCGGTCGGACTTCGCCGCCGCCCGGCCGTCGACCAGCACGTCCCCGGCCGAGATCGCGTCGGCGGCGCGGGCACGGGACAGCCCGAACAGGCGGGCCAGCGCGGCGTCGAGCCGCTCGCCGTCCAGGCCGTCCGGGATCGGCAGGCTGCGTACGTCCGCCATCGCGGTCAAGTCTTCGAGCCGGGCTCGGCGTCCGGCGCCGGCGGTGCCCCCGCCGGCCGTACGTCATCGAGCTCGGCGTCCCCCTGGTGCTGGGCGCGCTTCTCGCCGTCGGCGGCCGGCGGCGGCTGCGCACCCCGTTTCTCACGGTCGCCGACGTCCTGTGGCCGGGGTACGCGTTCCGGCTCGTCGACGGCGTCCGGTGGCTGCGCCGGGCGTTCCGCGCCGTCCGGGATATCCGGCGGCTGCGGCGCGCGCTTCTCGGTGGCCGCGGCGTGGCGCGACGGGATGCGGGTGCCGTCGATCTGCAGCCCGCGCGCGGCGAGCAGCACCGCGAGGGCGCCGCCGCAGACGATCGACGAGTCGGCCAGGTTGAACACCGGCCAGTGCGGCAGCTCGATCCAGTCGACGACATGGCCCTGCAGCGGCGCGGGCGAGCGCACGATCCGGTCGATGAGGTTGCCCGTCGCCCCGCCGAGCAGCAGTCCGAGCGAGATCGCCCAGGGCAGGCTGCGCAGCCGCCTGGCCGTCCGGAGGATCGCCACGATCACGCCGACCGCGATCACGGTGAAGACGAGCGTCATGCCGGTGCCGATGGAGAACGCCGCGCCGCTGTTGCGGGAGACGGTCAGCATGAGCAGCCCGCCGACCAGGCGGATGGGTTCGCGGTGTTCGAGCTGGGCCACCACGGTGACCTTGGAGATGACGTCGAGCGTCAGTGCGGTCACGGCCACGGCGATCAATACACCCATGCGCCGATGCCGCACTCGCGACGCCCCCTTAGCCGGAGCCGAGGCTCCCCCGCCGCTGCCTGTGTCTGTGGCGTCGCTCAGCGACGCTCCTCGCGCTGTTTGCACTGCACGCACAGCGTAGCGCGGGGGAAGGCCTGCAGGCGCGCCTTGCCAATGGGATTGCCGCACGATTCGCACACGCCGTACGTGCCCGCCTCGATCCGGTTCAGCGCACGCTCGTTCTGCGCCAGCAGCTCCCGGGCGTTGTACGTCAGCGCCAGCTCGTGCTCCCGTTCGTACGTCTTGGCACCCGCGTCGGCCTGGTCGTCGCCCGCGCCCTCACTCGTGTCGCCGAGCCGGTCGGCGATCTGCGACTCGGCGCGGGTGATCTCGGCCTGCAGCTCGGTGTTCTCGTCGTTGAGCTCCGCCCGTACGGCGGTCAGCTCGTCGGCGGTCCAGCGGTCCTCGCCCGCCCGGACGGGCAGCCGTCCGGCCTTGTCGGACGCCGCCGTCGCGCCGCTCGCCCGCCGTCGTTTCGACGTTCCCGACGATTTCGCTGAACTCGACGTTTTCGAACCACCCGACGCGCGGGTGCGTCGGGTCGACTCAGTGGAGGAGGCCTTGCCCCTCCCCGCGCTCGCGGTGCCGGCCATGTCGGGCTCCCTCGCGCTGATCTTGACGACAGGCAGTGCGCGCAGCATAGGTCGCCATTCGCCAGACGGCAAACAACCGGGGTCTGTCACAGGACGCATATGCCCAGTAACGACAGGTCAAGAACCCCTGAGCTCGGCGATCCGCCGGGTGAGCTGTGCCACATCGCCGTCCACCTCGACGACCTTGTCCCTGCTCGTGGCACCGCTGACCAGGCGTACCGCACGGGGGCGAAGGCCCAGCGCAGCGGCCATGGCGGCCAGCGCCGCCTCGGTCGCCTTGCCCTCGACGGCCCGGGCGGCGACCTTCACGACCAGCGAGTCGCCGTACGTTCCGCCGACGCGGGTTTTGGCCGCGCCCGGCCGGACCCGGATCGCCACCCGCAACCCCATGAGCCCCTCCCTTAAGAAACGACTCCACGACCCCGCCATGACGGAAAACCAGGCCGGAGCGCGCGCTGTGTGCCCGTACAATCATCGCAGTCGACAGTCTCAGCGGCACGCGTTGATGAGGACGCCGGCCGCCGCAGGCAGCCAGGAGCGATCCGGGGACGGTGTGAGCCCGGAGGTGTGCGCGGCGGTTCGATCACCTCGGAGCGGCCGGAAGAACGGCTCAGGCGAGCCCAGTAGACCCGGTGGCCGTGACTGAAACGAAGTGGGCCGCGCCCGGCGCGGCCAAGGAGGGTGGTACCGCGGGGCCCGCCAGAGCCTCGTCCCTCCGAGCCCGTAAAGGTCTCGTGGAGAGGTCCACCCGTGAGTAAGAACTTCCGGCCGCTGCCCGCGCAGGTCGACCTGCCCGCGCTGGAGCACGAGGTGCTGGCGCGCTGGCAGCAGAGCAAGCTCTTCGAGCGCTCCCTGGAACAGACCGCGGGCGGGCCCAGCTGGGTGTTCTACGAAGGTCCGCCGACCGCGAACGGCATGCCCGGCGTGCACCACGTCGAGGCGCGCACCTTCAAGGACCTCTTCCCCAGGTTCAAGACCATGAAGGGGCACCGCGTGGTCCGCAAGGCCGGCTGGGACTGCCATGGCCTGCCCGTCGAGGTCGCCATGGAGAAGGAGCTTGGCCTGTCCGGCAAGCAGGACATCGAGGCCTACGGCGTCGCGGAGTTCAACGCCCGCTGCCGCGAGTCGGTGCTGCGGCACGTCGACGCGTGGGAGGAGCTGAGCGAGCGGATGGGCTTCTGGGTCGACACGTCCCAGGCCTACCGCACCATGGACACCGACTACGTCGAGGCCGTCTGGTGGTCGCTCAAGGTCGTCTTCGACAAGGGCCTGCTGGTCCGCGACCATCGCATCAGCCCGTACTGCCCGCGCTGCGGCACGCCGCTGTCCGACCACGAGCTCGGCCAGCCCGGCGGCTACGAGACCGTCGTCGACCCATCGGTGACGGTACGGTTCCCGATCACGTCCGGGCCGCTGGCCGGGCAGGCGGCGCTGCTCGTCTGGACCACCACGCCGTGGACCCTCGTGTCCAACACGGCCATCGCGGTGGATCCCGACGTGACGTACGCGGTGGCGACCGACGGCAAGGAGCGCGTCGTCGTCGCCGAGCCGCTGTTCGAGCAGGTGCTCGGCGAGGGCTGGGAGGTCGTCGACCGGCTGTCCGGCCGGGACCTGGAGGGGGTCACCTACCAGCGGCCCTTCGAGCTCGTGGCCTTTCCGGAAAATGAGCAGGGCCCCGACGCACATCGTGTGGTGCTCGCCGACTTCGTCACCGTCGAGGACGGCACCGGCATGGTGCATCTGGCACCCGCTTTCGGCGCCGACGACCTCGCCGCGGGACGGGCCAACGGGCTCCCGGTCGTCAACCCGGTACGGCCCGACGGCACGTTCGAGGAGTCGGTGCCGCTGGTCGGCGGGGCCTTCTTCAAGGACGCCGACAAGGCGCTGCTGGCCGACCTCAAGGCACGCGGCGTGCTCTTCAGCTCCGAGTCGTACGAGCACAGCTATCCGCACTGCTGGCGCTGCCACACGCCGCTGCTCTACTACGCGCTGCCCGCCTGGTACATCAGGACCACGGCCGTCAAGGACCGCCTGCTCGAGGAGAACGAGCGGACGACGTGGTACCCCGAGACGGTCAAGTGGGGCCGGTACGGCGAGTGGCTGCGCAACAACGTCGACTGGGCGCTGTCGCGGAGCCGGTACTGGGGCACCCCGCTGCCGCTGTGGCTGTGCGGTGACGACCACGTGACGTGCGTCGGCTCGCTCGCCGAGCTGTCCGAGTACGCGGGCCGCGACCTGAGCGGGCTGGACCCGCACCGCCCGTACGTCGACGACGTGACCTTCCCCTGCCCGGACTGCGGCGGCGAGGCGAGGCGCGTGCCGGACGTGATCGACGCGTGGTACGACTCCGGGTCGATGCCGTTTGCCCAGTGGGGCGCGCCGTACGTGAACCAGGACGTCTTCGAGGCGTCGTACCCGGCGCAGTTCATCTGCGAGGCGATCGACCAGACGCGCGGCTGGTTCTACTCGCTGATGGCGGTCGGCACGCTGGTGTTCGACCGGACGTCGTACGAGAACGTCGTCTGCCTCGGCCACATCCTGGCCGAGGACGGCCGGAAGATGAGCAAGCACCTCGGCAACGTGCTCGAGCCGCTGCCGCTAATGGAAAAGCACGGCGCCGACGCGCTGCGCTGGTTCATGGCGGCGACCGGGCAGCCGTGGTCGGCCCGGCGGGTCGGCGACGTGGCGCTCGAGGAGATCGTGCGCAAGGTGCTGCTGACCTACTGGAACACCGCCTCGTTCTTCGTGCTGTACGCCAACGCGGCCGCCGCGCAGGGCGCCGCGTGGACACCGGACCGGCTCGCGGCCGCCCCGGCGCCCGCCGACCGCTCGCTGCTCGACCGCTGGGCGCTGGCCGAGCTGCACCGTACGGTCCGTGAGGTCGATGAAGCGCTGGAGGACTTCGACACGGCACGGGCCGGCCGACGGCTCGCGGACTTCATCGACGACCTGTCGAACTGGTATGTACGGCGGTCACGGCGGCGGTTCTGGGAGGGTCCGGAGACGCCTTCGGGGGCGGCGGGGCGTGGCCAGGGGGGTGAAGCACCGGGTGCCGCGGCGTTCGCGACCCTGTACGAGTGCCTGGAGACGCTCACCCGGCTGCTGGCGCCGATCGTGCCGTTCGTCACCGACTACGTGTGGGATGTGCTCCGGGCGCCGGACGCGCCCGAGTCGGTCCACCTCGCCGAGTGGCCGGCGGTGAACGAGGGGCTGCTCGACGCCGAGCTGACGGAGCGGATGGCGCTGGTACGGCGGCTGGTCGAGCTGGGCCGCGCGGCGCGGGCCTCCTCGGGCGTCCGGACCCGGCAGCCCCTGGGCCGGGCCCTGGTCGGCGCGCGGGGCTGGGCGGCGCTGCCGGACGAGCTGCGCGACCAGATCGCGGACGAGCTGAACGTCGGTGGCTTCGCCGACCTGTCGTCGATCGGCGGGGATCTCGTCGAGTACGAGGTCAAGCCGAACTTCCGCGAGCTCGGCAGGCGGCACGGGAAGAACACGCCCAAGGTGGCCGCCGCGGTCCGCGAGGCCGACCCGGCGAGCCTGGTGGCGGCGCTGCGGGCGTGCGGCTGGGTCACGGTCGAGGTCCCCGAGCTCGGGAAACTCGACGTGGGAGCCGACTCGCTGATCGTGACGGAGCGGCCGCGCAGCGGCTGGGCTGTGGAAAGCGCCGACGGCGAGACCCTCGCGCTCGACCTCACCGTGACGCCCGAGCTGCGGCGGGCCGGCGCGGCCCGCGAGGTCATCCGGCTCGTCCAGGAGGCCCGCAAGGCCAGCGGCCTGGAGGTCACCGACCGCGTCGAGCTGTGGTGGCAGACCGCCGACGCCGAGGTCGGCGAGGCGCTGCGCGGGCACGGCGATGAGATCGCCGGGGAGGTCCTCGCGGTCGCGGTCCACGACGACCGGCCCGGCGCGGAGCTGCCCGAGCACCATGGCGACGACCTGTCCCTCACCTTCTGGCTCCGCAAGGCCTAACTCGGAGCGCGGGAAGCTGAGAAGTTGGGTTGGTCGAGACACATCGTGTTTGGGATGATGCTCGCGTGGACCTTCCCGATGAGTCACCAGACCGCGAAGAGCCGGCCCCCGCTCCCGCCGGCCGGCCGGCGTCGGGGGACGACGGTCCTCCGGCACCGGCGGACCCCGCCCGCAGCATGCGCGCGTCCGACGCCGACCGAGACCGCGTCGCCGACCTGTTGCGCGAGGCCCTGGCCGAGGGGCGGCTGAGCCCCGAGGAACACGCCGAGCGGCTCGACGCGGTCTATGCCGCGAAGACCTATGCCGAGCTGGAGCCCATCGTCGCCGACCTGCCCGGCAGCGGTCAGCCCAGCACGCCGCCGCCGCAGCCCGCGATGGAGGTCGAGCAGAGCGGCGGGCTGCCCACGCCCACCCGTCAGCCCGCGAGCATCGTGGCGATCTTCAGCGGAGCGGAGCGCAAGAATCGCTGGCTGGTCGAGCCGCACACCACGATCACGACCATCTTCGGCGGCGTCGTGCTCGACTTCCGGCAGGCGGTGCTGTCGCAGCGTGAGGTCACGCTCAACATCACCTGTGTGTTCGGCGGCGTCGAGATCACGGTGCCGCCGGGTGTCCGGGTGGTCGACTCCAGCGCCGACGTATTCGGCGGTCGGCAACTCCCCGGAGACGATCCGATAGAGCCCGACGCACCGGTGATCCGGATGACGGGCCTGAACCTCTTCGGCGGGGTGAACGTGAAGCGCCGGCCGGTCAACCCGGGCGAGGGCGGTGGCAGCGGGTTCCGGGAGCGGCAGCGCGAGATCCAGCGCGAGTTCCACGACCGCCGCCGCAACGCCCATCGCGAGCTGCGCGAAAAGCAACGGGAGCTGCGCGACCTACGTCGCACCGAACGCCGCCATCGCCGCCGCGGCTTCTAGCAGACCCGCCGCCCGGTCGTAACGGCGGCCGCCTTCGTACGATTTTGGGGCCAGTGCGGCTGGGAAGGTACGGACGGGACGCGGCCGTGCGGTTCGCGTCGCGGCGGGCCGTCCGACCGGTCAGTCGCGGGTGGCGGGCTCTTTGTCCGGCTGGCAGACGAGGCACGGCGTACAGCCGCGCGCCTTGGCCTCGGCGCGGGTCAGCGACTCGAGGTCGTCGGCATCGTCGCCGATGTCCTCGATCAGCGCACAGTCGGGCCGGTGGTAGCGCTTGGTGCCGCTGAGGATGCGCACCTGTGGGCCGTCATCGGCGGCCGCGGCCGCCGCCTCCGCCGTGGACGCCTGCTGCGGCACCTCGGCGGCGTCGGCCTTCGACTCGGCCTTCCCCGGATTGCCCTTGCCGGACGTGCCGCCGGACGGGTTGCCGGGCTTACCGTCGTCGCTCGAATCGCTCGAATCGGCCGCGTCGTCAGCGGCGTCGTCGGCCGCCTCGTCAGCGGGGGGCGCCTGCTCTTCGGACGACGCGGAGGTACCGGCCGCGTCGGCGGCCGGCCGCTCTTCGGCGATGCTGATGGGCTCCGTAGGGGGCCCGGGGACGGCCATGTCGTCGGCGGCCTCGTCGTCTCGCGACGGCCGCCGTGCCGGGGTACCGAAGTCGGTGGAGCCGTTGGAGCCGAACGGATCGTAGGCGGAATCGCGATCTTCGTCGGGGTTCCGCGACACGGCCGAGCGGAGGTCTGCCTGCCAGGGCCCGGTGTCGATCTTCTCCGGTGCGGACGGCTCGTCGCCGGCCTTGTCGGTGGTCTGACCGGCGGCCGCCCGCGCGGCCAGCGCGGTGTCGGGCATGCAGGCCGTGCAAGGAGAAAAACCTTCTTCGCGCGCCTCTTCGAAGGTCAGCTCTTCCTTGTCACGGCCGGACAGCTGCCGGCAGCTGTCGAGGTGGTAGCGCCGGCGCCCGGGGACGACATAGACCACCGCGTCGGCGGGCACCACGCCGGCCGACGGCAGCACCGCCCCCAGCTCCGCGGTGTCGGTGTCCGCCTTGTCGCTCGCCTGCCCGGCCGGGACCTCCCCTGCCCCCGCCGGCTTCTCCGCCGCGGTGCCGGCCTTCGCCCTGCCCCGCCTGCCGCTCCTCGAGGCCCTGGCCGCCCCCCCGGCCGTGCTACCGGCCGGCGAGCCGAAGAGCTCCTTGCGGCGCAGGATCACCCCGATGAGCAGGAAGAGGGCGGAGACGATGCTGACCCCGATCGAGATGTAGATCAGGTTCAGGCCGTCCAAGCCCGCGACCTCGGTACCCGAGTTGCCCGACACGATGCCCGCGATGAGCAGGACGATCGCGACGACTACGAGTACGCCACTCAGGATGATCACTGGGTCACTTCCTCTACGTGCTGCTGCACACTCACTCGGTACTTAACGCCTAGCGCCTGTCGTGCGGCGGGCTGTCGGCCGCGTGGAAGGCACCCGTGCCCGAGTGCTGAGCGTGCTGGGCGGGCTCCGCCGGCGGCGGGAACGGGTTCGGGCCCGTGGTGCTGGGCGCGGCCGTGTTGCCCGGTACGACGTTCTGCTGGCCGTTGCGGGCCTGCGCCTCGGCGTGCTGCATGCCCCCCTGGGACGCGGTGCTGCCGGAGCCGCTGGAGAACGCGCCGCCCTCGGTGGCGCCGACCTCGAGCTCGCGCAGCTGGCCTTCGAGATAGACCTTCAACCGGCTGCGGTACTCCCGTTCGAAGGCGCGCAGGTCGTCGACCTTGCGCTCGAGCTCTTCGCGCTGCTGGACGAGGGAGCCCATGACCTGGCGGTGCCGCTCCTGGGCGTCGCGGTCGAGACCCTCGGCACGCGAGCGGGCCTCGGTCACGACCTGGTCGGCCTGCCGGCGGGCCTTGCCGAGGATCTCCTCGGCCTCGCGGCGGGCCCGGCCGAGCGTCTCGTCGGCCTCCCGGCGCGCGTCGGCGATCGCCTGGTCGGCGGTCTGCTGCGCCAGGGCGAGCACGCGGGCGGCGGTGTCCATGTTGTCCTCACCGCTCGGCGTACTCATGCCCAGACCCATCACGGGCTCCGGCTCCGGCTTGGGCGGCTCGGGCTTCATCGGCTCGGGCACCGGCGCGACGTCCGGCTTCGGCTCCACGATCGGCGCCGCCATGGCCGGGACCTTACCCCGCAGGCACTCGGCCAGCTTGGCGCGCAGCTCCTCGTTCTCCTGGATAAGACGGTCGAGCTCGGCCTCGACCTCATCGAGGAAGGCGTCGACCTCCTCTTCGTCGTATCCCGGCCTAAGCCGAGTCGTACTGAACTGCTTGTTCCGCACATCGGCGGGAGTCAGCGGCATGTTCGTCTCCTTGGCGCGCTTGGAGTCTGTCCAAAGGACGGTATCCGATCAGAACGTCTGCACGAAGATGATCAAGATCCATACCAAGAGGAACAGCACCGTGAAGCTGAGGTCGAACGCCACGTTACCCAGTCGTACGTTAGGTATGAAACGCCTCATCAGCTTTAGCGGTGGCTCCGTCACGGTATAGGTGGCCTCGGCCAGCACCAGTACCACTCCTGTCGGGTGCCAGGACCGTGCGAACTGACGCACAGTATCCAGCACCGCCCTGCCGATCAAGAACAGGAGGAAGAGGTACAGCAGTGCGCTCAGCACGTCACCAACGATGTTCACAGACACTCTCGCATGTCGCCGTCAGCTTTGGTTGAAGAACCCTCGTTCTGCCATACGGGCCTTGTCTTCGGCCGTCACCTCGACATTGGCTGGGGACAACAGGAATACCTTGTTCGTAACACGCTCGATGCTTCCATGCAGGCCGAACACGAGACCTGCCGCGAAGTCGACCAGACGTTTGGCGTCACTGTCGAGCATTTCGGTCAGGTTCATGATCACTGGCGTGCCCTCACGGAAGTGCTCCCCGATAGTACGTGCTTCGTTGTACGTCCTGGGGTGAAGCGTAGTGATACGGGCAAGGTCCGCTGTTCCGGTCTCGTATGTCAGTACGGAGCGTCGCTCACTGGTCGGCGCAGCGTGATCGCGATCGCGATCGAGCGGGTCGTTGGTGCGGATGAGCTGACCTGCGGAACCGTCCTCGACGTTGCGGCGCCCGGCGGCCGCAGGGGCGGTGCCCTCGGAGGCGTCGTCGTCGTAGGCGTCGTACTCGTCGTAGTCGTCGTAGCGGTCGTCCTCAACGAGGCCGAGATAGACCGCCATCTTGCGCATCGCGCTGGCCATACTCTCCTCCGTCAATGCTGCAGCGGGCTCGCGGGACAAGCGCTCTCCGACATCTGACACGGACCGTGAACACAGGTCCACGGGGGGGACATTACCTGACGATTGCCCGCCTGCCGCCGAGCAACGCCGTACCGACCCGTAGGTGTGTCGCGCCACAGGCGATGGCCGGTTCGAGATCGTCGCTCATGCCGGCCGAGATGATGTCCGCCTCTGGATGCTCGGCGCGCAGCGCGGCGGCCACGTCGGCGAGCACGGCGAAGGCCCGCCCCGGGTCGGCGCCCAGCGGCGCCACCGCCATCACCCCGGCCAGGTCGAGGCCCGGCGCCGCGGCGATCTGGGCGGCCAAGGCGGGCACCTCGGAGGGACGCGCGCCGCCGCGGGAGGGATCGTCGTCGAGCGTCACCTGGACGAGGCACCGTGGGGTGCGCCCCGCGCGTACGGCTTCCCTGGACAGCGACGTGACGAGCCGTACGCGGTCCACGGAGTGCACGACGCCGGCGTATGTCACGACTGAGCGGGCCTTGTTGGTCTGCAACTGGCCGACGAAATGCCAGGTGAGCGGCAGATCAGCGCAGGCGGCGGCCTTGGGGGCGGCCTCCTGGTCGCGGTTCTCGCCGATGTCGGTGACGCTCAGGTCGGCGAGCAGCCGTACGTCCGCGGCGGGGAAGGTCTTCGTCACCGCGATCAGGGTGATCTCCGCCGGGTCGCGCCCCGCGGCCTCGCACGCGTCTGAGATGCGCCGTCGGACGGCCGCGAGCCGCTCGGCGATCTCGGCCTTGCGGTCCACCGCGGCGTGTGCGTTCATGGGCGCCCGGCCCTCACGTCGAGAACCCTCATGTCACCGGTACGCCCCTGGCGCGGCGCGCGGGCGTGGCGGAGGCGCGGACGGGGTTGCACACCAGACATGGTCACACCTGATCGCCTGGGCTGCGCGAGCGCGCCGATCCCGTTCGGGCTACCGGTGCTCGCGCCGCCGCCTACTTGCCGGCTACTTGAGGAAGTCGGGCACGTCGAGGTCGTCTTCCTCGTCGAACACGACGGGGCGACGGCGAGCCGGCTCTTTCCAGCCCGCCGCGATCGACTCCGCACCGTCATCGGAGCCGTCCGAGCCCGCGCGCGGCGACGGCTCGCCCGCCGGCCGCGGCACCTTAGGGCCCGACGCCGACTCCGCCTCCTCACCGTCGGAGTCGGAGGTGGAGTCGTGTGTGTCGGCCGGCGGCTCCTTCTTCGCCGGCTGCCGCGCCGCCGGGGGCTCGGCCGGCGGAGCGGGGGGCGCGGGCGGTGGTGGCGGGGCGGTGCGCGGTGACACGGCCTCGGACACCACGGTCGACGCGGGCGCTGCGGGCCGGGTCGGCGGCGAGGCCGGACGGGTCGGTGGCGGCGCGGCCCGGGCGGGTTGCTCCTGGGTGGACGCCGGCCGCTGCTCGCGCGCCGGATGGGCCTTGGGCGGGCGGCCCTCGTCGAAGCCCGCGGCGATGACGGTCACGCGCACCTCGTCGCCGAGCGCGTCGTCGATGACCGCACCGAAGATGATGTTGGCGTCGGGCGCGGCGGCGTTGGAGACCAGCTGGGCCGCCTCGTTGATCTCGAACAGGCCGAGGTCGGACCCGCCGGAGATGGACAGCAGCACGCCGTGGGCGCCGTCGATGCTGGCCTCGAGCAGCGGGCTGGAGATCGCCATCTCGGCCGCGGCCACGCTGCGGTCGTCGCCGCGCGCCGAGCCGATACCCATGAGCGCCGAGCCGGCCCCGGACATGACCGACTTGACGTCGGCGAAGTCGAGGTTGATCAGGCCGGGCGTGGTGATCAGGTCGGTGATGCCCTGCACACCGGAGAGGAGAACCTGGTCGGCGGCCTTGAACGCATCGAGCACGCTGACCTGCCGATCGGAGATCGACAGCAGCCGGTCGTTGGGGATGACGATGAGCGTGTCGACCTCGTCGCGCAGCGTCTCGATGCCGGCCTCGGCCTGCATCGCGCGGCGCTTGCCCTCGAAGCTGAACGGCCGCGTCACTACGCCGATGGTGAGCGCGCCGAGCGAGCGGGCGACGTTGGCCACCACGGGCGCGCCCCCGGTGCCGGTGCCGCCGCCCTCGCCGGCCGTCACGAACACCATGTCGGCGCCCTTGATGACCTCTTCGATCTCTTCGCGATGGTCCTCGGCCGCCTTGCGGCCGACGTCGGGGTTGGCCCCGGCGCCGAGCCCGCGGGTGAGCTCGCGCCCGACATCGAGCTTGACGTCCGCGTCGCTCATCAGCAGCGCCTGGGCATCGGTGTTGATCGCGATGAACTCGACGCCCTTGAGGCCCTCTTCGATCATTCGGTTGACGGCGTTGACGCCGCCGCCGCCGATGCCGACGACCTTGATGACCGCGAGGTAGTTCTGCGGTGCTGCCACGACCGAGGGGCCCTTCCGCTCGCTCTGTCCAACCGGCCGGCCGGAACCGCCCGGTGCTGCCATCTGGTCTTGCCTGTTGTCAGGGCCGACGACGAAAGCCCCCGAACCCTCACCCTCAAGTTGAGGCTTACAGTTATGTCAACCTGAGAGCTGATACGGACAGTAGGGGGGGCTACCGCCAGGGTCAACTAACCTGCCACGAACGGAACCGGCGTGTCGCAGAGAGCCCGGCTTGCCCCGATTAACGAAGGTCATCGCCCCACCTCCCCCGTCGAATCCAGCCTGCCGCATCGCCGCCCCGGACGGTGTGCGGCACACCGATGAGCGGCCGGCAGGCTCGAAGGGAACGCTCATCGGGTCGTCACGACCTCGGTTGAGCTGACGTCGATCGTGCGGGCCGTCTGGCCCGAGGACCCGCTCAGCAGCGCGTCGACGAGCCGGAGCTTCTCGACGGCCCGTTCCGGCGCGCCCCACACCACCGTGACGCCGGACTTGAGCCGCAGCGTCACCGCCTCGGGGTCGGGCGCGGCGACGGCCGACAGGCGCGTGGTGAACCGTGGCGGCAGGCTGCGCCACACCCCAAGCGCGGCGGCGGTCGCCGGATCGCCCGGGCCGGGGGTGGTCACGAGCAGCCGGGGCAGCCCGCGCGGCGCGGCGGATGTGGCCCGCACGACCACGCCGTACCGGTCGACCTGGTAAAAACGCCCGGCCCGCTGGACGACGACCACCGGAACCCGCTCTCGTACGATGATCCGCAGCGTCGTCGGCCATTTCCGTATCACGTTGACCGACTCGACCTCCGGGATGCCGGCGACCCGATCGGCCACCGCCCCGGTGTCGAGCCGGATCATCGGCCCGCCCACCTGTACGCCCGCGGCCGTGAGCACGCGCGATTGCGGCACCAGATGGGTCCCGGTGACCTCGACGTGCCGTACGACGAGCAGCCGCGAGCCGAACAATACCCAGGCGGACGTGCTGAGGACGCTGAGCACCAGCAGCGAGACGAACGCCGCCTTCCACCGGTTGCGACGGTCGCGCGCCGGCGACGCGGCGGCGTCGTCGGATTCGACCGCCACCCTGTCTGTCGTCTCGGTCATCGTCCCGCCTCGCGTACGCGCTCGCCCCCGGGCCCGGGGTTGCGTCTCAGGCGGGGCCGAAATGCCGGATGCGCCCTGCCATCGTTCGATGATGACCCGCGGGTGCGGCGATTCGAGGTATCCCACGCCGAGGCGGCGGCATCCCGCCGATCGTCGCCGTCGGCCGTGAGCGTTATTCCGGGGTGCGGGCGGCCAGCTGATCGAGGATCAGCGGGCCCAGGCGGGTCACGTCGCCGGCGCCCAGGGTGAGGATGACGTCGCCGGGGCGGGCCAGCTCGGCGACGCGGGCGGGCACGGCGTCCCAGACCGGTTCGTACACCACCTCGGCGCCGCCCCCCGGCACGGCGTCGGCCACCAGGTGGCCGGTGACCCCGGGCTCCGGGTCCTCGCGGGCCCCGTACACGTCCAGCACGACCGCGACGTCGGCCTGCGCCAGCGCCGCGCCGAACTCGGCCGCGAAGAACCGCGTACGGCTGTAGAGGTGGGGCTGGAAGACCGCGATGATCCGGCCCGGCCGGGCATGCTCCTGCGTGCGCTGCCCGACGTAGTCGCGCGTGGCCGCCAGGTCGGCGACCAGCTCGGTCGGGTGGTGCGCGTAGCTGTCGAAGACCTGAGCACCGGCCGTCTCGCCCTTGAGCTCCAACCGCCGCCGCGCCCCGCCGAATTCGGCCAGCCCGGCCCGTATGGTGTCGATGTCGCAGCCAAGCGCCTGGGCGACCGCCACCGTGGCGGTGGCGTTGAGGGCGTTGTGCCGTCCCGGCACGGCGAGGGTCATCTCGCCGACGCCGCCGATCTGGAAGGTGGAGCCGAGCCCGCGCGGCGTGAATCCGGTGACCCGCAGGTCCGCGTCGACCGCGACCCCGTACGTCAGGACGGTGAGCCCGCGCTCGCGGCCGTGCGCCGCCAGCTCCCTGGCCACCGGGTCGTCGGCGCCCGCGACCAGCACCCCGCCCGGTTCGATGCGCTCGACGAACCGTGCGAAGCTCCGCTTCACCTCGTCGAAGCCGCCATAGTTGTCGAGATGATCGGCCTCTACGTTGGTGACCACAGCGAGGTGCGGCGTGAAGTTGAGGAACGAGCCGTCGCTCTCGTCGGCCTCGGCCACGAACACGTCGCCGGTGCCCTCGTCGGCGCCGAGCCCCGTCGTCACGAGCTGCCCGCCGATGCAGTACGCGGGGTCGAGGCCCGCCCGCTGCAGCGCCACGGTCAGCATCGACGTCGTGGTCGTCTTGCCGTGCGTACCGGCCACCGCGACCGCCCGGCGGCCCGCCATCAGCGAGGCCAGCGCCTCGGCGCGGTGCAGCACCCGCAGCCCGCGCTCGCGCGCCGCGACCAGCTCGGGGTTGGCGGCCCGGATCGCCGTCGACACCACCACGGTGTCGGCGTCGCCCACGTGCTCGGCCGCGTGCCCGACGTACACCTTGGCGCCGAGCGCGCTCAGCTGCCCGAGCAGCTCGGAGTCGGCCGCGTCACTGCCGGAAACAGGGATGCCGCGTTTGAGCATGATGCGGGCGATGCCCGACATGCCCGCCCCACCGATGGCGATGAAGTGGACCGCGCCCAGCCGATCGGCCGGAACCACCTGCCCCGGTTCAGAAGTCACTGTTTCCTCCGGGCCGCGGCGACGTCGAAGACGATGCGGGCCAGGGCCACGTCGGCATCGCGCCGGCCCATGCTCGCCGCCGCCTCGGACATCGCCGCGATCCGCTCGGTGTCGGACAGCACCGGCAGCAGGGTCTGCCGGATCCAGTCGGGGGTCAGCTCGGTGTCCTCGATCACCAGGCCGCCGCCGGCGTCGACGATCGGCTGGGCGTTGAGCCGCTGCTCGCCGTTGCCGTGTGGCAGCGGGATGTACGCGGCGGGCAGGCCGACCGCGGGCAGCTCGGCGCAGGTCATCGCGCCCGCCCGGCACATCGCCAGGTCTGCGGCGGCGTAGGCGAGGTCCATGCGGTCGCAGTACGGCAGGGTCACGTACGGCGGGCCGTCGGGCGCCGCCGGCGGTTCCTCGGTGTTCTTCGGCCCCACGATGTGCAGCACCTGGATGCCGGCGGCCCGGATGTCCGGCGCCGCAGCGACGACGGCCCGGTTGAGTGACCGGGCGCCCTGGGAGCCGCCGAACACCAGCAGGGTGGGCAGGTTGGGCCGCAGCCCGAAATGGCTGCGCGCCTTGTCGCCGAGGGCGAACCGGTCCAGCTCCGCGATCTCGCGGCGCAGCGGGATCCCGACGTACTGCGCGTGCGGCAGCGCCGTGTCCTTGTTGGCCACCGCGACGTGGTCGGTGAACCGTGCGCCGAGCCGGTTGGCGAGGCCGGGGCGCGGGTTCGCCTCGTGCACGACGATCGGCACGCGGTTCTTGCGGGCCGCGAGGTAGCCGGGGGTGGCCACGTAGCCGCCGAAGCCGACCACGACGTCGGCCCGCACCCGGTCCAGCACCGAGGCGGCCGTGTTGATCGCGCCGCGCAGCCGGCCAGGGACGGTGAGCAGCCGGGGCGTCAGCGTACGCGGCAGCGGCACCGGCGGGATCAACGCAAGCTCGTAGCCGCGCTGCGGCACCAGCCTGGTCTCCAGGCCGCGCTCGGTGCCGAGGCAGGTGATCGCGACATCCGGGTCTTCCCGGCGCAGCGCGTCGGCGAGCGCCAAGGCCGGCTCGATATGTCCGGCCGTCCCGCCGCCGGCCAGGACGACACTGATGCTCGTGCTCATGTGCTCGCTCCGCTCGGTACCCCGTGAGTCTGCGTTCAGGACTCCGTCACATCATGGACCCTTACCGGGCCGCTGCGCAGACGGAGGAGGGTACTTTGGCGGGTGCTGTACCAGGTCTCGTCATCGCCTGCCCAGGCCCAGCCAGCTTAGGACCCGGACGGCGGGTCCGGGGCCGCGTCCGGCCAAGGCCTGCCGGGCGCCCGGTTCGCGTTTGGCGAACGACAGCAGCATGCCCAGCGCCAGCAATGTCGGGATCAGCGCCGAGCCGCCGTACGAGACGAGCGGCAGCGGGATCCCGGTGATCGGCAGCACCCCGATCACCGCGCCGATGTTCACAATGGCCTGGACCACGAGCCAGGCGGTGGCCCCGGCGGCGGCGAGCCGCAGGAACGTGTCCTTGGCGGCTCGCCGGGCGATCCGCAACCCCGCGTACGCCAGCAGCCCGAACAGGCCGAGCACCACCAGCGTGCCGATCAGGCCGAGCTCCTCGCCGATGTTGGCGAAGATGAAGTCGGTCTCGCCGTGCGGAAGGTACAGCCACTTGGCCCGCCCCTCCCCCAGCCCGGTGCCGAACCAGCCGCCGGACGCCACCGCGTACAGGCCCTGCCGGCCCTGGTAGTTCGTGTTCAGCGGGTCGCCGGACGGGTCGAGGAAGCCGGTGAGCCGCTGCAGCCGGTACGGCTCGACGACGATGAGGATCCCGATCAGCACACTGATCAGGCCGCTCATCCCGACGAACAGCCGCCCGGGGGCCCCGACCACCCACAGCAGCGCCAGGAAGATCGTCAACAGCACCAGGGTCGTGCCCAGGTCGTTGCCGAGCATCACCAGCAGCACCACGAGGCCGGTGCCCGGCAGCAGCGGGATCAGCAGCTGCCGCCACTCGGTGAGCATGCCGAGCTTCTCCTTGCGAGCCAGCAGGTCCGCCCCCCAGAGCACCAGCGCGAGCTTCGCCGGCTCGGACGGCTGCAGCTGGAACCCGCCGCCGAAGCTGATCCAGCGCGTCGCGCCGCCCGCGGTTCGGCCGAGCCCCGGGACGAGGACCAGCGTGAGCGCCAGGATGGACAGCAGCAACAGCGGATACGCCAACGCCCGGAACGCCTTGGGCTGCAGCTGAGAGGCCAGCCACATCAACGGCAACCCCACCCCGACCCACATCGCCTGCTTGCGCAACAGGACGTACGGAGACCCGGTCTTGTCCATCTGGTCGACGCTCGACGACGACAGCACCATCACCAGGCCCAGCGCGAGCAGCAGCATCGAGCAGCCCAGCACCAGGTAGTACGACGTCAGTGGCCGGTCGAGCAGCCCGATAAGGTGCCCGACCTGCGCCCGTACGCCTGGCCGCCCCTCCTCTTCGGTGGCGGCCTCGGCGCTCATCGGCGAGCGAGCTTTCGTACGGCGGCGATGAAGGCGTCGCCCCGGGCGGAGTAGTTCGCGAACATGTCGAACGACGCCCCCGCCGGTGCGAGCAGCACGGTGTCGCCCGGCTCGGCCAGCCCGGCGGCCTCGGTCACGGCACGTTCCATGGCCCCAGTGTCGGCGTCGGGGACGTCGATGACCGGGACATTCGACGCGTGTCGCCCAAGAGCTTCGGCGATCCGGGCGCGATCCCGCCCGATCAACACCACGCCGCGCAGCCGGGGGCCGTGCGACCGTACGAGGTCGTCGACGTCGAGGCCCTTGAGCAGGCCGCCGGCGATCCAGACCACGGACGGGTAGGCGGCCAGCGACCCGGCGGCGGCGTGCGGCTGCGTGGCCTTGGAGTCGTTGACGTAGGCAACGCCGGCGATGTCGGCCACGTACTGGATCCGGTGCGGGTCCGGCACGAACGCTCGCAGCCCCTCCCGTACGGCCTCCGGCGCCACGCCGTACGCCCGCGCCAAAGCCGCCGCGGCCAGCGCGTTGGCCACGTTGTGCGGCGCGTACGGCCGTACGTCGGCCACGCGCGCGATCTCCACCGCCGTATCGCCGGTGGCATGGTCGACGAGGACGTCGTCCACCACGCCCAGCCCGCCCGGGCCAGGGGGGCGCAGGGTGAAGCCGACCCGGCGATCGGAGCGGGCGGCCAGCGCCGTCGAGCGCTCGTCGTCGGCGTTGTAGACCGCGATCGTGCCGGGCGCGAAGATCTTGGCCTTGTCGGCGACGTACCCTTCCATCGAGCCGTGCCAGTCAAGATGGTCGGGCGCGATGTTGAGCACCGCGGCGGCGTACGGCTCGAGCGAGCTCGACCAGTGCAGCTGGTAGCTGGACAGCTCGACGGCCAGGACGTCGTGGTGCTCCGTCACCGCGGTCACGATCGGGGTGCCGACGTTGCCGACGGCGAGCGCCTTGTGCCCGGCGGCCGTGAGCATGCCGGCCAGCATGCGGACGACGGTGGTCTTCCCGTCGGTGCCGGTGATCGCCAGCCAGGGCGCGGCGTCCGGCCCGCGCAGCCGCCAGGCCAGCTCTACCTCGCCGATGACCTCGATGCCCGCGCCGGCCGCCGTGGCGAGCAACGGTACGTCGGGCCGCCAGCCGGGCGAGGTGACGACGAGGCCGATCCCCGCAGGCAGGGTTTCGCCGTCCCCCAGTCGTACGGTCACGCCGGCGGATTCCAGCGTCGCGGCGTGCGCGCGCTCGGCCGCGCCGTCGCGGGCGTCGACGACCGTGACCCGCGCGCCGCGCTCGGCCAGCGCCAGCGCCGCCGCGCGCCCCGAGATCCCCAGCCCCGCGACACAGACCGTGTTTCCCGCCCAAGCGCTCGCCGGAGCCCCCCGCGCCAGGCTCACTTGGGCATCCACTCCAGGTAGAACAGGCCGAGGCCCATGGCCACGAAGAGGGCGGACATCAGCCAGAACCGCACCACAATGGTGGTCTCGGCCCAGCCGGACAGCTCGAAGTGGTGCTGCAGCGGGGCCATTTTAAAGACCCGTTTTCGAGTCACCTTGAAGGTGCCGACCTGGATGATCACCGACAGCACGATGATCACGATCAGGCCGCCCAGGATGGCGAGCAGGATCTGGGTGCGGGTGGTGATCGCCAGGCCGACCAGCACACCGCCCAGCGCGAGCGAGCCGGTGTCGCCCATGAAGATCTTGGCCGGTGGTGCGTTCCACCACAGGAAGCCGAAGAGCCCGCCGAGCACGGCGGCGGCCACCACGGCGAGGTCGAGCGGGTCGCGCACGCTGTAGCAATTAGGGGCGAGCCCGAAGTCGTAGCAGCTGTTGCGCAGCTGCCAGTTGCCGATGATCACGTACGCGCCGAGGATCATGCCGGTCGGCCCGCTGGCCAGACCGTCGAGGCCGTCGGTCAGGTTGACGCCGTTCGACGTGGCCTGGATCAGGATGAGCGCCCAGAGCACGAACAGGTAGGGCCCGATGTGCGGCCCGAAGTCGCGCAGGAACGACAGCTGGTCGGTCGCCGGCGTGACGTCGTACCCGTTGGGGAAGTTCAGGACGCCGACCGCGAACACCACGCCGACGAGCACGATGCCGATCGCCTTGGCGCTGCTGCGCAGCCCGAGGCTGCGCTGCTTGAACACCTTGATGTAGTCGTCGACGAAGCCGACGACGCCGAGCCCGGTCATCAGGAACAGCACGAGGATGCCCGAGATCGTGGGCGTGGTGCCGGTGACGAGGTGGGAGAGGGCGTATCCCACGAGCGACCCGATGATGAAGACGGCGCCGCCCATGGTGGGGGTGCCGCGCTTGCTGAGGTGGGTCTCCACCCCGTCCTCGCGGATCATCTGGCCGTACCCCAGCCGGGAGACCAGCCGGATCCACACCGGGGTGCCGAGCATGCCGATGATCAGCGACACCGCGCCGGCGAGGATGATATTGGTCACGCGCCGGCCCCGCTTTCCCGCCCCGAACCGGGCCCGCCGTCAGGCCCATCGTCGAGGACGGCTTGGGCGACCTGTTCCAGCCCGGCCACCCGTGAACCTTTGATCAACACCACGTCGCGCGAGCGCAGCCGCTCGCCGAGCGCGGTGACCGCCGCGGCGGTGTCATCCACCTGAACGCACTCTCCAGTCCACGACCCCACCTGCTTGGCGCCCACGAGGATGGGCGCCGCGGTCTCACCGATCACGACAAGGCCGGACACGCCGCTCTCGGCGGCGTACCGTCCGATCTTCTCGTGCTCCTGTCTGGAGACGGCGCCCAATTCCGCCATTCCACCGAGCACGGCGTAGGAGCGACGGCCCCGGGACATGTGCCGAAGGGCGTCCAGGGCCGCCCGCACCGACTCGGGGTTGGCGTTGTAGGCGTCGTTGACGACGGTGAGGCCGTCGGCGCGCTCGCTGACCTCCATCCGCCAGCGGCTGACGGACGTCGCCTCCGACATCGCATCGGCGATCTCGGACAGCGGCAGGCCCAGCTCGCGGGCGGTCGCCGCGACGGCCAGCGCGTTGCTCACCATGTGCGCCCCGTGCAGCCGGAGCGTCACCGGCGCCGTCCCCTCGGGCGTGACCAGGGAGAACCGTGCCCTCCCCCGCTCGTCGAGCCACTCCTCGGTCGCTCGTACAGTGGCGTCCGGCGCGCGGCCAAAGGTGACGATCTTCGCCGGGGTACGGGCGGCCATCGTGCGGACGAGGGGGTCGTCAGAGTTCAGGACGGCCGTTCCCTCGGGGGTGAGCGCCTCGACCAGCTCGGCCTTGGCCCGCGCCACGACCTCACGGCTGCCGAACTCGCCGATGTGGGCGCTGCCGACGTTGAGCACGACGCCGATGTGCGGCGGCGCGATGCGGGTCAGGTACGCGATGTGGCCGATGCCGCGGGCGCTCGTCTCCAGCACCAGGTAGCGCGTGTCCTCGTCGGCGCGCAGCACGGTCAGCGGGTGCCCGATCTCGTTGTTGAACGAGCCGGTGGGCGCCACCGTGGGGCCGAGCCGCCTGGTGACGTGGGCGAGCAGGTCCTTGGTCGAGGTCTTGCCGGACGAGCCGGTGACGCCGATCGTCGTGATCTCGGGCAGCCGGTCCACGACGGCGCGGGCCAGCCGGCCGAGCGCGGCGACCACGTCGTCGACCATGATGACCGGCACGCCCTGGTCGACCGGCCGGTCCACCAGGGCGGCGACCGCGCCGGCGGCCACGGCGGCGGCCGCGAAGTCGTGGCCGTCCACGCGCTCACCGCGGAACGCCGCGAACAGCGCGCCCGGCTCGGCGGCCCGGGAGTCGAGGGTGACCGGCCCGGTGACGATCGCCTCGCGGGACGGCGCCCCAGCCAGGGTCCCCCGCGTGATCTCGGCTATCTTCGCCAGCACGAGCGGAATCACGCCTGTTCCTCGTCGCCGAGGTCGCCGAGGTCGCCGAGGTCGCCGTAGTCGTCGGCCTCGTCGCTGTCGCCGTCGCCGTCGTACCGGTCGTGCAGGGCCCGCCGGACCACCTCGCGGTCGTCGAACGGGATGACCTCGCCGCCGACGTACTGACCCTGTTCGTGCCCCTTGCCGGCCACCACGACGACGTCGCCGCGGCGGGCGCGGTCGACCGCGAGCGCGATCGCCGCCGCCCGGTCGGGCTCGACGATCACGTGCGCCCGCTCCTGCTGGGGCACCTTCAGCACGCCCTCGACCATAGCGGCGAGGATGGCGATCGGATCCTCGGATCGCGGGTTGTCGTTGGTGAAGATGGCCACGTCCGCGAGCCGCGCGGCGGATTCGCCCATGAGCGGGCGCTTTCCCCGGTCGCGGTCGCCGCCGCAGCCGAGGACGACGAACAGGCGTCCCTCCGTAACCGGGCGCAGCGCGGTCAGGACGGCCTCTACGGCCGCCGGCTTGTGCGAGTAGTCGACCAGGGTGACGAAGTCCTGGCCCTCGTCGACCCGCTCCAGGCGTCCCGGCACGCCCGGCAGCGCGGCCACGCCGCTCACCGCGGTCGGCAGCGGTATGCCGGACTCGACGAGCGCGACGATCGCGGCCAGCGCGTTGGCCACGTTGAACGGGCCGGCGAGCTGGATGGTCGCGTCGGCCTCGATGCCGCCGGGGCCGACGACGCGGAAGATGCTGCCGTCGGCGCCGAGCCGTACGTCCTCGGCGCGCCAGTCGGCCGCCGGGTTGCCGTCCACCGAGAACGTCGTGACCGGCACCTCGGCCTGCTCGACCAGCAGCCGGCCGTACTCGTCGTCGGCGTTGACCACGCCGACGCGGCTGTACGCGGCCGTGAACAGCCGCGCCTTGGCCGCGAAGTAGTCGTCCATGGTGACGTGGTAGTCGAGGTGGTCCTGGGAGAGGTTGGTGAAGATCGCGACGTCGTAGTACGCGCCGCCGACCCGGCCCTGTTCGAGGGCGTGGCTGGAGACCTCCATCGCGGCCGCGCCGACGCCTCGCTCGCGCATCATCGCGAAGATCGCGTGCAGGTCCGTCGACTCGGGGGTGGTCAGCGTGCTCGGCAGCCGGTCGTCGCCGATGCGGGTCTCGACCGTGCCGACGATGCCGGTGTGCACGCCGGCCGCGCGCAGGCCGGCCTCGAGCAGGTACACGGTCGTGGTCTTGCCGCTGGTGCCGGTCACGCCGATCAAGGTCAGGTCGCGCGCCGGCTCGCCGTACACCCAGGCGGCGGCCCGGCCGAGCACGTCGCGGGGGCGGTCGACGACGAGCACCGGCAGCCCGGTCGCGGCCGCGCGCTCGTATCCGGCCCGGTCGGTCATGATCGCGGCGGCGCCCGCCGCGGCCGCCTGTTCGGAGAAGTCGGCGCCGTGCACGGTGCTGCCCGGGAGCGCGGCGTACAGGTCGCCCGGCCGGACCCGCCGGGAGTCGTGGGTGATGCCCGCGATCGCGACCTCGTGGTCGCTGCCCCAGCCCGCGGCCTCCTCGGACACGTCGAGCACCCGCGCAAGCCCGGAGAGGGGGCGGGCCGGGTTGGTGGTCGGGCGCATCGCTGCTCTTTCGCTCTGGGACGCTGGTGGCTGCTGGGGCACGGCGAGAGATTACCCGTCCGTCGTCAGCGACCGGCGTAGATACGGATCTTCGGTGACTTGCTCCCCGTGGGCGGGATCTTCTGAGTCTGCAGGGCAAAGGACATGACGTCCTTGAAGACCGGAGCCGCCACCTCGCCACCATAGTGGGCGCCCTTGGGGTCCTGCAGCACGACCTGCACGACAAGCTGCGGATTGTCGGCCGGCGCGATCCCGGCGAAGGAGGCGGTGTAGCCGCCGCCCCGGTAGCATCCGCACCTCGGGTTGACCCGCTCGGCGGTGCCGGTCTTGCCGGCGACCCGGTAGCCGGGGATCTGCGCCTCGGGGGCCGTGCCCTCGTGGGTGGTGACCCCTTCGAGCATGTGGATGATCTGATTGGCCGTCTCGGCGCTGATCACGCGCCGGTGGGCGGGAGCGGGGGACGGCAGGAAACCGCCGTGGCCGTCGGTGGTGCCGGCGACCAGGGTGGGGGTCACCCGCACCCCGCCGTTGGCGATGGTCGCGTAGACGCTCGCCATCTGCAGTGCGTTGACCGACACGGTCTGGCCGAACGCGATCGGGTACCGGTCGGTGCCCGACCACTGGTTCGGCGGGCGCAGCAGCCCGGGCGTCTCGCCCGGCAGCCCTACACCGGTGAGCGCGCCGAACCCGAAGCCGCGCAGGAACTGATACAGCGTCTGCTGGCTGATCCGCTCGCTCGCCATGATCGTGCCGATGTTGCTCGACGTCGCGAGCACTCCGCCGAACGTCAGCCGCTCGGTCGAGTGCGGGTGCGAGTCGTGGAACGTCCGGCCGTACCTCGTGATGTGGTCGGGGACGGTGAACGCCGTGTTCGGTGTCACCCCGCCCTTCTCCATCGTCGCCGCGGCCGTGATCACCTTGTTGGTGCTGCCCGGCTCGAACGCCTCCTGGACGGGCCGGTTCCCCAGGTTGCGCGGATCGGCCTTGGTCAGGTTGTTGGGATCGAAGCCGGGCGCGCTCGCCATCGCGAGGATCTGCCCGTTGCGGGGGTCTATGACGATGACGCTGCCGCTTTTCGCGTGGGTCGCCTTGACTTGCTTCTGGATCGCCACCTGCGCCTTGTACTGCAGGTCGCGCAGCAAGGTCAGGCGCAGGCCGCGCCCCGGAACCGGCTTGAGCGTCTGGTCCTCGCCCATGGGAATGTGCTGGCCGTCGCGGCTGATTTCCACGCGCTGCCAGCCGTTCCGCCCGGCGAGCATGCGGTTCATGGTGAACTCGAGCCCGCCGAGGCCGTTGCCATCCCGCCCCACATAACCAACGACGTTGGCCGCCACCGAGTTGTTCGGATATATACGTCGATACTCCGGCAAAGTGCCGATGCCGGGAAAGTCCAGCGCGCTGATCGTCCTGGCCTTGTCCGGCCGTACGCCGTGCGCGATGTATTTGAACTGGGTGTTCGGCGTGCTGATGAGCTTGAGCACGGCGGCCGGGTTGAGGCCGAGGATCGACGACATTGATCCGGCGATCTGGTTGCGCTGTTCTGGCTTGATCCGCGACGGGTCGGCGTAGATCGCGCGGGCGTCCACCGTCATCGCGAGGGGCTCGCCCTGGGCGTCGGTGATCTGTCCCCTGATGGCCGGCAGGTCGATCTTCACCAGCCGCTGCTGTACGGCACGGTGCGCGTAGCCGTCCGCCGCGAGGCCCTGCAGCTGGACGAGGCGGCCGGCGAACAGCGACAGCACGAACGCGATCAGCAGCAAGCCCACGTTGAGCCGCCGGACGGGGTCGCGCAGCCGCATGAGGATCCGGCGGGGCGGCCGGACGGGCGGCCGTCGGCGCGGTCCGGAGCCGGTTCCGCGCGGACGTGCACGTTCGGCCGGCCTTCCCGGCCGGGCGGCTCCCGTGCTCCGTGACGCGCTCTTGGCTCCGCCGGTTCCCGCGCGCCCGCCGGCTCCCTTGGACCCGCCGCGTGCCGGGGTACCGCCGCGTGCCGGGGTGCCGCCGCGTCCGGCCGGACGCTGCGGTCGATCTTTGCCCGGGCCGCCCCCGCCCTGACCCTGGCCGCGACCGCTCCCCCGGCGTCCGGGCGACTGTCCGCCCGGGCCGCGGCCGCGTTGTGTCGTCACCGACCGCCCCCGGTCTGGACGCCGTCGCCTGGCACCACCGCGCCCGGCACGCCGACCACGCTCGCCGCCGCGGCGGACGCCGCAGCCGGGTACGGCACGGGCCGCAGTCCCTTGGGGCCGACGACCTGGCCGGTCCGCGCGTCGACGAACGCCGGCCGGTGCGGCTCGCGCATGCCGAGCGCCTTCGCCCGCGGGGCGAGCCGGGCCGGTGACTCCTCGCGCGCGATCTCCTCCTGCAGCGCCTGCCGCTGCTGGTTCAGCTGCTGGTTGCCGCGCTCCAGCTCGGTCAGGGTGAAGGCGTCCTGCGCCAGCACCGTGTTGAGCAGCAGCAGGCTCACCAGCGCTCCGCCGAGCAGCCCGACCACGAGCAGCACGAACGGCATGCGGGGTGGCGCCGCCGGACGCTGTGTGCGCGCCCCGGCCTTGGCCCGTTCGACTCGGGGCGCGGCGACGGTACGTGCCGGGGCGGCGCGTGTGGCCGTCCGGCCATCGGCGCTCCGGGTCGCGGGGCGAGCGGCGGTACGGGAGCGCGGCGGTCGAGTGGGTGTCGTCGTGGTCATGCGGTGTCTCCTGGTTCGCTGCGCTCGCCCGGCGGCCCCGCGGCGGGCGGCGTCGTACGGCTGTCGCGGGTGCTTGATGGCTCGCTCCGCCCGCTCGGCGGGTTTTCGCCGCGTCCCGTTCTCGCCGATGCCTCGCGAGCGTCGCTCACGGCCGCCGGGCGGATCCGCTCGACGGCGCGCAGCCGGGCCGACGCGGCCCGTGGGTTGGCGGCGATCTCGGCCTGCGACGGGGTTTCCGCGCCGCGCGTGCGCAGCGCGAACCTCGGTTGCCTGTCCGGGAGCGGTACCGGCAGGTCGGGTGGTGTCGTGTCGGTCGTGCGCTCGGCGAAGACCTGTTTGGTGATGCGGTCCTCGAGCGAGTGGTAGGCGAGGACGATCACCCGACCGCCCACGGCGAGGGTGTCGAGGGCGGCGGGCAGCGCCCGTCGCCACGTGTCCAGTTCCCCGTTCACCTCGATGCGCAGGGCCTGGAAGGTCCGCTTCGCGGGGTTGCCGCCCGTACGCCGGGTCGCCGCCGGGATCGCCGTCCGGACGAGATCGGCGAGCCGCCTCGTCGACGTCAGCCGCTCCTTGGCGCGCTCCCGGACGATCGCCTCGGCGATGCGGCGGGCGAACCGCTCCTCGCCGTACACCCGCAGGATCCGCGCCAGGTCCGCGACCGGGTAGTCGTTCACGACGTCGGCGGCGGTGCGGGACTGAGTGGGGTCCATCCGCATGTCGAGCGGGGCGTCGTACGCGTAGGCGAACCCCCGTTCCGCCTCGTCGAGCTGCGGGGACGACACGCCGAGGTCGAACAGCACGCCCTGTACGTAGGGGATGTCCAGCCGGTCGAGGATCTGCGGGATCTCGTCGTAGACGGCGTGTTCGAGGCGCACCCGGGCGCCGAAGGCGGACAGCCGCCGGCCGGCTCGCTCCAGTGCCGTCGGGTCGCGGTCGATGCCGATCAGGCGCAGGTCGGGGTGCGCCTCGAGCAGCGCGACGGCGTGGCCGCCCATGCCCAGCGTGGCGTCGACGTGGCAGGCTCCGGGGACGCGGAGGGAGGGGTCGAGCAACTCCAGAACGCGATCGAGCATGACCGGCACGTGACCGGATCGGCCCGTGGGGTCACTCATGTTCATCTCACACACCCCCATGTGCTGCCACCGTTGGGCCTCGCGGCCGCCGCCGCCCCGAACGACTCTGTCAGCGGAGAACGCCGGCCCAACCTCGCGGACTGTGGCACCGCCGGGTCGCGGCTCCCCGAGGGGCTCACGCCCAGGGCGTCGTGTCCATTTCCTCGGACTGCCCCGGGCGGCCTCGTCCGGCCAGGTCCCCATCCGCTGCCCAGGGGAAGGCCCTGCTGTGCAGGTATGCCACCTGGCACCGGGGAAGGTGCGCCAGCTGGCGCGGAGAGCGGGTGGAGACCTCGCCGAACGTGGGCCGCGGTGTTGTTGACCGACCCCCTAAGGAGGGCCCGCCCCCAATCGCACCGGCGGGTCGAACGTCAAAGGACGCCGGGCAACACCTCCTCCGACAGATCGGAGAACTGCTGCTCGCTCTGCTCGAGATAGGTCTCCCAGGCCTGCGCGTCCCAGATCTCCAGGCGCGTATTGGCCCCGATGACCGAACAGTCGCGGTCGAGACCGGCGTAGCCGCGCAGCGCCGGCGGAATGGTGATCCGCCCCTGCTTGTCGGGGACCTCGTCGGACGCGCTGGCGAAGAAGACCCGGCTGTAGTCGCGTACGGACTTCGCGGTGACCGGTGCGGCACGAAGCGCCTCGGTGATGCGCTGGAACTCTGCCATGGGGAAGACGTACAGGCAGCGCTCCTGGCCCTTCGTGATCACCAATCCCCCCGACAGCTCCTCGCGGTACTTCGCCGGCAGGAACAGCCGTCCCTTGTCGTCGAGGCGCGGTGAATGGGTGCCGAGAAACATCGGCCCACCTCCCCGCGCCACGTGGGGTGCGACTACCCCCACGGCGCCCCACTGTACTCCACAATTCCCCACCGTCAACTATCAGAACCTGCGTCCAGGCCTGTTTTTTCGGATAAACGTGCAGGTCAGCGGCGGTGGTGCAGAGTGGAGGACGAGGGCGGCCCAGCCACGCGGCGAACGGCTCGCACGAATCTCACGCCCTGTCCCGTACGTAATCCCTAGGAGAAATGACCGGAACATTGAGGCATCGGGCGGTGTACGAAGGGCGGACGTCCGCTTTCTCAGGCGGGCTTGCGTGCCAGGTGGAGGGGCGGGCGCGTTGTGGAGCAGAGTGGTAGGGGCGGTGGTGACGTCACTCCGGGCACGGAGGTCACGCTTTCCCCAACCGTCGCTGAGATATCGGTGCGGCGATGCTTGACGACGTACTGTCGGTAAGCAGACAAAATGGGTGGTACTCCGTCTAGCAGGGGTCGCGTGCCCCCGCTGCCCCCGAAGAATGCGGACGGGGTCGTGCCAGATAGCGGCCACGGAGTGGCTGAGGAGGGTTAGTGGCGATAAGCTCCCACGGCGATGTCGGCCGCGGTCTGGACGTGCTGACACAGGTCGCGAACAAGATTCGCGCCGCGATCGAGTCGGTTATCGAGGGAAAACCCGGCGCTGTCCGGCTGGCGCTTACGGTCTTGCTGGCAGAGGGCCATTTGCTGATCGAAGACGTACCGGGTGTCGGGAAGACCATGCTGGCCAAGGCGCTGGCGCGGTCCGTCGACTGCTCGGTGCGACGCGTTCAGTTCACCCCCGACCTGCTGCCCAGCGACATCACCGGCGTCAGCGCATACAACCAGGAGCGGCGCGAGTTCGAGTTCAAGCCGGGGCCGGTGTTCGCCAACATCGTCGTCGGCGACGAGATCAACCGCGCCTCTCCCAAGACCCAGTCGGCCCTGCTGGAGTGCATGGAGGAACAGCAGGTCACCGTCGATGGCAAGACGTACGACCTGGAAAGTCCGTTCATGGTCATCGCCACCCAGAACCCGGTGGAGATGGAGGGCACCTATCCGCTGCCCGAGGCCCAGCGCGACCGGTTCACCGCGCGAATCTCGATGGGCTACCCGGAGCCCAGCGCCGAGCTGGAGATGCTCGACGTGCACGGCCAGTCCTCACCGCTCGTGGGTCTCGAGCCGGTGGCGCACGCCGCCGACGTACGGGAGCTCATCGAGGTCGTCCGGCGCGTGCACGTGGCGCCGGCCGTGCGGCAGTACGCGATCGACCTCGTGACGGCCACGCGCAAGCACTCCGAGCTGCGGCTCGGGGCGTCCCCGCGGGCCACGCTGCACCTCGTACGGGCGGCCCGGGCGCATGCCGCGATAGACGACCGCGACTACGTCCTGCCCGACGACATCCAGGAGCTGGCGATCCCGGTGCTCACGCACCGGCTGCTCCCGACGGCCGACGCGCAGGTCGAGCGCAGGCTGCCGGAGCAGGTGGTCGGGGAGCTCGTCGAACGGCTGCCCGTACCCGACCGTCGACGCTAGCGCGATGCTCAGGACCCTGACGGCCCTCACCACCCGCGGGCGGTCGTTCGCCGCGGCCGGGGTGACCGCGATCATCTGCTCGTTCGTGCTGGGCGAGCGTGATCTGCTGCGCGCGGGCGTGCTGGTGCTGGCGTTGCCGCTGCTCTCGGCGCTGGCGGTGTCGCGCACCCGGTACCGCCTGGCGTGCGCGCGCCGGCTCGACCCGTCGCGGCTGCCCATCGGCCACGAGGCGCACGTCGATCTGCGGCTCGAGAACGTCTCCCGGCTGCCCACCGGCCTGCTGCTCGTCTCCGATCGGGTGCCGTACACCCTGGGCGGGCTGTCCGGGACGAGCGGCGCCCGGTTCGTGCTGGACCGTGTCGAGCCGCAAGGCGCCCGCGAGCTGAGCTACCGGGTGCGATCCGACGTCCGGGGCCGGTTCAAGGTGGGGCCGCTGTCGGTGCGGCTGGCCGACCCGTTCGGCCTGGTCGAGCTGGCCAGGTCGTTCAGCATGACCGACACGCTCACGGTCACTCCCACGATCGTGCCGCTGCCGCGCGGCCGGTTCGTCGGGGCCTGGACGGGCGGCGGCGACAGCCGGGCCCGCACGATCTCGACGGCCGGCGAGGACGACGTGGCGCCGCGCGAATACCGGCACGGCGACGACCTGCGCCGCGTGCACTGGCGGTCGACGGCCCGGTACGGCGAGCTGATGGTGCGCCGCGAGGAGCAGCAGTGGCAAAGCCGCGGCACCTTGTTCCTCGACACCCGCCGCAGCGTGCACCCGGGCGAGGGCCCCGCGTCGTCGTTCGAGCAGGCGGTCTCGGCCGCCGCGTCGATCGGTGTGCACCTCGGCCGGGAGGGCTTCGGGCTCCGGTTCGTCACCGACGCCGGCGAGGTGCTGGGGCCGTCCAGTGCCTTCCACGGCGCGCTGCTCGACAGCCTGGCCGTCGTCCGTACGTCCCGGAACCATTCGCTGCAGCCCGGGCTCGCGGCACTGCGCGGGGCCGTCGGCTCGGGCGGCGAGGGCGACGGACTCGTCATCGCGGTGCTGGGCCGGTTGAGCCAGGCCGAGGCCCGGGCCCTGTCCGGAATCCGGCGCGGCACAGCCACTTGCATGGCCGTCCTGATCGACATCGACACTCCCGCCGGCGAGACGTCCTCCGGCGCGGCCGCGTTCGCCGCGAGCACCGCGACGTCGGCGCGGCTGCTGCGCGCGGCGGGCTGGCGAGTGGTGACGGTCAGCTCCGCCGCGGCGCTGGCCACCGCGTGGGCGCACGCCGACCAGGCCGCCGAGGACATCCAGCTGACCGCCGTACGAGACCGGAGCCGGTGAGATGAAGGCGCAGCTGACGATCGCGGCGGCCGTGGCGACCCTGTGCGGGTCGATCGGGCTCTATCCGCTCTTCGTGTCGGCCGGCTGGTTCTGGACCGGGCTGGGCGCGGTGCTGGCCGTGTCCGGCACCGGCGCGCTTATCCGCAGGTACCGGCTGCCCGCGCTGGTCAACCTGGCCGGCGGGCTCGGCGCCCTGTTCGTCTACGTCACGGTCGTGTACGCGGGCGGGGAGGCGCTGCTCGGTCTCATCCCGACTCCGGAGTCGGTCGCGCGGCTGGGCGAGTTGATCAAGGAGGGCGGGCACGCGGCCAACACCTACGCCGCGCCGGTACCGTTGATCCCCGGCATCGCCCTGCTCTCCACGCTCGGGATCGGCCTGGTCGCGGTGCTCGTCGATCTGCTGGCCGTACGGCTGCGGCGGGCGGCGCCCGCCGGCCTTCCGCTGCTGGCGATGTACAGCGTGCCGGCCGCGATCCGGGAGGAGAGCATCAGCTGGCTGGCCTTCGGTATCGGCGCGGCCGGCTACCTGTGGCTGCTGCTCGCCGACGCGCGGGTGCAGGTGGTCGGCTGGGGGCGGCCGGTGTTCACCAGCCGCTGGTCCGACGACTCACCACGAGAGCAGCCGAACTCCAGCGCGCTCGCCCTCACCGGGCGCCGCATCGGGCTGACCGCCGTCGCCGCCGCCGTGCTGCTCCCGTCGATCGTGCCCGGCATCCAGCCCAAGGGCTTTTTCGGCATGGGCGGCACCGGCACCGGCGGGCACGGCGCCAGAACGGTGACCACGCTCGACCCGCTGGTCAGCCTGAAGCGCGAGCTCACCCGCACCGACGACGCCGAGGTGCTGAGCTTCCGCACCAACGACCCGCAGCCGGACTACCTGCGGCTGTACGCCCTGGACCGGTTCGACGGAGACCGCTGGACCTACAGCGAGCTGTCCAGCAGCCCGCGCGACAAGATCAAGGACAAGGTGCTGCCGCCCGCTCCGGGCCTGACATTCCAGCCGGCGGGGCGGTACCAGACCAAGATCTCCATCGACGATCACGTCGAGTTGAAGTTCCTGCCGATGCCGTACCCGCCGACTCGGGTCGACATCCAGGGCGACTGGCGGGTCCACGCGCCGTCGCTGATGGTGTACTCCCTGCGCGACGCTGCCGGCGGCCGCGACTACACGGTGGACAGCCTGAAGGTGAGCCCCTCCCCCGGCGACCTCCGGGCCGCGTCGGCGCCGCCCCCACCGGTCGAGGAGCAGTTCACCCGGGTGCCGCCCAACATCCCCGACAGCGTCCGGCAGATCGCCGAGAACGTCACGCACTCGGCCACGTCGTCGTACGACAAGGCCGTCCTGTTGCAGGACTGGTTCACCAACGGCCAGTTCACCTACACCACCGAGGCGCCGCCGCCGCAGCGCGTCAGCGACCTGGTCGACTTCCTGGAGAAGGACAAGGCGGGCTACTGCGAGCAGTTCGCCGCCTCAATGGCGCTGATGGCCCGGCTGCTGAAGATCCCCGCCCGGGTGGCCATGGGCTACACGACCGGGGTGTCGGACTCCAAGGGCAACCACATCGTGCGTTCCCGCGACACCCATGCCTGGCCCGAGCTGTATTTCTCCGGTATCGGCTGGGTCCGGTTCGAGCCCACCCCGGGCGGGCCCACCGGACAGGGCACCGCGACCGTCCCGCAGTACGCGGTGCCGCCCACCACGACCATCCCGGGCGCCTCGGGGGCGCCCTCGGCGTCCGCCTCCGCGGCGGCCTCGCCGTCGCCATCCGCGGCGCCGAGCGACCTGAACCGGATCCGCGACCCCAGCGGCCTGGGCACCACGGCCGAGGTGCCGGGCTCCGACGACTCGGGGTTCCCGTACGGCTGGCTCGCGGCGGGCCTGGTACTGGTACTGCTGGCGCTGGTCCCGTTCATGGCGCGGCTGCTCACCCGGAGACGACGCTGGGCGCTGGTGTCCGCCGTCGTGCCGCCCGCGGACGAGGCGGCCGAGTCGCCGCCCGCCGACACCGATAGCGGCGAACGTACGGACGGCGCGGGCGAACTGATCGTGCAGGGCGCCAAGGCCGGCCGGGCGGCCCGTGCGCTGCGGGCCGAGCGCACGGCGCATGCGGCCTGGGCGGAGCTGCGGGCCGCCGCGATCGACTACGGCGTGGAATGGCGGCCGGCGGAGAGTCCGCGCGCGGTGGCTCGGCGGATGGCCCGGCAGCTGAATCTGGGCGGGACTGCGGCGGACGCGCTGACCCGCATCACCATGGCCGAGGAGCGGGCTCGCTACGCGCCCACGCCGGGGGCGATCGATACTCTGCGCGCCGACTCACGGTTGATGCGCCAGACCTTCGCGGCCGCGGCAGACCGCTGGACGAGAGTCAAGGCCATCTTCATCCCGCCGTCGACGATGGCGGCGTTCCGGGCGAGTGCCGGCCGGTTGCTCGAGGCCCTCGATCACCTCGACAATCTCGCGTTCAACCCCCGTTCCCTGTGGCGGACTCGCGGCCTGTGGCGGACACGCGGCGGCTCGGCGTAGCCCTGTCTTAGATCACGCGGATCACGCGTCCGCGCGGACGTACCGGGTTGCCGGGTGGGGTGCGATCCCCCCGGTGCGGGGTAGGGCTCAGCGCTCCTCGTTGCGGCGCCGCCAGCGCTCCTCGAGTCGCTCCATGAAGCTGCCACGACTAGGTCGTGGGGCGTCCTTGGGCGCGTTGGGCTCGGGGGCCCCGTTCATCCGTTTCCAACTGGACAGGGCCCAGACGCAGCAGGCGGTCATGACGAGGAAGCCGGCTCCGCTGATGATCACGGTGATCGGCATGGCGTTGACGACCAGGCCGGCCATCAGCGCACATACGCCCAGCACGAAGCCAAGGACGGCCTTGACGATCCGACGCTTGTAGTGCACTTGCGGATCGGTCGAGCGGACCGCGTGAGCGAATTTCGGATCCTCGGTATACAACGCCCGCTCGATCTGGTCGAGCATGCGTTGCTCGTGCTCAGAGAGCGGCACGGCGCCTCCCAATGACAGCCCCGTGACGGGAAATCCGCTGCCGGACGGGGTACTGACTCTTGTACTGCCCAGAATACGAGCCGAGACGACCGGACGAAAGGAAACGTCCACCCGGGGACAACTCATGAGACATGTTGCACACTGTGATCATTGTCTCTCGTCCCCTCCCTCACTCGCGTCACTCGCGTTCGCCGCCTCCTCCGGGCGTACCAGGGCGGCGGGCCCAATCGCGCCCCTGCCGAACCGCCTGGCGACTTGGTCCATCACGCGCTCTGCCTCGCGCCAGCCGGTCTCCGGTTCACCCAGAGTGAGCTGCTGAGAGGCCTCGTCCGCCGGGGCAAGGTTCTCAACTCGGACGCCGATTAGCCGGAGTCGTACCCGTTCCAGCCCGGAGGCTTCGTACAGGGCGCATGCTGTGGCGTAGATCACATGCGCCAAGTCGGTCGGATCGCGCAGCGTGCGGGCGCGGGTGATCGTCGTGAAGTCGGCCCGTCGCAGCTTGACGCTGATGGTCCGGCCCACGTGGCCACCCGCGCGCAGCCGCGACCCGACCCGTGCGGACAGCCGCAGCAGCTCCCGCCGGATGGTCTCCGGATCGTCGATGTCGTGATCGAAGGTCTCTTCGGCGCCGATGCTCTTGTCGGGCGTCGTGGCCACCACTGGCCGCGGATCGCGCCCCCATGACAGGTCGTGCAGGTGCGCGCCGAGTGCGGAGCCGAGCTCGCGCTGGAGAGCGGTCAGCGGCGTTTGGGCGATGTCGGCGACCGTACGCAGGCCGAGGCGCAGCAGGGCCTCCTCGGTGCGCTCCCCCACGCCCCACAGCGCCGCCACCGGTAGCGCGTGCAGGAACTCCACCGCCCCGTCGGCCGGGACGACGAGCAGGCCGTTGGGCTTGCACCGGGTGGACGCCAGTTTCGCCACGAACTTGGTACTGGCCACGCCCACCGAGCAGGTGATGCCCTGCTGCTCGGCGACCCGTTCGCGGATCAGCTGGGCGATCTGGGCGGGCCGCCCCAGCAGCCGGCGGGCCCCGGAGACGTCGAGGAACGCCTCGTCGAGGGCCAGCGGCTCGACCAGTGGCGTGACCGACCGGAAGATTTCCATGACGGCCGCGGACACCTGGGCGTACTTGTCATGCTCGGGCGGCAGCACCGCCGCCTGCGGGCACAGCCGACGCGCGCGGGACATCGGCATCGCCGAGTGCACGCCGAACTCGCGCGCCTCATACGACGCGGCCGCCACCACACCGCGGCCCCCGGCTCCGCCGACGATCACTGGCCTGCCGCGCAGCTCGGGGTGGTCGAGCAGCTCCACGCTCACGAAGAACGCGTCCATGTCCACGTGCAGGATCGGGCAGCCGGTGTCGTCGGCCGGCGGCCCCGGCTGCGGCCCCGGCCGGTGCAGCTGCTGCTTCCGGCTCATGGGACCAGGCCGCGCGCCGGGCGGCGGGGGTCAGCGCCGGGCGAGCACATGGAGCTGGGCGGCGAGATCGCACAGGACAGGATGGGTGGAGGCGACGGTCTCCAGTGCGATCAGCGCCTCGGCCGCGTCGTGCTCGGCCTCGATGACGCTGCCCGCCACCAGATCGGCGAAGATCCTGATGCCGTGCACCTCCGTGACGTGCAGGCCGGCGGCCTCGGCGAGCCCGGCGAGCGCCTCCCGGGTGAACCGGCGGGGCACCGGGTCGCGATCGCCCCAGCGGCCGTCGGCGGCGGTCAGCACCCGGCGCGAGTCGTCGAAGTGACCGGCCAGCGCGCGGTGCAGCACCGCCGCCAGCCGACCCGCGGCGAGCACGCTGACGGCACCGCCGGGCCGCACGGTCTCGGCGAGGGAGGCCATGGTCGCCGCGGGCTCGTCGACGTACTCCAGGACGCTGTGGCACAGGACCAGATCGGCGCTGCCGGCACCGACCAGCCCGAGCAGGTCGTCGGCGTCGCCCTGCACACCGCGCACCGCAACGCCGGACTCGGCGGCGCGGCGCTCCAGCGCGGCCAGGGCGTCGGGGCTGGGATCGACGACGGTCACACGGTGCCCGAGCTCGGCCAGCGGCACGGCGAACCCGCCGGTGCCGCCGCCGGCGTCGACGACGTCGAGCTCGGACCGCCCGGACGCCGCGGCATGCCGCTCCAGCGCGGCGCGCAGCACCTCCCACACGACCGCGGTCCGGACCTTACTCGACCTGGGCACACCCGGTCGCCTTCCCTGGTGGGCGGCCACGGCGGCCCTCCTCATCTCACCCATCGCCTCAGCCTAGTGACGAGCGACGACAGTTAGAGACTGTTGGGGAACCCTACAGTCGCTCAGAGGGAGAGGGAGGGTTTGAGCTCTTGGAGCCGGGAGAGCAGGCCGTTGATGAAACGCGGGGACTCGCCGGTGGACAGCTCGGTCGCCAGTGCGACCGCCTCGCTGATCGCCACGCCGTCGGGCACGTCGTCGACCCACAGCAGCTCGTACACGCCGATCCGGAGCAGGTTACGGTCGACGGCCGGCATCCGATCAAGGGTCCAGCCGACGGAGTAGGTGGAGATCAGCTCGTCGATGCGCTCGCGCTGGGTGTCGACGCCTTCGATCAGTCGTACCGCGTGGTCGTATTCGGAGATCTCGTCGCGGGGATCGCGCTGCCGCTGGCCCAGCACCTCCATCGGCGGCAGGTCGCGCAGTTCGGCCGCGTACAACGTGTCGAGGGCGAGCCTGCGGGCTTTGGTTCTGGCCGGCATCGCCCTAACCCCGGCCGAGGTAGTCGCCGGACCGGGTGTCGACCTTGACCTTCTCGCCGGTGGTGATGAACAGCGGCACCTGGATCACCGCGCCCGTCTCGAGCGTCGCCGGCTTGCTGCCGCCCGTGGACCGATCGCCCTGCAGGCCGGGATCGGTGTGGGTGATCTCGAGCACCACGGCGGCCGGCAGCTCGACGTACAGCGGCGTGTCCTCGTTGAACGCGACGACGGCCATCTGCTCGGGCAGCAGGAACTTCGCGGCGTCGCCCACGGTCGCGGCCGGGATGTGCGGCTGGTCGTAGGTCTCGGTGTCCATGAAGACGAAGTCCTCGCCCTCGCCCTCACGGTAGAGGTACTGCATCTCCCGCTTGTCGACGTTGGCGACGTCGACTTTGGTGCCCGCGTTGAACGTCTTGTCGACGACCTTCCCGGAGAGCACGTTCTTGATCTTGGTGCGCACGAACGCGCCGCCCTTGCCGGGCTTGACGTGCTGGAACTCCTGGACGGTCCACAGCTGCCCGTCGAGGTTCAGCGTCATGCCGTTCTTGAGGTCGTTCGTCGTGGCCACGGGTAGTCGTCTCCTGAATGCGGCGGCCCGTCAGACGACGAGCAGCTCCTTGGTGGTCTGGGTGAGCAGTTCCGGCCCGTCGGCCCGAACTACCAGCGTGTCCTCGATGCGGACGCCGCCGCGGCCGCCGAGGTAGACGCCCGGCTCTACGGTGACGGGAACCCGACCCTCAAGCTTACCGGTCTTGTCGTACCCCATGAGCGGAGCCTCGTGGATCTCCAGCCCGACGCCGTGGCCGAGTCCGTGCGGGAAGTCGTCGCCGTGCCCTGCGTCGGCGATCACGCCGCGGGCGACCGCGTCGACGTCCTTGGTCTCCGCGCCGGGCCGCGCCGCGTCGAGGCCCACCTGCTGCGCACGGTGTACCAGGTCGTACAGGTCGCGCTGCCACTCGGCCACCTTGCCGACGGCCACCGTACGGGTCATGTCGGCGTGGTAACCGCCGTACAGCGCGCCGAAGTCCATCGTGACGAGATCCCCCGCGGCGATGGTCCGATCGCCCGAGTGGTGGTGCGGTACGGCGCCGTTCGGGCCGCTCGCGACGATGGAGTCGAACGCGGGCTTGACGGCGCCGAGGTCGACCATGGCCCGTTCGAGGGCCACCGCGATCTCCCGTTCGGTGGCCCCGGGCCGCAGTAGCGGCAGCACGGCCGCGAACGCCCGGTCGGTGATCGCGCACGCCTTCCGGAGCAACTCGATCTCGGCCTCGTCCTTGACCTTTCTGAGCTCCTCCACGGCCCGGCCGAGCGGCCGCAACTCGGGCGCGGCTGTGTCATTCCGCCCCAATGACGCGGGCTCAACCGCAACCGCGGCGAGGTCGTCGTAGCCCTCGACGGTGACGTCATGCGCCTCGAAGGCCAGCCGGGCGACGCCGTCCGCGGCCGCGCGGGACACCAGCGTCGTGGCGGTCTCCCGTTCGACGAGGCACTCCAGCTCGGGGCACACGGCGTCGGCCATGCCCGCGTACCTCCCGTCCGTGCACAAGAGTGCGGCCCCGTCGGCGCCGACGAGCAGCGCGGCGTTGGAGCTGTCCAGGCCGGTCAGATAGCGGACGTTGACGAGCCGGGTCACGAGCGCGGCGTCGGCGTCGCGGTCGGCGACGAGCCTGGCCAGGCGCCCCCTGCGCGCGACATGGAGATCACCCATATCCAGACCCTATGACCACCGCCGGCAGGGACATTGTGCTAGGCCACGAGTTCCTTGATCCGCTCGATGAGCCGCACCCGGGCCTTGTGGTCGGCGGCGATCGGGTTCACGTTGAGGGTCGTCACGCCGGACTCCCGGAGCGCGGCGAGCCGTTGCGCCACGAAGCCCTCGGGGCCGATCAGCGAGGTCTTCTGCAGCAGTTCGTACGGCACCTTGGCGGCGGCCTCGTCCTTCTTGCCGTCGAGGTAGAGGTCCTGGATCTCCGCGGCCTCCTTCTCATAGCCGTACCGGCGGGCCAGGTCGTTGTAGAAGTTCCGGCCCTTGGAGCCCATGCCGCCGATGTAGAGCGCGGCCATCGGCCGGCCGAACTCGAGGAAGCCCTCGACGTCGTCGCCGATCGCCAGCGGCGCCTGCGCCACGACGTCGAGATCGCCCAGCGACGGATCGCGCCTGGCCTTGCCCTTGGCGAGCGCGTCGCCCCAGACCGGCGCGGCCCTCTCCGGCAGGTAGAAGATCGGCTCCCAGCCCTCGGCCAGCTCGGCGGTCATCTCCACGTTCTTCGGGCCTAGTGAGGCGACGATGATCGGGATGCGCTCGCGTACCGGGTGGTTGATCAGCTTCAGCGGCTTGCCGAGGCCGGTGCCCTGGTCCGCGGGGAGCGGCAGCTTGTAATGGCGGCCGTCGTAGCTGACCCGCTCGCGGCGCCAGACGGCGCGGCAGATCTCGATGATCTCGCGCGTCCGGCCCACCGGCGCGTCGTACGGCACGCCGTGCCAGCCTTCGATCACCTGGGGCCCGGACGCGCCGATGCCGAGCAGGAACCGGCCGTCGGAGACATAGTCCAGGCCCGCAGCGGTCATCGCGGTCAGCGTCGGCGTCCGCGAGTACAGCTGCAGGATGCCGGAGGCGATCTGCAGCCGCTCGGTGCGCGCCGCGATGTACCCCAGCTGGCTGACAGCGTCGAAGCTGTACGCCTCCGGCACGAACACGATGTCGAGCCCGGCCTTCTCGTAGTCGGCCAGCTCTTCGACGGTCTCCTTGAAGCCGCCCGCGTAATTGATCATCATGCCGATACGCATGGGCAACCCCTTTTGCCGGCGTCGTCGAAGACCTAAACCGAATGTCGTTCAGTTTCCTGGACGAAGCGTAGCCGGTGCGGGCCGGGCGACCCAGCCCCGGGGTCAGGAGCCGGTGAGGAGCTCGATCACCGGACCGTACATACCCTTGCGGATCTCGGCGACCGTACGTCCGTCCTTGGCGGCGAGCGGTGCGGCGAGTGCGAGCGCGGCCGGGAGCACCTCGGCCTCGGGGACCGACCGGTCGACGAGCCCCGCGGACAGCGCCTCCGGCGCCGGGTACCGCCGTCCGGTGATCATGGCCTCGTGCGCGGTGACCTTGGGCAACCGGGCCTGGACGAGCGCGCTCATCGGCGGCGAGAACGGCAGGCCGAGATCGACCTCGGGGAAACAGAAGTAGCCCCGGTCGGATCGCATCACCCGGAAGTCATGGGCGAGCGCCAGCATGGCCCCGCCCGCGAAGGCGTGCCCGTTGAGCGCCGCCACCGTGGGCATCGGGAGGGTCAGCAGCCGCGCGTACAGCCCGTGGATCTTGCCGAGGTACGCGGTCAGCTCATCGGGGTGGGCGGTCAGCCAGTCAAGGTCGAGCCCGTTGGAGTAGAACTTGCCGGTGCCGACGGTCACCAGCGCCCGCGGCCCGTCGGACTTCTCCACGTCGTCGAGCGCGCCGTGGACGGCGTCGAGGAAGGCGGGGGTGAACCGGTTCTCGTTGTCGTCGAACCGCAGGACGTGCACGTCGCCGTCGCGCCGAAGGTCGATCACGACGACGCCTCCGGCCGCGATCCGGCGTCGGCGGTGTTACCGGCGTCAGCGGTCTTGGCGGCCTGGGCGAGCAGTTCGGCGAGGGCCTGCAGCGCCAGGACGTACGACATGAGGCCGAACCCGGCGATCGTGCCCGTCGCGACGCCGGCGACCACCGAGATGTGGCGGAACTCCTCGCGGGCCGCCGGGTTGGACAGGTGCACCTCGACCAGCGGCGCCGTGCGCTGGGCGATCGCGTCGCGCAGCGCGTACGAGTAGTGCGTGAAGGCGGCGGGGTTGAGCACCACCGGAAGTCTCCCGTCGGCGGCCTCGTGCAGCCAGCCGATCAACTCGGCCTCGTCGTTGGTCGCCCTGACCTCGACGTGCAGGTCGAGCCGGCGGCCGGTCTCCCGGCACAGCTCACTGAGGTCGTCGAACGTCGCGACCCCGTACACGTCCGGCTCGCGGGTGCCGAGCCGCGACAGGTTCGGCCCGTTCAAGACCAGGACATCCTGCATGTGCCGTGCCTTCCCGTTCGCTCATTCGCCGCCCGATCCTCCTCTACGATCAGTGTGCCAGCCCACCAGGAACAGCAGGCGGAGCACTGAATCATGCAGACGCAGACAAAGGTGGCGCTGTGGATCGTGACGGCGATGGTCGTCGCCGTCTTTGCGGTCGTGGTCGTCTTTTTCGCATGGCTTTGGATCAGCCTCGACGATGATCCGATCCAAGGCTGGCAGGAAGGGCCGCACACCCCCACCGCCACCGCTTCATAGGCTCACCTTCATAGGCTCACCGGGCGATCGCATCGTACGCGCGGCGCAGCAGGTCCTCGTCGGGGCCCTCCAGGCGGGACGGCGTGCCGATGTCGTCGAGCACGATGAACCGCAGCATCGCCCCGCGCGCCTTCTTGTCGATGCTCATCGTGGCCCGCAGCCCCGGCCAGGCGTCCGGGCCGTACGACGTGGGCAGCCCAACGGCGGACAGGACCTGCCGGTGCCGGTCGACCACGTCCGCGCGGAGGCGCCCGGCGAACCGCGCCAGCTCGGCGGCGTACACCATGCCGATGGCGACCGCGTGCCCGTGCCGGAACCGGTACGCCTCGGCCTTCTCGATCGCGTGCGCCAGCGTGTGCCCGTAGTTGAGGATCTCCCGCAGCCCGCTCTCCTCGAGGTCGGCGGCGACCACGTCGGCCTTGACCTGGATGGCCCGTTCGACCAGCTCCCGCGTGTGCGGGCCGTCCGGCGACGCGGCGCCCTGCGGGTCGTCCTCGACCAGGTCGAGGATCTTCGGGTCGGCGATGAAGCCGGCCTTGATCACCTCGGCCAGGCCGCTGATGTAGTCCTCGCGCGGCATCGTCACGAGCGTGGTCAGGTCGCACACCACTCCGGCCGGCGGGTGGAAGGCGCCGACAAGGTTCTTGCCCTCCGGGATGTCGATGCCGGTCTTGCCGCCGACCGCGGCGTCGACCATGCCCAGCAGGGTGGTCGGCACGTGCACGACGGCGACCCCGCGCAGCCAGGATGCCGCGGCGAACCCGGCCAGGTCGGTGGTCGCTCCCCCGCCGACGCCGACGATCGCGTCGCTGCGGGTCATGCCGAGCTCGGCGAACCGCGACCAGAGCCGCGCCACCACGTCGACCTGTTTGGCGGCCTCGCCGTCCGGCACCGGCACCGCGTGCGCCGCGTACCCGGCCCGCTCCAGCGCCCCGCACACCGGACGGGCGATCTCCGGCAGCCCTTCGGCGTGGACGACCGCCACCGTACGGACCTTCGGGTCGAGCATGCCGGGCAGCTCGCCCAGGACCCCGGTGCCGACGATCACCTCGTACGGTCGGTCGCCGCCCACCTGGATCCGCGTCGGCGTCATTGGAGCGCCTTGACGATCTCTTCGACGATGTCGGCGGGCTCGCGGCCGTCGGTCGCGACGGTGACCGAGGCGAGCCGCTCGTAGATGGGCAGCCGCTCTTCCATCAGGGCCCGCAGCCGGCTACGGGGATTGAGCACCAGCAGCGGCCGTGCCGACGCCAGGCCGACCCGCTTCACCGCGTCGGAGAGCCCGACCTGGAGATAGACGACGCTGTGCCCGGCCAGCAGCTCCTGCGTGCCGGGGTCGAGGATTGCCCCGCCGCCCAGTGCGACGACCCCCTCGTGGTCGGCCAGCGCCGTCCGCACCGCCGCTCGTTCGAGGTCGCGGAATCGCGGTTCGCCGTCGTCGATGAAGATCTCGCTGACCGGCTTGCCAGCAGTGGCCTCGACGTCGGAGTCGGTGTCGCGGAAGGCCACCCCCAGCCGCTCGGCCAGAGCCGTGCCGATGGTCGTCTTACCGGAGCCGGGCGGCCCGATCAGTACTGCTCTGGGCTGTGTCACCGGTCGCTCACCGCTCCTCAACCCGCTCCGCGGCGGGCGTCGTTCCTCGGCCGCCCGCTCCGCTCGCTGCGTCGGGTTCGCTCCATGTCACTTGATCACCAATGCCGAGAGGTATCCCTGCAGGTTGCGGGCGGTTTCCTCAACCGAGTCGCCGCCGAACTTGACCAGCGCCGCCTCGGCGAGCACCAGCGCGACCATGGCCTCGGCCACCACCCCGGCGGCGGGCACCGCGGTCACGTCGCTGCGCTGGTTGATCGCCTTGGCCGCCTCGCCGGTGGCCACGTCGACCGTGTCCAGGGCCCGCGGCACCGTCGAGATCGGCTTCATCGCGGCGCGCACCCGTACCGGGTCGCCGGTGGTCATGCCGCCCTCGATGCCGCCGGCCCGGTGGGTGCGCCGTCGGATGCCGTCGGGGGTGTTCTCGATCTCGTCGTGCGCCTGCGAGCCGCGGCGGCGGGCGGTGGTGAAGCCGTCGCCGACCTCGACGCCCTTGATCGCCTGGATGCCCATCAGCGCGCCGGCCAGCCGGGAGTCGAGTCGCCGGTCCCAGTGGACGTGGCTGCCCAGGCCCGGCGGCACGCCGTACGCGAGCACTTCGACAACGCCGCCGAGCGTGTCGCCGGCCTGCTTGAGGTCGTCGATGTGGGCGACCATCGCAGCGCCGGTCTCGGGGTCGAAGCAGCGCACCGGGGACTCGTCGATCCGCGGCAGGTCCGCGGGCTCCGGGAGCGCGCTGCCGTCCGGCACGCCGACCTCGCCGAGCGCCACCACATGGCTGAGCACCTCGACGCCCAGCGCCTGCCGCAGGAACGCCTTGGCCACCTCGCCGATCGCCACGCGCGCCGCGGTCTCCCGCGCGCTGGCCCGCTCCAGCACCGGCCGGGCGTCGTCGAAGCCGTACTTCTGCATGCCGACCAGGTCGGCGTGCCCGGGGCGCGGCCGCGACAGCGGGGCGTTGCGCGCTTGGGCCGCCAGCACATCCGGGTCGACGGGGTCGGCCGACATCACCGTCTCCCACTTGGGCCACTCGGTGTTGGCGACCTCGACCGCCACCGGCCCGCCCTGCGTGCGGCCGTGCCGGATGCCGCCGATGATCTCGACCTTGTCCTGCTCGAACTTCATCCGGGCGCCCCGCCCGTGGCCCAGCCGGCGGCGGCGCAGCGCCTCGGCGATGTCGCCGGAGGTTACGCGCACGCCGGCGGGCAACCCTTCCAGGATCGCGACGAGGGCCGGGCCGTGCGACTCCCCCGCCGTCAGCCAGCGCAGCATGAGGTCAATCCTTCCATCCCCGCACAGCCGGTCGTCAGGCGACTTCGCGCCAGTCGACGACGTTGGCCACCAGGTCGCGGATCGCCGCCAGCAGGCCCAGCCGGTTCGCCCGTACGGCAGGGTCCTCCGCCATGACGAGCACCTCGTCGAAGTAGTCGTCGATCGGCTCGGCGAGCGGCAGCGCCTCGGCGGTGAACTCCGGCAGGCTGACGCGTTTCCCGCTCAGCCTCGGCTCGCTCGAAGGGCCATCGCCGAGGGCGTCGCGCACCTGCGTGTACGTCAGATGCAAGCGGCGCTCGGCCTCGTCGTCGAACAGCGCCGGGTCGTACGACGCCGGGGTCTCCGCCGGAACGATGCGCAGCACCCGCTGCAGGGCCGTCGTCAGCCGCTGGAACCGCTCGTCGCCGAGCAGCTTCTCCAGGTCGGCCGCCGCCTGCTCGGCGTACGCCGGCGACCCGGCATGCGGCAGTACCGCCCGTACGACGTTGACCGGGTGACCCGCGTCGAGCAGCGCCTGCTCGAACCGCCGCACGACGAACTGCTCCGCCTCGTCCAGGGCGCCTGCCGGCACCTCGACGGGCTGCTGCCGGGCGGCCACTGACAGCCCGTCCCGTACCGTGATCGCGGCCAGCGCGGGCCGTGCGCGCAGGATCGAGGTGAGTCCGAGCGCCGCGCGGCGCAACCCGTAGGGGTCGGAGCTGCCGGTCGGTGCCGAACCGATGCCGAACAGCCCGGCGAGCAGATCGAGCCGGTCCGCCACCGCGAGCAGCGCGCCCGGCACCGTCTCCGGCAGCGCGTCGCCGGCCGAGCGCGGCAGCTCCATCTCGAACAACGCCGCCGCGACGGCGTCGCTCTCGCCGGCCCGGGCGGCATACTCGCGGGCCATCACGCCGGCCAGGCTGGACAGCTCGATCACCATGGACGACGCGAGGTCGAACTTGGCCAGCTCGGCCGCGCGCTCCAGGGTCGTACCGTCCGCGTCGCTGATCCCCGCCGCGCCGGCCAGGCCGAGCGCGATCGCGCGGATCCGGTCGGCCCGGTCGGCCATCGAGCCGAGCCGTTCCTCGAAGGTCAGCTTCGTCAGGCCCCGCTTCAGTTCGGCCGGCGGCCTGCGGAGATCGTGCTGATAGAAGAACGCCGCGTCCTCGTACCTGGCGCGCAGCACCGCCTCGTTCCCGGCCTGTACGGCGTCCTGGTCGCAGGCGCCGTTGGCCATCGTCACGAAGGCCGGCAGCAGCCGCCCGGCGCCGTCCCGTACGGGCAGGTAGCGCTGGTGCTTTTTCATCACCGTGGTCAGCACCGCGTCCGGCAGCTCGAGATACCTCTCCTCGAACGAGCCGCGGATGGCGACCGGGTCTTCGACCAGGTTGGTGACCTCGTCGATCACGGCGCCCTCGCTTTCGACGTCGATGCCGCCGCCCGCCTCGGCCGCCAGCTCGCGGGCGGCCGCGACGATCCGCTCGCGGCGCCGCGCCGCGTCGGCCTCGACGCCATGCGTCCGGAGCGTGTCGAGATAGCCCTTGGCGGTCTCGACCTCGACGATCGGCTCCGGCGCCGTGCGGTGCACGTGCGTGGCCCGGCGGCTCTGCATCCCGGCGACGACGAACGGCACCACGTGCGGGCCGAGCAGCGCCAGCAGCCGGCGGATCGGCCGCGTGTAGGACAGGCCGGGGGCGTTCCAGCGCATGTTCTTCTCGGCGCGCAGCCCGGTGACGATCTCGGGCAGGACGCCGGCGAGCACCTCGGCCGCCGGCCGGCCCGGCACCTGCCTGACGTAGCCGACGTACTCCCCGCCGCCCACGGCGATGGTCTGGAGGTCGTCGACCGAGATGCCCTGGCCGCGGGCGAAGCCCTGCGCGGCCTTGGTCGGGTTGCCGTCGGCGTCGTACGCGGCGGACAGCCGAGGCCCGCGGACCGTCTCCTCGGCGTCGTCCTCGCGCGGCTGGACCTCGTCGACGATCGCGACGATCCGTCTCGGGGACGACACGACCTCGATGGCGCCGTGCCGCAGCCGGGTGGCCCCCAGCCGCTCGGCCAGCGCGGTCTCGACCGCCGCGGCGGACCGGGTCACTTCGTCGGGCGGCATCTCCTCGACGCCGATCTCGAATGCCAGCGGGGCCGGTTCGGCCAGCGCGGGGAACGGCTCCGGCCGCCCGGTCGGGGCCGGACCGCCGGCGGTCGCCACGCCCAGCGGGTGCCCGAGCTCGGCCCGCCGCTCGACCCAGAGCTCGGCGACCTCGCGGGCGAGATCGCGCATGCGGGCGAACGCGCGGGCCCGTTCCGTGGTGCCGATGGCGCCGCGCGAGTCGAGGACGTTGAAGGCGTGCGAGCACTTGAGCACGTACGTATGGGCCGGTACCGGCAGCCGGGCCTCGACCATGCGGCGGGCCTCGGCCTCGTACGACTCGAACAGCCGCCGGTTGGTCTCGATGTCGGCGTCGTCGAGGTAATAGCGGCTCATCTCGTACTCGGCCTGGCCGAACGCCTCGCCGTAGGTGATGCCGGGCGCGTACGTGATGTCCTTGAAGTGCGAGACGCCCTGCAGCGCCATGATGATGCGCTCCATGCCGTACGTGATCTCGACCGACACCGGGTCGAGGGACCGGCCGCCGGACTGCTGGAAGTACGTGAACTGGGTGATTTCCAGGCCGTCGAGCCAGACCTCCCAGCCCAGGCCCCACGCGCCGAGCGCCGGGGAGGCCCAGTTGTCTTCGACGAACCGTACGTCGTGCCGGTCGATGTCGATGCCGAGGGCCCTGAGCGAGCCGAGATAGCGGTCCTGCGCGTCGCCGGGCTCGGGCTTGAGGATCACCTGGTACTGCGTATGGGTCTGCAGCCGGTTGGGGTTGTCGCCGTACCGGGAGTCGTCGGGCCGTACGCTCGGCTCGACGTACCCGACCCGCCACGGCTCGGGCCCGAGCACCCGCAGCGCGGTCGCCGGGTTCAACGTTCCGGCGCCGACCTCGGTGTTCATCGGCTGGACGATGACGCACCCTTGCCCGGCCCAGTACTCGGTCAGCCGGAGCAGGGCGTCCTGCATCGTCACCAAGGTGATCACTCCTTGCTAAAGGGTTGGTCCTCGTCAGCTTTGCCGGGAACGGGCCGCTCGGTCCACCGGGTTTCACGCGATTACGAGGATGGCGACGAGCGTACCGGCCAGCATGAAGGGTCCGAAGGGGATGGTCGCTTTCCGGTCGGCCCGGCGGGCGGCGAGCAGCCCCAGCGCGTACAGCCCGCCGAGCACGTGGATCGCGAACACGCCGAGCAGGAGGCCGTCGAGGCCGAGCCAGCCCAGGTAGAGACCGAGCACCCCGGCCAGCTTCACGTCCCCGAGCCCGATCTGGCCCGGCAGGAAGTACCACTGGACGGCGTAGAACAGCAGCAGCGCGCCCATTCCGGCCAGGGCGTACAGGAACCGGGAGCCGCCGTCGTCGGTGAACGGCGCCGCCGCGCCGAGCAGGGCGGCGCCGATGGCGTACGAAGGCAGCGTGAGCGGGTCGGGCAGCCGTCTGATGGCGATGTCGATGAAGGCGAGCGCGACGCCCACGGCGGCGAGATACAGGTACGCGGGCAGGTCGGCGGCGAGCCCCACGCGCCAGCAGATGAGCGCGAGCGTCGCCGCGGTGACCGCGGCGACCCACGCGGGGCGAGCGGTGACCGGCTCGATCCAGTCCACGTTCTGGAATCTAGCGTCGTGCGGCGGATCCATAGGCCCTGTCCGCGGGTCCTATCGGCGGGCCCTATCGGCGGGCCCTATCGGCGGGTGACGCCGACTTCGACGCCGCCGACGATCCGGCCGCGCAGCTCGCCGGCCAGCCGGTCGGTCACGCGCCGTACGGTGGTGCGTTCGTCGGCGTCGGCGGCCAGCGAGAAGCGGACCGACAGCTCGGTGGTCGTGCCGGGGCCGACCTGGACCCCGGTGACGCCGGCCTCGTGCGCGAATGCCGCCTCGATGGCCGCCAGCAGGTCGGGATCCTCGTACGGCTGCGGTATCGGCCGTCCCTCGGCGAAGGTGTAGAGCCGATTCCCCTCCACGGCGAACGGCACCGGCCCGGCGACGTCGATGACGAGGGCGTCGGCGTTCTCGTCGAGCGCGGCACGGCAGGCGTCGCGCGCGCGGACGGGGACCGGCCTGGCGTCGGCCTGCCAGCGCCTGAGCGATTCACTCGACGTGAACCCGAGCACGCCCCGCCGGCCGTCCTCGCCGATGAGCGTGGGCAGCGCCATGTCCGTCTCCTTCTCGACCGTCCGGGCGGGCGCGTCGCCGGTTCCGTTCGGCTCGTCGGGTGGGTGCGGGGCGCCTGCGTCCGAAGCTGCGTCGGCGGGCACGGCGACCACGGGCACGAGCAGGCGAGTGTCGGCGAGCGCGGTCAGCACCTGATGCTCGCCCGCCTTCCCCTGCGCGTACGCGAACAGCGCAGCGGTCAGCCGAGGATCGGCGGCGCCGTCATCGCCGGGAAACTGGGGTTGCGGAATGGTCCGTCCTGACACGCCACCGAGCGTATCCGTCCTGCTCTCCTGTGTCGGCGCCTGGCCCATAACGCGGGGAAATGCCCGTCTTAACCGAGGGAGGCGGCGGTAGATGGGGGATGGCGGACGGGTACTAGAAGGCCGCGATGGCGGCCACCGTGCCGCCCCCGGACGGGCCCTGGTGCACGGCGGCGACCGAGACGAAGACCGCCGGGTCGCCGGTGACCGACGCCGCCACGCCGCCGACGCAGGCCTTGATCTGCCGGTGCCAGTGCACGTCGGAGTCGTCGAGCATGATGTTGCGCCGGCCTCGCACGAAGCCGCTCGGGTCGGCCTCGCACTTGATGAACACGTTGACCAGCCGGTCGCCGAGGTCGCTGGGATGCGGCCGATCCGGCAGGTCGAGCCCGGCCGACCTGATGGCCGTCCAGATGCCGTCGGCGTCGAGCGCGTCGTTCATGACGCCGTGGCCGATGCGGTAGCGCCCACCGATCCCCCGTACGTTGCCGACGACGACGATCTGCGCGCGGTCCAGCTCTACGCCCGACGAGCAGGACGCGACCGAGGAGTACAGAGACAGGTCCTTGTGGATCTGCTCGGCAGCCGGCGGCTCGACCTCGCCCAGCGCGACGGCGATGCCGAGCGCGGTGGTGGAGTTGGAGATGTCCATCGACTTCAGGGTGTCCTCGGTGACCACGTCGCGGCCCCGGCTCTTGGCGTCGTTGATCGTGTCGAGCGTGAGCAGCGGCGTCTTCGTCTGGACGTAGTGCACGTCGGCCGGGTCGTCGATGCCGGCGATCTTCATGGCCTCGCGGACCCCGTTGGCGACCTTCTCGACCATCGCCGGGCGGCCGATGTCCTCGGGCAGGATGACCTCGCTCATCGCGATGCCGACCGAGACCCGGGGCTCGCCGGACGCCGGGGCCGTCGCCGGGTCGACCGTCGCGAAGACCGTCGCATGCGGGCTGAGCACCCCGTCCGTACCGCCCGACCACACCAGCGGCACCTGCGCGACCTCGTCGGCGGTCCGGGTGCCCTTCGCCAGCAGCACCTCGCGGAAGGCCCGGTCGGCGAGGATGCGGGTGTAGTCGTTGACGCCGCCGTTGCCCTCGGTCTTGCCGACGACCGCGAGCACGCGGTCGGCCTCGATCACGCCGTCGTCGATCAGCGCGGCGAGCCCGGAGGCGTCGGTAACGCTGTTGATCGGCACCTTGCGCACTTCAATCGGATCCGCCACTACCCTCAACCTCCACCCTGATCGTCGCGGACGGCATCGGTTCCGGCCGGGACGCTCCGGTCATTGTCACGTCGCTTCGATAATCGTTCCGGCCTTGCCCCCCGCGGCGTCGGCGATGAGGTCCAGTGAGCTGATCGCCGCGCGACGGCCGCCCGCGGCGATGAACCGCAGCGCCGCCTCGACCTTGGGCCCCATACTGCCGGTGGCGAACTGTCCCTCGCCGGCGAGCCGCCGCAACTCCCCTGGTGTCGTACGGCCGATGGGCCGGGCCTTGGCGGTGCCGTACCCCGTCATCACGTGGTCGACGTCGGTGGCGATGACGAGGGTGTCGGCGCCGATGTGCCGGGCCAGCAACTGCGCCGCGAGGTCTTTGTCGATCACGGCCTCCACCCCGCGGAGCCTGCCGCCATCGCGCACCACCGGGATCCCGCCGCCGCCGGCCGACACCACGACGTAGCCCGCGGCCATCAGCGTGTCCACGGCCGGGGCGTCCAGGATCTCCAGCGGCTCGGGGGAGGCGACCACGCGGCGCCAGCCCCGCTCCCCCACCTGGGTCCACGACTGGCCGAGGGCCATGAACCGGCGGGCCTCGGCCTCCGGAAAGTACCGTCCGACCGGCTTGGTGGGCGTTTGGAACGCCCGGTCGGCGCCGTTCACCAACGTACGGGTCACAACCACACTGACCGGCCGGGTCGCGCCGCGGATGGCGATGGCGCCCTCCAGGGCGTTGAGGATCAGCATGCCGATGGTCGCCTGGGTCTGCGCCCCGCACCAGTCCAGCGGTACGGGCGGCACCACGTGCGCGGCCAGCTGGTTCTTGATCAGCAGATTGCCGACCTGCGGGCCGTTGCCGTGGGTGAGGGCGACCTGCACGCCGGCGGCGACCAGGTCGGCGACCCGTGCCATCGCCCCCTCGATGGCCTGCCGCTGCGCGTCCGGAGTGGCGCTCCCGTCGGCCGCCGTCATCGCGTTGCCGCCGAGGGCCACGAGAACCCGCTCGTCATTGAGCGTGGACCGGTATGTCACAGAGTGAAGCTACCCATCGGGTCCGGAGGGCTCATTGGCAGACTCTGCCCAATCCACCCAGTTTCTTCGGCAATACCACCCATGGCCTAATGACGGAAGACCGCGATTCCCGCTCCTGGTCGCGGCGGTCGATGGTGAAATATCCCCTGGCTGGGGAGGCACAACATGGAACCGATGGCCGGGGCGCCCCCGGTGCCGAGCGGAGCGGTGGCCTTCGATGCCTGGCGGGAGCTCGACCGCACGACCCGCCGCGAGCTGTTGCGCGCCGACCGGCCGCATCCCGATCCCGCCGTGGCCGTGGTCGCCGTCGGCTACGCCAGGGCCATGCTCGCCCGCTCGCGCCTGCGGCAGACCCTGCCGTTCACCCTTGCCATGGTCGTCGGCGTCGTGGCCATCGGCGCCGCGATCGGGGTGCTGGACTCGATCGGCACAGTTCCCCAGACGACGGTCACGAACGGGCTCCCGGTGGCCGTCGTGGTGCTGGTCGTGCTGCTCGTGCGGCTCCGCCTGCGCGCCCGGATCGTCGCGCTCCACCGGATGGAGGCGGTCAACGCCGCCGCCCTCTGGAACACGGAACGGTCGGCCCCGACTCCGCCGCCGGCCCCGCAGCCGGCCCCGCAGCTGTCAAGCCCCCGGACGCCGGCCACGGTCGTGGTCCGCTACAGCCGGCGCTACCTCGTCCGGTCGTTCGCGGCGCTGGCGGTGTTCGTGGTGGTGATCGAGGCCGCGGTCCTGGTGGCCGACGCCGGTGTCCTCGCCCTGGTGGTCACCGTGCTGCTGGCCGTATCCATCGTCCTGACGATCTACAACGTCGTCGTCCGGACCCGCCCGCACCTACCCATGATGATCATGAACGCCGCGGGGCTCGAACTGCCCTCGATGGGAGCGCGGGTGGCCTGGACCGACATCGCCGAACTGGCGATCCACCCATTCCGCGCGGGTCGCTCCGGCAAGCACGGACGGCATCACGCCGTCGCCTTCGTCCTGATCGACCCCGACGTCTTCCGCTCCCAGGTGGCCGGCTACTGGGCCAGAAAGACACGAACTCCGCTAACGGTCTACGGCACGCCACTGGTCATCGCCGACGTCGCCCTCGACCACACGGCCGAACAAATCGTCGCCGCCGCCGCCATCTTCACCCCCGCCCCAATCCGCCGCTTCGGCCCCTGACCACCGCGCCCCGCCCTCCGACCGGACTACCGCTCTGACTCGTACTTGAAAGAAACCTGCAGCTTCGTGCGGTACGTGATCGCACCGTCCTCTTCGATATGGATGTCCTGCTTGGTGACCTCGGCGACCCGAACGTCGCGGATCGTCTTGCGCGCGGTCTGTACCGCCTCCGCCGCGGCCTCTTCCCATGAGTTGCCGCTGGTTCCAATGATGTCAATGACCTTGTACACGCTCATGACAGCCCTCCCTCGACGGCTGCCTGAGCCTAAGCCTCCTGCCAGCGGGGTTCAATGCATCACCGGACAGGAAAGCCGCCAGAACTCCACCGGACGAGACCCCAACCTTCCAAGTCTTGTAACACCTTCGGAAGCACTTATTTAGGTCACTACCGACTCTGCCTGGGGGGTCAGGCGCGACAGGCGGGTGACGGCGTCGTCGATGACTTCGTCGCGTTTGCAGAAGGCAGAACACCGGCTGTCGATAGACGTCGAGGTCAGCAAGGAGCCAAACGGGGCGCTCTCTCACCAGGAAAAACGTCCGGGAGAGCCGCGCGGAGTCCGAGGCAGTCGACGCACGTCCGAATGCGTCAACTCCCAAAACTGTCCCCCGCGACTCCCCCGGACGGGAGAGGAGCCCTCATGCACAACGACGCCCCGAACCCGTTCCCCAACGACAGCCTCGTCCTCGTCTGGTACCCGCCCGTCGACGCCAACGACGCCGACCGCACCTCGTGGGCATGGCTGCCCGGCACGATCATCAGCCGGGTCGCTCCGGACGAATGGTACGTCGCCATCGAGGCGCCCGAACTCGCCGAGCCAAACCCCGACGCCCCAAACGGCGACGCGCCGGAGAACCTGATACACCCCGCCTGCTACCGCGATGCGAGCGAACTCCGTGCCGTCCCCGCGGGCGAATGGGGCGAGATCCGGGAGGCGTTCAGCTGTGACTGATCGACTCATCCGGATCACAACCGCGCTCGCCGTGGTGGTCGTAGCCGCCGTGGCAGCCGTCATCTCCTACCGACACGCCTACGAGATGGTCCGCGCCCACGGCGAATCCGGCACAACGGCCCGCCTCGTACCATTTACGGTCGATGGCCTGATCTGGGCCGCCTCCATGGCCATCCTCGACGCCAGCCGCCG
>DATBKU010000134.1:0-43082 GCA_036555725.1 Streptosporangiaceae bacterium | reverse complement strand
CCCCCCCCCCCCCCCCCCCCCCCCCGCCGCAGGTGGGCGTCCATCACCCGACTTCGGGCATGATGATCGGCAGGACGATCGAGTGGAGGAACGCATGTTCCGGCACGTGGCGATGTTCAAGTGGACCGCGGAGGCGACCGGGGAGCAGAAGGCGGCCGTGTCCGAGCGGCTGGCCGGGCTCCCGGCGGCGATCCCCGAGATCAAGGCGTACCACTTCGGCGCCGACGCCGGGCTCGGCGCGGACAACTTCGACTTCGTCGTCGTGGCCGATTTCGAGGACCGCGAGACGTTCATCACCTACCGCGACCACCCGGCGCATCAGGCGGCCATCGCCGAGGTCATCGCGCCGATCAGGGCCACGCGCGCCGCCGCTCAGTACGAGTTCTGAGCCGTACGCCGTGGCACGGCAGGGGTTCTCCGGAACGGCGGCCGTCGCGGGAATCGGGATGACCGAGCTGTCCCGGGAGTCCGGCCGTACGGAGCTCGACCTCGCCCTCGAGGCGTCCCGGGCGGCGCTCGCCGACGCGGGCGTGGCGCGCCCGGACGCGATTCTCAGCTATCACCTGAACGACTCGGCCCCGGTGCTGTACGTGGCCAGGGCGCTGCGCCTGCCCGAACTCGGCTGGCACAACGAAATCTACGGGGGCGGCACCCAGAGCGCCTCGATCCTCGGCGACGCCGCGATGCTCATCGACGCGGGGCTGGCCGAGACCGTGCTCGTCTACCGGGCACTGAACGGCCGGTCCGGCAGGCGCCTGAACACTCTCGGGCTGAAGCTGGGAGAGGGCACGGAGGAGCAGTTCACCCATCCGTACGGCCTGGCCGGGCCGGTGCACCAGTTCGCGCTCGCCGCCCAGCGGTACCTCTACGACACCGGGCTCACCGAGGACCAACTGTACGCGGTGGTCGCCCGGTCGCGCCGCAACGCGGCCGGCAATCCGCGGGCGTTGCGCCGCGAGCCGCTGTCGCGTGCCGACTACCTGGCCAGCCCGGTCGTCGCGGCGCCGCTGCGCCGGGCCGACTGCTGCCAGGAGACCGACGGCGCCTGCGCGCTCGTCGTCACGTCCGTACGGCGGGCGCCGGCGGCGCCACGGATCCACGCGGTCGTCCGCGGCGGCGGCCCGGGCGCGTCCACGATGGACAAGGCCGCCGACCTCACCCGGATCTTCTCCTCGTACGTGGCGGCGCCGCTGTACGAGGCGGCCGGCATGAAGCCGGGCGATGTCGACGTGGCGCTGCTGTACGACGCGTACAGCTGGCTGGTGCCGCGGCAGCTCGAGGACTTCGGCCTGGTGCCGCGCGCGGAGCTGGCCGACGGGCTGATCGAAGCCCTCGGCATGGTCAATCCGCACGGCGGGCTGCTCTCCGAGGGGTACGTGCACGGCCTCAACAACGTCGCGGAGGCCGTACGGCGGCTGCGCGGCGGAACGCACGGCGTGGCGCTGTGCACGGGGTTCGGCGGCAGCTATGGCAGTGCCGCCGTCCTCACCGCGGCCTAAGGCTCAGTGCGTGCAGATGCCGTCGAACATGACCTTGAGGTAGTGCTCGGACAGGCCCTTGGCGTTGAGCCGCCCGCCCGGCCGGAACCAGCGGATCGCCACCCAGATGGTGTCGCGGATCATCCGGTAGGTCAGCTTGGGGTCGATGTCGTCGCGGAACAGACCGGTCTCCTGGCCCCGCTTGAGCTGGCTCACCCAGATCGCCTCGGTCTCGTCCTCGGCCTTGGTCAGGTAGCCGAACCGCGGGAGGGACGACAGGTAGTTCCAGTCGTTCTGCATCACGGTGATGGCCGCGCGGTGCGGCTCGAGGGTGCCGAACGCGATGCGGACGAGCTCGGAGATGACCTCCCGGGGGTCGCCGCCCGAGTCAAGGGCGGCGCGGTTGGCGGCCAGCAGCTCGTCGAAGAAATTGGACAGCACCTCGTCGACGATCGACTCCTTGGAGTCGAAGTGGTGGTACAGGCTGCCGGACAGGATGCCGGCCTCGTCGGCGATCTCGCGAACCGTGGTCGCTTGAAAACCTTTCTTCGCGAACAGCTCGGCCGCCAAGCGGACCAAGTGCTCGCGGCGTTCGGACGCGAGTGCGGTCGAGCCCTTGGCGCGCCGCCGCCCGCCACCGCCTTCGGCGGGCGCGTTGTGGCTGCTGGCGCGCTGTTTGGACGACGACTGTCCGTTGTTTGCGCTCGTGGTCGTCACCTTCCCGGTCTGGCGGCAACGCCCCAACCGCTTGTTCGAACCGTGTGTTTAACTGGGCGCGCCAACGTCCAGCTTACCTGCGGAAACAAGCGCTTGCTGAAATTGTCTGAAGTTATGCCCGGCCCGGTTCGAACACTCACGTCCGTCGCGGGCTACGTTAGCTCCTCGCTCTTCGATCGGCGGGCGCGGTCCTCCTGCCGAGCGACCGTTTGCGTCGTCCCGGTAACGGTTGTGTTGCAAGGACTTGACAGCCGATAGCACCCCTGGGTTCTCTGCGTGGGAGCGCTCCCACAACAAACGTTGGACTCAGTGTCGAGCCCAACACCCACCCCGTCAACCGGAGACGACCTGAGAGGGGTCCGTCATGGAGGTAACGAGGCGCCGCGGGTCGATGACCGCGGTCGCAGCAACGCTGGCAGGCCTGCTGGCGTTCGCAACCGCATGCGCGGGGGACAGCGGAAAAAAGAGCACCGGCAGCGCCAGCAGTGGCGCGGCCAAGATCACGCTTACCGTTGACGACTTCGGCACGTTTGGTTACGAAGACCTGTACAAGCAGTACGAGGCCGCCCACCCGAACATCCACATCGAAGAGCGGAACACACCGAAGCTCGAGGACTACACGCCGAAGGTGACGCAGTACATCGCCGCCGGCGCCGGCGCGGCCGATGTGATGGCGATCGAGGAAGGCATCCTCGTCAAGTTCATGGCGCAGCCGGACAAGTTCGTCGACCTCAAGCAGTACGGTGCCTCCTCGCTGCAGAACAACTTCCTGCCCTGGAAGTGGCAGCAGGCTGTCACCCCTGACGGCAAGGTCCTCGGGCTCGGCACCGACATGGGCAGCATGTCCACCTGCTACCGGACGGACCTGTTCAAGAAGGCGGGGCTGCCCACGGACCGGGCCGAGGTCGCCAAGCTCTGGCCCACCTGGGACGCCTTCATCGACGTCGGCAAGAAGTACACCGCCAAGACCGGCAAGAAGTTCATCGACAGCCCGGACGTGCTCTACAACACGATCCTGATGCAGAACGCGGGCGCATCGACCAACTACACGTACTTCGACCAGAGCAACAAATTCGTCATGGACAGCAACCCGGCGGTGAAGTCGGCGTTCGACGAGACGCTGAAGATGGCGGACGCGAAGATCTCGGCGAACCTGCAGTTGCTGTCCCCCGAGTGGACGCAGGGCATCAAGAAGGACGCGTTCGCCGCGGTCCCGTGCCCGGCGTGGATGCTCGGCCTGGTGAAGGACAACGCGGGCGACAAGCAGGCCGGTAAGTGGGACATCGCTACGGTGCCGGGTCAGGGCGCCAACTGGGGCGGCTCCTTCCTGGCGGTCCCGACGCAGAGCAAGCACCCCAAGGAGGCCGCTGACCTGGCCAAGTTCCTGACCAGCCCGCAGGGACAGATCGCCGCCTTCAAGTCGAAGAACAACCTGCCGTCCTCGCCGCAGGCGCAGGCCGACCCGGCGGTGAAGGACTTCAAGAACGACTACTTCAGTAACGCCCCCGTCGGCCAGATCTTCACCACGGTCGCCAACGGGTTGAAGCCGGTCTACCTCGGCGCCGACAACCAGGAAGTCCGTACCGCGGTAGAGGGCGACCTCCGCGCGGTCGGTCAGGGCAAGCTGGCCGCCGACAAGGCCTGGAACAAGGCGGTATCGGACGCCAAGAAGGCCTCGGGATCCGGCTGAGAGTGGCCTAGGTGATCGCTGAACCTGGTTCAGCGGTCTCCTGGGGGCCGTCGTGGTCTCGCTCGGGCGGGCGGGACCACGACCGCCGGGTGGCGGCGGCGCCCTGGGGTCCAGGGCAGGTTGCCGGGGCATCCGCCGCCACCTATCCCGCCGCTCGCATGTCCCCGCGCGTCTCCCAGGCGACGGCGCGTCTCCCGAAAGGACGATCCGATGGGTCTTGATCTGCGTTCGGCCCCGACTCGGGCCGGTGGCACCGGAGCCAGGCACGCGTCGCCGGCGCGGGGTCGGGCCAGGCTTGCGCGGCTGGACATCAAGTTTTCGCCCTACCTGTACATCTCCCCGTTCTACGTGCTGTTCCTGCTGTTCGGGCTGTTCCCGCTCGGCTACACGTTCTGGATCTCGCTGCATCACTGGGAGATCATCGGTGACCACGAGTTCATCGGGTTCACCAACTACACGCGGCTGCTCACCGACGACCAGTTCTGGAACTCGGTCGAAAACACCTTCGCGATGTTCATCATCGCCACGGTGCCGCAGCTGCTCCTCGCGCTCTGGCTGGCGAACGCGCTCAACCGGAAACTGCGGTTTCCGACCGTCTTCCGGATGGGGGTGCTGCTGCCGCTGGTGACGTCCGTGGCCGCCGTCGCGATCGTGTTCACCCAGATCTTCGGCCGCGACTACGGCATGGCCAACTGGTTCCTGCACTTCTTCGGCGTGAACAACATCGAATGGCAGGCGAACAAGTGGTCGTCGTGGCTGGCCATCTCCACCATGGTCGACTGGCGGTGGACCGGCTACAACGCGCTGATCTTCCTCGCCGGGATGCAGGCGATCCCGCGCGACCTGTACGAGGCGGCGGCCATCGACGGGGCATCGAGGACACAGCAGTTCTGGCGGATCACGGTGCCGATGCTGCGGCCCACGATCATCTTCGTCAGCATCATCTCCACCATCGGGGGCCTGCAACTGTTCACCGAGCCCTTGCTGTTCAACAGCGGCCATATGGAAGGCGGCACGCTCCGCCAGTCGCAGACGGTGGCCATGTACATGTTCGAGAACGCCTTCAACCGCTTCCAGTACGGCTACGGCTCGGCCGTGGCCTGGATGCTCTTCCTGATCATCTTCGTCTTCTCGATCATCAACTTCCTGATCATCAGGCGCCTGGCGGGAGGCATCAAATGAGCAACGTCGTGGTCCGCCGGGCCAAGCGCGCCGCCGCGGGCTCGGCGCGGCTGTGGGAGGCCAGCCCGCTGACGTACATCATGCTGATCTTCACAATCGCGTTGTCGATCTTCCCGCTGTACTGGATGTTCGTCGTCGCCACCCGGACCAACGACGTGGTCGGGGCGGTGCCGCCGCCGTTCATCGCCGGTCAGCACCTGGGCGAGAACGTGACGCGTGTGTTCGAGACCGAGCAGGCCCACTTCGCCAGAGCGCTGGTCAACTCGGCGGTCGCCTCAGCCGTGGTCGCGCTGTCGACGGTGTTCTTCTGCTCGCTGGCCGGCTTTGCCTTCGCCAAGCTGCGCTTCAGCGGCCGCAACGCGCTGCTGTTGTTCGTCATCGCGACCATGATGGTCCCGGTCCAGATGGGGATCATCCCGCTCTACATGGTCATGGTGAAGCTGCACTGGACCGGAACGCTGCAGGCGGTCATCGTGCCGTTCCTGGTCACCGGCTTCGGCGTCTTCATGATGCGCCAGTACGCGGCCCAGGCCATCCCCGACGAGCTGATCGAGGCCGCCCGCGTGGACGGAGCGTCCACCTTCCGGATCTTCTGGAACGTTGTGGCACCGGCGCTGCGGCCCGCCGCCGCCGTGCTCGCGTTGTTCACCTTCATGCAGACGTGGAACGAGTTCATCTGGCCGCGGGCGGTGCTCAACCCCAACAACCCGACGGTGCAGTACTCCCTCGCGCTGCTCAACAACGCCTACTCCAACGACTACACCCTCATGTTCGCCGGGACTGTCGTAGCGATCGTCCCCCTGTTCATCGTCTTCGTCATATTCGGTCGCCAGATCATCGGCGGAATCATGGAAGGTGCGTTGAAGGCGTGACTACTCAGAGATCGCAGGCGGAAATCGAGCAGCGGTTCCCGACCGGCTTCGTCTGGGGCGTGGCGACCGCGTCTTACCAGGTCGAGGGCGCCGTTGCCGAGGACGGCCGCGGCATCTCCATCTGGGACACGTTCAGCCGTACGCCTGGGGCCGTGCTCGGCGGCGACACCGGCGATGTGGCGGTCGACCATTACCACCGGTTCCGTGAGGACGTCGCGCTGATGGCGGAGATCGGCATCACCGCGTACCGATTCTCGATCGCCTGGCCGCGCATCCAGCCGACCGGGTCGGGCCCGGTCAACCAGCGCGGCCTCGACTTCTACCGGCGCCTGGTGGACACCCTGCTCGAAGCGGGCATCGAGCCGTGGCCCACGCTGTATCACTGGGATCTGCCGCAGCCGCTCGAAGACGCCGGCGGCTGGCCGGAGCGCGACACAGTGGCCCGCTTCGCCGACTACGCGACGGTGGTCCAGGAGGGGCTCGGCGACAACGTACGGCGCTGGATCACGATCAACGAGCCGTGGTGCGCGGCCTTTCTCGGCTATGCCTCGGGCGACCACGCTCCGGGGCGCCGGGATCCGGCGGCCTCCGTGCGGGCCGCGCACCACCTACTTCTCGCGCACGGCCGGGCGGTCGAAGCGCTGCGCGGGCCCGGCATCTCCATCGGGCCGGCCTTCAACCTGTACGCGGTGTCGCCGGCCAGCGACGCCGAGGAGGACGTCGACGCGGCCCGCCGGATCGACGGGATGCAGAACCGCCTCTTCCTCGATGCGGCACTGCGCGGCAGCTACCCGGAGGACGTGCTCGCCGACCTGGCGTCGTACGGCTTGGAGGACGCCATTCGAGACGGCGACATGGCCGTCATCGGCACGCCGATCGACATCCTCGGCATCAATTACTACAGCCGGCACACCGTCACCGGTAAGCCGGACGCGGCCGGGCACGTCGTCACGTCCCCCTTCGCCGAGGCGTCCCCTTGGCCGGGCAGCGAGCACGTGTCGTTCGTCACCGGCGGCCGTCCGGTCACCGGCATGGGCTGGGAGATCGACGAGGTCGGCCTGCAGGAGGTCGTGACGCGCGTCGCCAACGAGTACCCCGGCGTCTCGCTGTACGTGACGGAGAACGGCGCGGCCTTCGACGACGAGGTCGTGAACGACGCCGTGGACGACCCGGACCGCGTCGCCTATCTCGACAAGCACCTGCGGGCCTGCCACGCGGCCATCACCGCCGGCGTACCGCTCAAGGGTTATTTCGCGTGGTCTTTCATGGACAATTTCGAGTGGGGATGGGGCTACGCCAAGCGTTTCGGCCTGGTTTACGTCGACTTTCTCACCCAGCGCCGGATTCCCAAGACCAGTGCGCGTTGGTACGGGAACGCCGCCAGACGGGGCGCCTTGCCAGGTCCCGGCACAATAGAACAATGACGAGCCAGCAGCGACCCACCCTCGAGGCCGTGGCGGCTTTGGCCGGTGTTGGACGCGGCACCGTTTCGCGAGTCGTCAACGGCTCGCCGAAGGTGAGCCCGCAGGCTCGCGAAGCGGTGCTGAACGCCATCGACGAGCTGGGGTACGTGCCCAACCGGGCCGCTCGGACACTCGTCACCCGGCGCACGGACACTGTGGCCCTCGTCGTGTCGGAGTCGGAGCAGCGCGTCTGGGACGAGCCGTTCTTCGCCGGGATCATCCGCGGCATCAGCCGCGGTCTGGCCGACACCGGATTGCAGCTGCTGCTGGCGCTCGCCCAGTCCGAGGCGGAGCGCAAGCGCCTGGAGCACTACCTGACCCCACAGCACGTCGACGGCGTGCTATTGGGCTCGCTGCACGGCGACGACCCGCTGCCCCGCCACCTCGAAGACAACGGCGTGCCCACGGTGCTCGTCGGCTCGCCGGTCGGGCTCGAGCCGGTCAACTGCGTCGACGCGGACAACCGGGGCGGCGCCCGGGAGGCCGTGAACCACCTGATCGAACGCGGGCGGCGGCGGATCGCCACGATCACCGGTGCCCAGGACATGCGCGTGGGCGTCGACCGGCTCGCCGGCTACTGTGACGCGCTCACCGACGCCGGCATGGACGACAGCCTGATCGCGGGCGGCGACTTCAGCGAGGAGTCCGGCGCCGAGAGCATGCGCGAACTGCTGGCCCTGCACCCCGACCTCGACGCGGTGTTCACCGCCTCGGACCCGATGGCCATCGGCGCCATGCGGGTACTCCGCCAACACGGCCGCCGCATCCCCGACGACGTCGCCATCGTCGGCTTCGACGATTCCGCGAGTGCCCGGCACACCGAACCGCCGCTCACCTCCGTACACCAGCCGCTCGAGGCCATGGGCCGGGAGATGGCGCGGCTGCTGTTCGCGCGCATCAAGGGCGAGGCGCCGGAGCGGCCGACGGTCATCCTCGAGACCCACCTGGTCATCCGCGAATCCTCCTGACCTCTGTCTGGGATTTGCTCATCGCGGTCTGTTCTTCGCGGTTGGTCATCGCAGCAGCGATGAGTTTTCGCGCGTGCCGTCGTTTCACCTCTCGTAGCCAAGACGGCAAGCTGAACCTACGGAGGAGAACGCCATGGACTACAAGCTGGAGCTCGTGCTCATCCCGGTCACGGACGTCGACCGCGCGAAGGCCTTCTACGTCGACAAATGCGGCTTCAACCTCGATGTGGACACCAGCCCGACCGAGCAGTTTCGCATCGTGCAGATGACCCCGCCGGGCTCGGCATGCTCGATCACCATCGGGAAGGGCGTCACGAAGGCGACACCGGGCTCCGTCGAGGGCCTGCACCTGGTCGTGACCGACATCGTCGCGGCGCGCGCGGAGCTCGCCGGGCGCGGGGTGGAGATCGCCGAGGTCTTTCACTTCGAGTCGGGCCGGCAGGCGCCGGGCCCAGATCCCGATCGCAGCGACTTCAACTCGTTCGCCGACTTCCGCGACCCGGACGGCAACGTCTGGATGCTGCAGGAGGTCAACCACAAGGCCGGGGCATGACCAGCGGCCCCTCGTCGGCTGAGGAGGTCGCGACCGCCGGTGCCGAGCCGGCGTTCGCGACCCTCACCGAACGGCACCGGCGCGAGCTGCACGTCCACTGCTACCGCATGCTCGCCTCCTTCGAGGAGGCCGAGGACGCCGTCCAGGAGACGTTCCTGCGCGCGTGGCGCGGCCGCGCGACCTTCGAGGGCGGTCCGCTGTTCCGCGCCTGGCTCTACCGCATCGCCACGAACGTCTGCCTCGACATGCTCCGCCGCGGCTCGCGCCGGCTGCCGGAGCTGCGGTCGTTCGCCGAGATCCCGTGGCTGCAGCCGTACCCGGACCGGCTGCTCGACGAGGCCGAGCAGCCCGACACGGTCGCCATCGACCGGGAGACGATCGAGCTCACCTTCCTCGCCGCCCTCCAGCTGCTGCCGCCGCGCCAGCGCGCCGCGCTGATCGTCCGCGACGTGCTCGGCTGGTCGGCGGACGAGACGGCTTCTCTCCTGGATACGAGCGTCGCCGCGGCCAACAGCGCGCTGCAACGCGCTCGTGCCACCATGCGGGAGCACCTGTCCGCGCGGCGTACGGACTGGTCCACTCGGGAGCCGACCGCCGAGGAGCGGGCCCTGCTCGACCGCTTCATCGATGCGCACGAACGCTGCGACGCCAAGGCCGCCGCCGCGATCGCCGCCCAGGACATCCGCATCACCATGCCGCCCTACCAGTACCTCTACGAGGGCCTCGACGAGATCGCGCCGCTCCTCGAGCGCGCGTTCGGCGAGAACCGGGACGGCGACTGGCGCCTCCTGCCGACCCAGGCCAACCGGCTCCCGGCCGCCGCCAGCTACCTGCGCCGCCCGGGCGACACGGAGTTCCGCGCCTTCAAGCTCGACGTCCTGCGCATCTCGCGCGGCGCCATCGCCGAGATCACCACGTTCGGCACCGTCCTCTTCCCGGCCTTCGGCCTCCCGCCCATCCTCGATGAAGGCCCCTCCCGCTGAGGCCCAAGACCAAAGCTGAGTCCTAGACCAAATAGGACTGCTGGGTGGCGATGGTGTCGGCGGCGGAGCGGACGATGGTGTCGATGAGGTCCTCGCAGGTCGGAAGGTCGTCGAGAACGGCGACGACCTGGCCGGACGCCATCACGCCGAGGTCGGGGCGGCCGTCGACCATGGCGGCCTTGAGCAGCATCGGGGTGTTGGCGGCCATCAGTACCTGAGACCAGGACAGGTCCTTGCCGTGCCGCATGGCGCGACCGTCGGCGATCATGGCGCGCCAGGTGAGGCCGGAGAGCCGTCGGAAGCGGGCGGCGTTGCGGACGGCCCTGATGAGGGCACCGACGCGGCCCGAGTGTTCCAGCGAGTCGATGAGGTCGCTGCGCAGCACCCGGTGGGGGAGTCCGTCGACCTGCCGGGTGACGACGGTCTCGGAGGTACCGAGGTAGACCTGCTTGACGGCGTCCGGGACCGAGCTGTCGGCGGTGAGGAGAAAACGGGTTCCCATGGCCACGCCGGACGCCCCGTACGCCAGCGCCGCGGCCAGCCCGCGCCCGTCGAAGAAGCCCCCGGCGGCGATCACCGGAATGTCCACCGCGTCCACCACCTGGGGGAGCAGCAGCGTGGTGGCCACCGGTCCGGTGTGCCCGCCGCCCTCGCCGCCCTGCACGAGTACGGCGTCGGCCCCCCAGGCGGCGACCTTCTCGGCGTGCCGGCGGGCGCCGACCGACGGGATCACCACGACGCCCGCGTCCATCAGCCGTGCGATGAGGTCACGCGTCGGGGCCAGGGCGAACGAGGCGACCTTGACGTGCTCTTTGATGAGCAGGTCGATGCGGTCGCCGGCGTCGGACGCGTCGGCGCGCAGGTTGACCCCGAACGGGGCGTCGGTACGGTCGCGTACTTCACGGATCGCGGCGGCGAGCCCGTCGAGCGGCATCGTGGCCGAGGCGAGGATGCCGAGGCCGCCCGCGTTCGCCACGGCCGAGACCAGCCGCGGCCCGGCCACCCAGCCCATGCCGGTCTGCACGACCGGATGCCGGATCCCCGCCAGCCGGGTCAGCGGCGTGTCGAGCCGCTGCTCGATCACGACGGGACCTCGCGCTCGCGCAGCCCGCCGGGGTCGAGCACCTCGCGGATGACGCGCAGTTCGTCCGCGGTCGGCAGCCGTGTCGTCGGGACGTCAGGCGGAACGACCAGCTCGAAGCCGGTGGCCGAGACGACCTCGGGCACGGTCACGCCGGGGTGTACGGACCGCAGCCGCATCCGGTGGTCCGGGGTGGCGAAGTCGAGGACCGCGAGGTTGGTGATCACGACGCGGATCTCATGTGCGCCCCGGTCCCAGCCGATGCCGCTGACCATGTCGACCTTCTCGACGAAGATGCGCGGCGAATGCTTGGGGATCCAGTAGCTCGTGGCGTTGCAGCGGGTGTTGCCGGGCGCGCCGCGCACGCCGAGCAGCTGCGCCTTGGGCCGCGCCGGGTCGCCGATGGCAGAGATGTTCGAGTTCCCGTACCGGTCGATCTGGCTGGCGCCCAGCATGACGTGCCGCCGCCCGTTGAGCACGAGCCACAGATGGTCGCGGAACGGCAGCCAGCCGTCGATCTGCTCGGGCGCCGCGCCGAGCGCCGGTACGTCACCGGTCAGCAGGCAGGTGCCGTCGTGCGTGAGGAGGTCCGGCTCGAAGGTCAGCCGGGCCAGCCGCGCGCCCAGCACGGTGATCGCGCCGCCGATGGCGGCCGCCAGCATCTCGCCGTCGCCGCGAAACGCCTCCGCGCACGCCACGGCGCACACCTCCGCCCGCGTCGCACCGCCCGCTCGCAAAGCGTCCACCGGGCGACCCACTCGCGAAGCGCCCGCCGCGTCTCCCGCCCGTGTGGCGTCGCTCATCGCGCGGCCTCCTCGTGCCACGCTCGTACGGCTTCCTGATACGCGGCCTCGTCGCCATCCAGGAACCGGCCGCGGAACTCCGTCCAGGCATCGGGGTCGGCCGCGGCCTTGGCGTACATCTTCTGGAAGGCCTCGTCCCGGTCGTCATCGGGCTCACTCGTCGTGAAGTGCGCGCCGTTCGGCGTCTCGACGACCCCCGACACGTGGGCGCGGCTGATCAGCAGGCTCTGCACCGGGCCCTCCTTGAGGAAGCCGGTGCCGTCGACCAACCGCTCGCAGGAGACGTACGTACGGCCCGCCGCCTTTGCATAAAGGTCGTCGAGGTACGGGTCGGGGCCGAGGTACTGGGCGTTGCCGCGCGGGTCGGCCCGGTTCATGTGGACGAGCGCCACGTCCATCGTCAGCGCGGGCACCGCGACCAGCTCCTCCCCGTCCTCGTACGGCGACCGTACGGTCCGCAGCTCCGGGTTCACCCGCAGGACGTCGGAGCCGAGCCCGGCCCGGGTGGGCAGGAAGGGCAGCCGGTGCGCCGCCGCGTACAGCCCGAACATGAACATGCCCTCGTCGTACTCGGTGAACTGGATCGACGCCCGCTGCCGGGCCTGCCGGAAGTGCGGCTCCAGCGGAATCGAGTCGAGTGTCACGAACGGCGCGATCAGCCTGCGCACCTTGCCGTACGCGCACAGCAGACCGACATCCGGGCCACCGTACGAGACGACGGTCAGGTCGGTGACCGGCGACCGGCAGATGGCGCGGACCAGGGCCATGGGCTTGCGCCGCGAGCCCCAGCCGCCGATTCCGATCGTCATCCCGCTCTCCAGCGAGCCGGCGACCTCGTTGATCGACATGACCTTGCCGGCCATCAGCCGTCCTCCTCCTTACCCCGGTCCCGGAGGAAGGCGTCACGGTGTTCGTCGCCGGCGCCGGAGAGGTTGAGCTCGAACGTGAAGCCCTGCTCGAACCGGTAGCTGCGCTTGATGTCGACCGGGTCGATGCCGTTGAGCGACTCCTTGGCCCGCCGGATGACGTACGGATCCTTCTCCGCGATCTGGCCGGCCACATCGAGCGCCGTGTCGCGGAGCCTGGCACGGGGCACGACGGACAGCACCGAGCCGTACTCGTGCAACTGCTGGGCGGTGGCCAGCCGGCACGTGTAGACCATCGCCCGCATGAGGTGCTGCGGCACCAGCCGGGCCAGGTGCGTCGCGGCGCCCAGCGCGCCGCGGTCCACCTCCGGCAGGGCGAAGGTCGCGTCGTCGCTGGCCACGATGATGTCGGCGGAGCCGACCAGGCCGATCCCGCCGCCCAGGCAGTACCCGTGCACCGCCGTGATCACCGGGACCGGGCAGTCGTAGACGGCCGCGAACGCGGCGTAGCAGCCCCGGTTCGCCCCGATGAGCGCCTCGTGGCCCTTATCCTGCTGCATCTCCTTGATGTCCACGCCCGCGTTGAAGCCGCGACCTTCGGCGCGCAGCACGACGACCCGGATCAGCGGGTCGGCGGCGGCCGCGGTGACCGCGTCGGCGAGCTCGAACCAGCCGCTGACCGGTAGCGCGTTCACCGGCGGCACGTCGACGACGACCTCGGCGATCCCGGGAGCGGCGACGTCGTGAGTGATGCCCATCCCACCCTCACCTGTTACCTAACGCTTGCTTGGTAAGTTAGCATGCGGGGGCGCGGCGGTGGCTGGACTGCGGAGCGCGGGAGTGACCGCGAGCGGAGCGAGCATATAAACAGGGCGAACAGGTGAGCGAAGCGAGCGAAAGCGAACGAGCGCGTGACGAGGGAAGCCGGCGTCTCAAGGCGCGCCCGAGCCGCCGAGCGGAGCGAGGCAGCTAGGCGGGGCCCCATGACGGTCACGTACGACTACACGGGCCGGTGCGTGCTCGTCACCGGTGGGACGAGAGGCATCGGTGCGGGCATCGCCGAGGCGTTCCTCGCCGCCGGCGCCGACGTGGTCGTGTGCGGCCGCAAGGACCCCGATGGGCTGCCGGCTGCAGGCGGTCGTACGGCCTCGTTCGTCGCGGCGGACGTACGGGACCCGGAGCGGGTCGGCGCCCTGATCGAGACGGTGGGCGAGCGGCACGGGCGGCTCGACGTGGTGATCAACAACGCGGGCGGGTCGCCGTACGCCCTGGCCGCCGACGCCTCACCGCGCCTGCACGCCAAGGTCATCGAGCTGAACTTGACCGCGCCGCTGCATGTGGCGCAACGCGCGTACGGCGTGATGCGCGAGACCGGCGGCAGCATCGTGATGATCGGCAGCGTGAGCGGCGTACGGCCATCACCGGGCACGGCGGCGTACGGCGCGGCCAAGGCGGGCCTGCACCACCTGGCGGCCTGCCTCGCCGCCGAGTGGGCCCCGAAGGTACGGGTCAACACCGTGGTCGTCGGCCTCGCCGACACGGGCGAGGCGAGCGAGCACTACGGGGGGCCCGACACGCTGGCCGAGGTGGCCGCGACGGTACCGGTGGGCCGGCTGGCGGTGCCCGCCGACGTGGCCGCGGCCTGCCTCTTCCTGGCCGCGCCCGAGGCCGCGTACGTCACGGGCGCGTCGATCCGGGTCGACGGTGGCGGCGAGCGACCCGCTTGGTCCGACGTCGTGCGGTCACAATTCCGAGGCTGATCGCCGGGCGTGATCGCGCCCGCCGCGGAACCGCGAACATCGCATGATCACGATGACGAATCGCTGAAGCGGTGTGCGCAGCTTTTCATGCTGTAATTCTTATGTCGCGTTGAGTCCACGCCACTCGCCGAGTAGACCGTCGCCTACCCAGTTAGCGGTCGCAAGACGTAAGGGCCCCGTCGTGAACCGACCTACGTACCAGCGCATGGCCGACGACCTCCGCCGGCAGATCATCGACGGCAACCTCCCGCCGCACGCGCGCGTGCCCTCGCGCGCCCAGCTGGCCAGGCAGTACGCGGTGTCCGACCGGGTCGCCGTGGAGGCCGTGCGGGTGTTGACCGCCGAGGGGTTCGTCGAAGGCCGTCCGGGCTCAGGGACGTACGTCCGGGAGCGTCCCCTCGTACGGAGGCTGCGCCGCGGCACCAAGCTGGACCTCGTCGGGCGGTCGCCGTTCGGCCCCGACCTGGCCGCCGCCGGCCGTACCGGCACTTGGCGGGCGAGCTCCACGACCACGGTCGCGTCGCTGTCGCTGGCGGGCCGGCTGGCGATCGAGCCCGGCGTCGAGGTCGTCCGCACCGACTACGTGCACCTCGACGACGGCGAGCCCGCGATGCTGACGGCCTCGTGGGAACCGGTCGAGATCATCGGCGGTACGGACGTCGCGTATCCGGAGGAGGGCCCGTTCGGCGGCTGCGGCGTCGTGGAGCGGATGGCCGCGATCGGCATCACGGTCACGACCATCACCGAGCACGTCACCGCCCGCCCCGTGCTCGACGACGAGGCGCAGCTGCTCGAAGTGCCGAGGGGCGCCATCGTCATCGTCGTCCAGCGCACGCACGTGGCCGCAGAGCGCCCCGTCGAGACGGCGGACGTGGTCGTCGCGGCCGGCCGCTATGAGCTCTGCTACGAGTTCGCGGCCGAGGTGCCCCAATAGCCGAGGTGCCCCAATAGCTCAGGATGACGCGCTAAAGGATCGCGGCGGGCGACTTGCGCCCGCCGCGATCATGCGACTTGTGTCAGGGCAGGACCACCGCGATGGGGGCGATCCCCGCCTGGTCGATCAGGGTCGGCAGCCGTCCGGCCCACGGGTGGTGGTCGGTCGGCAGGCCCCGCGGGTTGTCGACGACGTAGTGCACGACGTCGCCGGCTCGTTGCTCGGTCCACGTCGCGCCGACCGAGCGCAGCACGTCCGCCGCCTTCGCCGCGTCGGCCGCCCGCACGCTGACCCGGATCGGCGACTCGTACGACGGCAGCGCCGCGGCCGTCTGTGCGGCCTGCGCCCGCTGCGGCGCCGACAGCGCCGTCACCGAGGCCTTGGGATCGGCCCCGACGATGGCGTTGTAGAGCAGCTTCGCCGTGCCGTCGGTGAACGCCCGGAAGTTCGGCTCACCGGCGAACGCGACCGTACGGCCGTCGCCCATGGGCTCGTCGACGACGGCGGCCGTACCGCCCAGCTCCTCGGCGTTCTGCTGGTAGCCCGACACGAACCAGTCGGGCGAGTCGGCCGCCGGGTACGACACCGCGACCCGCGCCGGGTCGGCCTCCTTCATGACCAGGTCGTAGGTGTAGAACTGCCACGCCGTATCGCCGACGCCCTTCGCGAGCGGGCTCGATCCAGAGACCTTGACGCGGAACAGCGAACCGGGCACGTCAGACGTCGGCTCGGTCAGCACCGCGGTGGTGAGGCCGAGCCGGGCCGCCAGGTCCGTGCCGCCCTGCCAGCCGACGTACCGGCCGCCGTTGTGCACCCACTGCTGCAGGGCCGTCCGCCCGCCATCTCCGAGCGCCGTGTACGCGCCGGCCGCGGAGCCGTCCGGGACCAGCAGCACGTCGGTTCCGCCGAGCTTGCCGGCGGCCACGTCGGCCGGGGTGAGCAGCGTGTACGGCAGGTGCCACACGCGGTCCAGCTTGTAGCGCAGCCAGCCGGTCGACTGCACGGCGGAGGAGGAGTTCGACAGCTGCAACATGGCGATCTTCGGCGGCGCGCCCGGCGGCCTAGGCCCGGTCGGCGCGGGCAGCATGTTCAGGTGGCTCGCCTTCGGGTGCAGTACGGCACCCGACGAGCCGCCCGAGACGTTCTCCAGCAGCGGCTGGCTCCAGGCCGTCACGTCGTAGAAGTACGCGAACGGCGTGTAGCTGTCCTCGTTCAGCATGGCCTGGATCCAGTGCTTCTGACCTTGGGCCATGGAGATCCAGTACGTACCGGCCGGCAGCGTCGCGGCTGTCTGCGGGCGGCCGTACGGCTTGTAGTCCGGGACCTTCAGCGACCGCTTGAGCCGCTCGACCGAGACGCCCATGCGCTGCAGCCGCCGGACGATCGTCTGCACCTCGGTGGTCTTGGCCGGGTCGTCGGCGCGCAGGAAGTAGTGCCGCACCTTGCGGTCGGGGACCTGGGTGACGACCTCGTTCGGCGGGTTGTAGATCTGGTTGGGCTCGAGCTCGCCGGCCACGCCCTGCTGGTAGGCCTGCACAATGGCGGCGTGCCACTGCGACAGCACCTGGGCGCGGTGGTCGGCCGCGGACGACAGCGAGACCCACTGGGTGAGGTACTGCTCGTCGGTCCGCTCGTTGTACGGGCTGCCGTCGCCCTTCTCGTACGTCATACCGGCGGCCGTGAACCCCGTGGTCGGGACCGTGTCGCCGTATCCCATGTAGAACAGGTCGTAGACGTCGCGGTTGAAGAAGTCGATGCCGCGCCGGTTGAACTCCGCGGCCATCGGCGCGCCGTACAGGTTGTTGATCCAGTCGACGCTCTGCTCGCTGATCTCGTGGTAGATCGGATCGGCGTTGGGCGGGAAGAAGAACGACGTGCCGCCCATCTCGTGTGCGTCGATGTAGAGCACCGGCGGATATTTGTTGAGCATTGCCAACTTGCCGTCGGTCTCCGGCTGGGTGCGGGCGAACCAGTCGCGGTTCATGTCGAAGCCGTAGGAGTTCTGCCGCGTGTCGGCCTCGCGCCCATCGGGGTTCTGGATGGGCAGGATCACCACGACCGCGTTGTCGAGGATGCGGGTGGCGGCGCAGTCCGTACGGTCGCCGAGGTCGCGCAGCGTGCGCAGCGCGGCGTCGGTGCCGCTCGGCTCGTTGCCGTGCACGTTGGCGCTCACCCAGAGGATCGGCCGGCCGGATTTGGTGATCTTCGCCACCTGGGACGGCGGCGTGCGCGGGTCGCGCAGCGCGGCGATGTCCCGCTGGATCTTCCGCAGGTCGTGCAGGGCCTTCGGTGGCGCCACGATGGCGAACTTCAGCGGCCGGCCCTGGGCGGTGGTGGCGAGCGTTCCGGAGATCACCCGGTCGCTCGCCGCGGCCACGGCGTCGAGGTACCGGTCGGACTCGGCCGCGGTCACCGGGCGGGTGCCGAGGTCGAAACCGAGGATCTGGGTGGGAGTCGGGACCTTCCCCCGGTACTCGGGCGCGGTCTGTGTCGGGTCGCATGTGGTGGGCGGCGCGGGTGGCGCGCCCGGCTGAGCGGCGGCGGGGAGGGCGGTGGCCAGGGAAAGCACCGCCGCTGCGGCCAGTATGGGCAATCGGCCTCTCATGCCCCATAAAGCTGACACCTGCGACAATCCCCACCAATGGCAACATTTGCCAAGGTGCGCCGCTCGTCCGATCGACAGCAGAACGTAATTCGGTGTCTGATGGCCAGGAGCCGACGAGAGGATTCGTCATGCGCGCCGCCGTGACCCGTGACAAGACGCTCGTCGTCGAAGAGGTCCCCGACCCGGAGCCGCTCGACGGCCAGCTGCTCGTTCGTACCGTCGCGTGCGGCATCTGCGGCTCCGACCTGCACGCGCTGGCCGACCCCGACGCCTTCATCGAGATGACGCGGCGGTCGGGCGGCACGCCGTACGACCCGCGAGACGGTTTGGTGTTCGGGCACGAGTACGCCGCGGAGATCGTCGCCTACGGCTCCGGCACTCAGCGCGCGCTCCCCGTCGGGACGATCGTGTGCGGGCCGCCGCTCGGGCTGGGCCCGCAGGGCGGGGCGATCATCGGGTACGCGCCGTTCTTCCCGGGCGGCTACGGCGAGCTCATGATCCTCACCGAGGCGTTCACGATGGCCGTCCCCAACGGGCTCGACCCGAAGGTGGCCGCGGTGACCGAGCCGTTCGCCGTCGGCACCCGGGCCATCGCGCGGGCCGGTGTCGGGTCGGGGGATGTGGCGCTCGTGCTCGGCCTCGGCCCGATCGGGCTCGGCGTCGTGGCCGGGCTCAAGGCGCGCGGCCACGGCCCGGTGCTGGCCGTCGACTTCTCGCCCAAGCGGCGGGCGCTGGCGGAGCGGCTCGGCGCCGACGAGGTGATCGACCCCGCCGCGACCTCGCCGTACGAGCGTTGGGCGGACCTCGGCGTGGCGACGAACCTGGTGGAGCGGATGACCGCCGAGATCCTCGGCCTGCCGAGCACGGCGGCCGTCATCTTCGAGTGCGTCGGCGTGCCGGGCATGCTGCAGCAGGTCATCGACGGCGCGCCGAGCGGCGGCAAGATCATGGTCGTCGGCGTGTGCATGCCGTCGGACGCCGTCCAGCCCGGTCTCGTACCGAGCAAGGAGCTCGAGCTGCTCGGCACGTTCGGGGCCAGCCCGGCGCAGTACGGCGACACGCTGCGCGACATCGCCGAGGGCAAGATCGACGCCGGCACCATCATCACCGGCACGGTCGGGCTCGACGGCGTGGCCCAGGCCTTCGCCGATCTCGGCCAACCCGACACTCACGCGAAGATCGTCGTCGACCCGCGCCATTGACGCGACCGTCAGCTGACCAGCCAGGCGATGGCGGTCATGGTGCCGGGCGGTACCTCGGTGAAGCCGGCGTCCCGTACGGCCACGGTGGCGCGCTCGACGCAGCGCCGCCACGTCTCGCCGCGCTCCAGGTGGACGCGCAGCCCGGCCCCGATCCACGCCGACCGGCCCGGCTCCGCCGCCCGCCACAGCAGCAGCTGTACGGCGTGCCCGCACTGGGCCGCGGCCTTGCCGGTGCTCATCCCAACGCCGGGGTTGAGCGCGAGGGCCGCGTACGGGGGCTCCGGCGGCTTGAGACCGGCGGAATCGTCGTCGAGGTCGAGTCCGGCGACCTGGAGCTTGGCGAGGTCCGGCGGCAGCTCGGTCACCGGGCCGGGGACGAACGCCCGCACCTCGGCCCCGGCGTACTCGACGGTGACGCCGGGCAGGGCCTGCACCGCCGTCCAGCGAACCCCGCGGGCCCGCCGCGTGACCTTGCGGATCCGGTCCGACTGCCACAGCCGGATGGCCTCCCGCCAGTCGGGATCGGGCGCGGTGAGCACCCGGGCGACCGCCATCGCCGCGGCCGTGCAGACCGCGCTGTGCGACGGCGGCGACGTCTTCTCCGCGTGCACGGCGAGCTGCATCGCCCACGGCACATCCCCGAGCGGTTCCACGAGCGTCGATCCTAGAGCGCCCGGCTCTGGGGCGTCGTGAGCCCGGCAGGTCCCGGGGCCGGGCGCTCTTAGGGTTGAGGCATGGACCAGGTTTCTTCGCGGCTCGTGTACGAGAACCGGTGGCTGTCGTTGCGCGAGGACGAGATCCTGCTGCCCGACGGCACGCCCGGCATCTACAGCGTGGTCGACAAGCCCACCGCAGTACTGGTCGTGCCCATGGAGCGCGGCGGCTGCCACCTCGTCGAGCAGTACCGGTACCCGATCGCGCGGCGCTCGTGGGAGTTCCCGCAGGGCACGTGGCCGGACGGACGTACGGCCCCGACGGAGGAGCTGGCCAGGGCCGAGCTGAGCGAGGAGACGGGGCTGCGGGCGGGGCGCCTGGAACGGGCCGGCCGGATAGCCATCGCACCGGGCCTGACCAGCCAGGAGTGCGATGTCTTCCTAGCCACCGAACTGACGCCGGGGCCGCCGGCCCGCGAGCACACCGAGCAGGGCATGGCCCAGCGCTGGTTCTCGCGCGCCGAATTGGGCGCGATGGTTGGGTCGGGGAAAATTTTCGATGCGATAACGCTGGCGGCGTTTGCCCTGATAGGTCGAGGGGTGCCGGAACTCGGCTGACCAAAGCCGGAAAAGTAGGTCTTCACCGAACGGGATCCTGGGTACGTCAACCGATGCCGCCCAGCGGGCGTCGGACAACGGGGTGGGCGGTGGAGGGCCCTTTGCGGGGAGGTTGCGCGTGACCGCTGGATCCGCCGGCACAGTCCCGGGGACAGGCACGTTCTTTGTCGGTATCGACATCACCCCGGGCCGGTACCGCTGCGCGAACGGCAAGGGCGGCTGGTGGGTCAGGTTCACCGGATCCGGCGGTGACCGGCCGGTCGGGATGTGGCCGCTGCCCGCGGGGCCGACCGAAGTCGACATCGCCCCCGACGACTTCGCGTTCGAGACGCGTGTGCCCACGCACTGGGAGCTGGTCTCCCGCGCGCCCGCGGGCGCGCGAGCGGGCAACACCCCGGTGCGTGCGGTCGCCGACCCGAGCCTGCGTGGCGAGCTGGACGCGCTGGTCGCCGACCGGCGGCACAAGCTGCGCGCCCGGTTGTCCCCGATGTCGGTGCTCGCCGCGTGGTTCGTGGCCCTCGCCGTGTTGCCGTCGTGGTGGGCCGCGACCTTCCCGATCGCGCTGACGGCGCTGCTCGTCGGCTTCCTCGGCGACGACGTACGGCGGGCGCGGGCGCTGCGACTGCGCCGCGACCGCTACCTCACGCCGGACGACTTCGACCAGGAGGGCCAGGCGCTGCTGACCCGCACCCAGGTGGCCATCGACACCGTACAGGAGTCGGAGGTCAACAAGGAGGGCCTGCTCGACAAGGTCGACAACGCCGTCACCCTGCCCCGCCAGGAGTGGGAGATCGCCCAGGTCCTCGCCCGGCAGTCCAAGCTCCGCACGGAGCAGCGGGACGTCCTCGAATCGGGCACCGTGCCGGAGGTCGAGGCCGCGGTACGGCCGTTGCGCGAGAAGCTGGACGTGTCGGTGCAGGCCGTGACCCGCCGGATCGAGGCGCTGGAACGCTACGCCGAACGCACCCGCGCGGCCGACGAGGCCTACCGGGCGCAGCGCCACCTCGACGCGCTGGCGGCGCGCGCCCACGAGTACGACGACCTGGTGGCCGACGCCGTACGCGACGACCTCGAGTTGGCGGCCATCGAGCGGCTCACCGGCCACAGCGATGAGCTCATCCGGACGTTGCGGGAGCGGCTCACCGAGGCGGGCGGCGCGGCCGCCGACCTCCCGCCGCAAGAACTGCCGCCCTCAGACGGCGACTCCCGACCTGAGTAAACGGAGAACGGCGGGAGCCTGCTGACGTTCGGTCAGCGGGGTGGGAGTTGGTTGGCCCGGGAGGCGGTGCGCTGCCAGCGGTTGAGCGCGGCGAGGGCCATCTCCTGGGTGCGGGTGAGCTTCATCCGGCTCGCGGTGACGCTGCCGGGGCTCGCGGCGATCGGGCCGCGCTCGGCCCGGGCAACCCGCGTTCTGACACCGAGGGCGAACGAGACGACCAGCAACACCACGAAGCCGATCAGGTAGAGGAAGTGCTCGGCCAGCCCGCCGAACTGCCGTGACCACACGTCGAGCACGCAGAAGGCGGCGAACCCGGCGATCCAGCCGAAGATGGCCGGCAGGTACCACACGTCGCGCCGGCGCAGCAGCCCGGCCAGCGCGAGCAGGGTGAGCAGCACCTCGACCACCTTGGTGGTGATCAGCGCGGGCGTCGCGATGTTGAGCCCGATCGTCTTGGACAGGTAGGTCGTCATCTCGCGGTGCCGTTCGTCCCAGCCGATCGCCAGCAGCAGGACGCCCGCCACCCCGTACGCGACCAGGAAGATGCCGATGGGGTAGTGGAACCGGTGCCAGTTCGCGTCGGACTCGGGCGCGTTCGGCGGCGGCGCGGCCAGGATGCTGCCCGCCTGCTGCCGCGGCGCCGGTGCCTGCGGCGGAGCGGGGGGTGGCGCAGGCGGCTGGGCGTCCGGACGTTCGGGGAGTGGCATCTCCGCGGTCTTGGGACGCTGCTGTGGGCGTTCGTTCGGCACGACCGTGCCCCCGTAATCGGTATGGCCTTCCTGCGCAAGATATCCCGATCGGCGGTCAAGTGGTGGCGCCGGTACCGATAGCGGCCGGTCAGGGCCGTGGCTCACGGGGGAGGCCGAGGGTCCGCTCGGCGATGATGTTGCGCTGGATCTCGCTGGACCCGGCGTAGATCGTGTCGGCGCGGCTGAAGAGATAGAGCCGCTGCAGGTCGTTCAGGCCGTGCGACTCGTCTTGTTCGGCCTGGTCGGAATCGGTGAGCAGCCCGGCCGGGCCCTGGGCGGCCATGGCGAGCTCGCCCAGCCGGCGATGCCACTCCGACCAGTAGAGCTTGCCGATCGACGCCTCCGGGCCGGGCTCGCCCGCCGACAGCGACGTCATCGTGCGCAACGCGGTCAACCGCATGATCTCCAGCTCGATCCACGACTGGACGAGCCGGTCGCGCAGCACCGGGTCGGCCGCCGCGCCGGTTCGCTTGGCCGTGGCGATGACCGCGTCGAGCTCGCGCCGGAACCCGATCTGCTGGCCGAGGGTGGACGCGCCCCGCTCGTACCCGAGGGTCGCCAGCGCCACCCGCCAGCCGTCGCCCGGCGCGCCGAGCATGTTGTCCCGCGCCGTACGGGCCCCGTCGAAGAACACCTCGTTGAACTCGCTGCCGCCGGTCATCTGGACGATGGGCCGCACCTCGACGCCCGCCTGGTCCATGGGCACGAGCAGGTACGACAGGCCTCGATGGCGGTGCGATCCGGGCTCGGTACGGCAGAGGACGAAGCACCAGTCGGCGACGTGCGCCAGCGAGGTCCACACCTTCTGGCCGTGGATGACCCACTCGTCGCCGGTCAGCTCGGCCCGGGTCCGTACGTTCGCGAGATCCGACCCGGCGTCCGGCTCGGAGTAGCCCTGGCACCACAGCTCGTCGCCGCGCCGGATGGGCGGCAGGAAGCGCCGGCGCTGTTCCTCCGTGCCGAACTCGATGATCGTGGGACCGATCAGGCCCTCGCCGATGTGACCCACCCGGTGCGGCGCGTTCGCCCGCGCGTATTCCTCGTGGAAGACGACCTGCTCTTCGAGGGACGCGTCGCGGCCGCCGTACGCCGCCGGCCAGCCCAGGCAGGTCCACCCGGCCGCGCCGAGATGCCGCTCCCAGGCGCGGCGTACCTCGAAGCCCTCATGTTCGCGACCGGGGCCGCCGAGCCCGCGGGCCGCGGCGAACTCGCCGGTCAGGTTGGCCGCCAGCCACTCGCGAACCTCGGCCCGGAAAACCTCGGCCGATGCGGCCGCGGCCGAGTCAGCCATCGAAGCGCCCGTAACCGCCTTTGTAGAAGACAAGGGGCTCGCCGTCGTAGTGCTTGTCGAGGTGATGCACCCGGGCGACGACGATGACATGGTCACCGGCCGTGTACTCGCTCTCGACCGAGCACTCGATCCAGGCCAGCGCGCCCGACAGCACCGGGCTGCCGCTGGGGGACGTGGTCCACTCCAGGCCGGCGAACTTGTCGCCGCCCTTCGCGGCAAGCTGGAGGCAGACCTCGGTCTGCGGCTCGCTCAGGATGTTGACGCACTGCCGTTCGGCCAGCCGAAGCTTGGGCCACGTCGTACTCGTGTGCGCGACGCAGAACGCCACCAGCGGCGGGTCGAGCGACACCGAGGTGAAGGAGTTCGCGGCGAGCCCGGTGGGCGTCTCGGTCTCCGGATCGATCGCGGTGATCGCGACCACGCCGGTGGCGAACCGGCCGAGGATCGACCGGAATCGCATGCTGTCTATCGGGGTCACCGACGACGCCGACGAGCCGTTGGGGGAAGCGGACTGAGTGACGTCAGGCGTGCCGGACTCGGCGTGGGGTGACGTGGGCGCGCGTCGTCGCATTGTGGAGCTGGGTCGGTCTGCCGAGGTGTACGTGGGTGCCGCCGCCGCGGTGGCACGGTCGGCCATGACCCGTTCCCTTCTCTTAGCCAAGCGCTTGCTTGGACGATAGAGGGGCCGACTTCCGGGTGTCAAGCAAGGCCTCTACTCGTCCACGTTCATACTGACTAGTAAAGTCCACCGTCGCTGCAGGGATTCCACGCGGTATGGAATCTCATTCCAATTCCTCATCAGGCCTCGGTCTCGAGGCCGAGGCCCCCCAGTGCGCGTTGACACGTCCCGGACGGCCGTCCTAGGCTCAACGGCCAAGCGCTTGCTCGGTCAAACTGTGTGGCAAGCGCGGTTAAGGAGTACCGATGGGAGCGGCCACCTTCCGCGACAGAGCGGCGATCGCGGGCGTCGGCTACACCCCGTTCAGCAAGAACTCCGGGGTCTCGACCCTGACCCTCGCCGTCGACGCGGTCCTGGCGGCGCTTGCCGATGCGGGTCTCGACGTCGACGACGTCGACGCGCTCGCCACGCACCGGGTCGGCGACTCCACGCCGCCCTGGGTGGTCGCGCCCGCGCTCGGCGTACCGGAGGTGACCTGGTACCTCGACCAGTTCGGTGGCGGCAGCGTCTCGCACTCGGTCGTCGGCCAGGCCGCGATGGCGGTCGCCGCCGGGGTGGCGACGACCGTGGTGTGCTACCGGGCGATCAACGCGCGTTCGGAGTTCCGCATGGGCGGCACAGGGGGTGGGCCCGAAGGGCAGGGGGGCGGGAAGAACGCTGGCCGGGGTCCCGCCCCGGTCTTCGACGCGCAGTACCAGGCGCCGTACGGCTACCTCGCCCCGCCGCAGCAGTTCGCGATGGCCGCGCGGACGCACATGATCAGGTACGGCACGACGCACGAGCAGTTCGGCCACGTCGCGGTGAGCCAGCGGGCCAACGCGGTCAAGAACCCGCGGGCGCTCAAGCGCGACCCGATCACGCTCGACGACTACCTCGCCTCCCGCTGGATCGCCGAGCCGTTCCGGCTGCTCGACTGCTGCCTGGAAACCGACGGCGCGTGCGCCGTGGTCGTGACGTCCGCCGAACGAGCGCGCGACCTGCGGCAGCCGCCCGTACTCATCTCCGGCACGGTCTGGGGCGGCGGTGACAGCTTCCTGTCCGGCGCGGGATCCGGGCCGGACGGCACCGACCTCAGCGTCTCCGAGGCCGCCCGGATCGCCCCCCGGCTGTACGGCATGGCCGGCGTCGGGCCCGGCGACATCGACGTGGCCGAGCTGTACGACTGCTTCACGTACTCGGTGATCGTTCAGCTCGAGGACTACGGCTTCTGCGCGAAGGGGGAGGGCGGTCCGTACGTCGAGTCCGGCGCGACCAGGCTCGACGGCGCTCTACCGGTCAACACCCACGGCGGATTCCTCTCGGAGGGGTACGTGCACGGCATCAACCACATCGCGGAGGCGGTGTCGCAGCTGCGCGGCACGGCGGGCGACCGGCAGGTGCCGGGCGCCGAGGTCGCGCTGTCCACGGCCCAGCCCGGCTACGTCCTCGCCGGCACCTCGGCCCTCATCCTCCGGGCGGCCCGATGAGCGAGCCGAGGCCGAGTGGGTGGCGCCGGTGAGCGAGCCGAGGCCGAGTGGGTGGCGCCGGTGAGCGAGCCGAGGCCGAGCGGATGGCACCGATGAGCCTGGAGGCGCGGCCGCGGCCGGAGCCGGATCGCGACTCCGCGCCCTGGTGGGAGGCGGTACGGCGGCACGAGTTGCTGATCCAGCGCTGCGCCGGCTGCGGCACGCTGCGGTTTCCGGCCCGGGCGATCTGCAACCGCTGCCGTTCCCGCGACGCCGAGTGGGTGCGCTCCGCGGGCACCGGCCGGGTCGTCAGCTGGATCGTCAACCACCAGGTCTTCCTTCCCGGCATGGCGGACGAGGTGCCGTACACGGTGCTGCTCGTACGGCTCGACGACGGCGCGGATCACGACGCCGGCATCCTCATGTACGGAAATCTCGTGGGCGCCGATCCGAGCCAGATCGCCGCAGGTACGCCGGTGGAAGCGGATTTTGTGAACGTCGATGACAATCTCACCCTCGTGCAATGGCGCCCGAAGGGGTAGTCCGATCTGCCATGATTGTCCTACTCTCCAGTAGCTGGGTACTCGGGAGCAAAGGGAGTGTGTCGATGAGTGGTGTCGAGGCCGCTCCCAACTCACATGACCATCCCGGCCGGCACGACGGCGAGGGCATCCGGCTGCGGGACTTCTACGAGATCCCGTCGGTGCCCGTCCGGTCTGGGCAGCTCCGCACGCTGCGGCTACTGCACATCCTCGAGGGGATCATGCGTACGGCCGACCGGCCGCTGCGCATCGTCGACGTCGGCTGCGGCGACGGCATGTGCACCGAGCTGACCGCGTCGCTGGCCCACAGCTCCGGCGAGCAGCACCACGTCGTCGGCATCGACTGGGCCGCCGGACCGCTGAAGCAGGCGGCCGGGCGCGGCCTGACGCTCGTCCGCGGCTCGCTGGACGACGGCCTCCCGTTCGCTTCGGGCAGCGTCGACGTCATCATCCTCAGCGAGGTAGTCGAGCACCTGGTGGACACCGACGGCAGCCTCGCCGAGCTGTACCGCGTGCTCCGCCCCGGCGGCCACCTCGTCCTGTCCACTCCCAACCTGGCGGCCTGGTTCAACCGCGGGTTGCTGCTGGCCGGCGTACAACCGATCTTCTCCGAGGTCAGCCTGCGCAGGGTGTACGGCCGGCCGGGCCAGATCGTCGCGGGACACCTGCGACTGTTCACCAAGCGGGCGCTTGCCGGGTTCCTGGGCGACCGGGGCTTCACCGACATCCGGATCTCCGGCGCCTGCTACCACGACGTACCAGCGCCGTTGCGCCCGCTGGACCGCCTCTTCCGGCTCATCCCCGGACTGTCAGCCATCCTCATGGCGCACGCGAGAAAGCCGGCCTGACAGGAGCTGTAGTGGTCTTCGGTATCGTCGTAGCGCTCTTCGCCACCGTCATCTACAACGCCGGATTCGTCCTCGAGAAGCGCGCCCTGAGCGAGCTGCCGCCGATCAGCGTGCGGCGGACAGGTCACCTCGTCCGCGTGCTGGCGTCGAGCCCGCGATGGCTGCTCGGGTTCGGTGTGCTCGGCGTCGGGCTGTGCTGCCAGATCCTCGCGCTCTCGCTCATCCCGATCACCGTGGCCCAGCCGATCCAGATCGCCGGCCTGGGCCTGCTCGTCGTGTTCTCGGCCGTCTTCCTCGGCGAGCGCGCGTCGCGGCGCGAGTGGGCCGGCCTCGGCGTGCTCGCCGCCTCGCTCCTGCTCATCTACCTCTCGCTGGAGCCCGGCCGCGACAAGGTGGGCACCAGCGCGTCCGGCGCGGTCATGGCGCTGCTGGCGCTGATGACTGTAATCGTGGGGCTGGGCGCGTTCGTGTTCGCCACGTGGGGGAGCGGGCGCCCCGCGTCCGGCGCGCTGTACGGCGCGGCGGCCGGCCTGATGTACGGCGTGGCGGGCCTGCAGGCCAAGGGCATGGCGGGCTTCTTCGCCCAGCACCTGAACGAGAAGACCAGCGGCTTCATCCTGGACGCGATCACGTCGCCGTACCCGTACCTGCTCGTCGTCATGTCCGGCGCCGGGCTGCTGCTGTTCCAGACGGGTCTGCAGCGGGGGCGGGCGTCGATCGTGGTGCCGGTGTCGAACGTTGTGGGCAGCGTCTACCTGATCATGACGGGCACGATCGCGTTCGGCGAGCCGCTGCCGCAGGATCCGGCGCGGCTCGCGCTCCGGCTCGGCGGCTTTCTGGTGGCGACGGTCATCGTCGTGCTGCTGCCCGCTAATGAACGGGAGAAGCCCACAATTGGCACGAAACAACTGGCTTCGGCCGAATTTTGAGTGAATGTGCCTAAAGCAGATCGTTCGCGCAGGTTACTAGCGAGTTACGGACTAGAACTAACGTGTTACGGAGGGTTGACAACGGAGGCGGGCGGTATGCCGGGCGCGATCATAGCCGTCATTGCGACCGGGGTGCTCTGCGTCAGCGTCAGCATCTTCAAGGGCGCCACCGCGCGCATGCATCCGCTGTACGGCTCCCGGCCGTTCCACCTGTTGCTCAACGTCTCGAAGAGCCCGCTGTGGTGGGCCGGGTTGTTCGTCGCCGGCATCGGCCTCGCCCTCGAGTACGTCACGCTGTCCACGATGCCGCTCACCGCGGCGGCGCCGCCGTTCGCCGCGGGCTTCATCGTCCTGCTCGTGATCGCGCTGGGCGTCTACGGCGAGCGGCTGGCCGGCCGGGAGTGGGCCGGCCTCGGCCTGTTCGCAGTCGCCGGCGCGATGGTGGCGCTCTCGGTCGTCCCGGGCCAGCACGCCGACTCGGCGCTGCCGTCGCTGGACCAGGTGCTCGTCATCGCGATCCCGTCCATACTGATCCCCGTCATCCTGTTCTCGTTCGGCGACCTCAAGCCCGCGGGCCGGCACGCCCGGCCGATCGGGGGCGTGGCTTACGGTCTGAGCATCGGCACGCTCACGGGGATCGGCGAGGTGGCCGTCAAGGGCCTGGTCATCTGGTACGACTCCGGCGGGCACGACCCGCTGAGCCTGGTCACCGAGCCGTACGTGTACCTCATCATCGCCGGGCCCGGGCTCGCCATCTTCCAGATGCAGATCGCGCTGCAGCGATGCCGGATGGCGATCGTCTTCTCCGTCGCCACGGTCATGGCCCAGGTCTACATGCTGTCGATGGCTCCGCTGCTGTACGGCGAGTCATGGTCGACCGAGCCGGTCTGGGTGCTGCTGCGGATCGGCGGGCTCGTGCTCGCCGTCGTCGCGTTCGTCTTCTACCCGCACTACGACCACCCGGTGGTCCGGGTCGGCCGCGCCGAGCCCGCCGCCGTCCCCCGCGACGAGCCCCCGGTACGGCCGAGCAGCCGCTCCGGCGAGCAGGAGGCCGAACCCGTCTACGTCGACTTCGACTTCAGCTGGTAGCCGGGGACCACCGCGTGATCACGCGGTGGTGTCCGAGGCGGCGCGGGTGCGCAGGGTCGCTTTGTCGATCTTGCCGTTGACGTTGGCGGGCAGCGCGTCGACGAAGATGACCCGGCGGGGGACCTTGTAGTTCGACATGTTCTCCCGTGCCCAGGAGATGACCGCGCGCGGCTCCAAGGTGGCGTCCGGCGCGGGCACGACGAAGGCGCACCCCACCTCGCCCAGCGCGACGTCCGGGACGCCGACGACGGCCGCCTGCGCCACGCCGGGGTGCCGCAGCAGCAGCGCCTCGATCTCCGCCGGGTAGGCGTTGAAGCCGCCGACGATGAACATCTCCTTCTTGCGGTCCACGATGGCGAGGTTGCCGTCGTCGTCGAGCATGCCGATGTCGCCGGTGCGCAGCCGGCCCTGGTCGTCGACCGCATTTTTCGTCTGCTCCGAATCGCCCCAGTAGCCGCGCATAACGCCGTACCCGCCCACCAGGATCTCGCCGCGCTCGCCGGCCGGCAGGTCCTTGCCGTCGTCGTCGACCACCTGGACCGTCACGCCGGGCACCGCGCGGCCGGTCGAAGCCGCGATGACCTCGACCGGGTCCGTGGCCCGCGTCATCGACACGACCGTGCCCTCCATCAGGCCGTACGCGTTGATCATGCGCTCCAGGCCGACGCGGTCGAGCAGCCGCCGGATGAGCTCGGGCGGCACCGCGGCCGCCCCGCAGATGGCCACGCGCAGCGAGGAGAGATCGTGATCGCCGAGCTCGTCCAGGATCCGGAAGAACAGCGTCGGCGGGCCCGCCAGAATGCTGATCCGGTCCCGTTCGATCATGGTCATCAGCTCGTCCGGCGCGAACAGCGCGATCGGCATCATCGTCGCGCGCTTCAGCACGCAGGCGAGCAGGCCGGCGTTGATCCCGAAGCCGTGCGAGAACGGCGCGATGATCGGGTAGCGGTCATCCGGGCCGAGCGTGACGATCTCCGCCCAGTCCCAGTAGCCGCGCAGCAGCTGCGAGTGGTGCAGCATCACGCCCTTGGGCGTGCCCGTCGTGCCGGACGTCGCCATGATCTCGGCGAGGTCGTCCGGGCCCACGGCCAGCGCGCGCTCCCCGGCCGTCTCGGCCGGAACCGTGGCGCCGCCGGCGAGGAAGGCGTCCCACGACAACACCCCGGGCCGGTCCGTCCCGTCGCCGGAGGTCGCCCCGTAGGACACCACGTGCGTGAGCGCCGGCAGGTCGCGGTAGGGGCGGCCGGCGGCCGGGTCGCCCCCGGCGTCGGCGAGCAGGCGCAGGTACGACGTGTCCCGGAAACCCTCGGCGACGAACAGCACCTTCGCGCCCACCTTGCGGAGGAACTCGCCGGCCTCGATGCCCCTGAAGCGCGTGGACAGCGGCGCCACGATCGCACCGGCGTCCCACAGGCCGTAGGCCGTGACGACCCACTCGGGGGTGTTCGGCGCCCAGACGGCCACCCGGTCGCCGGGCTCTGCGCCGAGCGCCAGCAGCCCGCGCGCCACCGCGGCCGCGTGGCCGGCCAGCTCCGTCAGCGTCAGCCGGGTGTCCTCGGCCGCGACGACCACGGTGTCCGGAAAGGTCGCGGCCTGGGCCCGCAGCATCCGCGGAATCGTGCCCCAGTCCGGTACCGGCAGCGGCTCCATGGCGCCTCCCGACGGGTCAAACCTTCGTACGGTCGCGGCCCAGGTGGTGGCCGCGCAGATCGGTGACCGACCCCGGCCGATGCTCGGCGGAGACCTCGTCCGCGACCACGACCTCGACCGCGACCGGAGTGATCGCGACCAGGGCCTGCACGATCCGCGACCGCCACATCGGGTTCTGCACGAGCGTGTCGCGATTGAAGGTCACGTGGACTGCGGCCGCGTCGAGCGTGCCCTCTCGGCTGATCCGCAGGTCCCACTGGCTGATCCCGTCGATTCGGGTCAGCGCCCCCGCGACCTTGGGGATCGACACCCACCGGCCCCGGATCAGCACGTGCTCACCCACCGTGTGCGCCGGGCTCGGCACCCCGCCCGCGTCCTGGCCGGCCGGGTCCCGCACGACGTGTCCCGTGCGCAGCGTGGCCCCGCCCAGCGACGCGTGCCAGGCCGGGGTGAGGACGATCTCGGCGAACCCCTCGGGGTAGGGCGGGTCGAGCAGGGCGTCCTTGTCGAGGGACGCCAGGCCGAGCAGCCCGTTCCGTACCGGGGTCAGCACCTCGTCGTCCGGCCCGCGCTGCGCGACCGGCAGGCCGAAGAACGGATCGGCGTACAGCTCCCGTACGTCCGCCTCGAACTCGGCGGCGAGCTGGCCGTACGTGCCCGGCGACGGGATCTCGCCGACGAGCAGAATGTGCCGCAGCCCCAGGTCGAGCGGGTCGATGAGGAACTCCAGGTGCAGCCGGGCCAGGAAGTCCATCGCGCCCGTCGGCGTGGTGATCAGCGTGGTCGCCGCCACCGTCTCCAGCGCGCGGTGCAGCCGCATCCGCCCGCGCGGACCGACCGTGGCGGCCGCGTCCGCGACCTCGGCCGCGGCCTGCGCGATCAGCGACCCGGTGAGCTCGCCGTCGTTGTTGAGCGCGACCACGACGCGGTCGTCGCCGGTGACCCCGGCCGCGGCCAGCGTGGCCTTGGCGAGGTCGAGCGCGGCGGCATAGTCGGGCGCCGTCAGCGGCGCGACCACCTCGGCGTCGGGAGAGACGAGCAGCAGCCCGCGGGCGCCGCCGGCCCCGGGGAAGGCGTCCCTGGTCAGCCACGACGTCATCGCATGACCTCCTGGGCGAACAGCTTCATCGAGTTGCATACGTGCTCGTGCCCGAGGCCGCCGACCTGGGCCTGCAGGATGAGGTCGGTGGCCCCGGCGGCGGCGATGCGCTCGGCCGCCTTCCGCGAGCCCTCGGCATCGTCGACGACCACCATGTGGTGCTCGCGCAGCGTGTCCATGGCGGCCGCCGGAGGCATTCCGGCGGCGAGCTGGCCGAGCACCCGGTGCGTGGCGTGGCGGGCGTCGTAGTAGTCCGGCGGCGTGACGAGGTTGACCTGACGGCGGATGTACCAGAGCACCGCGTCGGCGGCGGTGTCGATCGCCTCGTCCCTGGTCGGGGCGATGTACCAGGGAATCATGAGGGCCACGCGGCGGGTCGCCGGGTCGAAGTCGTGATCGGCCAGGCACTGCTTATACAGCGCGATGTCCTCGGCCACGTCGTCGAGGCCCTTGAGCATCGTCATGCCGAGCAGGTTGTGACCGCTGCGCGCGGCGGCGAGGTAGCCGTCAAGCGAGGTCGAGGCCACCCACACCGGCGGGAACGGCTGCTGCGTCGGCCGCGGATAGACCGCCACGTTCGGGACGCTGAAGTACTCGTGCTCGCGGGTCACCGGCTCGCCGTCGGCCGACCAGATGGCCAGGACGGCCTCCAGCGAGTCCTCCCAGATCCTGCGCGACTGCTCGAACGGGCGCTGGAAGGCCTGATACTCCAGCGGCGACGCCCCCCGTCCGGTGCCGAACTCCACCCGGCCGCCGCTGATCACGTCGAGGGTGGCGACCCGCTCCGCCGTACGGATGGGGGACTGGAAGGGCAGCAGCACCACGCCCAGGCCGAGCCGGATCCGCTCCGTACGCTGGGACAGGGCGGCCAGCAGCAGATCGGGCGCCGATGAGTGGGAGAAGCCGCGGGTGAAGTGGTGCTCGACGAACCACGCCGTGTCGAAGCCCAGCTCGTCGGCCAGGACGACCTGGTTCATGACGTTCTCGAAGGCCCGTCGCTCGACATCGCGGGTTCTGCCGCGCACCTCGAGTTCGTAACCCACGCTGACCCGTAGGGACGTCATCCCGCCTCCGCTGTCGCCCAACCTGATCCGTGCGGCTTAACCAAGCGCTCGCTTGGGAGCGTAACATAGCGGCAGACCCCGCGGCGTGGCCGGCCGCGGCGGGTTCAGACCGGCTGATCTCGGGTGGGGTTACGACTCTCGTACGGTGGTCCGACCGCGGGTGCGGCGACGCCGGCGATCGCGCACAGCTCGACGCCGGCCTGCCGGACGGCCGACAGCAGGCCCGCCCGCCACCGCAGCCACGTCGCGCGGTGCGCCTCGTCGCCCAGCAACAGCCCCAGCCAGGCCAGCCAGCCGATCGACACGACGGCCCAGAAGGACACGATCCGGTAGAGCCCGACGGCCGCCCCGGCCGGTACGGCGGCCGCCCCGAAGGCGACCAGCGCGGCGGTCATGCCGCCCTCGATCGCGCCGAGCCCGCCGGGCAGCAGCGGGAACAGGCTGCCCGCCGCCTGCGCGGCGAAGTAGCTGACGGCCACGGCGTACGGCGGCACCTCGACGCCGACCGCCCGCGTCGCCGCGACCAGGGCGAGGATGTCGAACAGCCAGTTCAAAAAGGCGAACACGGTGATCGCGCCGATGTCGCCCGGGGTGAGCCGGACGACGCCGCGGGCCTGCCGGAGTTGGTGCCGGAGGCCGCGGACCGCCCGCGCGGTGTAGCGGCCGCGCAGCCCCTTCCGCAGCAGCCCGCGCAGGGCGCGGAGCAACAGGGTCCGGGACCACGGCCGCCACCACAGCAGCGTCACGGCGGCCGCCGCGGCGGCGAGCGCGGCCAGCCCGAGCGCCGCCGGGCCGCGCGAGTGCGGCTCGGCCAGCAGCGTTATCAGTCCGATGAGGCTGTAGGCGGTCGTGGTGAAGATCCCGCCGAGGACGATCACGGCCGTGGCGAGCTGCGCCGACGCGCCGGCCCGCCGCCACTGCCGGAACGCGTACACGACGCTCACGGCCGGCCCGGCGGGCAGCGTCGTCGACAGGGCGTTGCCGGCGTAGGTCACGGCGTTGGCCCGGCCGATCGACATCCGCACCCCACCGGCCCGCAGCAGCCGGCGCTGCAGCAGTGCGAAGGCGCCCATCGACCCTGCCTCCGCCACCACGACCACGGCCAGCCAGCCGAGATCGGCGTGGGTGACGGCCCGCCAGATGCCCCCGATGCCGGGCAGCTCGTCGCGGAGCAGCACGATCGAGACGACGGCCGCCACGACGAGGGCCAACTGGATCAGCCTGGTCCAGACGGCAAAACGCCGCGCCGAAGCCGGCGCGGCGACCTGTGCGCGATCCGCTGCGGAGGGTGAGGTACTGACGGAATGCCCGGTCCGCGTCTCCGGGAACGCGGCTGCGGGCACGATAAGTCACCTCACCTAAGGTCTTGCCCCGACAACCGTCCGTACGAAACGAAGATTCCCGCTGGCCGGACCCGGAATCGCCACGTGTCCCGATTCACAGGTTCGGCCAAGGCAAAATCACACACTGTGATCAGACGCATCGCCACGGTGATCGCGCAGTGCCGCAAGGACCGGCGGTTCACAGGCCGATGAGGGTGGCCAGCCGGGCGCGGTGGGCCGACGGTGTGCCGAACAGCTGTGCGGACGACGTGGCTCGCTTGAAGTAGAGGTGCGCGTCGTGTTCCCAGGTGACGCCGATCCCGCCGTGGACCTGGATGTTCTCCGCGGCCGCCCGCAGGTACGCCTCGGTGCAGTACGAACCGGCGAGCGCGGCGGCCACCGGCAGCCGTGCCGCGTCGTGGTCGGCCGCCCAGGCGGCGTGCCGGGCGGCCGACCGAGCCGACTCCACGGTCAGCAGCACGTCGGCGAGCTTGTGCTTGATGGCCTGGAAGGAGCCGATCGGGCGGCCGAACTGGACCCGGGCCTTCGCGTGGTCCGTCGCCATCTCCAGGCAGCGCCGGGCCCCGCCGGTCTGCTCGGCGGCCAACGTGGTGATCGCCAGGTCCTTCGGGTCGTACGGCGGCGGATCGTACGGCTCGGCGGCTACGTCGTCGAACACGAGGGTGGCCAGCGGACGGGTCGGGTCGAACGCGCCATGCGCCCGGCGGCCGAGCCCGGTGGCGTCACCCCGTACGGCGTAGAGCCGGTCCCGTACCGGGACCAGCACCACGTCGGCGCGATCCCCGTCCAGCACGTACGACGCCCGCCCGGACAGCCGATCGTCCCGGACGGTCAGCGTGCCGTCGACCACCACCGTCGCGGTCAGCGAGCCGTCGGCGATGCCGGGCAGCAGCCGTTCGGCCAGCCGCGCATCGCCCGCGCAGGCGCGCGCCGCCAGGACCGCGGTCGCCAGGTAGGGCACGGGCGTCAGGGCCCGGCCCAGCTCCTCGCACACCACCGCGAGCTCGACCACGCCGCAGCCGGCCCCGCCGTACTCCTCCGGAATCGCCAGGCTGGTCAGGCCCAGCTCGGTGGTCAGCCTGGTCCACAGCTTGCCGTCGTATCCGGGCGGCGGATCGCCGGCGAAGCGGCGGACCGCGGCCGGCGGGCAGGTGTCGGCGAAGAAGGCCCGCACCATGACGCGCAGCTCCTCCTGCTCCGCGGTCAGTCCCTCGTACACGCCGTACCCTCCCCCCGCGCCCTCTCCGCGATGGTCGGGCGTCCAGCATAATCAAGCGACCGCTTGCTCAAAATCGGATCTTGTGGCGATTCTGTCCGCGGTCCCCCACGGACCGCCCATGATCCGCTACGTTCTGGTGCGATCTTGCTGGGTAACGATGCCATGGTCGCCGATTGCCGGGTGATCGCCGGTCGGATCGCTACGCTGAGTTCCGGCCGACTTCCAGCGATCCCTTCCCACCTGACGTCCACGACCCGACGCCCGCTGGCCGGCCGATGACGAGGGAGTACGTGTGCTGCGAATGTCCCGGTTGTTCTCGCGCACGCTGCGTGAGGACCCGGCGGAGGCAGAGGTGCCGAGCCACCGGCTGCTGCTGCGCGCCGGCTACATACGAAGGGTCGCGGCGGGCCTCTACTCCTGGCTGCCGTTCGGCCGGATCGTGCTCGACAACGTCGCCCGCGTCGTCCGGGCCGAGCTGGACGCCATCGGCGCCCAGGAGGTGCTGCTGCCCGCGCTGCTGCCGCGGGAGCCGTACGACATCACGGGCCGGTCGGCGGAGTTCGGCCCGTTGCTGTTCCGCCTGCGGGACCGGCGCGGCGGCGACTACTTGCTCGGCCTGGACCACACGGAGATCATCGCCCGGCTGGTCAAGGGCGAGTGCTCCTCCTACCGAGACCTGCCGGTGTTCCTCTATCAGGTCCAGACGAAGTACGCGGACGAGCAGCGTCCTCGATCCGGACTGCTGTGGGCCAGGGAGTTCCTGATGACGGACTCCTACTCCTTCGACATCGACGACGCGGGCCTGACGAAGTCGTACGGCCTGCACCGCGAGGCCTACAGCAAGATCTTCGACCGGCTCGGCCTGCACCATCGCATCGTCGTGGCGAACTCCGACGCCGTGGGCGGGCCGGTCGCGGAGGAGCTGCTCGCCCCGGCCGCGGTCGGTGAGCAGACGTTCGCCGCCTGCTCGCTGTGTGACTTCGCCGCCAACGTGGAGGCCATCCGGGTCAGCCCGCCCGACGTCGACGCCACGGTGGAGCACCCGCCGCTGGAGGAGCTCGACACCCCGGACACCCCGACGATCGACACACTCTGCGCCCACCTGAGCGTGCCGGCCGCCGCGACGCTCAAGAACCTGCTGGTACGGACGGCGTCCGGCGAGGTCGTCGCGGTCGGGGTGCCGGGCGATCGCGACGTCGACCTCGACCGGCTGGCGGCCGCGCTCGGCCCGGTGGAGATCTTCGACGACTTCGCCGGGCGTCCGGACCTGCCGAAGGGCTACATCGGCCCGCAGGCGCTGCCGGACGACGTGCGCTACATCGCCGACCCCCGGGTGGCGCCCGGCACGGCATGGGTCACCGGAGCGGGCAAGCCCGGCCGGCACGCGCGAAACGTCGTGTGCGGACGCGACTTCTCCGTCCACGACTACGTCGACCTCGCCACTGTGCTCCCCGGCGACCCCTGCCCCACGTGCGGCGCCGAACTGACGCTGGACCGGGCGATCGAGCTCGCCACCCTCACCCGGCTCGGCCGACGGTACTCCGACGCGTTCGAGGTCGACGTGCTCGGGCCCGACGGCCGGCCCTCGCGGGTGACCATGGGCTCGTACGGCATCGGCATCTCCCGCATCGTCGCGGCGCTGGCCGAGCAGCACCACGACGACCGTGGCCTGCGCTGGCCGCGTGAGATCGCCCCGGCCGACGTGCACATCGTGGCGACCGGCAAGGACGACCAGGTGCCGGTCGCCCTCCAACTGGCCGGCGAGTTGGAGGCGCATGGCCTGCGGGTCCTCGTCGACGACCGGGTGGGTGTCTCACCGGGCGTGAAGTTCACCGACGCCGAGCTCATCGGGGTGCCCACGGTCCTCGTGGTGGGCCGGCGCCTCGCCGACGGCCTGATCGAGCTGCGTGACCGGCGACCCGGCCCCGCTGGGGAGACCTATGGGGCCGCACCCGCCGACGCCGACGCCGACGCCGACGGCCGGGCCGATGGCGCCGAGTTCAGCGCCGAGATCCCCCTCAGCGACGTCGTCGGCCACCTCGTCTTCCCGCCCTGACCCGGGAAAGCGGCCCCGCCCTGACCCGGGAAAGCCGGGGCTTGGCCGGCCGGGGTTCAGTCGGGGATCGGATAGAGGCCGGTCGAACCGATGCCCGGGAAGGACGAGCGGGGCGGGGCGTTGCGCCAGCGGACGGCCCGGGTGATGGCCTCCTGCATCGACTCCGCGCCCAGGGTCCGCAGCTTCACGTCGTCGACGCCGACCAGGCCGAGGTAGGCCGCCGCCAGCCGCTCCTCGAGCGTCGCCACGCAGGTCGCGGCCGTGCGCGGCGAGGTGATGCGCACCGGCAGGCGATAGGCCGCGGCCGCCGCGACCGGAACGGCGTGGCGCGCGGTGATCATAGCGGCCAGCCGGTCTCGCGTAGCCCGGTGCGCGTCCCAAAGGGTACGGGCGGAGGCCTGGGCGGCGCCGCTCAGCCGGGCGCCCGCCACGCCGTACCCGAAGACGGCCGCGTGCTCGGCCGCGAGCGCCGCCTGCAGCGCGGCGACAGGGTCGATGACGCTCATGACACCCTCGTCAGCCAGGCGGCGTGGCCCGCCTCGCAGGCGCCGATGCTGGCGAACAGCTGCGCCAGCCCCGGGCTCACCCGCGTCACCTCGTCGGAGCGCGCCGCGGCGGCCTGATGCTCGGTCAGGCGCAATGCCGCGACCGCCTGCCGCCGGTCGCCGGGAGCCGCTTCGGTCGCGCCCGTCAGCGTCTGCCGGGGCTGGGCGGGCCGGCTCTGTGCCGCCGTCGGCCCCGGCGACGGTGTCGTACTGGATCCGGTCCCGGGCACGTAGTGGCGGCGCAGCACCGTCAGATGGTCGCGGTGGTGGGCGAGCAGCGGGTCGAGGCGGCGCGCCAGGTCCGGATGGGCCTTACGGGTGGACTCGTACATGGCGATGAGCCGTTCCTCGGTCGCGATCGCGCCCAGCAGGACCGCGACATCGGGATGCGGCTTGAGCTCCTGGGGCCGCTTCTTGGAGCACCCGGACAGACCGAGCGCGGTGGTCCCGCCGAGGACGACTCCGCTCAGCACGGCCCGCCGCGTCACCGCCATAACCGGTGGCGACACCGTCTGTGGCCCGGACAGCGACCTGGACGCCACCGCTCGTGGCACGCGCGACTCCTCACACGTCGTGTGGTTGAGGTCCCCGAGCACCCGGCGGCGCTCCACAGCGGGCGCTGTTGGGCGGGCTCCGCATATGGTCTCGTCCGCCGGGGTTGGGACCAAGCATGCTATACGGCGCGCCGGTGAGCCACCCGAAAGAGCGCCGCTGAGCTCAGCTGTCGATACTCTTGAATGGCCCACCGGTCGAACTCGGCGTGCGGCGGATTCGTCGTGAACCGTCGTCTCGCCCGGCCTTTCCGCGGAGCATCGTCCATAAAGGAGGTCCCATGAGCGCCGGATCTCGGCGTGACCGCGCTCAGCGGGGCCGCGACGTGCCCCGCCCGGCGGGCCGGAGCAAGGCCGCCAGGACGGCGCGGCCAGACGCCGTCAAGCAACTGCTCACGCCCGTGGTCGAGGCGGCCGGCTACGACCTGGAGAACGTGACCGTCACGCCGGCCGGCCGGCGCAGCCTGCTGCGCGTGGTCGTCGACGCCGACGGCGGCATCAGCCTCGACGACGTGGCGACGGTGAGCCGTACCGTATCCGCCACCCTCGACGAGAGTGACGTCATGGGCGCCGGGCCGTACGTCCTGGAAGTAACCTCCCCCGGCGTCGACCGGCCGCTCACCGAACCACGCCACTGGCGGCGCGCCACCGGACGGTTGGTCCGCGCGACGCTGACCGGCGGCGGCGAGATCGAGGGCCGGGTGGTGAGCGCCGACGACGAGGCGGTCGTCATCGACACGGCCGCCGGTACGGGTCAGAAGCCGGCGCCGCGCCGGCTCGACCACCGTGAGCTGGGGCGCGGCCGCGTCTTGGTGGAGTTCCACCGAGGCGCCGGCGAACTTGGGGACGGCGCCCCCGGGACTGACGGGGATTGAGGGGGAGCCTCGTGGACATCGACATGACCGCCCTGCGCAGCCTCGAGAGCGAGAAGGACATCTCGCTCGACCTGGTCGTCAAGGCCATCGAAGACGCGCTGCTCATCGCGTACCACCGCACCGAAGGCGCGGCGCAGCACGCGCGGGTCGAACTCGACCGCTCCACCGGACATGTGACGGTGTGGGCGGCGGAAACCGACGACGAAGGCAACGCGCTGCGGGAATATGACGACACTCCATCGGGTTTTGGTCGTATAGCCGCGACAACCGCCAAACAGGTCATCCTGCAACGGCTGCGCGATGCGGAAGACGAGCTGACGCTCGGCGAGTACGCGGGACGCGAGGGCGACATCGTGGCGGGCATCATCCAGCAGGGACGCGATCCGCGCAGCGTCCTGGTGGACCTCGGCAAGATCGAGGCGATCCTGCCACCACAGGAACAGGTGCCGACCGAGACGTACGCGCACGGCGAGCGCATCCGCGCCTACGTGGTGCAGGTGCGCAAGGGCCACCGCGGCCCGTCGATCACGCTGTCCCGTACACACCCGAACCTCGTGCGCAAGCTGTTCGCCCTCGAGGTGCCGGAGATCGCCGACGGCACGGTCGAGATCGCGGCGATCGCCCGCGAGGCCGGTCACCGTACCAAGATCGCGGTGCGGTCGCGCAAGCCCGGCGTCAACGCCAAGGGGGCCTGTATCGGCCCGCTCGGCAGCCGGGTCCGCAACGTCATGCACGAGTTGCACGGCGAGAAGATCGACATCGTCGACTGGTCGGATGAGCCGGCCGAGTTCGTCGGCAACGCATTGTCGCCCGCCAGGGTCAACAGCGTGCAGGTGATGGACGCGGAGGCCCGGGTCGCCCGGGTTATCGTGCCGGACTACCAGCTGTCCCTCGCCATCGGCAAGGAGGGGCAGAACGCCCGGCTCGCCGCGCGGCTGACCGGATGGCGGATCGACATCAGGCCCGACACCGACCCGGGTGGTGATCCCGGCGGCGACGACGACGCCAACGACGGCGCCAACGACGGCGCCAACGACGGCGCCAACGACGGCGGCAACGACGGCGGCGACGCCGCCGGTGGCGAAGGGCAAAGTGGATCATCGGCCCCGGGAGAGCATGCGGCAGGTCCCGCCGACGCGTCGGCGCGGTAGACTCATGATTCGTGGCCGAGCGGCCCCGTTGCGCACGTGCGTGGGCTGCCGGGTTCGCACGGCCAAGTCCGACCTGCTGCGCCTGGTGGTGGTCGAGGGTTTCGTTACCCCAGACCCCGGCGGGCGGCTGCCGGGCCGGGGTGCTTCTCTCCACCCCGACCTGGGATGTCTCGAGCTGGCTGAGCGTCGTCGGGCGTTCCCGCGGGCGTTTCGCCAGGCGGGGCCGCTCGATCTGAGCATGCTCAGATCACACCTCGATGCATTGGCCGCGCAGCGGGACGGGGAATGACGGAGAGATGAATTAATGGCAGTGACGTCGAGTCGGAAGCGGGTCGAGATTGCGATGAGCGCTCGATGAGCACGCGGCGATGAATACGGCAAGGTAGCGACGGTCCGAGGAAGTCACCCCGGGCCGAGTAGGGAGTGCAGTGGCAAAGGTCCGGGTATACGAGCTCGCCAAGGAATTCGGAGTCGAAAGTAAGGCCGTAATGGCCAAGCTCCAGGAGATGGGCGAGTTCGTACGGTCGGCTTCCTCCACCATAGAGGCGCCGGTCGTTCGCAGACTTCAAGAAGCGTTCGCCGATGGTAAAGCGGGCGACAAGGGCAAGGCCGCGCCCAAGAAGGCGGCCACCTCCAAATCCACCGCGGCGAAGCCCGCCGCGACGAAGACCGCTGGGCAAAAGCCCGCGCCGTCCAAGCCCGGGGCGCCCAAGCCGGCAGCCCCCAAGCCGGCGGTTTCCAAGTCTCCGGTGACCGCCGAGACCGCTCCGGCCGCGCCCCCCGCGCCGGCCGAGCCCAAGCCGGTCGAGCCAGGGCCGGACGGCGGGGCGCCCAAGCCGGGTCCCAGACCGTCCGTTCCGGGTGCGGGTTCAGAGCGGCCGTCCTCGCCGCCGCCGAAGCCCGGTCCGCGTCCGGGGCCGCGCCCCGGTTCCGACCGGCGCAGCGGCGAGCGGCGTCCCGGCGGCGGCGAGCGCCGCCCGTCCGGTCCGCGTCCGGGCAACAACCCGTTCAGCTCCACCGCCACGGGTATGGGCGCGCCCAAGCCGGGTCCGCGTCCGGGCCCGCGTCAAGGCTCCGGCCAGCGCCCCGGTGGCGCCGGTCGCCAGGACGGCGGCGAGCGGCCGCCGCGTCCGGCGGCGGGCGGCCGTCCCGGCGCGCCGGGTTCAGGCGGCCCGCGGCCGAACCAGTCGGCGATGCCGCCGCGGCCTGGTGGCCCGCGGCCGAGCCCGATGAACATGCCGTCCCGTCCGTCCGGCCCCGGCGGCGGCGGCGGAGGTCGCAGTGGCCCCGGCGGTGGCGGAGGTCGCAGTGGTCCCGGCGGGGGTCGTGGCGGTCCCGGCGGGGGTCGTGGCGGTCCCGGTGGCGGTCGTCCCGGCGGCGGTGGCGGCGGCTTCGGCGGCCAACGGACCGCCGGTGGCGGCGGTCGTCCCGGCGGTGGCGGCGGCGGTGGCTTCGGTCCGCGCCCCGGTGGCGGCGGTCGTGGCCGCGGTGGCACGCAGGGCGCCTTCGGGCGCCCGGGCGGCCCGCCGCGCCGTGGCCGCAAGTCCAAGAAGCAGCGGCGTCAAGAGTTCGACAACATGCAGGCGCCGGCGGTCGGCGGCATCCAGGCGCCGCGCGGCAACGGCAAGGCCGTTCGGCTGCCGCAGGGCGCCTCGCTCACCGACTTCGCCGAGAAGATCGGCGCCAACCCGGCGTCGCTGGTGCAGATCATGCTGCACCTCGGCGAGATGGTGACCGCGACCCAGTCGGTCAACGAGGAGACGCTGAAGCTGCTGGGCGCCGAGCTCGACTTCGACGTCCAGGTCGTCAGCCCGGAGGACGAAGACCGCGAGCTGCTCGAGTCGTTCGACATCGAGTTCGGTGAGGACGAGGGCGGCGACGAGAACCTCCAGGTGCGGCCGCCGGTCGTCACCGTCATGGGTCACGTCGACCACGGTAAGACCAAGCTGCTCGACGCCATCCGGCACACCAACCTGGTGGCCGGTGAGGCGGGCGGCATCACCCAGCACATCGGCGCCTACCAGGTCTCGACCGAGGTCGACGGCCAGGAGCGCAAGATCACCTTCATCGACACCCCGGGTCACGAGGCGTTCACCGCCATGCGTGCCCGCGGTGCCGACACCACCGACCTGGTGGTGCTGGTGGTCGCGGCGGACGACGGCGTGAAGCCGCAGACCACCGAGGCGCTCAACCACGCCCAGGCGGCCGGGGTGCCGATCGTCGTCGCGGTGAACAAGATCGACAAGGAGGGCGCGGACCCGAGCCGGGTCAGGGCCCAGCTCACCGAGTACGGCCTGATCGCCGAGGAGT
>DATBKU010000133.1:0-82751 GCA_036555725.1 Streptosporangiaceae bacterium | reverse complement strand
CGGGGAAACACCCGGACCCATACCGAACCCGGAAGTTAAGCCCACCAGCGCCGATGGTACTGCACGGGAGACCATGTGGGAGAGTAGGACGCCGCCGAACACAAACACAGAAAGAGGCCCCGGCACCGGGGCCTCTTTCTTATTTACCAGAAGCTTGGCAAAACCCTAGTCGCGGGTTTTCTCTGGGTGAGAATCGATGTCGGACGACTCCAGCTCCCGCAGATAGGCCGCGGCCGCGTGCAGATCGTTCTCATTGAAGACGCGAATTCCGTTCCGTCGCAGCAGCGTCGTCGTCACACCCGCGCCGGGCACCGATCGGCCGCTGAACGTTCCGTCATGGACGCGGTCACTGCCGCACGACGGGCTGCCCTCCTTCAAGACCGCCATCTTGACGCCGTGCCGCCTCGCCACCGCGAGCGTCGCCGCCGCCCCGCGCGTGAAGAAGTCCGTGACGTCCGTACCGTCCTCGGTCCGTACCGCCACAGCACCGCCGTACACCGAAAGCTCTGCCGGCGGCCGCGGAACAGGGAGTCCGCCGGCGATCTCGGGGCAACAGGAGACCAGTCGTCCTTCCGCCTGCCAGCGCACCAGAATCTGGTCGTCGCGGAGCTTCGAGCCGCCGTCGTACCGCACTGGCCGGCCCAGCAGACACGCGCTGACCAGGATCCGCTCCACGCCCTCACGGTAGCTGGGTTATGCACAGATTGGGGTCGGGTCTTGCCCCGAAACAGGGGGGCGCAGAATAGTGTGAGAGACCTCCTATGACAGGGAGCCATCCATGGTGTTGCTTGGTCGCACATTGCCGGAGGCGCCGGCCCGACCGCGCTCGCGCGGCTCGGTTCTGGTGAGCTGGCTGACCACCACCGACCACAAGGTGATCGGATACCTGTATCTCATCACCTCGTTCGTGTTCTTCCTGCTCGCCGGGCTGATGGCCATGGTGATCCGCGCCGAGCTGGCACGGCCGGGCCTCCAGATCGTCAGCCGTGAGCAGTACAACCAGCTGTTCACGATCCACGGCACGGTCATGCTGCTGCTGTTCGCGACGCCACTGTTCGTCGGGTTCGCCAACGTGATCATGCCGCTGCAGATCGGATCACCTGACGTGGCGTTCCCGCGCATGAACATGCTGAGCTACTGGATGTTCCTGTTCGGCGGGTCGATCGTCATGATCTCGTTCTTCACGCCCGGGGGAGCGGCGAGCTTCGGCTGGACCGCCTACGCCCCGTTGAACAGCGCGCTCCGCACGCCGGGCGTCGGCGGCGACATGTGGATCATGGGGCTGGTGCTGTCCGGCCTCGGCACGATCCTGAGCGGCGTCAACTTCACCACGACGATCGTCGGCATGCGGGCTCCCGGCATGACGATGTTCCGGATGCCGATCTTCTGCTGGAATGTGTTGCTCACCAACATCCTCGTGCTGCTGGCCTTCCCTGTCCTCGCCGCCGCGCTGCTCGTGCTCGAGGCCGACCGCAGGTTCGGCTCGCACGTGTTCGACGGGCCGTATGGAGGGGCGCTTACCTGGCAACACTTGTTCTGGTTCTTCGGCCATCCCGAGGTGTACATCATCGCCTTGCCGTTCTTCGGCATCATCACCGAGGTCATCCCGGTGTTCAGTCGTAAGCCGCTGTTCGGCTACATCGGCATGGTCGGCGCCACCATCTCGATTGCCGGGCTGTCGATGGCGGTGTGGGCGCACCACATGTTCACCACCGGGCGCGTTCTGTTGCCGTTCTTCGCGTTCATGTCGTACTTGATCGCGGTGCCCACCGGCATCAAGTTCTTCAACTGGGTGGGCACGATGTGGCGGGGCAGACTCAGTTTCGAGACGCCCATGTTGTTCGCCGTCGGGTTCCTTGTGACGTTCCTGTTCGGCGGCCTGACCGGCGTGATCCTGGCATCGCCGCCGCTTGACTTCCACCTGCAGGACTCGTACTTCGTCGTCGCGCACTTCCACTACGTCGTCTTCGGCACCGTGGTGTTCGCGATGTTCGCCGGGTTCTACTTCTGGTGGCCGAAGATGACCGGCAAGATGCTCAACGAACCCCTCGGCAAGATCCACTTCTGGACGCTGTTCATCGGCTTCCACACCACGTTCCTCGTCCAGCACTGGCTGGGCGCCGAGGGCATGCCACGTCGCTACGCCGACTACGCGCCGGAGTTCGCGGGGCTCAACGCCGTGTCGAGCATCGGGGCGCTGATCCTCGGACTGTCGACGCTGTTCTTCATCTACAACGTCTACCGCACCGCGCGGCACGCGCCGAGCGTCGGCGTCGACGACCCGTGGGGCTTCGGCAACTCGCTGGAGTGGGCGACATCATGTCCGCCGCCGCGGCACAACTTCACTTCGATCCCGCGGATCCGGTCCGAGCGACCCGCGTTCGACGCCCACTACGCCCGCCGGGCGGCCATCGAATAGCCGCCACCCTAACGGGGTCAGGAGGATTTACCGCGATAGCGGTCGACGGCGAACTGGGCGGCCCTGATGCCGCCGCCGGGCAGCAGCCGCATCCCACGCCAGGCGGCGCGGCCGGACGCGGGCGCCACGATGAGCGCTTGGTTCTTCCGTACGCCGCGCATGATGTCGCGGGCCAGCTTGTCGGCGGTGTAGAGGCGCGGCGAGGTTTGCTTGATGTCGGCCCGGGCGTCGCCGCTCATCCTGGTCGCGGGCAGATCGGCATTGACGTTGGCCAGCAGCGGCGTGTCGACGAAGCCCGGGCAGATGACGCTGACCTTCACCCGGCGCCCGGCGGCCTCCGCGCGCAGTCCGAGCGAGAGGCCCACCACGGCGTGCTTGGTCGCGGTGTACGGGATCCCCATCGGCATCGGTACCAGGCCGGCCAGTGACGCCGTGTTGACGATGTGCCCGTAGCCCTGCTCCAGCATGATCGGGTACGCCGCGTGCACGCCGTGGATGACGCCCTTCAGGTTGACGTCGATGGCCCGGTTCCAGTGGTCGAGCGTGAGCTCCTCGGCCAGCCCGCCGATCGCGATGCCCGCGTTGTTGAAGACCAGGTCGAGCCGGCCTGCCTCGCTCTTGACCGACTGGTAGAGCTCGGCCACCGCGCCCGCGTCGGTGACGTCGAGCTTCGCCGCCACCGCCGTGCCGGGGCCGCGCGCCGACAGCTCAGCGGCGGCCTGCTCGGCGCCGGCTCCGTTCAGGTCGGCCAGCGTGACGCTGTCGCCCCTGGCCACCAGGGCAGCGGCGATGGCCCGCCCGATGCCCGACGCGCCGCCGGTGACGATCGCAATGCTCATGTGCTCGCTCCGCTCCCAGTTCGCAACGCCCGCCGGATCAGGTCGTCCGCGGGACCAATCGGATCATCAGGCCACGTGGCCCGTCCAGCCGGACCCGGACGCCTGGCCAGGTGGGTCACGCCGCCTCGGCGCGCCGGACGTTCGGCCGGTCCCAGATGCCGAAGGCGTACCAGATCCGCTTGCTGACGTTGTCGATCAGCCCGAGCTCGGTGGCGAGATCTCGTATCTTCGCGACGCAGTCGCGGATCTCGGACCTGGCGGCCTCGTTTTTGTACGCCTCACGTACGACGCTCTTTGGGATCTTGAAATGCCGGACCATCGGGCCTGGCGGGGACAGCATGATGCGGGCCATCACGCCGAGGATGATCGGCGTCAGCAGGCCGAGGACCCTGCGACGCGGCCGGCCCATCTGGGGCACCTGGTGCTTGAGGTAGTGCCGGGCGAAGGAGATGTGCCGGGCCTCCTCCGCGATGTGGATCTTCAGGATCGTCTCTTCCAGCGGGTGCTGGATGTGGCCCGCCTTGAGGTTCTTGCGCTGCACGTAGTCGATCGGGTCCTCGCCGCCCAGCACGAAGACGAAGAACAGCTCGGTGTCCAGCCGGGGGATCAGCGGGGCGAGCTGGGCGACCGCGCTGAGCGCCTTCGGCATGCCCCTGATCGGCATGCCGGTCCGGTTGACGAACTCCTGGAACATCATCCCGTGGTGACATTCCTCGGTCGTCTCGTGGTAGACGTACCGGAACTCGGGACGGCCGTTCGGCAGCTTGTACGCGTACGTCAGCAACCCGCGTTTGAGCAGGTTCTCGAACTGCAGGCCGATCTTCATCGCCGTCGCGACGCGCCACAGCCCGATGCGCGCCCGTACCTCCACCGGCTGCGACCGGTACCACTCGGTCCCGCCGAGCCGGTCGTCCGGCGGCAGCACCCAGCGCGGGTCGTCCGGATCGACTTGGAGCTCGGGATCGTCCCACGGGATGTCCGCGTACGCCTCCCAGTGCTTGTCGACTGAGGCCTTGTTCAGCCGGTCGATGACACCCTCGTACGACTTGCGGTCGTTGACCTTCTCGCGAACCTCTTCCGCGAGGGTGCTGGGGGGTTTGGTCATGTTCATGCTCCGGTGCTGATCGGCTGATCCAGGCCCGGCCGGACGAACCCGCCGTACATATTAGATAGCACGTCTAGTAGTGGTTGGCGACGCCGGGCGTCCGGCGATTAATCCGGCCACCGGGTGGTGCGCGGCCGTTAGGGTGGCTTCATGCAGGTCAGCCAGTCGGACAAGCTCGCAGGTGTGCTCTACGACATACGCGGCCCGGTGCTCAAACGCGCGATGGAGCTCGAGGCCGAAGGTCAGCCCATCCTCAAGCTGCACATTGGCAACCCGGCGCCGTTCGGTTTCGAGGCCCCGCACGAGATCCTGCAGGACGTTGTGCGAAATCTGCCGGTCGCGCATGGCTACAGCGACTCCAAGGGCATCCTGTCGGCGCGCCGCGCCATTGTGCAGCACTACGAGCAGCACGGCTTCACCGACCTCGACGTCGAAGACGTCTACCTTGGCAACGGGGTCTCCGAGCTGATCGTGATGGCCCTGCAGGCGTTGCTCAACGACGGCGACGAGGTGCTGATCCCGGCGCCGGACTACCCGCTGTGGACGGCCGCGGTGTCGCTCGGCGGCGGCACGCCGGTGCACTACGTCTGCGACGAGGCACAGGACTGGGCGCCCGACCTCACCGACATCGAGGCCAAGATCACCGATCGTACGAAGGCGTTGGTGATCATCAATCCGAACAACCCGACCGGGGCCGTCTACTCCATGGAGCTCCTCAAGAGCGTCGTCGAGCCGGCCCGGCGGAACAACTTGATCATCTTTGCCGACGAGATCTACGACCGCATCCTGTACGACGGCGCGACGCACACCTCGATCGCGCCGCTCGCGCCCGACCTGCTCATGCTGACCTTCTCCGGGCTGTCCAAGGCGTATCGCGTCTGCGGCTTCCGGTCCGGCTGGATGGCGGTGACCGGGCCGAAGCGGCTCGCCGGGTCGTACATCGAAGGCCTGGAGATGCTCGCCAACATGCGGCTGTGCCCCAACGTGCCGGGGCAGCACGCCATCCAGGCGGCGATCGGCGGCCATCAGAGCATCAACGACCTCGTGCTGCCGGGCGGGCGGCTGCGCGAGCAGCGCGACCGCGCCTGGTCGCTGCTCAACGAGATCCCGGGGGTCAGCTGCGTCAAGCCGGCCGGGGCGCTGTACGTCTTCCCGCGCCTCGACCCGGACGTCTACGAAATCAAGGACGACCAGCAACTCGTGCTCGAGCTGCTCGAGGAGCAGCACATCCTGGTGGTGCAGGGCACCGGGTTCAACTGGCCGCAGACCGACCATCTGCGCATCGTCACGCTGCAACACGCCGACGACCTGGAAGAGGCGATCGGCCGCATGGCCGACTTCCTCGCCGCCCGCCGCTGATCGGTCAAGCGAGGTTGGATGATCAATGGGAAGAGAGGTCCGTCACGGAGGGTGGGCGGGGTAGCGTTTCCAGACGTGACCGCCGGTGAACTGGAGACCTCGGAGCCCGCCGAATCCGATGACGCCGAGCTCTCGCCCGACGCCGAGCCTGCCGATGAGGCCGAGCTCTCGCCCGACGCCGAGCCTGCCGATGACGCCGAGCTTCCCGGCGTGGGCACGCTGCTGGCGGCGGCGGTCGCGGCGATCGGCGGTACGGAGCGGTCCGGTCAGGTCGCGATGGCCGAGGGGGTCGAGCGGGCCATCGCCGACGGCGAGCACCTCGCCGTCCAGGCCGGTACCGGCACCGGCAAGTCCCTCGCGTACCTGGTGCCCGCCGTCCGGCACGCCGTCGCCGAGCGGACCACGGTGGTCGTGTCCACCGCGACGATCGCGCTGCAACGCCAGCTGGTCGACCGGGACCTGCCCCGGCTCGCCCAGGCGCTGGAGCCGTTGCTCGGCCAGGAGCTGCGCTTCGCCATCCTGAAGGGCCGCCGCAACTACGTGTGCCTGCACCGGGTGCGCGTCGGCGCGGTCGACGACCCGGAGGACGGCCTGTTCGACCCGCAGCAGCTGTCGGCGATGGGCCGCCAGGTGCAGCGGCTGTACGACTGGGCGGAGGCGACCAAGACCGGCGACCGCGACGAGCTGGTGCCGGGGGTGAGCGAGCATGCCTGGCGGCAGGTGTCCGTCACCGCCAAGGAGTGCCTGGGCGCCCAGCGCTGCCCGTACGGCACGGAGTGCTTCGCCGAGCTGGCGCGCGCCCAGGCGGGCGAGGCGCACATCGTCGTCACCAACCACGCACTCCTGGCGATCGACGCGCTGGAGGAGTACCAGGTGCTGCCCGAGCACGACGTGGTGATCGTCGACGAGGCCCATGATCTCGTCGACCGGGTCACGTCGGTGGCCACCAACGACCTCAGCGCCGCGGCCGTCGAAACCGCGGCGCGGCGCTGCGGCCGGCTCGTCGCCGATGACATGGCGGACCGCCTCAAGGAGGCGGGGGAGACGCTGGGCGTGCTGCTCGACGATCTTCCGGCGGGCCGGATGGACGTGCTCTCCGCGCCGCTGGGCAATACCCTCGCCGCGCTCCGCGACGCCGCGCACGCTTGCGTGACCGCGCTCGGCCCGGAGCCCAGGGACGGCGCCGCAGGCGAGCCCGGCGACGCCGCGGCGCGCAAGGCAGCCCGGTCCAGCGTCGAGGATCTGCACAACACGGCCGTACGGCTGCTCGGCGCTTTCAAGCCCGAGATCTCGGCCCGGTACGACGTGGTATGGCTGGCCAAGCGCCACAGCGAAGACCGTCGATGGCCACCCACCCTGCACGTCGCGCCGATCACGGTCGGCGGGCTGCTGCGGGCCAGCCTGTTCAGCACCCGGACGACCGTGCTCACCTCGGCCACCTTGACGCTCGGCGGCTCCTTCGAACCGCTCGCCCGCCAATGGGGGCTGCCGCCGCTCGGCGAGCGTACGGGCCGTGCGGCTGGTGGCTCTCCGGAAGCGTCCGCCGCCACCCGGCCGGCACGCGGTGCGGACGCGGACGCCGCGGGGGAGGCCGAGGCCGACGAGCTCGCGTGGTCGGGAACTGACGTGGGCTCGCCCTTCGATCACCCGAAGGCCGGGATCCTGTACGTGGCCAGGCATCTGCCGCCGCCCGGCCGCGACGGGCTGCCGCCGGAGTACCTGACCGAGATCGAGGAGCTGGTCGAGGCGGCGGGCGGGCGTACCCTGGGCCTCTTCTCGTCGATGCGGGCGGCCAGGCAGGCGGCCGGGGAGCTGCGCGACCGGATCGGCCCCGACGTGCTCTGCCAGGGCGATGACTCGACGTCGCTGCTGGTCAAGCGGTTCGCCGAGGACGAGCGGAGCTGCCTGTTCGGCACCCTGTCGCTGTGGCAGGGGGTCGACGTGCCGGGGTCGGCGCTGCAGTTGGTCGTCATGGACCGGATCCCGTTTCCGCGTCCGGACGACCCGATCGCCTCGGCCCGGCAGCGTGCGGTGGCGGCGCGGGGCGGCAACGGGTTCATGGCGGTGGCCGCGACGCACGCGGCGCTGCTGCTCGCCCAGGGATCGGGCCGGCTGCTGCGCACCATGGACGACCGCGGCGTGGTCGCCGTCCTGGATCCGCGGCTGGCCACCGCCCGCTACGGCGGATTCCTGAAGTCCTCGCTCCCGCCGTTCTGGGCGACCACCGACCCCGCCGTCGTACGGGCGGCTCTTCGCCGTATCGACGCCGAACACTCGACGCCGTGATGACCCCCGGGCCCGCGCGCGCCGCTGCGGTTAGGTGCCGTGCGGGCGGGCCGGGGCGGAGTCTTGTTGTTGCAGGCGAGCGGTGGCCTCGTCGCGCAGGACGCGGCGGAGCACCTTGCCGAGCATGTTGCGGGGCAGCTCGGAACGGAACTCGATATACCGCGGCACCTTGTACCTGGTGAGGCCCTGCATGCACAGCTCGACGAGCTCCTGCGGCCTGGGCGGGGGCATGCCGGGCTGCGGAATGACGAACGCCTTGATCGCCTCACCGTGTCGCGGGTCCGGGACGCCGACCACGGCCGCGTCGAGCACGCCCGGGTGCTGGCACAGCTGCGCCTCGACCTCGGACGGGTAGACGTTCAGGCCGTCGACGATGATCACATCGCGCTTGCGGTCGATCAGCGTGAAGAAGCCGTCCGGGCTCATCAGGCCGATGTCCCCGGTACGGATCCAGCCGTTCCGCAGTACCTCGGCCGTCTCGTTGGGCTGTCGCCAGTAGCCCTCGAAGACCTGCGGCCCGCGGATGATCAGCTCGCCGGCCATGCCGACCGGCACCGTCTTCATCGGGTCGTTCTCGTCGACCACGCGGGCGTCGGTGCTGGGCAGCGGGATGCCGACCGAGATGTGCCGGGCATTGCCGTCCAGCGGGTTGGCCATCACGACGGGGGAGGTCTCGGTCAGGCCGTACCCCTGGATGACGTGGGCGCCGGTGGCACGCCGGACCGCGTCGACCGTCTCGCGCGGCAGCTTCATCGCCCCGGACACGCACGTCCGGACCGACCCCATCCCGGACTTGTGCGCCTTGGGGTGCTCGGCGATCTGCTGGTAGATCGGCGGCACCCCGGGGAAGATCGTCGGCCGCCAGCGCTTCGTGGCCGACAGCACGAGCTCGAGGTCGAACTTGGGGATCAGCACCACCGTCCCGCCGACCAGCATGTTGCAGGTCAGGCACATCGTCAGCCCGAAGACGTGGAACAGCGGCAGCACCGCCAGCGACACCTCGCGCCCGGGCCGGATGTGCGGGTCGAACGCCGCCGTCTGGTATGCGTTGGCGACCAGGTTGCGGTGCGTCAGCATCGCGCCCTTGGGGCGTCCGGTCGTGCCGCCGGTGTACTGCAGACAGGCCAGGTCGTACCGCGGGTCGACCGGGATCTGCCGGTGCCGGCCCCGCGCGCTGCGCAGTATCTCACGGAGCCGGATCACGTCGGCGTCCTCCGGGACCGGCGTGCTCAGCTCGGCGCGCAACTCCCGTACCTTCGCCAGCGGCAGCTTGAGCGCCAGCCGCTTCGACAGGGGAAGGTACTCGGGCAAAGACGTCACCATGACGTGTTCGACGTGCGTGCCGGGCAGCGCCTCGACCAACGTCTCGTACATCTTGTCCAGCACGACCACGACCCGCGCGCCCGAGTCGGTGAGCTGGTGGTGCAGCTCGGGGGCGGTGTAGAGCGGGTTGTTCATGACGACCACCGCGCCGCGCCGCAGCGTGCCGTAGAACGCGATGACCTGCTGTGGGCAGTTCGGCAGCACCAGCGCCACCCGGTCGCCCTTGTGCACGCCGAGGCTGCGCAGCGCCCCGGCGAAGCGGTCGACGGCCTTGACCAGCCGCTTGTATCGCATCGCGCGGCCGAAGAACACCAGCGCACGGCGCCTGGGGAAGCGGCCGGCGGCCTCGTCGAGCAGGTGAGTGAGCGGAACGTCGGGGATTTCGACGCCTGCGGGCACACCTGCGGGGTAGAACCGAAGCCATGGCCGGTTGTCGTAGGGCTCGCTCATTCGTCAGCCCTCCGCGCCGGGAACCCCAAGAAGTTCCCGGAGAATCCGTACCTCCGCATCCGGTTAGTTGTACTCCGTCACGCCGCCAATCGCCACAATTTTCGCATCTCCGCTTACACTGCGCACACATTTGCGCTGGCCAGCTCCCTGGCGGAGACGCACATTCGTGCAGGCCGGGGCAGGAATCCGGCATTGTTTCGCAATCAACGAGACACTCCTCACTAGAGAGATCGAATCGGGACAATCGAGGCCGATCCGGGTGGGACGGGCGCACATTCCCCCGGAAGTCGTGATCTGATGTCCGGCATGTCAGAAGCATCGAGCGAGTGGATCCTCGGCGAGCTGGCCGACCTGCGCAAAGGCGATCTGCCGACGCGCGGCGGGCACACGCTCGCGTACGTCTACGAGGCCGGCGTCGCAGGCCTCGACGAGCTCGCCGCGCGGGCGTATGCCACCTTCGCCACGGTGAACGGCCTCGACATGACGGCGTTCCCGAGCGTCGTACGGCTGGAGAACGATGTCGTACGGTTCGTCGCGCGGCTGCTCGATGGCGACGAGTCCACTCGGGGCACCTTCACCAGCGGTGGCACGGAGAGCATCCTGCTCGCCGTCAAGGCCGCCCGCGACCGCCATCTCGCGGCGAACACGTCGCCCCGGCCGAGGATGGTGCTGCCGGTGACCGCGCACGCCGCCTTCCACAAGGCCGCCCATTACCTCGGCGTGGAGGCGGTGACGTTGCCGGTCAACCCGTCCACCTTCCGTCCGGACCCGGAGGACTACGCCGGCGCGATCGACGAGCGGACGGCCCTCGTCGTGGCGTCCGCGCCGTCGTACGCCCACGGCGTGCTGGACCCGGTCGCCGAGATCGCCGACGTGGCCCGCGAACAAGAGGTGCCCTGCCATGTCGACGCCTGCATCGGCGGGATGTATCTGCCATATCTGCGGCGGCTCGGCGAGAGCGTCCCGCCGTTCGACCTGTCGGTGCCCGGCGTCACGTCGATTTCGGTCGACTTGCACAAGTACGGCTTCGCCGACAAGGGCGCCTCCGTGGTGCTGTATCGCGACAGCGAGCTGCGCCGGCACCAGTACTTCGCGTGGGCGGCCTGGCCCGGCTATCCGGTGGTCAACCCGACAGTGCAGGGCAGCAAGTCGGCCGGGCTGCTCGCCGCCGCGTGGGCGGTGCTACGCCGGCTCGGCGACGACGGCTACCTGGAGCTCGCCCGCCAGACCCGCGATGCCACGGACGCCGTGCGGCAGGCCATCCAGCACGGCGTGCCCGGGCTACGGGTGCTCGGCCGGCCGCGCGCCAGCCTGCTCGCGGTCGCCCCCGCCTCGGAGCAGGACGGGGTCGACGTCCTGCACGTGGCCGACGAGATGCGGATGCGGGGCTGGTACGTACAGCCGCAGCTGTCGTACGGGGGCCTGCCCGCCAACCTGCACCTGACGGTCACGCCGGCGACGCTGCCGCGGGTGACCGAGCTGGCCGCCGCGCTGGAGGAGTCGGTGACAGCGGCCCGGTCACTGCCGCCGATCGAGGTCGATCCGGCGCTGGCCGAGCTGGCCGCCTCGCTCCGGCCCGACGAGCTCACCCCGGCCGACATCGAGCAGATCTTCGCGTTCGTCGGGCTCGGCTCGGACGGCTCCGGCGGCGCCGTGCTGCCGACCCGGATGGCGCCGGTGCTGGCCCTGCTGGACGCAATGCCGCCGAAGCTCAAGGAACGGCTGCTGGCGGAGTTCGTCGGACGCCTGTTCACGATCTAACGGCCGGGGCGGGTGCCACCCGCGGCAGACCGGCGAGACACGATTAGCCTGGGCGGTGTGCTGATCAGGGAAGCCGTAGGGCTATGGGACCCGGAGCCTGGCTGGCTCAACACCGCGAGCTACGGGCTGCCGCCGCGGCCCACGCTGGAGGCCATGCACGCCGTCCTGGACGAATGGCGCGGCGGCACCGTGCCGTGGGAGACATGGGACCTGTCGACCGGCCGGGCCCGGGCCGCGTTCGCCCGGCTGGTGGGGGTCGCGCCGGACGACATCACGGTCGGCGGCAGCGCGTCAGGCGTGCTCTCGGTCGTGCCCGCGGCCCTGCCGCCCGGCGCCCGGGTGGTCGTGCCCGAGATCGAGTTCGCGTCAAACCTGTTCCCCTGGCTGGTCCACGCCGACCGGGGCGTACGGGTCGACACGGTGCCGACGGACAAGCTGGCCGAGGCGATCGACGCCCGTACGGACGTGGTCGCGTTCAGCGTCGTGCAGTCGGCCACCGGCGAGGTCGCCGCGGTCGACGACATCGTGGCCGCGGCCCGGTCGTACGACGCCCTTGTTGTCGGCGACGTCAGCCAGGCCGTTGGCTGGCTGCCGGTCGACGCGTCGCACTTCGACGTGCTGGTGTGCGCCGCGTACAAGTGGCTGATGGCGCCGCGCGGCGCCGCGTTCGGCTACTTCAGCCCGGCCGTACGGGACCGGTTCCGCCCGCTGCAGGCCAACTGGTACGCCGGCGGCGACCCGCACGACTCGTACTACGGTCCGCCGTTGCGGCTCGCGACGACGGCCCGCCGGTTCGACCTGTCACCGGCCTGGTTCTCCTACGTGGGGGCGGTCCCGTCCATGGAGCTGCTGCTCGAGATCGGGATCGACGCCGTACATGCGCACGACGTGACGCTCGCCAACCGGTTCCGCGCCGGGCTCGGTTTGCCGCCCAGCAACAGCGCCATCGTCAGCGCCGACGTGCCGGGCGCCGAGGAACGGCTGGCGGCCGCCGGCGTCCGGGCCGCCGTCCGCGACGGCCGGATGCGGGCCTCCTTCCACCTCTACACGACGGAGGCCGACGTCGACATGGCCCTCGACGCGCTCACGAGCACTACACGGCCCGGATGAGGTCGGCGGCCTTCTCGCCGATCATGATCGCGGGGGCGTGCGTGTGCCCGCGGTTGATCACCGGCATGATCGACACGTCGGCCACCCGCAGCCCCTCCACGCCGCGCACCTTCAGCGTCGGGTCCACGACGGAGTCGTCGTCGGCGCCCATCCGGCAGGTGCCCACCGGGTGGTAGAGCGTCTCCGACCGCTCCCGTACGTATCGGGCGAGCGTCTCGTCGTCGACCTCGCCCGGCCATGGATCCATCGGCTCGCCGGCGTACGGCCGGAGCGCGTCGGTGGCGAGCAGCCGTTCGGCGAACCGCAGCCCGGCGATGAGCCGCCGCAGGTCCGAGCCGGCCGTGAGGTAGCCGGGATCGATCTGCGGGGCGGTGCCCGGGTCGGTGCCGGCGAGGGTGATCCGGCCGCGGCTCTCGGGATGCAGCAGCACCGCGCCGATCGTCACGCCGTGGCCCGGCGGCTCGACCAGGCCGTGCTCGATGTACGGCGCCGGCGCGAAGATCAGCTCGATGTCGGGCGCCTCCTGGTCGGGGTCGGTCGAGATAAAGGCGACCGCCTCGCCGACGTTGGAGGTCAGCGGCCCGCTCTTGAACAGCAGGAAGCGGCCGAGGTTGCGGAGCGACTCCGCGCTGGCGAGCGTCACCGGCTTGGGGCAGTGCACGATGGCGGCGGCGGCGAGGTGGTCCTGCAGGTTGCGGCCCACCTCGGGGCGCTCGGCGACCGGCTCGATGTCCAGCGCGCGCAGCACCTCGGGGTCGCCGATGCCCGAGAGCATGAGCAGCTGCGGTGAGCCGATCGCGCCCGCGGCCAAGATCACCTCGCGGCGCGCATTCGCCCGCAGCCCGTCGCCGTACTCCACGCCGGTCGCGCGGCCGGCCTCGATGATGACGCGGCGGGCCAGCTCGCCGGTGACGACCGTCAGGTTGGGCCGCTTTACGGCGGCTCGCAGGTAAGCGTCGGCCGCGCTCCACCGGCGGCCGCGGCGCTGGGTGACGGGCGTAGGGGAGAAGCCCTCGTTCGACGGGCCGTTGAGCTCGTCCAGCCGTTCCAGGCCGACGGCGGCGCACGCGTCGAGAAACGCCGTCGTCGCCGGGTTGGGGCTGCGCAGCTCGGAGATCCACAGCGGCCCGCCGCTGCCGTAGACATCGCCGGCGTTCGAGCCGTCGCGGCGTTCGGCCCGCTGGAAGTACGGCAGCACGTTCTCATAGGACCAGCCGGACATCCCCCAGCCGTCGTAGTCGGCCTGATGGCCGCGCACCCACATCTGGGCGTTGAGCGACGACGACCCGCCGAGGACCTTGCCGCGCGGCCAGTACAGCTCCCTGTTCTCCAGCTCGGCCTGCTTGGCCGTAGTGAAGTTCCAGTCCACCTCCGACTTGAACAGCTTCGCGAAGGCGACCGGCATCCGGATCTCCATCTTGCTGTCCGGGCCGCCGGCCTCGAGCAGCGCGACCCGGACGCCCTGATCCTCGCTCAGCCGGTTGGCGAGCACGCAGCCGGCAGACCCGGCGCCGACGATGACGTAGTCGTAGTCCATAGGGACTCCCGGACAAAGGGGGACAATGTGACCCCGATTACACCGGGCCTATCATCGTGTGCGGTTGCCGTCCAGCGTCGATGTCGAAATTAGGCGGGTGGTTCGAAGTCTGGCCGCAGCGGCATGCCGGACCGGCCTTCGTCGTTCAGCTTGACGCCGAGCACCTGGTGCAGCTGGATCCAATTGCGGTCGAAACCGAGCCGCGACCCGGCCATGTAGAGCCGCCACACCCGGGCGATGCCCTCGCCGACCTCGGCGACCGCCTCGTCCCAGTGCCGGTCCAGGTTCGCGCACCAGCCCGCCAGCGTACGGGCGTAGTGCTCGCGCAGATTCTCCTCGTGCCGTACCTCGAACCCGGCGTCGTGCATCTGGCTGATGATGTGGCCCGGGCCTTCGAGCTCGCCGTCGGGGAAGACGTACCGGTTGATGAAGCCGTCCTTGCGCATCGTCGGCCCGGTGTTGTCCGGCCGGGTGATGCAGTGGTTGAGCAGCCGCCCGCCCGGCACGAGCTTGCCGTACAGGAATGAGAAGTACGACGGAAGATTGTCCTTGCCGATGTGCTCGGTGAGGCCGATCGAGCTGATCGCGTCGAAGCCGTCCTCGGTTACGTCGCGGTAGTCCAGGTGCCGTACCTCGGCCAGCTCCGACAGACCGGCCTCGGCGATCGCCTTCTGCGCCCACTCCGCCTGCTGCTTGGACAGCGTGACGCCGAGCGCCTTGACGCCGTACTCGCGGGCCGCGTGCATGACCATGCCACCCCAGCCGCAGCCCACGTCGAGCAGCCGCATGCCGCGGCGCAGGCCGATCTTGCGGGCCACCAGGTCGTGCTTGTGCCACTGCGCCTGCTCCAGCGTCGCGTCTTCGGTGGGGAAGCACGCGCAGGTATACGCCATGGACGGCCCGAGCACCCACTCGTAGAACGTGTTCGACACGTCGTAGTGGTGGGAGATCGCTCGGGCGTCGCGGTTCTTTGAGTGCCGCAGCCCCGCCAGCAGCGGCAGCCGGTTGGTCGGGACCTCCTCCGGCGGCGGATCGAGCCGGGTGACGGCCGCACCGCGCAGCAGCGGATCGCCGACGACGCCGCGGAGCACCCGCAGCCGGTCCGGCACCGTCAGGTCGCCGAGCACCCGCGACAGGGTGTTGAGCACGATGTACATGTCGCCGTGCACGTCGAGGTGCTCGGAGACGTACGCGCGGGCGAGCCCGAGCGCGCCCGGCGAGCGCAGCAGGTACGACACGGCGTACGGCGAGCGCACGTCGATTCGGATGCCGTCCGGCCCGGGCATCCCGGCGCGGCTGCCGTCGTACGCCGTGAACTCCACCGGGGCACCCGGCCCGGCAACGCGTTCGAAGATCTCGGCCAATGTCATGACTTCACCTTCCCCGCACGCATTTGTCGTAGAGGTCGAGCAGTCGCTCGTCTGGGTCGTACGTTTCCTTGAGCTTGCGATACGCCGGCCCGTCGTAGCGGCGCCAGAACTCGTCCCGAGAGTAGAAAGCCGTCGAATAGAGGGACTTATGCCCATCGAGGGCGGCGACCTCACGCTCGATGAGCCGGTTGTGATATTCGGGGATCTGCCCAGGTGGCAGCGGTACGGTGCCCCAGAAGCCCACGTTGACGTACAGCTCGTCTGTCCGCAGCGGGTACAGCGGCCAGCGGTCGCGCGCGACCAGCGGGCACAGCCACACCGGGCTCATGCCGATCTTGTCGTGGAAGAACTCCAGGAACGCGGGCAGCCGGTCGACCGGCACCTCGACGTCCTGGATGACGTCCTCGCGCGGCGGTTTGCCGCGCCACCGGTCGAGGTGGGCGGACAGCTGGGTCCGCTTGTCCCACGCGACCAGCCGGCGATACACGTCGGAGCGCTTGTAGCGGCGCGGCCATGCCCGGCGGATCAGCGGCTGCTGTACGCCGAACGCGCGTGAGCACCAGAACCAGTCCGGGTCCCAGCGCCACAGGTAGTCGTGGACGGTGAGGAAGTCGGTCGACCGCCGGGGGAGCGAGCGGTAGTAGATGCCCTGGCCGGTGTAGTCAGAGGTGTACGGCGCGGTATCGGCGAACGCGCCGACTGTGATGTAGATCTCGCGGGGGCCGAAGACGGTGCCGTCGACGAAGTCGTGCTCCCCGGCGGCGCAGACCTCCTTGATCCCCTGTACCGCCGCGGTCGCCGAGTCGTACCGCAGGTGCCGCAGCCAGACGTACGGCTTGACCGGCTCCAGCGCGATGCGCAGCCGCACCGCGTAGCCCAGCGTGCCGTAGGAGTTGGGGAAACCGTAGAACAGGTCGCTGTGCTCGTTTTCCCTGGTCGCGGTGACGATGCGGCCGTCGCCCGTCATGATGTCGAGCTCCTCGACGGACTCGTGCGGCAGCCCGTTGCGGAACGACGACGACTCGATGCCCAGTCCGGTGACCGCGCCGCCGAGGGTGATCGTCTTGAGCTGCGGGACGACGTACGGCATGAGTCCGTGCGGCAGGGTCGCCGCGACGAGGTCCTCGTACGTCGTCATGCCCTGCACGTCCGCGGTGCGATTTTCGGGATCGACGCCGAGCACCCGGTTGAGGGCGGCGACGTCGAGGCCGGGCGCCTGCGCCGGGTCGCGGAACCGGAACAGGTTCGACGTCTGTTTCGCCAGCCGTATCGGCGTGCCCTCCGGAAGCGCCGCGTACGACGCCTGCAAGGCCTTCACCGCCTGGCGATGCTCCATGATCCCGTCCGTCACTCCGCCTCCCGCTCAGCGCTCCGTGCACCCGTCCGCGCGGCGCGCTCAGGATGGCCTCCGGCGCGGCGCCATCCCCGATCATCCCATGTCGATCCAGACAATTAGCGCGTTAGGGTCGGCATAGCGCTTGAGTGGCCGTCGGGGAGGTCTCGTGGCGAAGGTGTACGACCGGATCGACGATCGGCTGCGCGAGTTCATCGCGGCGCAGCCGATGTTCTTCGTGGCGACCGCGCCGCAGGAGGGCGGGCACGTCAACGTCTCGCCCAAGGGCTACACGGACACGTTCGCGGTGCTGGGTGACCACAAGGTCGCCTACCTGGAGTTGTACGGCAGCGGCGCCGAAACGATCGCGCACCTGCGGGACAACGGCCGGATCACCGTGATGTTCTGCTCGTTCGCCCGCTCCCCGAAAATCCTGCGGCTATACGGTACGGGACGGGTCGTGCGGCCCGACGACCCCGAGTGGGATGGCCTTGCCGGTCATTTCGGCATGGGTCACGCCGGTGTGCGTTCCGTCATCGTCATCGACGTCGAGCGGGTCGCCGACTCCTGCGGCTACGCCGTACCGCGGATGGAACTCGTCGGCGAGCGGTCGCTGCTCGATGACCAGCACGGTCGCCGGCCCGCCGCGCGGTGGCCCGAGCGCGTCAAGCGCAACGCCGAAAGCATCGACGGCCTCCCCGCCCTCGCCCCCGACCATCCCGCCCCGTTGTCCTGACCGCCGTCCGGGTCGGCCCGGCTGCGGGGTGTGGTCAGCGGATCAGGCGCAGAGTGAGGGGGTAGCGGAAACGCTGCCCGGCGAGGCCGGCCAGCGCGGCGATGCCCGCGACAATCCACGTGATGGCGTAGAGCACGCCGCCGAGGCCGAGCGTCACCACAACGAACATCAGCAGGGTGAGCTGGAAGTTCAACGCCTCGACCGCATGCCTGCGGACATAGCTGGACCGCCGGCCGCTGGTGAGCATCAGCACCAGCGGGCCGATGAAGGTCGTGAGGTACCCGGATCCGTGGGCCACCGCGGCCAGCATGCGGTCCTCGGCCGTCGGGCTCTCCGGCACCGCCACTGGCGCCCGAGGCAGCGGCGCCGGCACCAGGTCCGACGTGACCGCGGCCAGGTCAGCGCGGGTCTTGGCGGTCATGGCGAGATGCACGCGCATGTCGAATTCGGCGTGATCGAGGCGGCCCTCTGCGTACGCTTCTTTGATTCGCTCGATGACGGGCTCCCGCTCGGCGTGCGAGACGCGAAGTTCCCCCGTCGGCATCACTGGTCTCGTGTTCACACCACCATCGTCATCGGCAGATGCCGGTCAGGCCCATCGGGGACAACCCTGGTCGTCCCCTGAGATGGCCTGTCGTCCGTACGGGGTAAACGCCCTGGCAACGTGGTGCCTGGCGCAGGAGGCCGCGCCGGGAACCCATTGCGCGGGAAACATCGTTATCGTCTTAATGCCGCAAGCGCTTAGTGCATTACCCGCGCCGACCGGATAGGCGCTGCAGACGATAGGACAGGCCGTTGAGGTTCAAGGACCGCTTCGGGATCCGCCGTTGGCGCGGCCACAAGGTGGCCAAGCTGGACCGCGAGGCGAACGACACCGACATCGAGGCGTTGATCGCGTTCGCCCGCAGCCGGGTCGGCGTGGAGTTCTACGTCGAACCGGAGACATTCGCCACCGACACGACGGCGGTCGCCGTCGCGCACGACGGCGAGTGGACCCGCCGCCGCGTCGGCTCCCCGAGGGTGATCACGAAGGTTGCGCGGGACCTCAGCCTGCCCGTCTACGACGTACAGCTCACCGGCTACCCGGCCCGCATGCGCGCCTGGAACGAGCGCAACCGCGACCGCCGCATCGACCCCGGATCGCCCGGCCAGGCCGTCACCTAGCGCCCGCCTTGCGGTCTGGCGGGCGGGCGTCCCAAGCGTCGGCGAGGGCTTCGGGGGTCATGCGGAGGCGGGCCTTCCAGGGTGGGACGCCGGCCCGCATCATGTCGCGGAGCAGCCCGGCCATGGAGTAGTCGGGGTCGACGGCGAAGGCCCGGTCGAGTGCGATGTTGGCCAGCGCGCCGTCTCCCGCAAGGTACGCGGCGTACGCGGTCAGGCAGGCCGGCGCGGGGACGTAGGCGGCCTCGACGCGGCACAGCACATAGCGCCACAGGTCGAGCCGGCCCTGGTCGGTGTGCACCCATGCCTCGTCGCGGACGCGCAGGTGGGTGAGGAGCACCCCGAGCCAGGCGACCTCGTCGTCGGTGAGCGGCTCGGCCCGGTCGAGGAGCCCGCGAACGAACGGCAGGCCCTCGCCGACCATCCGGTCGTGCAGGAGCTCTTCGGGCGTGGCCGGCTCCGGCTCACGCACGTCAGAGGGAAGCAGTGCCGGCGCACGCACGTGGGCACGTTGCGGCTCCGGTGTCCGCGCGTCGGACGGGAGCGGCTCCGTGGCGTCGTCGAGAGACCGGGCGGTTGCGGCGGCCTCGCGGGCCCAGCGGAAGAAGCGCTGCTGCGCCCGGCCGGTGGCCCGCCGCATCGACTCGCGGGCCAGGCCGCCGACGGGCGCGACCGAACGGGCCACCTCGTCGCGCCCGGTCAGCGCCACCCGTCCCTCCACCGTGGCCTGGACGGCGATCGGGCTGGTGGTGATGTCGTACGGCGTGCCCTCGGGCGGGCAGCACTCGGGGACCGTGCACTGACACGACCAGAAGCGACCGCCCTCGACCCGCAACGACTCGAGCACCTCGACGCCCTTGCCGCCGAGCCCGGCCCCGGCCGCCGTCACGAGGGGAGTGACCCGCTGCTCCGGGCCGTACCCGACCAGCACCACCTGCCGGAACCCGTTGTGCGCCAGCAGCGCGGCGAGGTGCTCCACGGCGTCGTCCACGTGCTCGTCGAGCGGTAAATCCAGCCGTATCGCGCAGGTGCCCTGCGGCCCGCCGGATGCGATGGCGACCAGGCTGTCGTCGGGGTGGAAGCCGAGCAGGTAGGGGACGGCGGCGATGACGTCGTGGGGCGACCGGAGCCGCAGGACCGGCAGGTCACCCGCTGGATTCGTGTTCCTCATGGCGCCCCAGCCTGCGCCGCGGCGGCCACCCTCGCCAGACCCTGTCTGATCTGTGGATAAGGGCGACCAGGGTCCGGGCGTGGCGTCGGGCCGGGGCCGCACGGTGGTGATCTAGGTCGAGCGGGAGTTGATCAGTGCTGACTGCCCTACGGTCGCGGGCTATGCGTTATTGCCGGCGAAGACGCGTTCACGTCGTAGTCGGTTCGGCCGATCGGGCGGGTCAGCCGGCGGGCCGGCCACAGGTGGGCGCTGGCCGCGAGCATGCCGGTAAGGATGATCGCGAGCAGTAGGCGGTAGTCGACGGTTGAGATCAGGGCTGCGCCGGCGGCCAGGGAAAGGGTCTGTGGGCCGCTGGTCAGCATCTCGGCGGCGGTGGCTACGCGGCCGATGAGAGGTTGGGGGGTGCGGCGCTGGAGAAGGGTGGCGAAGCCGACCAGGATCAGGGAGATGCCCGTGCCGCAGAGGGCCTTGCCGATGAACACAGTCGGCAGCCAGGTGGGGATGCACAGGCCGGCGCCGATGCCGAACGCCGCCAGACCGGTCGCGGTCGCGGCCAGTTCGCCGACGCGACCGATGGTGCGGGCGGCGATCAGGCCACCGGCGATGCAGCCGGCGCCTTGGGCGGAGGCGAGCACCCCGATGAACTCCGGCGGCCGGTGCAGGCCCTGGTCGACGACGGCGAACGAAACCGATTCGGTAAAGCCGACGACCAGGAACGCGATGGCCCCGGCGGTCATCGCGCGGCGCAGGGCGGGTTCGCGGATCAGGTGCCGCAGGCCCGCGGTCATCTCTTCGCGCAGGTGGCGGCTCGCGTGACCCGGCGGCGGCTCGGTCAGCCGCACCATGGCGATGGCAATGGCGGCGGCCAGGAAGGTGGCCGCGTCGATCGCCGCGACCGCGACGCCGCCCATGGTGGTGAACAACGCCGCTCCGGCCAGCGGGCCGATCAACCGGAGCCCCTCTTTGACCGTCTGCAATTCGCCGTTGGCGGCGGCCAGTGCCTCCTCGGCCAGCAGCTGTTTCAGCAGGCCGCTGAGCGCGGCGGAGGTGGCGACCCAGGAAATCCCGTACAACACCGCGACCAGGTAGATGATCCACACGTCCTGCCGCCCGTGCACGGCCATGAGCGGGAGAAGCATCACCGCGGAGGCGAGGTTGGCGGCGATGAGAAAGAGTCGGCGCCGGACGCGGTCCACCAGCCAGCCCCAGAGCGGGGCGGCGGCGCAGGGCAGGGCGATGAACAGCAGGACCAGGCCTGCCGCGCCGTTGGAGCCGGTCAGCGTCTTGACCCAGATGGCGAAGACCAGCAGCATCAGCGAGTCACCGATCATGCTGACGGTCACGCCCGCGAATGTCAGCCGGGCATCGCGATCTCGCAGCATTCGCATGACGCCGCCCCGGTCACGAATCGTCGCCGGGGCCCGGGCGCCGGCTCGGTAGTGGATCGGCGGGAACCGCCCAGGCGAACATCCGGATTCGGCGGGCCGCGGCGGGCCGCTTGGCCGGGTCCCTCATGCGCTCCCGGTGACGCAGCAGAATGGCCGTGATTTCGGCGTTGACCTCGGCCAGCTCCTCGACGGTCAGCCATGTGTGGGTCTGCCCCAAGCTCGCCGCGTCCCGCCAGTCGGGCGGATCGGTACGCCACCACGCCAGCCACGAACGCAGGCCGGCGAACTCCTGCTCCAACAGCGTCGCGGTGAGCTCGTCGCTGGCCGCGGCGACAGCACCGGACTCGTCGCTGTCCCCCCATTGCAGCGTTTGCCTCGTCGGGCGCCACGGGCGCTGCCGCCCCCGCCCGCCGCCCGTCTCCTCGACGAAGCCGTATTTGGCCAGCTGCCGCAGGTGCCATGAACAGTTGGCCGGGCTCTCGCCGATCAGTTCGGCGACCTCGGTTGCGGTCGCCGCACCCCGCTCGTTCAAGACCTGCAACAGCCGCAGCCGCACCGGGTGGGCCAGTACCCGCAGTTCGCTGGCATCCCGCAGCTTCCGCCTGGGTTCCGCCATGCCCCGAGCGTAGCAATGAAAAGACTCTTTCGAAAGAGTCTCTCGAAACGGCCTTTCGAGGTTAGGTCATTAGCGTAGGCCCGAACCAGGGACTTGCCGGGGTAGCGTCCGACCATGACGGAGATTCAGACGGCCGCCGCGAATGATCTGACGTTCTGGTACCTGGCGGACGGGCCCGCAGATGGGCCGCTGGCGCTGTGCCTGCACGGCTTCCCCGACTCGGCGTACACCTGGCGCCACCTGCTGCCCGCGCTCGCCGACGCCGGGTTCCGCGCGGTCGCGCCGTTCATGCGCGGGTACGCGCCGACCGAGGTGCCCGCCGACGGCGCCTATCAGACCGGGGCGCTCGCTGCGGACGCCAATGCGTTGCACGAAGCGCTGGGCGGCCGCGCCGACGCCGTACTGATCGGGCACGACTGGGGCGCGGCGGCCGCGTATGGAGCCGCCGCCCTGGCGCCGGATCGCTGGCGGCGCGTCGCGACCCTGGCGCTGCCGCCGATCGCCGCCATGCTGAGCAACTTCTTCTCCTACGACCAGCTCAAGCGGTCGTTCTACATCTTCCTGTTTCAGACGTCACTGGCCGAGACGGCGCTGACGCGGTCATTCGTGGAGGGCCTCTGGAACAGCTGGTCACCGGGGTACGACGCGGCCGCGGACGTCTCGCACGCGATGGACTGCCTCCGTACGCCCGAGAACGTGCGGGCCGCCATCGGCTACTACCGGGCCATGCTCGACGCGTCGCAGCACATCGCGCGCTACGCCGCCGAGCAGGAGGCCACGGGCCGGGTGGCCGAGCAGCCGCACCTGTACGTCCACGGCGCGGACGACGGATGCCTCGGCGTCGACCTGGTGAAGGACGCCGACCAGCACCTGCCGCCGGGGTCGCGGGTCGAGATCGTCGACGGGGCCGGTCATTTCCTGCAGCTTGAGAGGCCGTCCGAGCTCAACGGCCTCATCCTGGATTGGGTGCGGTGAACTGTGACGCGGCTCACGCGCATCGAGCAAGGAAGTAAGCGGTCACTTTGACAGGATGAGGGAACCGAACGCGATTCTGTTCCGCGGGAGCCGGCCATGACGCTCAGCAGCATCAACCTGACGGACTGGGACTTCTGGGCTCGGTCGTTGGCGGAGCGGCACGAGGCCTTCGCGGAGCTGCGGCGGCGGCCTGCGCCGGCGCTCTTCGAGGAGCCCGACATCACGGTCGTGCCGCAGGGCCCCGGGTACTACGCCCTGGTCACGCACGCCGACGTGGTGGAGGCATCGCGCCGCCCGGCCGACTTCTGCTCGGGCCAGGGCGCGATCAACATCCCGGACATGCCGCCGGATATGAACGAGTACTTCGGCTCCATGATCAGCATGGACGACCCGAGGCACGCCCATATCCGGCGCATCGTCTCGCGTGCCTTCTCGCCGCGCATGATCCAGCGGTTCGAGGACCAGGTGCAGACCGTCGCCGGGCGGATCGTGGACGAGATCCTCGAGGACGGCCCCGGCGACTTCGTCCCGCAGGTCGCCGCCCGCCTGCCGCTCAAGATCATCTGCGACATGATGGGGATCCCGGAGTCGTCGTACCAGAACGTCCTGGACAACACGAACATCATCCTGGCCGGGGCCGACCCCGACCTGGTGCCGTCCGACGACTACGTGGAGATCGCCGGTCAGCTGCTCACCGCCGGGCAGGCGATCAAGGACATCGTCGAGGACCTCGGCCGGTTCCGCCGCGGCAACCCGACCGACGACCTCACCTCGGCGCTCGTCAACGCCAACATCGACGGCGAATCGCTGACCGACCAGGAGCTCGGCTCGTTCTTCATCCTGCTTGCGGTCGCCGGCAACGAGACCACCCGCAACGCCATCGCGCACGGCCTGCACCTGTTCACGACCAACCCGGAGCAGCGATCGGCGCTGGTCGACGACTTCGAGAAGAAGATCCCCGGCGCGGTCGAGGAGATCGTACGGTACGCCTCGCCGGTCATCTGGATGCGGCGGACGGCCACCCGCGATACCGAGATCAACGGCAACCCGTACAAGGCCGGCGACAAGGTGGTCCTCTATTACTGGTCGGCCAACCGCGACGAGTCGGTCTTCACCGACTCCGGCGTCTTCGACATCGGCCGCGATCCGAACCCGCACGTCGGCTTCGGCGGTCCGGGCCCGCACTTCTGTCTCGGCGCGCACCTGGCCCGCCGGGAGATCACCGTGATGTTCCGCGAGCTGTTCACCAAGGTGCCCGGCATCCGCGCCACCGGGGAGCCCGACCGCCTGCTGTCCAACTTCATCAACGGAATCAAGCACCTCCCGTACGACTTCTGACCTCCGGAAGGATCACCACGGCACCGGGCCGTCGGCGCCGAAGAACCCGCCGGTCGGGCCGTCCGGGCCGATCAGCGCCAGCCGTACCGTCACCTCGGCGCCCTCCGCGGCCGTACGGAACCCGGTGTGCCCGTTGAGGTCGGTCGCGCAGTAGCCGGGCGTGACGGCGTTGACCTTGATCGGCGTGTCCCGCAACTCCCGGGCGTACGCGATGGTCACGCCGTTCAGCGCGGTCTTCGAGGTGTTGTACGGCAGCAGGTTGATGCCGGCCAGCAGCGGGTCGTCCGCGGCGGCGAGCGTCACCGAACCCAGCCCGCTCGACACGTTGACGATCCGCCCCAGCGGCGCCTTGCGCAGCAGCGGCAGCATCACGTTCGTCACCGCGATCACGCCGAAGACGTTGGTCTCGAAGTTCTCCCGTACCGCCGCGACCGGGGTCCGGCTCGGCGGTGCGACGCCGTCCGCCCCGGAACCGACATATACCGAGATCCCGGCGTTGTTGACCAGGATGTCCAGCCGCCCGAACTCCGCCTCGATCCGCTTGGCGGCCGCCTCGATCGCGTCCTCGTCCGTGACGTCCAGCCGTACGAACGTCGCGTCGGCGCCATCCACGCGCAGCGTGGCGGCGGCCGGCTCGCCGCGCTCGGCGGCCCGCGCCCCCACCAGCACCCTGACGCCGGCGGCGCCCAGCTGCCGGGCGGTCTCAAAGCCGATCCCCTTGTTGCCCCCGGTGATCAAAGCGATCTCAGTCATGCGTCCAGGCTGGTCGCGGCCGTACGAACCCACCAGAGACCACCCGAGCCTGGGATCGGCCGTACCACCCTGGCGTGCGCGGCTCGGGGCAGACTGAAGAGGTGGACCGAGCCGAGCTCGCCGGCTTCCTGCGCTCGCGGCGCGCCCGAGTGCAGCCGCAGGACGTCGGCCTCGCGCCGGGCGTACGCCGCCGTACGCCCGGGCTGCGCCGCGAGGAGGTGGCGGGCCTCGCCGGCATGTCGGTCGACTACTACATCAGGCTGGAGCAGGCGCGCGGGCCGCGGCCGTCCCGGCAGGTGCTCGCCGCCATCGCCCGCGCGCTGCGGCTCACCGACGGCGAGCGGGCCTACCTGTTCAACCTCGCCGGCGAGCAGCCGGGCCCACCGCCCGGCCCGCCCCAGGACGTGCCGCAAGGGATATTGCTGCTGCTCGACCGGCTCGACGACACCCCGGCGTACGTCCTCGACGCGAAGTACGACATCCTCGCGTGGAACGCGATGGCGTCCGCGCTCATGGTCGACTTCGCCACGTTGCGGCCCGAGGAGCGCAACCCGATCCGCTGGTTCTTCGCCCAGCCGTACGCGGCGCACCTCCTCGACGACGATGACGACGAGCACGGGGACTTCGCCCGCGAGGCGGTGGCCGACCTGCGCGCCGCCGCGGCGCGCTATCCCGGCGACCCAGGCATCCGGCGGCTCGTCGCCGACCTGCGCGCGCGGAGCGAGACGTTCGTACGGCTGTGGGCCGAGCGCGACGTCACCGTACGGCGGAGCACCACCAAGCGGATGATCCATCCCGTCGTCGGGTCGATCGAGCTGCACTGCGACGTGCTGCACGTACCCGACGTCGACCAGCGGCTCGTGCTCTACACCGCGGCCCCGGGAACGAGGTCGTACGAGGCGCTCCGGCTGCTTCGCGTCGTGGGCACCCAGCGGCTAGGAGCGCGCTCCTAACGAATCACCCGAAGTGAGCTGATCAGGGTGTTGAAGTCGGGCAGTATCTGGTACTTCGGCTTCGCCGCCGTCACCTCGAACACGCTGGGCACGGCCCGCCCGGCGTTGACCACGACGAAGACGACGGCCCGCTCCGGGATCTTGTCGTGCGAGTTCGGGGTTAGTACGCGATAACCGGCAAGCCAGGCGTTCCGGCCGCTCACCTTCATGGCCTGCCCGGCGATCGGCCTCGTCGTGCCGTCGTACGTCTTGGCCCACTTGACCGCCGTCAGCTCCGCGGCGGCGCGCAGCCCGTTCGGGCCCTTGGCGGCCGGGACGAAGTCTTCGTCGAGCGGGCCGGAGTAGAACCCGGCCCACCAGTGGAAGTTGGGCTTGCCCGAGTTGGCGTTCCACTCCATGCCGCCGGTATGCGGGCCGATACCGGTGAGGGGTTTCCACGGCGCGCCGAGCTTGGCGTACGCGAGGCCGGTCTTCTGATCGACGATCTTGCCGATGACCGGGGACGCCCGGCCGGAGAAGCGCTTCAGCGGCCCGGCCGCCCGGCCCGTGGGCTGCCAGGTGATCCCGGCCGACGGCAACGACGAGGCGCCGACCACGGGATAGGAGCCGGCGAACGGGTCCGGGCCGGACGGCGACCGGTCCCGCAGCGCCACCACCGCGACGACGGCGGCCGCGATCACTACGGCGCCGACCGCGGCGCCGGTGCCGATCAGCACCCCCCGTTTGCCGCGCCGTTCCGTCCGGTGCCGTCGGCGTTCCGGAGCCTGCGCCGGAGGGTACTGCGCGGGTGCGGTCACGGTCAGCCCACCTCGTGCGAACGTCGGTAAGTCGGGGCAGCCTCTGTCATCGAAATGTACAGAACGCCGGCCCCGTCGGGACCGGTTCCGCACGAGATCAACCGGGGGCCCCGTCCGGGGGTCAGTGGGCCGGGACGCGGACCAGCGGCACCGTGCCCGTGTTGGCCAGGCCGATGACCTCCTGCCCGGTCCATATGTAGCGGACGTTGCGGAAGCCGCCCTTCGGTCCCGGAACCGCCGTCCGTACGATCCGTCCGTCCTGCTTCTTGATGGACAGCTTCGATTGCGGCCGGGCGAACGCGGCGCCCGCGTACTTGTCGCCGTAGAAGAAGAAGATGTTCAGGCACGGCGTCGTCGTGGCGTTCCGGCACGAGGCCACGAAGGCGCGCAGTGGCCCCGGCGGAATCTGCCGCGGCCGGGCCTTGCCGTACCCAAGCTTGGCGAGCAGCCGCACCGCCCCGTGTGAGTCGAACGACGTCGCCGAGCCCGCGGGCACGGTACCCGAGGTCGCCGCCGGGGTCGCCGGCCGGCGCTGGGCCAGGTCGGTCGGGTTGTGGACGGCACACCCCCCGGCCGCCGCCCCCGCGACCATCACGAGGCACGCCACCATCGGGGTGAGGCGGCGGCAGGCGGTGCTGCGGAGCGTGACCACTGGTTTTCGTGTTCCGTTCGAGACGTCGTGTTCCCGACCGGTTGTCCGGTCCGCGCCAGCGTATCCGCGATCGTTGATCACCTGCTGCGCCTCCGTCCGTCCGGCCCGGCTGACAACAGGAGTACAGACGGGTGCGTGGGACGACGGGGGCCGCTGTGCGCGGGCTCGACGGCCGGCGGGCGCCTGTGCGCCCGCGCCGTGCTTGCGATTGCGCTAGTCTTGATGTATGCGAGCCAGGCTGCTCCTTAGCCGGCCGCGTTGACGGATCGAGTCAACGCGGCGACCCCTCCTGCGCGAGGGGTCCTTTCATGTCCCGGCAGTTCTTGGCAGCCAAACGACCCGTATATAAGACCGGAGTAGCGACGTTGAGCACCGATGAGCAGTACGACCCGCGGGCGGTCCAGGACAAGTGGCAGGCCCGCTGGGCGGAGCTGAACCCCTTCGCGGCGAGCGACGACCCCGCCGACGAGCGGGAGCGCCGGTACGCGCTGGACATGTTCCCGTATCCGTCCGGTGACCTGCACATGGGGCACGCCGAGGCGTTCGCCATCGGCGACGTGGTGGCGCGATACTGGTTCCAAAAGGGCTTCAACGTGCTCCATCCCATCGGCTGGGACTCCTTCGGCCTGCCCGCCGAGAACGCCGCGATCAAGCGCAACTCGCACCCGGCGGAGTGGACGTACGAGAACATCGATACCCAGGCGGCGTCCTTCCGGCGCTACGCGGTCTCGTTCGACTGGTCGCGGCGGCTGCACACGTCCGACCCCGAGTACTACAAGTGGAACCAGTGGCTGTTCCTGCGCCTGTACGAGCGCGGGCTGGCCTACCGCAAGGGCGGCTACGTCAACTGGTGCCCGCAGGACCAGACCGTGCTGGCCAACGAGCAGGTCATCGCCGGGCGCTGTGAGCGGTGCGGTTCGCTGGTCGAGCGGCGCGTGCTGACCCAGTGGTACTTCAAGATCACTGAGTACGCCGACCGGCTGCTGGACGACATGGCCGGGCTGGACTGGCCGGAGCGCGTGCTGACCATGCAGCGCAACTGGATCGGCCGGTCCGAGGGCGCGGACGTCCAGTTCGAGATCGAGGGCAGGGCCGAGCCGGTCACGGTTTACACCACCCGCCCCGACACGCTGTACGGCGCCACGTTCTTCGTCGTGGCCGCCGACGCGCCGCTGGCCGAGGAGATCTGCGCCCCCGACCGGCACGCCGAGTTCGAGGCGTACAAGGAAGAGGTCTCGCGCGAGAGCGAGATCGAGCGGCTGTCCACCGAGCGCGAGAAGACCGGCGTCTTCCTGGGCGTGCACGCGATCAACCCGGTCAACGGCGAGCGCATCCCAGTGTGGGCGTCCGACTACGTGCTGGCCGAGTACGGGCACGGCGCGATCATGGCGGTGCCCGCGCACGACCAGCGCGACCTGGACTACGCGCTGAAGTTCGGGCTGCCGGTGCGCGTCGTCGTCGAGACCGGCGGGCCGGACCCGGCCGAGACCGGCGTGGCGACGCCCGGCGAGGGCACGCTGATCAACTCCGGCCCGATCAACGGGCTGACCAAGACCGACGCGATCCAGCGGATCACCGAGATCCTGGCGAACAAGGGGCTGGGCAAGGCGGCCGTGAACTACCGGCTGCGCGACTGGCTGATCTCCCGGCAGCGGTTCTGGGGCACGCCGATCCCGATCATCCACTGCGATGACTGCGGTGAGGTGCCGGTGCCCGACGCCGACCTGCCGGTACGGCTGCCCGACAACCTGCGCGGCGCCGACCTGGCCCCCAAGGGCGTCTCCCCGCTGGCGGCGGCCGATGACTGGGTCAACGTCGCCTGCCCCAAGTGCTCCGGCCCGGCGCGGCGCGACAGCGACACGATGGACACCTTCGTCGACTCCTCGTGGTACTTCTTCCGGTACTGCTCGCCGTCGTACGACGACGGGCCGTTCGACATCGAGAAGGTGCGCCGCTGGATGCCCGCCGACCAGTACACGGGCGGCGTCGAGCACGCGATCCTGCACCTGCTGTACAGCCGGTTCTTCACCAAGGTGCTGTACGACATGGGCATGATCGACTTCACCGAGCCGTTCCGCCGGCTGGTCAACCAGGGGCAGGTCATCAACCGGGGCGCGGCGATGTCGAAGTCGCTGGGCAACGGCGTCGACCTGGGCGAGCAGATCGACCAGTACGGCGTCGACGCGGTACGGCTGGCGATGATCTTCGCTGGGCCGCCGGAGGACGACATCGACTGGGCCGACGTGTCGCCGACCGGCATGGTCAAGTTCCTGACCCGGGCGCACCGGCTGGCCGGGGAAGTGACGTCCGCCCCCGGGACCGGCTTCTCGTCCGGCGACGAGGCACTGCGCAAGGTCACCCACCGCACGATCGACGAGGCCACCAGGCTGACCGACTCGCATCGGTACAACGTCGCGATCGCCCGGATGATGGAGCTGACCTCGGCCGCCCGTAAGGCCATCGACTCCGGGCCCGGGCCGGCCGATCCGGCCGTACGCGAGGCCGTGGAGACCCTGGCGATCATGCTGTCGCTGGTCGCCCCGTACACCGCCGAAGAGATGTGGGAGCAGCTGGGCCGTACGGCTTCGGTGGCCAGGGCCGGATGGCCGGTCGCCGAGCCGGCCCTGCTCGTCCGCGAATCGGTGACCTGCGTCGTTCAGGTCGCGGGCAAGGTACGCGACCGGCTGGAGATCCCGCCGGACATCGCCGAGGACGAGCTGGAGCGGCTGGCGCTGGCCTCGTCGAAGGTGCAGGCGGCGCTGGAGGGCCGCGACGTCCGCAAGGTCATCGTCCGCGCCCCCAAGATCGTCAACATCGTCCCGGCCTGAACCTGCGGTTGCAGGGCGGCTGGGCGGCGGACAGCTAGGACGGCTGGGCGGCGCGGCGGGCGACGGCGTCGCGCATCCGGGTCAGGATCTCCTCGAGGACCGGCTCCGACGTGGCGAAGTTAAGGCGTGCGAAGCCTGCGCCGCCCGGCCCGAACGGCGGGCCGCCGGCGAGCAGCACCCGTGCCTCCTTGAGGAAGAACTCCGCCGGGTCGGGCCCGATCCCCAGGGGCCGGCAGTCGAGCCAGGCGAGGTAGGTCGCCTCGGGCGGCCGGCAGGCGACGCCGGGCGGCAGGGCCTGCACGATTCGGTGCCGGTTCCGGTCGAGCACCGTCCGTACCTCGGCCAGCCAGCCGTCGCCATCCCGCCACGCCGCGATGGTGGCCTCCACCCCCAAGACGCCGATCTCGCCGAACAGGGCGTCCGGCTGGGCGGCGAGGGTGCGCCGCAGGCCGGCGGGTCCGACGTGCGCGACGGCGCATCGCAGACCGGCGATGTTGTAAGCCTTGGTCGCCGAGGTGACCGTGACCGTACGTTCGGCGACCTCCGTGCCGAGCGAGGCGAACGGAATGTGGGCGTACGGCTCGTACACCAGATCGGCATGGATCTCGTCCGAGATCACCAGCAGGTCGTGCGCGAGCGCGATCTCGGCCATGCGGAGCAACTCCGCGCGGCGGAAGACGCGCCCGGTCGGGTTCTGCGGATTGACGAGCAGCAGCGCGCGGCAGCCACTGCGGTCGACATCGTCGGCGAGCCGTTCGGCGTCGAACCCCCAGCCGTCGTCGGTCTCCGCCATTGGGATGGGGACCAGCGGACGGTTCATGGCCGTGAGCGTCGCCAGGAACGGCGGATAGGCCGGAACGTGCAACGCGACCGGGTCGCCGGGCCGGGTGGCCAACTGCAAGATCACCTGCAGAGCCTGCTTGACGTCGGTGAACTCACGGACGTACGCGGGATCGGGTGTAAAGCCGTACCGCCGGGCCATGTAGTCGGCGAACGCCTCGGGCAGTGGCATGCCCTTCCCGGAATCGGTCCAGATCGGGTAGCCGAGGTCGCTGTCGATCCGCCGCTGCAGGGCCGCCCGCACCGGCGGCGCGACGGGGAAGTCCATGTCGGCCACCCAGGCGGGCAGCACGCCCGGCTCGGCGACGGCCCATTTCATCCCCGGCCGGCTGCGCAGGTGATCGAGGTCGAAATCGTCGAGGCCCGGCATGGCGCACGCTCCCGGTCGGTCTGCACATGATCGCCCGCCACAGTCCTACCCGCGACGGCGCTGCGGTACCGGGGGCAGGGCGCACAGGGATCACCGAGGACGCGATTTGGTACGAGGGGCCCCGGGCGCCACGGGGTCGCACGGGCCGACATGGGTGACACGGCCGATACGGGCGGCATGAGCCGACGCGGTGTGCCATAGGCGGATACGGGGGTGCCACGGGCTGACAAGGGCGGCGTGGGCCGACGGGAGCGTCACGAATCGGGCTTGGGCGGCTTAAGAGCCGGTTTGGGGATAGCTTGGGCGGCGATAGGGGCTCACCGGGCGCGGCGGTAAGCGTAGTCGCAGGAGCGATGCCCCTGCCGAGGTGTGCCGGCGGCGTCAGACCTTGCGGAGCACGGCGACGACACGTCCGAGGACCGTGGCGTCGTCACCGGGGATCGGCTCGTACGAGACGTTCTGCGGGAGCAGCCAGACGTGGTCGTCCGACCGCTTGAACGTCTTTACGGTCGCCTCGCCGTCGATCATCGCCGCGACGATGTCGCCGTTTTCGGCCACGGGCTGCTGCCGGACGACCACCCAGTCGCCGTCGGCGATGGCGGCCTCGATCATCGAGTCACCGCTGACCTTGAGCAGGAAATGGGTGCCCTCGCCGATGAGCTGCTTGGGCAGAGCGAAGATGTCCTCCACCGCCTCCTCGGCGAGGATCGGGCCGCCCGCGGCGATCCGGCCGACGACCGGCACGTATGCCGGTGCGGGCTGAGTGGCCGCCTCTTGGCCGCCGGCCGTCTCGTACGAATCGGGCAGGACGCGTACGGTCGGCTGACCGGGCACGCGCACCTCGACGGCGCGCGGGCGGTTGGGGTCGCGGCGCAGGTACCCCTTGCGCTGCAGCGTGCGAAGCTGGTGCGACACGCTGGACGTGCTGGTCAGCCCGACCGCCTCGCCGATCTCTCGCATCGACGGGGGATAGCCGCGCCGCTGGACCGAGTCGCGGATCACCTCGAGCACCATGCGCTGGCGCTGGGTGAGACCCGTCTCGTCGCTGGGCCCATCGGGCATTTCATGGATCTTGCTCATAGGTCGCACTCGCCTCCCGCGGTGGCTCCCGTATTTTCCGCTCCCGTTGATGCAGGTTAGCGCTTCCGTATCAGATGATCAAACAACTGTTCGAGGAAAACGCTCGCGTTTTGTCGGGGGCGTGCGATACAACATCGTACAACCGTTCGATCGAACCTTCATTCGAAGATCATCGACGCGAGGGAGGCCGACAGTGGGTGCGACCGCTCACACGTACGGGAGGGTACGGCACGGGCCGCGACGACGCCCGCAAGGCTGCCGCGTGCCGCGGAATCGGCCCGTCGAGATCGCCAATGCCGATCGCGGGCCCGCGCTCTCGGGGCGGCGTCCCCCAGAAAGGCCCAGGTCATCAGGCGTACGGCTGACCCGGCGCGGCCGGGTGGTGTTGATCGTCCTGGCGGCCCTGATCCTGCTCGGCGGGCTCTGGTTGACCGCGGGGCGCGGCGCGCTGGCCGGGTCGAAAGGCGGGCGAGACGCTCGTACGGGGGTGCCGCCGGCGGCGCAGACCCAGGGGCTGCGGTCCGTGGTGGTCGGCAGCCACGACACGCTGTGGGAGATCGCCGCCCGGGCCCGGCCCGACGTCGACCCGCGTATCACGGTCCGCCGCATCATCGACCTGAACAGCCTGTCCACGCCTATCGTCCAGCCAGGCCAGCGCCTGCTCCTGCCCAAGTGAGCCACCGTCCCGCTCGACGCCTTCCGACCGTCCCGGCCGGAGCGACACGCCTGCCCAACTCGTTGCCGCGGCTTACGGCGTGTCGGGCTGCGGCGTGTCGCCCGTCGGCGTGTCGGCTTACGGCGTGTCGGCTTACGGCGTGTCGACTTACGGCGTGTCGGGCTGCGGCATGTGGGGCTGCGGCGTGTCGGCGTGCGGCGTGGAGCGGCGCGCCCACGCGGGCGTCCAGGTTTCGGCATCCGGGCGGTGCGGCCGGGCGGTGCGAAGGTGGCGCCGGAGTGCGGCGAGGGCAGGGTGGGGGTTGTCGCCACGCCAGATCAGTGAGTGCGGGTAAACCGGTGCCGGGTCGTGCAACGCGATGCGCCGCAGGTCGTAGTGGGTGGGCCAGAGCAGCCGGGTCCGCTCGCCGACGAAGGTCGTCAGTGCCGGAGAGTCGGCGATCATGTCCAGCAGGGGCTCGATGCCGAAGTTGGGGCCGGTCGCGTCGATGGTCAACCCGAACGCCGCCGCGAGCTCGTCGTAGTAGGCGGCCCATTCCGTCCCGGAGACGATGCCGGGCATCCAGATCCGGTGCCCCGCGAGCTGGGCGGGGGTGACCATGCGAGCTGAGGCGAATTCGTGGGCCGGCCCGGTGACGAGCTGGAGCCGCTCGTCGAAGACCCGGGTGGCCTTGACGCCGTCGGGAAGGCGCCGCACCGGCACCGTGACGGCCCGGAACGACGCGTCGATCGCGCCGGCCCGTACGGCCGCGATGGCCGCGTCGGCGTCGAAGAGGGTCACGACATCGAGCTCGGTGTCGGGGTGCGCGCGGTGGAAGTCGCGCAGCAGACCCGCCGGCGCGAGCCGCCGGCCGATGACGTCGACGCGCAGTGCGCGGCGGCCGGGCCGTACGGAGGCGGCCGCCCGCTCTTCGGCCCGGAGCAGTTCGCGGGCGTGCGGCAGGAACGCCTGCCCGTCGATGGTGAGCCGGGCTCCGCGCGCGGTGCGGGCGAACAGCCGTACCCCGAGGTCCTTCTCCAGCGCGGCCATGCGCTTGGAGACGGCCTGCTGGGTGATCGACAGATCCGCGGCGGCCTCCTGGAACTGGCCGGCATCCGCCGCGGCGACGAAGGTGCGGACGGCCTCGAGATCCATGCAGGTGGACTCTAGTCGTACAACGTATCGTTGTGGCTCGCCGGTCGACCGTTGTTTGCCGCAGGGTCCGGGCGCTTGCTTTGATCTCGCTGGTCAACGAGAGGTTGTTCGAGCGAGGCGGGGCGTGATGGGCGGGCGGTCGCTGGGGCGCGAGTTCGGGTGGCTGTGGGCGGCGTACGCGGTCAGCACATGCGGCACGTGGCTCGCCTTCGACGCCTGCCCCCTGATCGCGGTCCTGGTGCTGCACGCCGGCCCCACCAAGGTGGCGCTGCTGGCGGCCGCCGCGCTGACGGTGGGCGCGGCGGTGGCGGTGCCGCTGGGTCCGTGGGTGGAGTTCCGCCGCAAGCGCCCGGTGATGATCGCGATGGACCTGATCCGGTTCGCCGTATTGCTGAGCGTCCCCGCCGCGTACGTGCTCGGCCGGCTCAGTTTCGTCCAGCTCCTGGTCGTGTCGGTCATCGTCGCGGCGGCCGACATCACGTTCAAGGCGGCCGGTGGGGCCTGCCTCAAAGCGCTCGTCCGGCCGGCGGACCTGCTGGTCGCGAACGGCCGGTTCGAGTCCACGACCTGGACCGCCACCGCGCTCGGACCGCCGCTCGGCGGGGCCGCGATCGGGCTGTTCGGCCCGGTGACGACCGTGGTGGCCAATGCGGTCAGCTTCCTGCTCTCCGCCATGGGCATCCGCGCGATCGGCCGCTCCGAGCCGCGCCCGGTGCGAACCGGCGCGCCGCGGCTGCGCGCCGCCGACCTGCTCGACGGGTGGCGCCACATCCTGACCCACCCGGCGCTGCGCCTGTTGTTCTTCAACACGATCATCGTCAACGGCCTGATCATGGCGACGGCGCCGCTGCTCGCGGTCCTCATGCTCGGCCGCCTCGGTTTCGCTCCGTGGCAGTACGGCCTTGCGTTCGGCGTCCCCTGCGTCGGCGGCCTCATCGGGTCACGACTGGCCCGCCGGCTCGCCGCGCGGTTCGGGCAGCACAAGGTCATGCTCATCGCCGGGGCGCTGCGTGCGTGCTGGTCGCTGGGGCTGGCCTTCATCGGCCCGGGCGCCGCCGGGCTGGTGCTCGTCATCGCCGTCGAGTTCGGGTTGATCACCAGCGTGGGCGTGTTCAACCCGGTGTTCGCCACCTACCGGCTCGACCAGACGCCGCCGGACCTGGTCACCCGCACCCTGTCCGCCTGGTCGGTCACCAGCAACGCCACCATCGCGGCCATGACCGCCCTGTGGGGGCTGCTGGCCACGGTCACCAGCCCGCGCATCGCGATCGCGATCGCCGGGCTCCTCATCCTGACGACCCCGCTCCTGCTGCCTCGGCACCAGGAGCCACAGCCCGCACGGGAACCGGCCCGGAGCCGCGCATGAAACGCCACGAATCGCCACCGACGCCGGCCCACGGGGCGACACGCCGAGGGACGACGCGAAAGGCTCGATGTGACCAGGGGGTTTGGTGATGTTGCGGTTTTCCAGGCTGCTCCAGGTTGCGCGGCATCCACCGCGAGGCCTACGGTTGACCACAACATCTAGTAGTTACACTGATGTAGTTCACCAGAAGTTGTGCTCTGTGGTGGTGCGTCGGTACCTGGCAAGATCCGCCTAGGGGAAGGGGAGACGTGATGCACTGTCCGTTCTGCCGTAACCCCGACAGCCGGGTGATCGACAGCCGCGCGGCCGACGACGGCGCCGCCATCCGGCGCCGCCGTGCCTGCCCGGAGTGCGGCCGCAGGTTCACAACACAGGAGACCGTGCTCCAGATGGTGGCCAAGCGCTGCGGCGTCACCGAGCCGTTCTCCCGCGAGAAGATCATCGCCGGGGTGCGCAGGGCCTGCCAGGGCCGCCCGGTCGATGAGGATGCGCTGGCTCAGCTGGGCCAGCGGGTGGAGGAGCACATCCGGGCGACCGGGTGCGCGGAGATCCCGTCACACGAGATCGGCTTGGCCATCCTCGGCCCGCTGCGCGAGCTGGACGAGGTCGCCTACCTGCGATTCGCCTCGGTCTACCGGGGGTTCGAGTCGCTGGACGACTTCGAAAAAGAGATCGAGTCGCTGCGTACCTCGACTCCCGCGGGGGAGTGAGTTCGCCGCACACAGCCGCTCGGGCCCACCGGCCGGGAGCGGGCAAATCCTTGGGTACGGGCCCTGCGGGAGGCCCAGGAGGGGGAGGTCATGACGGAGACGGTGAGCGGCTCGGCGGCCGGGCGCGGTGGCAAGGGCGCGCGGCGCGGCGCGGCGAGCGGTCGCAAAGGGCTGAAGATGGAGCGCATCTTCACCAGGCCCGGCGTCCACCCGTATGACGAAGTGACCTGGGAGCGGCGCGACGTCGTCATGACGAACTGGCGCGACGGCTCGGTCAACTTCGAGCAGCGCGGCGTGGAGTTCCCCGACTTCTGGTCGGTGAACGCGACCAACATCGTCACCTCGAAGTACTTCCGCGGCGCCGTCGGCACCCCCCAGCGCGAGTGGAGCCTCAAACAGCTCGTCGACCGTGTCGTACGGGTCTACGTCGACACCGGCCGCGAACACGGGTACTTCGCCACCGACGAAGACGCCGAGATCTTCGAGCACGAGCTCAAGCACGCCCTCATCCACCAGGTCTTCAGCTTCAACTCCCCAGTCTGGTTCAACGTCGGCACCACCTCCCCGCAACAGGTATCGGCGTGTTTCATTTTGTCCGTAGATGACACGATGGAGTCCATTTTGGACTGGTATAAGGAGGAAGGTGTCATCTTTAAGGGGGGGTCCGGGTCTGGCGTTAATTTGTCGCGGATTCGGTCCAGCAAGGAATTGCTGTCCTCCGGCGGAACCGCGAGCGGGCCGGTGTCGTTCATGCGGGGGGCCGACGCCTCGGCGGGCACCATCAAGTCGGGTGGGGCCACGCGGCGGGCCGCGAAAATGGTGGTTCTCGACGTCGACCACCCCGACGTCGCCGAGTTCATCCAGACCAAGGCGCGCGAGGAAGACAAGATCCGCGCGCTGCGCGACGCCGGCTTCGACATGGACCTCGGCGGCAAAGACATCGTCAGCGTCCAATACCAGAACGCCAACAACTCGGTCCGCGTCTCCGACGAGTTCATGCGCGGCGTCGAATCCAACGGCGATTTCGACCTGCGTGCCCGCCGGACCGGCGAGGTCATCGAAACGGTCAAGGCCAAGGATCTCTTCCGGCTGATGGCGCAGGCCGCCTGGGAATGCGCCGACCCCGGCATCCAGTACGACGACACCATCAACGACTGGCATACGAATCCCGAATCGGGTCGCATTACTGCAAGTAATCCTTGCAGTGAATACCTTTCTCTCGACAATTCTTCCTGCAATCTTGCATCAATTAATTTGATGAAGTTCCTGCAGGGCGAGAACAGCTTCGACGTCGAGAAGTTCGTCAAGCTGACCGAGCTCATCATCACCGCGATGGACATCTCGATCACCTTCGCCGACTTCCCGACCGAGAAGATCACGCAGAACACCCGGGCCTACCGGCAGCTGGGCATCGGGTACGCCAACCTCGGCGCCCTGCTGATGGCGACCGGCCATGCGTACGACTCCGACGGCGGGCGCGCGATCGCCGCCACCATCACCTCGCTGATGACGGGCGTCGCGTACCGGCGTTCCGCCGAGCTGGCCGCCGTGGTCGGGCCGTACGACGGGTTTGCGCGCAACGCCGACGCGCACAAGCGGGTGATGCGCAAGCATGCCGCCGCCAATGACGAGATCCGCATCATCGACGCCATCGACAGGGAAATCCACGCCGCCGCCACGAAGCAGTGGGGGGAGTGCCTCAAGCTAGGCGAGAAGAATGGGTACAGAAACGGGCAAGCCTCGCTATTGGCACCTACCGGAACAATTGGGTTGATGATGGACTGTGACACCACAGGCATCGAACCCGACCTGGCGCTGGTGAAGTTCAAGAAGCTGGTCGGCGGCGGGTCGATGCAAATCGTCAACAACACCGTGCCAAAGGCCCTCAGGAAGCTGGGCTACCAGCAGGAGCAGATCGAGGCGATCGTCGAGCACATCTCCGAGCACGGGCACGTCGTCGACGCGCCGGGTCTTCGGCCGGAACACTACGAGGTATTCGACTGCGCGATGGGCGAGCGATCCATCAGCCCGATGGGCCACGTCCGCATGATGGCGGCCACTCAGCCGTTCCTTTCCGGGAGCATCAGCAAGACCGTCAACCTTCCAGAGAGCGCCACCGTCGAGGACATCGAGAAGGTGTACTTCGAGGGCTGGAAGTCGGGGCTCAAAGCGCTGGCCGTCTACCGCGACAACTGCAAGGTCGGTCAGCCGTTGTCGGTGGCCAAGAAGAAGACAGAGGAGAAGACCGAGGCGGCTCCGGCACCGGCTGAAGTACGGCCCGTACGGAAGCGGCTGCCCAAGCAGCGGCCGGCCACCGTCACGCGGTTCTCCGTCGCCGGGGCCGAGGGATACATGACGGCGTCGTCGTATCCCGATGACGGGCTCGGCGAGGTCTTCCTCAAGCTAGGCAAGCAGGGCTCCACCCTGGCCGGCGTGATGGACGCCTTCTCCATGGCGATCTCCATCAGCCTCCAGTACGGCGTGCCGCTGGAGACGTGGGTCGAGAAGTTCACCAACATGCGGTTCGAGCCGGCCGGGATGACCGACGACCCGGACATCCGCATGGCCACATCGGTGATGGACTACATCTTCCGGCGGCTCGCCCTCGACCACCTGTCCTTCGAGGAGCGTGCGGGGCTCGGCATCTTCACGGCCGCGGAGCGGGCCATGCAGGCGGCCGGTGAGGACCCAGCCACCCTGCATGCCGAGGAGGAGGTCGACCGGGAGGCGCTGGCCCAGTCCGCCGCGATCGAGAAGCCGGTCGACAAGCCCAAGCCCCAGGAGCTGCCGATCGCCCGGTCCAGCACCGAGGTGATCGAAAGCCATCAGGGTCGTACGGCCGACGCGCCGCTCTGTCTCACCTGTGGCACGAAGATGCGCCCAGCGGGCAGTTGCTACGTCTGCGAGGGCTGCGGCTCCACCAGCGGCTGCAGCTGAAAACGGGCGTCGTCAGGCGCAAGACCGCAAGTCAGAGCGGGGTTGTCGGAAGGCCGGCACTCCGCTCTGATGTTGTGCCTCCGCATTTTGCCGGCCGGGACCGACAGCATGTTTCCGGCGGGGCCTCGTCAAGGTGCGGCAGCCGACTTGCGTTGGAGTGCGCTCCAACTTCTACGCTTTCGGATATGGCCAGTACTCAGCCGCTATCTGCGGATACGCTCACGATCACCGAGGTCGCGGCGCGGACCGGGCTGTCGCCCGACACTTTGCGCTACTACGAGAAGGCCGGCCTGATCGATCCGATCGGCCGGTCGGCGGGTGGGCAACGCCGTTACGCCGCGGCCGACATGGACTGGATCGCATTCCTGCTGCGGCTCCGCGATACCGGCATGTCGATTGCGGACATGCAGCGTTTCGCCGAACTGCGGCGGGCCGGGAACGCCTCGGTCGCCGACCGGTTGGAACTGCTGCGCGAACATCGTGCTCGGCTCACCGAACGCATCCGCCGACTGCAGGCCAACGGCCGCGCGCTGGACGAAAAGATCACTCACTACGAGAAGCAGCTAGGGGAATCATGACCCGCGAGGAACAGTACGAGCACGGCCTGAAGGTGCTGCACGAGATCGACGGCGAGGCCGGCCAGAAGGTCGTCAACGCCCTCTCCGACATCTCGCCCGAGCTCGGCCACCAGGTCGTCTCCTGGGCGTTCGGCGAAATCTACGCTCGCCCCGACCTGCCGCCCCGTGAGAGGCAACTCGTCACGCTCGGTGTGCTCACCGCCCTGGGCGGCTGCGAACCCCAGCTGGAGGTGCACATCAACGCCGCGCTCAACGTTGGCCTTACCCCCGCCGAGATCGTCGAAGCCTTGCTGCACTCGGCCGTCTTCTGCGGAATCCCGCGTGCGCTCAACGCCACCTTCGTGGCCAAGAAGGTCTTCGGCGAGCGGAATCTGTTGCCCGTCACCACCGCCGCCTGACCCGGCCGCCAAAAGCCACGCCAGGGTGGCGTTCAGTGGACCTGGCGCTCGGCGCCCCGCCAGTACGGCTCGCGGAGTTGGTGCTTGAGTACCTTGCCGGCGGGGGACAGGGGCAATGCTTCGACGAACTCGCAGCTGCGGGGGGCCTTGTAGTCCGCGATCAGGTTCTTGCAATGTGCGCGGACCTCGTCGGCGGTAGTGGTGTGGCCCGGCCTGACGACGATGACGGCGTGCACGCGTTCGCCCCAGGTGGCGTCGGGTACACCGATGACGGCGCACGCGACCACCGCCGGATGCGTGCCGACCGCGTTCTCGACTTCGGCCGAGAAGACGTTGCTGCCACCGGTGATGATCATGTCCTTGATGCGGTCGACGACATAGAGATATCCGTCATCGTCGAGGTAGCCGACGTCGCCGGTGTGCATCCAGCCATCGCGCAGCGCCTTGGCGGTCGGTTTGGGGTTGTTCCAGTAGCCGAGCATCACGTGCCCGCCGCGGGCGACGATCTCGCCGACACTGCCGCGTGGCACCTCGTGGTCGTGCTCGTCGACGACGCGGACCTCGGCGTGCGCGGCGGCGCGCCCGACCGAGCGGCGGTGGCCGGCCGCTTGGTGATCGGCGGGGGAGAGCAGGGTGGTGATGGGGGCGAGCTCGGTCATGCCGTAGGCCTGGATGAGGGCGGTATGCGGGAGGGTGCGCCGTACCCGCTCGAGGAGGGTCTGGCTCATCGGGGAGGCGGCGTACAGCAGCGTCTGCAGGCTGGACAGGTCGTAGTCGCCGAAAGCCGGATGATCCAAGAGCATCTGGATCATCGTCGGCACCAGGATGATCGAGGCGGCCTGGTGCCGGGTGATCGCCTCCAGTACGGCGGTCGCCTCGAACGCCGGCAGGATCACGTGGCCGCCGCCGACCACGAGCTGGTAGAGCCAGGCGACGAAACCGGAGGCGTGGAACATCGGCGCGGCCACCACGGTTCGGCCGCCGGGCAGCGCGATCGGCGCGGTCGCGAGCGATCCGAGCGCCGAGGTGAGCAGGTTGGCGTGGCTGAGCATCACGCCCTTGGGGAACCCGGTCGTCCCGCCGGTGTAGAAGATCGCGGCGAGCGCGTCTCCGCCACGCCGCGCGTCGGGGACCGGCCGGGCGCCGGCGACCAGCTCCTCATAGTCGAGCATCCCCGCAGGCGGCGTGCCATCGCCTAGGTGGATGACGACCTCCAGATCAGGGTGGGGGCCGGCCAAGGCGGGCACCTGCACGGCGACGGGGTCGTCCACGAACAGGACGTTGGTGTCGGACTCGCGCAGCGCGTAGCCGATCTCGTGGGGGCTCCAGCGGGAGTTGAGCGGGTTGAGCACCGCGTTGGCCCAGGGCACGGCCGCCAGCAGCTCGGCGTAGCGGTCGCTGTTGCGCGCCCAGATGCCGACGCGCTCGCCCTCCTGTACCCCCAGCTCGTGCAGGGCACCTGCCAGCCGGGCGACCCGGTCGGCGTGCTGGGCCCAGGTACGGGACCGTTCGCCGAAGATGGTGGCCGGCGCATCGGGCGTCTCCCGCATGGCGCGGTGCAACCCCTGGGTCACGTACATGGCGATTCCCTCTCACAAATGTCGCGAGGTCGAGTCAATGCGCCGGGGGGTGCCGCGCGCACTGGCGCAACGGCCCCGGCCCGCGGGTACCCGCCAAGTCTCACGGCAGCGCGCGGCCACATCGTTAGCGGAACGCGCACAGTGATAAACCACGAGCGCACCATTTCGGCGTCGCCATTTTCAGCGTGCTAGCGTGCCAAATTAGAGCCTGACTTCCACGTAGCCGCATCACTGACAAGGCAGTGATGAGCAATGAGCATCCTGATCCGCAACGACCACCTACCGGAGGGCGAGCGGTTCGAGTGCTGGCGCGAGGTGGCGTGCCAGGTCCGGCTGGCAGCCGTGGAGGTTGAGTCAGACCACCAGGCCCACTTCCGGTTCGCGCTGCGCTACAGCGACCTGGGCGCCACACGGGTCAGCGTGTTCACCGTCACGCCCTACCGGGTGCTGCGCACCCCCAAGCTGATCCGCCGGTCCGACCCCGAGCGGCTCTCGATCGGGATGGTGCTGCGTGGGCACGGCAGCATAGTCAGCCAGTCCGGTCGGCAGGCCCGCATCCCGTCGTCGGCCTTCACCCTCTACGACAACAGCCGTCCCTACACCATCGACCTCGCACCCGCCACCGGCGCCGGCGCCGCCCGGGGGCTGATCCTGAACTTCCCGCGCACCCTCCTGCCGCTGCCACCCGACAAGGTCAACGACCTCACCGCCCTGACCATGCCCGCCGGCCCCGGGATCGGCGCGCTGACCGCACGGCTGCTGGTCCAGCTGACCACCGGGATGGACCACTACACCCCGGCCGAAGCCGCGCGCCTGTCAACGGCGGCGCTCGACGTGCTGGCCACCCGATTGGCCCACGAGCTGGACGGCGACCGCTGGGTGGCGCCCGAGACCCATCGGCGGGCCCTGCAGGTACGTATCCATGCTTTCATCCAGCAGCACCTGGGCGACCCCGACCTCACCCCCGCCGCCATCGCCGAAGTCCATCACATCTCCCTGCGCCTGCTGCACAAGCTGTTTCACGAGCAGGGCGAGACCGTGGCCGGCTGGATCAGGGCGCGGCGGCTGGAGGCCTGCCGGCGGGATCTCATCGATCCGACCCAGGTCGGCCTCCCGGTCGCCGCGGTGGCGGCACGCTGGGGCTTCCAGAACGCGATCCATTTCAGCCGCCTGTTCCGCGCCACGTACGGCCTTCCCCCGCGCGAATACCGTCGGTCGATCGACGCAGCGGCGGGGCGAGCAGACCGGCGGCCGGGCCGCGACTTCCGGGAGATCGACACGAGCACAACAGAGGAGCTGTGACGGGGCGCCACGGAGTTATTTCGCCTGTTCGGCGCGGGGGACGACGATATCGGCGATCTTGCGGGCGGCATCCAGGGTGGGGTCGGCCGCGCCCATCGCCACCTGGGCCTGCCCGTCATGGCGTCCTCCCGTAGCCGTGCCCGGCATTGGCGCCGATCGGTCCGACCCACCCGCCACCGCTGGGAGACATGTAAGACGAACCGGTATGGGCCGGGCAAGCGCGTCGGCTATTCGGTCACCTTTTCCCGAGTCGCGCCGTCAGGTTCGTGGGTCCGGAAATGAATCCGGATCTCGTCGACTTCACTCAGTGGGACACCGAGAGACCGCCGGGAGAAGCCGAGAAACACCAAGAACGTCCGAAAACGCTGGCGGATGCCGAGAATGTCCCGGGGACGCCGAGAGATGAGGGACCGATGGCCGAAACCTCCACCGCCCGCCCACCGGCTGCCGAGATGGCTCAGCCCGGTGGGCAGTTCGGGCCGATGGTCATCGTCCTGCTCTCGGCGTGGTTCATGGCCCAGTTCGACTTCTTCGTGGTGAACGTCGCCGCGCCGTCCTTCCAGGAGCAGCTGGGCGCGGGACCGGCGGCCCTGCAGCTCATCGTGGGCGGCTACATCTTCGCGTACGCCGGTGGCATGATCACCGGGGGACGGCTCGGTGACCTGTACGGTTACCGCCGCGTGTTCGTGGGCGGCATGGTGGCCTTCACGATCGCGTCCCTGCTGTGCGGCATCGCGGCCAACCCGGGCCAGCTCATCGTCGCCCGCCTCGTGCAGGGCGTGACCGCCGCGATGATGGTGCCCCAGGTGCTGGCGGTGATCACGTCGGTATTCGCGGCCGAGGCCAGGCCACGCGCGCTGGGCTGGTACGGCGCGGCGGGCGGGCTCGGGTCGATCGCGGGTCAGGTGCTCGGCGGGCTGCTGGTCACCGCCGACGTGTTCGGTCTCGGCTGGCGGATCATCTTCCTCATCAACGTTCCGATCGGGGCGGTGGCGGCCCTTCTCGCCGTACGCCTGCTGCCGCGGACCGAGCCTGGGCACCGCGCCCGCCTCGACCCGCTGGGGGCCGCCGGCATCGCCGCCACGCTCGCCCTCGTCCTCGTGCCGCTGGTGCTCGGGCACGACGCGGGCTGGCCGGCGTGGACGTGGGTCTGCATCGCGGCCGCGCTTCCGGCGGGCGCCGCGACTGTGGCATGGCAGCGCAGCCTCCGCGCCCGCGGCGGGCAGCCGATCCTGGACATGTCGCTGTTCCGGGTGCCCTCGTACGTCGCCGGGCTCGCGGCCGCCGCGGCCTTCCTCGCGTACTTTGCCAGCTTCATGTTCACGCTCACCCTGCTTCTCCAGGAGGGACTCCGGCTCACCGCCTTCCAGGCGGGTCTGGCGTTCGGCCCGATGGGGGTGACGTTCACCACCACGGCGTTGCTCGGCTCCCGGCTCATGGCCCGGTACGGCCTGCGCGTCGTGGCGTTCGGGGCCGCGATCATCGTCGTCGGCCTGCTGCTGCTCGCGACGCGGCTGCACAGTGGGGACGTCCATGCCGGCCTGCCGTGGATCATTGTCTTGATCGCGCTGGTGGGCAGCGGGAACGGGCTCGTGCTGCCGCACCTCATCGGCGTGGCCCTGGTCCGCGTACGGCCGCGTCAGGCGGGCGTCGGCGCCGGCATCCTGACCACGGCGCAGCAGTTCGCCGGCTCGGCGGGGATCGCCGTCATCGGCACGGTGTTCTTCGCCGTCGCGGGCCTGCATCCGATCGGCGGCGACTACGCCCGCGCGATGACGGCGTCGCTGCTGATCGACATCAGCCTCGTCGTCCTGGTGATCGCCCTGGTCGGCTACAACAAGCGGGCGTCCGACCGGGCGCGGCCGACGTTGTCACCGGACATATAAATTCATGTCGTGGATATTGCGATCACTGGTGGATATGTCGTCCCGGTCGAGGGCGAGCCCATCGACGGCGGCACCGTCCTGATCCAAGACGGCAAGATCGTGGCGGTTGGATCGGACGCCGAGGTCGAGGTCCCCGCCGACGTCCCGTCGGTCGACGCGGGCGGCTCGTGGGTGCTGCCGGGCTTCGTCGAATCGCACGCGCACGTCGGCGTGTACGAGGAGGCCGAGGGCTGGGCCGGTCAGGACACCAACGAGATGACCGACCCCAACGGCGCACGGCTGCGCGCCCTGGACGCGATCAACCCCGCCGACCTCGGCTTCGTCGACGCGCTCGGGGGCGGCGTGACCACCGCCGTCGTCAAGCCCGGGTCCGGCAACCCGATCGGCGGGCAGACGGTGGCGCTGAAGTGCTGGGGCCGTACGGTCGACGAGATGGTGATCCGCGAACCGGTCAGCGTGAAGAGCGCGCTCGGCGAGAACCCCAAGCGGGTGTACGGCGACCAGCGGAAGCTCCCGTCCACCCGGCAGGGCGTGGCCGCTGTGATCCGGGATGCCTTCATGAAGGCGCAGGACTACCGGGCCAAGCGGGACGACGCGGCCGCCGAAGGCAAGCCGTTCGATCGAGACGGCACACTGGAGGTCCTCGTACGGGTGCTCGACCGCGAGCTGCCCTGGTGCCAGCACACGCACCGGGCCGACGACATCGCCACCGCGCTGCGGCTGGCCGATGAGTTCGGCTACCGGCTGGTGATCAACCATGGGACGGAGGGGCACCTGCTCGCCGACATGCTCGCCGAACGGAGCGTTCCGGTGATCATCGGCCCGTTGTTCACCGCCAGGAGGAAGGTCGAGCTGCGGCAGCGCTCGCTGCGCAACCCCGGCATCCTGGAGCGCGCCGGAGTCGAGGTGGCGATCACCACCGACCACCCGGTGGTGCCGATCCACTTCCTGGTGCACCAGGCGACGCTCGCGGTCAAGGAGGGACTGGACCGCGCCGCCGCACTCCGGTCGATCACGGTGAACCCCGCACGGATCATGGGCCTCGACGACCGGATCGGCGCGCTGCGCCCGGGCCTCGACGGCGACGTGGTCATCTGGTCGGGCGATCCGCTGGACGTCATGAGCCGCGCGCTGCGGGTATTCGTCGCCGGCCGCGAGGTCTACACCTTCTCCGCCGAGACTGGCGAGGGCGCCGCCCGCGACCCGTACTACCGCGAGTCTTAGCACCCCACGCGGCCCGTACGGCTGGGCGGCGACGCCTCGGAAGCGTACGGCCCGGGTCTCGTCACGGACGCCGTACGGCCTGGTCAGGCGGCGGGGAGGCGGTTGATGGGATGGTCGCCGGTGGCCCACAGGTACTGGACAGCGTAGGCGCGCCAGGGTCGCCAGGCCGTCGCGTGCCGGATGAGTGCCGCGGGGGTGGCGGGCAGGCCGAGGCCGCGGGCGGCGAGCCGTACGCCGAGGTCGGTGGCGGTGAAGGCGTCCGGGTCGCCGAGGGCCCGCATGGCGATGGTCTCGACGGTCCACGGGCCCAGGCCGGGCAGGGCGGCGAGCTGGGCGCGGGCCTGCTCCCAGTCGTTGCCCGCGCTGAGGTCGACCTCGCCGTCCGCGAGGGCGGCGATCAGCCTGGCGATCGTCGTCCGGCGGGCCTGCGGGAAGGCGAGTACGTTCGCGTCGAGCGCGGCCAGCGCCCCGGGGCTCGGGAACAGGTGCGTCAGGCCGCCGCCCGGGTCGGTGACCGGCTCTCCGTAGGCGATCACCAGGCGTCCGGCGTGCGTCCTGGCCGCCGCGGTCGACACCTGCTGCCCGATGACAGCCCGTACGGCGAACTCGGGGGCGTCCACCGTACGCGGGACGCGGCGTCCCGGGCTCTTGGCGACGAGCGGGGCCAGCAGCGGGTCGTCGCGCAGCAGGTCGTCGACCGCCAGCGGGTCGGCGTCGAGGTCGAGCAGCCGCCGGCAGCGGTTGATCGCGGTGGACAGGTCCCGCAGATCGGTCAGCGTCAGCTGGCATGCGATGTGGTCCGGCAGCGGTCGCAGCGACACGACGCCGGGTCCGTGCGGCAGCCGCAGGGTGCGCCGGTACGCCCCGTCGCGCCACTCCTCGACGCCTGGTACGGCGGTGGCCGCGAGATGGCCGAAGAGGTTGTCCGGGCACAAGGGCGCCCGGAACGGCAGGCGCAGCGACAGCACGCCCGGGGTCGTGGCCGACCGGCCGCCGGCGGAGCGGCGGCGCAGCTCGGTGGGGGAGAGGGCGTAGACCTCGCGCACGGTGTCGTTGAACGTCCTGATGCTGGAGAAACCCGCGGCGAACGCGACGTCGCCCATCGGCAGCGCGCTCGTCTCGATCAGCAGCCGGGCGGTCTGTGCGCGCTGTGCGCGGGCGAGCGCGAGCGGTCCCGCGCCCACCTCGGCGAGCAGCTGCCGCTGGATCTGCCGGGTCGAGTAGCCCAGCCGCGCGGCCAGCCCCGGGACGCCGTCGCGGTCGACGACGCCGTCGGCGATCAGCCGCATCGCCCGGGCCACCAGGTCGGCGCGCTCGTTCCACTCCGGGGAGCCGGGGCTGGCGTCCGGGCGGCAGCGCTTGCACGCGCGGAAACCGGCCTGCTGCGCCGCCGCCGCGCTTGCGTAGAAGCGCATGTGCTCTACCTTGGGCGGCGCCACCGGACAGCTCGGCCGGCAGTAGATCCCGGTCGTGACCACCGCGGTGAAGAACCACCCGTCGAACCTGGCGTCCTTCGAGTGCATGGCCCGTACGCAGCGGTCTGTGTCGAGGTGCATGCCGCCAGCATGTCTCCGCGTCACCACTTCAGGCTAGCGAAAATACGACATCGACTCACGGCCGGCCGATGCTGTCGGAAATTCGCTGGACCGCGCCTGCCGCGGGCTCGACCCGGTGCCGTCCGCCGCCGGCCTGCACCTGTGCGTGCTCGAGCGGGCCCGCGAGCGGGGCGTCGCGTTCGACGACCTGGCGCGGTTCTACGCGGGCGAGCGACCGCAGAGCGGCGTCGTGCTCGGCTACGGCGCCGTCGGCACCGAGCACATCGCCGCGGGCCTCCGCCTCCTTGCCCGCACCTTCCAAGACGAGGCCGCTTATCCGTCGTGATCGGGCGACTCTTTAGGCATCCCCAGCCGATCACCGGCGGGGGCGGGGTTTAGCGAAGACGGGCGGTCAGTTCCTTATAGGCGGCCCGGACGTCTTCGGAGCGCAGCGTCGTCAGGTCGGTGGTCGTCGCCTCCGCGCCGAGCGTGGCGACACGGACGTCGCGCGACGCCCCCGACTTCTCATACAGCGACCGCGCGAACCGGCCGTTGCCGAGCTGGTCGACCTGGCCGCGGCCACAGATCCGCTGGAAGATCAACGCCAGGTCGTCGAGCGCCTTGTCCTCCCACGTGTCGCCGGCCTGCTCGGCGATCGTCTGCGCGATGGCCAGCATCTCGTCCGGGCCGTACGAGGGGAAGGTGACCCGTAGGTCGAACCGCGACCCGAGCCCCGGGTTGGACTGCAGGAACCGGTCCATCTCGGTCTCGTAGCCGGCCAGCACGATGACCAGCCGCTCTCGGTCGTCCTCGGCCCGCTTGAGCAGGGTCTGGACGGCCTCGGCGCCGAACGCGTCGCCGCCCGAGTAGCCGGGGTTGGCCAGGGCGTACGCCTCGTCGATGAACAGGACCCCGCCCAGCGCGCTGTCGACGATCTTGTTGGTCTTGATGGCCGTGGAGCCGAGGTGGTCGCCGACCAGATCGGCGCGCTGCGCCTCGACCACGTCCGGGCGGGCCAGCAGGCCGAGCGCGGAGAAGACCCGGCCGAGCACGCGCGCGACCGTCGTCTTGCCCGTGCCGGACGGCCCCACGAACACGAAATGCCGCATCGGTGGCTGGGCGACCAGGCCCTGCTTGCGGCGCAACCGCGACACCTGCAGCTGCGCGGCGATCTCGCGGACCTGGCGCTTCACCGGCTCGAGGCCGATCATGGCGTCCAGCGACGCGAGCGCCTCCTCCAGCGTCGGGGTCTCGGCGTAGCCGCGGTACCGCTCGGTGACCTCGGCGAACGCCACGTCGACGTCCTCCGCCCGAACCGTGACCAGCTCGTCGGCGGTCGGCTGGTCTCCGGAGCCGACGACCCGTACGTCACGGGCCCGCGACGCGCCCTCGGTCAGCGAGCGGACGAACCGCCCGTTGCCCAGCTCGTCGATGATGCCGCGCCGCCAGACCTCGTCGAACCTGGTGCGCAGCAGCGCCCGGGCCTCGTCGTCGAACTGGTCGCCGCGCAGCTCGGCATGGTAGTCGGCGATCCGCAGCAGCTCGGCCGTGCCGTACGACGGAAACCGCACCCGCGTGCCGAACCGGGAGGCGAGGCCGGGGTTGGAGGTCAGAAAGTCCTCCATCTGCTGCTCGTACCCGGCGAGGATGATCACGAGGTCCTCGCGGTCGTCTTCGGCCCGTTTCAGCAGCGCCTGGACGGCCTCGTTGCCAAACCGGTCCGGCTGCCCGTCGGCCGCGTTGATCAGGCTGTACGCCTCGTCGATGAACAGCACGCCGCCCAGCGCGCTGTCGACCAGCTGGTTGGTCTTGATGGCGGTGGCGCCGAGGTACTCGCCGACCAGATCCGCGCGGTGCGCCTCGACGACGTTGGCCGCCGGCAGCAGCCCGAAGGCATAGAAGACCTTGGCGAGGATGCGCGCCACCGTCGTCTTGCCCGTGCCGGACGGCCCCACGAACACGAAGTGCCGCATCGGCTTCTCGGTCGGCACGCCCGCCTCGGCGCGCAGGTGGGCGGCCTCGATCGACGCGGCGATCGAGCGGACCTGCCGTTTCACCGGCTCCAGCCCGATCATGCCCTCCAGCTCGGCGAGCGCGTCGCGCACCGAGATCGCCGGGGTCTCGTCGTCGTCCTCGTCGTCCACGGCCCGCTGTTCGTACGCCGCCTGGGTCGCGGCCGGCACGCCCGGCACCTGGGCCGCCGGCTCGCTGTCTTCGTAACCGGCCGGTGGGTCCTCTTCCTGTACCCATCCGTTCTCGTACGCCTCAGCCGGCACCGCGCGACGGACCTGGTCCCACCGGTAGGCCAGCACGAGCAGCCCGGACAGCCAGGCCGGACCGACGTGCAGCTGCGGCACCTGCTGGGCGGTCGCGGCCGCGACGATCCCGGCCAGCGCCAGCGCCAGCAGGGTCGTCCGCCACGGCGCGTACGCCCCGAGCCGGAAGGCGGCGAACACCACCGGCAGCGCGAGCAGCGCGAGGAACACCGACTGGTACTCCTGGGTCGGATAGAGCCGGCCCAGCGGCACCGACGCGACCAGCCAGCAGATCACGACGATCATCGTGGCCATGCCGACCGGCGACCGCATGGTGAAGGCCACCACTGCGAGCAGGACGACCGTAAAGACGAGCGTTGTGACAATGGGCCAGCCCACGACCACGGCGATCGCAACGGCCACCGCGACGATGACCAGCGCCGCCAACCTCCGCATACCAGGCTGAATCTGGAAATATCGCCAACGGACACGTTCGAACAGGTCCCGCGCGGCATTCGCTGCCTGCCAGCGGGAACGAGATCTGCCGAAGTGTCGCATCACAGCCGTGTATAGCGCACGCCCTACCTGGAGGGCACCCTCCAACCGTCCCTTGACGCTAGTGTCAGCGGCCCGGCTTGACCAGCCACTCACCCGTGGTTTCGGCCCCGGTCGCAAAGCCCATTCTGCGCTATAGGACATTTGTCCTGTTCAAGACCAGATTCTTGGCTCTGCTTCGCGGATCTTCGCGTTCGTACCGTCGTAGGCATGCGAGCCACAGACATCGGTGAAGCCGCCACGAACAGTGCGCTGACCATCACCAACGTGACGAAGAACTATGGGGACGTACGGGCCATCGACGGCCTCGACCTGACGATCCGGGCGGGCGAAACGGTGGCGCTGCTCGGTCCCAACGGCGCCGGCAAGTCGACGACGATCGCGATGCTGCTGGGCCTGACCGCGCCCGACACCGGGACGGTACGGGTCCTCGGCGGCGATCCGGAACGGGCCGTACGGAACGGCCGGATCGGTGCGATGCCGCAGGAGAACCGGCTGATCCCCCGGGTGAAGGTGCGGGAGCTGATCGGCTTTGTCCGGGAGTGCTATCCGGCGCCTCCGCCGTTGGCCGAGATCCTGGAGACGGCGCGGATCACCGACCTGGCCGGCCGCTGGGCCGACAAGCTGTCCGGCGGGCAGACGCAGCGGGTCCGGTTCGCCATCGCGCTGGCCGGGGCGCCGGAGCTGATCGTGCTGGACGAGCCGACGGCCTCGCTCGACGTCGAGTCGCGGCGCGAGCTCTGGGCCGCCATCCGGGGGTACGCCGCGTCCGGCCGCACGGTCCTGTTCTCCACGCACTACCTGGAGGAGGCCGATGACAACGCCGACCGGATCGTCGTCGTCGACCGGGGCCGGTTGATCGCCGACGGCACCAGTGCCGAGATCAAACAGCGCGTGGCCGGCCGTACGGTCTCGGTCGACCTGCCGGCCGGTACGGCGCTGGACCGGCTGCCCGGCGTGGTCGCCGTCGAGATCCGCGGCGACCGGGCGCACCTGCGCAGCACCGACTCCGACGCGACCGTGCTCGCCCTGGCCGGGGCCGGAGTCGTACGAAACCTCGAGGTCACCGGGGCCGCGCTGGAGGACGCCTTCCTGGCCCTCACCGATACCACCAAGGAGACTGTGTGATGTTCGGCTACCTGCGCCTGGAGATGCTCCGGCTGATGCGCGACGGCGGCTACCTGTTCATGACGCTGATCATGCCGGTGGTGACGTACCTCGTCTTCACCAACCTGTCCAGCGTGACCGGGCAGGACCACCGCGAGGCCGCCCTGTACGCGATGGTCGGCATGGCCGGCTTCGGCGCCCTCGGGGCCGTCCTGAACAACGGCGTCGGGGTCGCCGAGGACAAGTCGCTCGGCTGGATCCGCCAGCTGCGGCTGCTGCCGCTCTCGCCGCTGCAAGTGGTGGCCGCGCGCACGCTGTGCGGCATGGCCGTGGCGTTCCCGCCGATCGCGGCCGTGTGCCTGCTCGGCGCGCTGGTCAACGGCGTCTCGCTCGGCGCCGGGCAATGGCTGGCGATTGTCGCGCTGCTGTGGCTGGGCATCGCCCCGATCGCGGTGCTGGCCATGGGCATCGGATATCTCTTCGACGCACAGAAGGCGCAGATGAGCGGCGCGCTCGGCTACCTCGGCCTGTCGCTGATCGGCGGGCTGTGGATCCCGATCAAGCAGTTCCCGCACTGGCTGCAGACGGTCGCCACGTTCACCCCGGCCAACCGGTACGGCGAGCTGTCGTGGCGGATCGCCTTCGGCGGCACCTTCTCGGTCGCCGCGGCGGCGGGCCTGCTCGCCTGGTTCGCCATCTTCGGCGGCTTCGCCGTGTACGCCTACCGCCGATCCGTCCGTACGGCGTGACCGTCCAAGCCGTTCCGCTTGACGTTCCGCCCGTCCGACCGCCGCGATCGCGCGCCCAGGTCTCCGCACAGTTGCGGGGGCCGGGGAGCGAGATCGTGGTGGAAGGTCGTACAAAGGAGTTTGTGGTGCTCAAGAAGCGGCGGACGCCGATCGTCGACCTCGACCATATGAACGCCGACGACGGCCCCAGCCCGGGCGCGTTCTACTGCTGGGTGCTGCTCGTCGGATGGCCCGTCCACGACGTACTGACCGGGCAGAGCCGGCCCGCCTGGCTGGCGACACTGGCGCTCGTCACGTGTGCCGTCCTGTACATCGCGTCGATCAGGACCACCTTCGACGGACGGCTGCGCTGGCGGGTCCCGCTCGTAGTGCTGGGCGCGTTCACGGCGGTCGTCACGGCCGCGACCCTGGGCTTCCACGGCGGGTGGTACTCGCTCTGGCCGCTGCTGGGAATCGCGTACGGCGTGGCGCTCGGCCAGCGGGTGACCCGCCAGGACGAGTTCTACCTGGTCCTCACGGTCCTCGGGCTGCCGAGCCTCGGCGTCCTCGTCGGCTGGATTGGCGGCGCCAGTGGTGGCGGCATCTTCGGCACGTGGTACGGCACGGCCACGTCCTGCGTGGTGACCGCGATCATCCTGCGGCAGTTCGCGGTGATCCGCGCCCTGCGCGAGACGCGCGAGGAGCTGGCCAGGAACGCCGTCACCGAGGAGCGCCTGCGTTTCGCGCGTGACCTGCACGACCTGCTCGGCCATACGCTGTCGCTCATGGTGGTCAAGGCGCAGGCCGTACGACGTCTGGCGCAGCGCGATCCGGCGGTCGCCGCAGAGCAGGCGGGCGACATCGAGGACGTCGGCCGGCGGGCGCTCCGCGAAGTGCGCGAGGCGGTGACCGGCTACCGGGGTCGCGGGCTGACCGCCGAGATCGACGGAGCTCGTACGGCGCTGGCCGACGCCGGCATCGACGTCGTGATCAGGCAGGAGGGTCCGCCGCTCCCGCCCGAGCCCGACGCGCTGCTCGGCTGGGTGGTACGGGAAGGCACCACGAACGTGATTCGGCACAGCCAGGCCCGGCACGCCGAGATCGACGTACGACACCGGGCCGGTCAGGTCGTCGCGGAGATCCGTGACGACGGCGCGGGCGGCGACTCGGGCGACGGCGTGGACGGCGACCCGGGCGACGGCGAGGTCGCGGCCGGCCACGGGCTGTCCGGGCTGCGGGAACGGCTGGCCGCGGCCGGCGGCACGCTCGAGGCGGGGCCGCGGCGCGGTGGCGGCTTCCGGCTGGCCGTGACGCTGGCCGTGGCGGGCGTGGCGCCCGAACCGACCGTGGGCCGTATGGGGGAGTCAAGCGACGCCGCAGGCGCTACGGGGGAGTCGGCCAACGCCGCGGGCGCGGCGGGTACGGGGGAGCCATCCGACGCCGGGGGCGCGGGGGGAACGGGGGAGCCGACCGACGCCGCGCGTGCGGCGGAGACCCGTCGCTGAGCCGTCGCCGAAGGAGTACGGATGATCCGCGTCCTGCTGGCGGAGGACCAGGGCATGATGCGCGGCGCCCTGGCCCTGCTGCTCGGCCTCGAGGACGACATCGACGTGGTCGCGCAGGTCGGCGCGGGCGACAAGGTCGTGTCCGAGGCTCTGCAGACGCGCCCGGACGTGGCCGTCGTCGACATCGAGATGCCGGGGCGCAGCGGTCTGGACGTGACCGCCGACCTGCGGCGTGCCTTGCCGTCCTGCCTGGTCTTGATCATTACGACGTTCGGGCGGCCCGGGTACCTGCGCCGGGCGATGGAGGCGGGCGCGAGCGGCTTTCTGGTCAAGGACGGCCCGGTCGAGGAGCTGGCCGCGGCCATTCGCCGGGTGCTGGCCGGCGAGCAGGTCATCGACCCCGCGCTCGCCGCCGCGGCGCTGTCCACCGGCGCGAACCCGCTCACCGAACGCGAACGCGACGTGCTCACGGTCGCCGCCGACGGATCCACGGTCGCCGACATCGCCGCCCGCCTGCACCTGTCGGAGAGCACCGTACGGAACTATCTGTCGGCCGCGATCCAGAAGACCGGCTCCCGCAACCGCATCGAGGCCGTCCGTACCGCCCGCCACAACGGCTGGCTCTGACGCCCGACCGCGCCCGGCGCCCTCAGGGTTCGACCCCCTCAGGGTTCGGCGGTCTCGGGGGTTGGGCGGTCTCGGGGGTTGGGCGGTCTCGCGGGTTGGGCGCCTTGGCGGCTTGGGCTCAGAGGCCGAGGGTGAGCTGGCCCTCGCCGGCGAGCGGGTCGCGGTGCTTCTTCAAATGCCGCCACCGGGGCAGCTCGTCGAGATACGACCACGACAGCCGGTGGTGCGGCGTCGGGCCGAGGTCGCGCAGCGCCTGCTGGTGCACCGGCGACGGGTACCCGGCCGAGTCCGCGAACCCGTACGGCGGGTACTCGGGGTCGAGGTCGGCCATGAGCCGGTCGCGGTGCACCTTGGCCAGCACCGACGCGGCGGCCACCGACACCGACCGCTGGTCGGCCTTGACCTCGCACCGTACCGCCCATCCGCTGCCGCGCAGGACGTCGTGCTTGCCGTCGAGGATCACGGCATCGGGACGGTCGGGGAGCGCGTCGAGGGCCTGGGCGGCGGCCCGGCGCAGGGCCTCGGTCATGCCGAGTTCGTCGATCTCTTCGGGGCTCGCGGCGCCGAAGCCGTACGAGACCAGCCAGCCGGGCAGGATCTCGGCGAACGCAGCCCGGTGGCGCGCGGTGAGCAGTTTGGAGTCGGTCAGCCGGATCGGCCGCCCGCCCGGCCCGGACAGCTCCGGCGGCGAGGTGAGGTCGGTGACCGCCGCCCCGACCACCACCGGCCCGGCCCACGCGCCCCGGCCCACTTCGTCGACGCCCGCGATGCGGACGGCCCCCGCCGCCCGCAACTGTTCCTCGATCTCGTACCCGGCCACCCGGGGGCCGTCGTCGGGGATGGCCGGGGGATGGCCGTCGAACAGGCCGTCCTCGCCCGCGGCCTCGGTGTGCCCGAGACTCGTACGGGCGGTCACTTCGTGCTCCCTACGAAGGCGGCGATCTCCCGGCCGAGCCGCTCGCCCGCGTCCTCCTGCAGGAAGTGGCCGGCGCCCTCGAGGGTCGGGTGGTCGATGCCGTTCGCGCCCGGGACGAGTTGCTTGAAGAGCGGCGCCATCGGCCCGGTGATCGGATCCTTGTCACTGAACGCCACGAGGAACGGCTTGTTCCACTCCCGGAGTGCGTCCCAGGCGGCCCGGTTGGCAGGCGTCTCCGGGTCGGTCGTCTCGGCGGGCACCAGCCCCGGCATGGCCCGCGGTCCGGCCTTGTACGACTCGTCGGGGAACGGCGCGTCGTACGCCGCGCGTACCTCGTCCGAGAGTGTCGTACGGCAGCCCGACTGGATGCCGCGGGCGATGTCGAACGACGGGGCCGTCCGTACGGCCTCGCGGAACCGCAGCCACGCCTCCGGCATCGGGAAGTCACCGGTGGGCAACCCGGTGTTGGCCGCGACCACGCGAGCGTACCGATCCGGGTCCGCGACGACGAGGCGCAGCCCGATCAGCCCGCCCCAGTCCTGCCCGACGAGGGTCACGTCGCGCAGGTCGAGGACGTCGTCGACGAGGGCGCGCGCCCACTCGATGTGCCGGGCGTAGGTGTGGTCGGCCATCTCCGCGGGCTTGTCGGACCGGCCGAAGCCGATCATGTCCGGGGCCACGACGCGCAGCCCACTGTCGAGCAGCACCCGGATGACGCGCCGATAGAGGAAGGACCACGACGGCTCGCCGTGCAGCAACAACACGACCGGGCCGGTGCCCTCGTCGACGTACGCCGTGCGCAGCGTGCCGCCGTCGAGGTCGGGCACCTCGGCGTACTTCGGCTCGTACGGGAAGTCGGGGAGGTCGGCGAACCGGTCGTCGGGAGTCCGGAGGGTGCGCATGACACCCCATGATGGCAGCGTCCGCGCCGCCCGGCGTGGTGGGCCACGCCCGTCAGTCCCGCTATACGGAATGTGACGTTTCCGACTCGACCGGATCACCGCGGATCTGATGTGATGGGGCCACCATTCGGTGCGTCGGCCACGTTGACCAAGGGGGTCGGTCCTCGATTCGCGCCGTGGCTTCGGACGGGATTGGTACGGGGAGTTGGTCATGCCCGAGGTAGGTCCGCTGCGGACGGGCGACCCTAGCCGGTTGAACGGCTACGAGATCATTGGACGGATCGGTGTCGGGGCGCAGGGCATCGTCTTTCTCGCCCACGCCGGCGACACCGGAGAGCGGCGCGCCGTCAAGCTGCTGCACGCCGATCTGGCCGAGGACGCCGATGTGCGTGCGCGCTTCCTGCGCGAGGCGCAGGTCGCCCGGCAGGTCGCGCGGTTCTGTACGGCGCAGATCGTCGACGTCGGTCTCGACGACGACCGGCCCTACGTCGTGTCGGAGTATGTCGACGGCCCATCGCTGCGCCGCCTGGTGATCGACGAGGGCCCGCTCAGCGGCGCACAGCTGGAGCGGCTGGCGATCGGGATGGCGACCGCGCTGGTGGCGATCCATCGGGCCGGGATCGTGCATCGCGACTTCAAGCCGGCCAACGTGCTGCTCGGGCCGGACGGCCCCCGCGTGATCGACTTCGGGGTCTCGCGGGCGCTGGACGTCAGCTCGACGTTGAGCGGCGGGCGCGCGGTCGGCACGCCCGCGTACATGTCCCCGGAGCAGCTGAACGGCCGCGACGCCGATCCGGCGATGGACGTCTTCGCCTTCGCCGCGACGCTGGTGTACGCCGCGACGGGCTCCCCGCCGTTCGGCCAGGACTCGATTCCCGCGGTGATGTCGCGGATCCTCACCGGGGATCCGCAGCTGGGCGGGCTGTCCGGGCCGCTGCACGACCTGGCCGCCGACTGCCTGGCCAAGGAGCCGGTACGCCGGCCGAACGCGCGCGAACTGCTGCTCCGGCTGCTCGGCCACGACGCCGCACACGCCGCGAACGCGCCCGGCGAGGCCCTGGTGATGCTGGCCGAGGCCGAGGGCCCCGAGTCGGCGGCGGGCTCGGTGGCTGCCTCGGCCACGGCCTCGGCGGCGGACTCGGTGGCCGCCTCGGCCACGGCCTCGCGGCTTGCGCAGCAGACGGCGTCGAGCCATGCCGCCTCGACCGGGCCGGAGACCGCAGCGGCGACGACCTCGGCTCGGTCCGTCTCCGCTCAGCCCGCCTCCGCTCAGCCCGCCTCCGCTCGGCCCGCCTCCGGCGGACGCGCATCGGCCCGGTCTGCGGCGTCCGGGAATGTAACGGGTGGCGGCGCGCCGAGCCGTACGGTCGGCACGGGGAGATCGGTGCGCCGGGCGGGCATCGCCGCCGCGGCCGCCCTGGCCACGGCGGGCTGCGTCATCGGTGCCTTCTGGCTCGTCGCCAACGGCGACCGCGGCGCCGCCGGAACCCGCGAGGGCGGTGAAGCACCCGGCGCCCCGCTCGGATCGGTCGTCACCAGCGTCCCGGCGACCACCTCGCCGGCCCGGTCGACGACGGCGAGCGCTGTCGCGAATGCCGCGCCGACCACCAGGCGGCCGCCGGAGCGGCCCCCCGGCCGGCCACCGAGCAAGAAGCCGACCAGCCCGACCCCGCCCGTGACGGCCGGCATCCTGTGGACCGAACGGGGCGGCGTCACAATCTCCAAGGACATGCCGACCTACGCCCTGCATGTCTGGACCGAGGGCGGGCCCGTGCACTGGACGGCGACGACGAGCGGCCCGATCAGCGCACCCGCGAGCGGCTATCTGCCGGCCGACGGCCGTACCGACGTGACGATCACCAAGAGCGCCGACGCGCCCGACCAGGGCTGCGGCTATATGACGATCTCCGGCGAACGGAACAGCCGGAACTTCACCCTCTGCTGGGAGTGACCCCGCAGCCGTACGGCCGCCGCGGGGATCGCCAGACACCTGCGGTGCTCCACAGCCGTGCGGCCGCCGCAGGAAGCAGCCCGGCCCTGCGGTGCTCCACAGCCGTACGGCCGCCGTGGGGATCGGCCCGGCAAAGCGAGCGCGCCACGGCCGTACAGGGGCCGCGGCGGCGCGCTGAGACGTTCGGGGGGACACCGAACCGGACACGGCGCCTCGGCGTCTTTCTCAAGAGGGGTCGCGTGTTGGATCCCCGCCGTCGAGACCGATCAGGATGTCAACATCATGCAACGTCGGGACGATCGGAGTGGACAGCTCCCCCTGCCACGGGAATCATCCGTGGGACGGGGCACCCCCGCCCGCACGGAAGGACTAACGGCCATGCGCCCTCGGCCGCTGTACGACATCGTCGCGCTGCTCGCTCGAATCGCGGTCGGCGCCGTGTTCATCGCCCATGGCTGGCAGAAGATCCAGGTGGGCATTACCTCGACCAGCGACCAGTTCGCCGCGCTGGACGTCCCGCTGCCGACCGCGGCCGCCGTGTACTCCACGTTCGTCGAGCTGCTCGGCGGCGCCGCGCTGATCCTCGGCCTGGGGCTGCCGGTCGCCGGCGTGCTGCTGTTCATCGACATGGCCGGTGCGTTCGCCTTCGTCAACGGCCCCAACGGCCTGTTCCTCGTCAACGAGCACGGCGTCGCCAAGAACGGCTTCGAGTTGGTGCTCGTGCTCGGCCTGGTCAGCCTGGTGTTCGCCGTCGGCGGCGCGGGCCGGATCACGCTCGACAGCAGGGTGTTCGGCCGCCGGTCCGCCGACGACGCCGAGAACGACCCCGACTGGGTCTCCTCGCTGGCCCCGGACCCGGGTGAGGTGTCGGGGCACCCGGCGATCTCCGCCCCCGAGGAATCGCACCCGGCCTCGCCAGAGGACCCGCCGAAGCCGGCCATGCCCGCGACCACCGGCGGGCCTACGGTGCCCGAGTCCGCCGCGTCGCCGCGTCTCGCGTCCGACATCGTACGAGGCACGACCGGCGACACCCTCGTGGCCGGGCGGAAGAAGCGGCGTCCGGGCGGCAAGGGCTCGATCAGCAGCGAGACCCAGCCGATCGCCAGGCGCGGCAAGTCCGCCAAGGACGACAAGGACAAGACGGACGACTGATTCGGCGACGCCTCCGTGATCACCGTCGCGGGCCGGCGCGGGCCAATAACCTTTGATTACGGGAGCCTCCGGGGCGGCCGGTCTTCTTAGAGGAGAAGATGGGCCCATGACTCAACAGGCTCGTATCGGTGTCACGGGACTTGCGGTGATGGGCCGCAACCTCGCCCGCAACCTGGCCAGGCATGGGCACCCGGTGGCCGTCCACAATCGCACGCCGGCGCGTACGAAGACCCTGATGGACGAGTTCGGCGACGAGGGAACCTTCGTGCCCGCGGAGACACCCGAAGAATTCGTCGCCTCCTTGGAACGGCCCCGCCGGGTGCTGGTGATGGTCAAGGCGGGAGGCCCGACAGACGCGGTGATCGAGGAGTTCGCGCCGCTCCTCGAACCCGGCGACATGATCATCGACGGCGGCAACGCGCACTTCGCCGACACCCGCCGCCGCGACGCGGCAATGCGCGAGCGCCGGCTGCACTTCGTCGGCACCGGCGTCTCCGGCGGCGAGGAGGGCGCGCTGAACGGCCCGAGCATCATGCCCGGCGGCTCGGACGAGTCGTACGAGGCACTCGGCCCGCTGCTCGAGGACATCGCCGCCAAGGTCGACGGCACGCCATGCTGCACCCACGTCGGTCCGGACGGCGCGGGGCATTTCGTCAAGATGGTGCACAACGGCATCGAGTACGCCGATATGCAGCTCATCGCCGAGGCGTACGACCTGCTGCGGCACGCGGCCGGCCTGTCGCCGGCCGAGATCGCCCAGGTATTCCGCGGCTGGAACGAGGGCCGGCTGGAGTCGTACCTCATCGAGATCACCGCCGAGGTGCTCTCCCACACCGACGCCGCGACCGGGCGGCCATTCGTCGACGTGGTCCTCGACCAGGCCGAGCAGAAGGGCACCGGCCGGTGGACCGTGCAGATCGCGCTCGACCTGGGCGTACCGGTGTCCGGCATCGCCGAGGCGGTCTTCGCGCGCTCACTGTCCGGGCACGCCGACCTGCGGCAGGCGGCGCGCGGCTTCCCGGGTCCCGGGCGCGGCGCGACCGTCGATCGAGACCGGCTGATCGAGGACATCGAGCACGCGCTGTACGCCTCGAAGATCATCGCGTACGCGCAGGGCTTCGGGCAGATTCACGCCGGCAGCGCCGAGTACGGCTGGAACATCGACTCCGGCGCGATGGCCACCATCTGGCGCGGGGGCTGCATCATCCGGGCCCGGTTCCTCGACCGCATCCGCGCCGCGTACGACCGTGACCCCAACCTGCCGACGCTGCTGACCGACGACCATTTCGCCGAGGCGATCGGCGGCGCGCAGGACCCGTGGCGGCGAGTGGTTGCCACGGCCGTCCAGCAGGGCGTACCGACGCCCGGATTTGCCACCGCGCTGGCGTACTACGACGGGCTGCGGGCCGAACGACTCCCGGCGGCGCTGACCCAGGGCCAGCGTGACTTCTTCGGCGCGCATACGTACCGGCGCATCGACCGCGACGGCACCTTCCACACCCTGTGGGGAGGCGACCGCTCGGAGACCTCGGCCTGATCATCCGTACGCCTGCCGTTGAGTGTCGGTGGGGTGCGATGTAATCGGTCGCATGGAGACTCTGGGCTGGGAGCAGGTGCTGGCCTGGCGCATGCGACGCCAGCTGCTCGACCCCATCGGCGCGCCCGGCACCGTCGGCACCGTCGGCGCGGCCGATGCGGTTGACCCGGCCGATGCGGTTGACGCCGCCGGGGCAGTCGGCGTGGCTGGCGAGGTCGACGTGGCCGGCGAGGTCGACGTGGCTGGCGAGGTCGACGTGGTGCGGCGGCTCGCCGGCGTCCAGGCGCAGGTGATGTCGGCCGCCGAGCTGGCTGTCGCGGTGTGGCATGACCGCGTCCTGATGAAGACGTGGGCCATGCGCGGCCGTACGGCTGCTGGGCGGCTTCGACCAGTACGTCCTGGGCGCCGGCACCGACGCCACGTATCTCATCCCGGCGGAGCACCGCGCGAAGGTCAGCCGCGCGGCGGGGTGGATCTCTCCGGTCGTGCTGTACGGCGGCCGCGTAGTAGGCGTCTGGGAGCCCAAGAACGGCGACCTCGATCTCACCCTGTGGAGCGAAGTGCCCGCCGGCCCGCTCGCTTCGGAACGGGCCCGCCTTGCCGGCCTACTTGGCTGAGCCGTTACGGCGGCCGGTCGGCCAGTCCATCGGCTTCCAGTCCTTGCCGTCCCGGCTGTCAGCGACGAGCCACCCGGTGCCCCCGAGCACGGCCAGCGTCACCAGGATCGCCAGGACGACCAGCGTTCCCATATATGGAGCATCCGCCTCGGCTTTCTTGAACACCAGGGCCAATCAGGACGAGTTATCGAGTCCAATTACCTGAAAGCTCTCGTCCGTTCGATCGGTGATGAACATTTGCCCGGGCGCGTGAGTGATCGCGTACGGCGGCCGGCTCGCCATCACGACGGCCTGCGGGGTCACGCCGCAGGCCCAGAACACCGGCTTGTCGCCGGGCGCGATGTCGACGGCGTCCCCGAAGTCAGGGACATCGAGGTCCTTGATCCCGAGGACATCCGGGTCGCCCGAATGTACGGGGGCACCGTGCATTGTGGGATAGCGCGCCGTCACCCCGACGGCGGTCTCGACGAGGGCGCTAGGGATCGGCCGCATCGACACGACGAGCGGCCCTTCGAGCCGTCCGGCCGGCCTGCACTGCCGCGACGTCACGTACATCGGTACATTCCGCCTCTGCTCGATGTGCCTTACCGGAACCCCGGCCTGCATCAGCGCACTCTCGAACGTGAAGCTGCACCCGAACAGAAAGGCGACCAGGTCGTCCCGCCAGAAGGGCGTCGCGTCGCCCACCTCTTCCGTCAGCACACCGTTCTCGTACACCCGATAACCGGGCAGATCCGTGCGCAGGTCGGCGCCCGGCGCCACCTCTCGCGGCACCGGGTCGCCCGGATCCGTCACGTCCAGCAGCGGACACGGCCGCGGGTTGCGCCGGGCGAAGAGCAGGGCGTCGAAGGCCATGTCCCGCGGCACCGCCAGCAGGTTCGCCTGCGCAAACCCACCGCACCACCCACTCGTCGTCGCCGTCCGCTCCCCGCCGCGAAACCGTCCCCGCGCCTCTGCCGGCGCGAGCGCCGAGTTATCGGAAGTACTCACCACTTGATTCTTCCCATATTTCAATGAAGAGGTCGATTCAGGCCAATCTTGACACTTGTGTCATGCGCCATGGTCATAGGCGAACGTCGGGATTAAGCTCCCGAAGCGGGACAAGTCTGCCCTGCTGGAGGGGCTGGCATGACGACCTTTATGGGCGATGCCGAATTCGCCGGAGACGCCGTTGCCGGAAACAAGATCGTCCAATTGGCGGCACCCCCTCTTGCTGAACCACCCCGGCAACTGCCCTTGGATGTGCCCGATTTCACCGGGCGACGCGATGCCATCGCCAAGCTCGACGCTCTTGTCGACGTCCGAAAATCGGACTCCTCGTCCATGATCGTGACCATCACCGGCATGCCTGGCGTGGGCAAGACGGCGCTGGCTGTGCATTGGTCGCATCGGATGGCGGGGCGGTTTCAGGATGGCCACTTGTTCATTGATCTCCGCGGCTACTCCGAGCGGGCGGCCCTGTCCCCAGTGGAGGCACTCGGCCAGGCGTTGCGGGCTCTCGGCGTGCCGGGCCCCAGGATCCCGGCCGACCCCGACGAGGCCGCGGCGCTCTACCGAACCCAGCTGGCCGTCCGCGAGATGCTCGTTGTGCTGGACGACGCCGCGAGTTCTCGACAGGTGCAACCGCTGATCCCGGGCAACTCTTCCTGTCTCGTCGTGGTCACCAGTCGCACCGACCTGGGCGGACTGGTTGCACGCGCCGGTGCGCGCACGGTGCCGTTGGACGTCCTGCCCGCAACGGAGGCGCTCGATCTCGTACGCGCCGTCGCGGGACGGGAGCGGACCGAGGCAGAACCCGAGGCGGCCAAGGAGTTGATCCAGCTGTGCGCCAGGCTGCCGCTCGCCCTGCGCATCGCCGCGGCCAACCTCGCCATCCGTCCACAGCAATCCGTAGCCGACACCGTGCGAGCCCTGTCGCACGGCGACCGGTTGTCGCGACTCGCTATCGGCGAAGACCTCGCTGGTGCTGTCGGCGCCACCTTCGGCCTCTCCTACCGCGGGCTCAGTGACGAGTTGCGTCGGGCGTTCCGTTTGGTCGGGCTCATCGACGGCCCGACCTTCACCTCTGACGCCACCGGCGCGCTCCTGGCCGTGACGCCCGAGGCGGGCGGCCAACTGCTCCGGCGGCTCGAGGAGGCCAACCTTCTCCAGGCCGTCCGGCACGACCGCTATCGACTCCATGAGCTGCTGCGCGAGTACGCACGTCAGCGCGCGGCCGACGCGGACGACCCCCTCGTCCAGGAAGCCGCGCTACAGCGCTTCGCCACCTGGTATCTCTCCACGGCCCAGCAGGCCGGCCGCTTCCTCGACCGCTACCGCCGTACGATCCGCCAGGAGCTGACCGAGCCGCCACCTGAGAACGTCGACCCGGTCGAGCGCAAGGAGCACATGAACTGGTTCGCGCTGGAACGCGCCAACCTCATCGCCGTGATCCGGCAGGCGGCCAGGTATGGCTGGGATCAGCTGACCTGGGAACTCGCCGACGCCGTGTACGACTTCCTCGAACTGCGTCGTCACTCGATCGACAACCTCGAGGTTCATCGCCTTGGACTCGAGGCCGCCGAACACGAGCATCAGCACCTGGCCCAGTTCTTCATGCGCCACCACCTGGCAGCGAGCCATCGCGAGCTCGGTCAGTACCAGCTGGCCTTCGCCGAGGCAGAACGCGCGTACGACATCAGCAAGCGAATCCAGGACCGGTACGGCGAGGCCTCTGCCTTGGACAATCTCGCCCGCATCGACTACCACATCGGCGAATACAAGGAGGCGCTGAACACGGCCCAGCAGGCCCTCCGCATCCGTCGCGACATCGGCGATCGCCATGGCCAAGCCGCCACCCTCGACACTCTCTCCGTGGTGCATCGCCGTCTGAGCCAGTACCAAGACGCGTGGAACCAGGCCGATGCGGCGCTCGTGATCCACCGCGATATCGGCGATCTGCGTGGCGAGGGTGAGACACTCGACAACCTCGCGCGCATCTACAAGGGCTGGGGCCGTCACCATCAAGCCCTGGACTACGCCGAACGCGCCCTCGCGATCCGGCGCACCTTTGGCGACCGCCACGGCGAGAGCGAGACCCTCGCACTGCTCGGCACCCTTCACCTGTGGCTCGGTAGATTCCCGCTCGCGCAGGAGTACGTCGACGGTGCGCTGAAAATTTGCCGTGAGATCGCCGATCGCCACGGCGAAGGGCGAGCTCTCGAGCACCTTTCCGTCATCCGGCGCCGCCTTGGGCAGTACAAGCAGGCCGTGCGTCTCGCCCTGGAGGCGCTCGACACATTGCAGGAGTTGGGCGATCCCTACGGTGAGGCGCAGGCGCTGATTGCCGTGAGCCGCGCCCAGCGGCGCATCGGACTGCACCGGGAGAGCATCAAGGACGCGGAGAGGGCTTTGTCCATCTGCCGCAAGATCGGTGACCGGTCCAACGAGGGTGTCGTGCTCGATGCACTAGCCGGAGCACATCGGAAGTTGGGCAATACCCGGCTGGCTCTCGAACTCGGAGAAAATTCTCTGGCGATCCTTCGCGAGATAGGCGACCGCCGCGGCCAGGGACTAGCCCTCGACACGCTCTGCAAAGTCCATCTCAGGAGAGGTGAGCATGGCCTCGCCTTGCAGTTTGCTCGCGAAGCGCTGGCCGTCGAAGCAGAGGTCCAAGACGATTATGGACGAAGCGTGACGCTGAATGCTATGGGGCGCATACATGCCGATTTGCGACAGTACGAAGAAGCGCTTGCCTGTATGAATCGGGCGTTGACCCTTAAGCGGGAGCTAGGCGACGTTCATGGTGTGACGATTACATTTCGCCGGCTTGCGGAGCTCTTTCTAGCCCGGGGCCGTCGAGAGGAGGCCCGAGCGTACGCTGAACGAGCTAAGGCTCTCGAAGACGAGAACGGTTTCGCACCTCCCGATCCCGTGGACTTCGAAGGTTGAGCCGCGGTACTATCCGGGCCTATTCTTTCCGCCACGCTGCCGTCCGTCTCCGGTGAGTGATTCCAATCCTGGCGAGTAGATGATCGGACGCTAGCGATATATCGCCAGGAAGGTCCATGGGCCCGAGTGGATGCAGCTATGAAGAGTGGCGGCATGTCGCCGCCTCGAATTATGGTCATACAAGCGTCCGGCTGATCAGCGAGATCCACTCGTACAGCACTCACTATGCATATAGTCACCATAATTCAAGGTTCATACTTTCGCGTGTCGAGAAAGCATATTCGAGGCCGACGTTTGGCACGCAATTCAAGATCGTTGAGGCGCTCCGTCAGGCCGGACTTTCGGTTGTGTCGCTTCCTGTGTGTAGAGAATCGACTCATTCCAGCCCGTCCGAAGTGCCGTATTGGGTGGACGGCCCGGGTAACTACTGGTTCTGTCGGCGCTTTATCAAGCATCGGCAAGCTGACTGGTCATCGAATACTCTCATAGAGCGGGCGGCAGTGACGCTCGCGGATGTTCACCGCGCCGAAGTTAAACCCTGGCTACCCGCCCATGAGTTCTATCACTTCGTCGCGGATCGGCTTGATCCGTACTACTGGTCGGTTTTGGAGATACTTAACCGATTTGGCGACCTGGTTGCCCGGCTGCATGAGAGCCATATGTCGCCCGATGAGGCAATCGAGGTTATGCATCTAGCAAAAGAGTTGCCCGCCGAGGCAAGAGATATCGATCTCGGCCCTGTCGGCTTGACTCACGCTGATTATCGGCCCGAGAACATTTTGGTAAGCCGCCGTGGACGCATCCTCGAGGTCATCGACTGGGATCGCGCACGACCTGATCACCAGCTTTTCGATGCGGTGGTGGCGGGGCTGCAGTTCGCGAAATGGAATAGCCAACGTGGGCGAAATGACCTGCAGGTGGCACATCGATTCGTGGATGTATATCGCGATGCCTGCGGGATCGATGTCGATGCCGCTGCCGTCCGTTGGATGTTCCGGTTCACTTTCGTTAAGGCCTTGCTGTTGAGCCGTAACCCGGGCCTGTGGCTGCCGCTCTTTCGTGCGTACACGGATACCGATCGCTCGATATCGATTCCGGTCGGATCGGCTCCGGTGCTCACCTATTAGTCAGGAGCGGGGGGAGATGAAGAGGGTTTGGGCGACGGCGCCGAGGTCGCCTCGGTCGTCGGAGAGGCGGGTGCGGCAGAGGCCGCTGCCGTCGGGGCCGATGGTGGTGACGGCGTCGAGGCAGACCCACTCACCCGAGAGGGCGCGCACGAAATGCAGGGTGAAGTCGACGTTGGTGAAGATGTGGGTGTCGAAGCTCAGTGCTGAGCTGATGCCGCTGGAGGTGTCGGCGACGCCGGCGACGCGCTGGAGCGGGCTCGGCTTCTCGTCGGGGACGACGGGGACCTTGAGCCGGGTCCACATGGCGGCCGGTCCCGGGGTGAGGATGTGCCCGGAGACGAACCGCCAGTCCAGCGCGTGGAAGTAGCCGAAGTCCACGAAGGGCGGCTCGGTGGACGGGTTGTCGGGCACCGGGTACGACGGCGTGGATTCGGCGGAGGCGATATCGGAGGTGTCGGCACGCCGGATCCGCCAGGCTCGGGCACGGGCGACCGGCCTGCCGTCCGCGATCAGTTCGGCCGTCAGGTACTGCACTCGGCGCCCCGGACGTACGAGGTCGGCGCGGACTTCGAGGTCGCTCACCGGGATCGGGCCGAGGATGTCGAGGGCGAACTGGGTGAACTCCATGTCGGGCCGCGGGTCGGTCTGTTCCATGACGTACGCGAGCAGTGCCGCGGGCGGGCTGGCGTGCTGCTGACGGGGGTGCCACGGCCCCTGGGTCAGCTCGGTCGCCTGGAAGCGTCCGGCTCCGAGCGGGAGGTAGAGGCTGTCCGCCACCGTTAGGCCCCTTCCGTCGTACGGATCCATTCCAGGGCACGGGACATCGTCTCGACCATGGACTGAACTGCGTTCGGTCTATCTTCCACGATGGTCTCGATCGCCAGTCCATCGGCCGCGGCGCCGAGCAGCCGTACGGAGTCGGGTGTGGCCGGGTAGCCGGCGAAGCGCAGGAGTTCCAGGGTCGTGGCGCGGCAGCGGTCCGTCCAGGAGCGGGCGAGGGGCCGCAGGGCCGGGTCGCGGCCGGCCTGCAGGTAGAGCTCCCAGAGCGCCAGATGCCGTCGTCGCTCCGTCTCGTCGTGGGGGAGCAGGGCCACCGCGAGCGCCTCGGCGACGGGCCGGGGGGTCGTGTCCGCGAGCTGCGCGACGTGTGCCGTGAAGTGCTCGCGCGTCGCCGCGAGATCGCGGTCGACCATCTGCTCGAACGCGGCCGTGACCAGGTCGTCGCGCGACCGGAAGTAGTACGTGGTCGCGGCGAGCGGCAGGCCGGCCCGTTCGGCCACGGCGCGGTGGCTCACCTTGGTGAAGCCGCCTTCGGTGAGAAGTTCGACCCCCGCGTCGAGCAACGCGTCCCGGCGACGCCGTCCCCGCTCCTGTGCCGGCTGCCTCATACCTGCAATCTTGCCGCCCGGCGAGTTCCGCTGGATCCGTGTCCGCGGCTTGGTCATCGTTTACGAGGAGCCGGCCAGGTTGAGGACGACGGTGCCCGCGATGATCAGCACGATGCCGAGCGTCTTGACGGCTGTGAGCGGCTCGTCGAGCCAGATCATGCCGATCATGGCGATGGCCGCGGTGCCCACGCCGGACCAGATGGCGTACGCGACGCTGACCTGCAGTTGCAGCTTGAGCGCCCAGGCCAGCAGCACGAAGGACGCGACGTAACCGACGCCGACCACGATCGACGGAACCAGGCGGGTCAGGCCTTCGGAGGCCTTGAGTGACGCCGTGGCCGCCACCTCGGTGGCGATGGCGCCGGCGAGCAGTAGCCAAGGCATCGTTGACTCCAGACTGGTACGTTCGTACCAGTTATTCTACGAGGCGGATCGCGGTTCGGCAAAGGGATTCCCGGCGCCCGTACGGAAGCCGTACGAAGGGAAGCGCGCAAGGACGTGGCCGAAGCCGGGGAGGCGCCCGCGCCGACGCGCAGACGCGCCGACGTACGGGTTCTGCGTCCGCCGGCACTCGGGTGGGCGGTGGCGGGGCGGGATCGGGTCGGCGGTCAGGTGATGTCACCCAGCCGGGGGAGGGGCAGCCGGCGATGAGGTCGTCAGAAGTGTTCCTCGTGGACGTCCTCGAGCTCGTGCCGGGGCGCCCAGGCCTGGTAGACCCCGCGGTCGAACAGGTCGAGCCCGAGACGTTCCGCGATGGGGGCCTGGCCGCCCACGTACTCCACACGCGCCCACCCGCCGTACTCGCCGAGCACCTGGAACGGCTGGTCGCGCCAGGTGCAGAGCGTGATCACGTACGTGAGGTGGTCCAGTTCGTCGGCCGGGACGATGCACCGAAAGCGCCCTGGGCCGACCTCGTCGAAGCCGTCACCGGGCTCGGTCGCGTACAGGCGGACCTGGTCGCCGTCCGGGCGCGCATCATAGTCGGCGCCGCGCCAGCCCGCGAAGTATCCGTCGCGCATCTCAGTCCTCACCCACCCAGCGGCCGCCGTCGGCGTCGAAGGTGGCCACACGGACGGCATCGCCCGAACGCTCGACGCGATAGAACTCCGCCCCGTGCGGCAGCCGTTGACTGGCGATCTTGAACTCGGGGATCCGCGGCCCGTCGCCCGGCGCGTAGCCGGTGCCGAGGAACGGCGGCAGCTCGATCACCCAGCCGTCCGGCGTGGCCTGCATGGACTCCTCGTCCACCCCACCGAGCGGGGTCTTGAACAGGGCGAGCTTGTACGCGTGCCAGCGGATGAGGTGGATCAGCTCGTCATCGGGGGAGAACGGAGAGTTCTCGTAGGTCAGCCCGAGGCCGTTGACCAGCCGCTCCGGTGTGGCGAGGTCGGCGACGTCTTCGAGCTTGTGCACGTATCCGGCCACCCGGTCGTAGCCGCCCTCCAGATAATGGACGACCAGTGGAGGCGGCACGACCTTCTGCATGACGGCCGGGCCGGTGGGCGCCGCGCTGTCCGGCTGGGTCTCGGTCGCCGCAGCCTCCGCGGTCGTACGGCTCGGCACGCCGACTTCTGTACGGCTCGGCGCCTCGGCGGTCGCACGGCTCGTGGTGTCTGCTGGGGTACGGCTCGTGGTGTCCACGGGGATAGGGCTCGGCGCGTCCGGGGTCGTCCGGCCGGCTTCCTCGGGCGCGGGGGCCGCGGTTTCGGGTGGTGGCGCGGCGGCGGTGTCGTGGACCTCGTCTTCCGGAGTCTCCGGAGTCTCCGGTGTCTCCGGAGGGGCTGTACGGGCGAGTTCGGCGACCACGGACGAGTCGAAGTACGCCTCGCTGGGGCGGCCGAGGTTGATCGACAGCTTCCAGACCGGGTTGGGCCACTCCTCGGCCAACCGGCTGATCGTCACGTGGCGGTGGTGCGGTGCCTGGGTGCCGAGTACCTGCGTCATCACCTCAGCGGAGGTGAAGGCGAGCACGTACACCCCGTCGTTGAGCTGCGTCGTCGCGAACTCCACCACCCCCGGCCTGCCGGTCGCCGGGACGATCAGCCCGATGGCCTGGAGGACGGCGAGGTAGGCCTGCTGATCGCTGCGGCGTTTCGCGTCGACCAGCGCCGGTTCGACCTCGTCCGGGTCGATGCTCGCCGCAGGCGGCTGACTCGGCACGTCGCCCGGCTCGGCCTCCGTGGCAGACCCAGGCGGCCCGGAGGGCGCGGAGGATGCGGCCGTCGCGGTGGCGTCCCCGGTCGGTACGGCCTCGTCAATAGGCGCGGCCTGCGACTCTGCTGCAGGGGAGTCCGCCGGGGGCGACCCGTTGGCCGCTTCGTCGGTGGGGGCTTCGTCGGCCGGCAGCGGGCGGCCTGGACGGATTTCGGACGCCCCATCCGGGTCGGCGAGCGTGAGGCCGAGGTCGATCAGCTCGATGCCGGTCTCCCCGCGAAAGGCCTCGTACCGCAGGTCGGCGGGGTCGCGTGCCTTCTGTACGTCCCGTAGCGCGGTGACCATCATGCCGGCGAGCCGCCGGAATTCGGCGGGCGGCGCCGAGTTCGGCACCTCGACCCACCAGTTCGGGCCTGGAACGTCCCAGCCGGCGTCGGCCATCCGCTTCTGGTCCGCTTTGCGGAAGCGCAGTGACTTGTGGAGCAGGTCGTTGCCGACGGCCTCTACGCGGACCCGTTGCGGATCACGATGCGCCTGGACATAGTACGCGTCCTGGTTCGCGTGGTGGACGACGAGGACCATGCCGTCGTCCAAACCGGCCAGCTCGCCGGCGAGCCGTTCGGCGAACTCCGCCCAGCCGATCCCGTTGTTCCCACCGGTCGGCGCGGCGAGCGGCTGCGCACCCGGCACCTGTGGACGAGGCGCCTGCGGACCCTGACCGGACGCCGCCGCCCCGGACACCTGCGGGCCAGGCACCTGCGGGCCAGGCATAGGCCCCGGCACCTGCGGCCCAGCCCCCAGCGGCCCCGGCAATTGCGTCCCAGCCCCCAGCGGCCCCGGCAATTGCGTCCCAGATATCTGCGGGCCAGGCACCGGGGGGCCAATCGCCTGCGGCCCGGACGGCTGCGGCCCAGACGCTTGCAGGCCGGGCGCCTGCGGGCGGTACGACGGGGCGGGCCGCGACTTGCGACCGCGGGCCTTTGCGTCCTGCCGTTTCGCCCCGGCCGGCGGTACGTCGAGAGGCCTGGCCACTCCATCAGGGGGTGGCGCGGCGGGCTGCGCGTCGACCGGGGGCGCGGCGAGGGGCTGTCGATCGGCCGATTCGAGACCGAGCCCGGGCAGCGTGAGCGGCCCCCCGACCGGACCGTTCTGGTTGGCGCGGTATTCCAGGTCGCTCGGGGAGCGGACGCCGTACACGTCGCGCAGCGCCGCGATCATCCGTACCGCCAGGTGATCGCACTCGGCGAGCTGCTCACGGGTGGCTTGGCCGAGGTCGGCGGGGATCACGAGATCGTGCCACCAGTTCACCCTGCGTTGCCCGCCGGGCTGCTCGCCGGGTTCGCGCCAGCCGAGCGAGATCATCCGCTGGATTCGCGCCAGGTCGAGCCGCTGCGGCTCGCTGAGGAACGCGTCACTGACCGCCTCACCGGTCAGTCCGTTCGGAAAGCGCATGGCCTGGACGTACGGGAACCCGCCCGGTCCCTGCACGATGACGTACGCGTCAACGGGCAGCCTGACCAGCTCGGCGGCCAACCGTCGCGCGAGGTCGTTCCAGTCCAAGATTCGGCTTCCCCCCACCCGGTCGGAGTCGAGAATGTCGATGATCCCCCGATGTTGTAAAGCCACATGCGCGAATCAATGCGAGAGTCAGGGACGCACTTGGGGCAGGCTCTCGGTGGCGATCCAGCGGCCTTCGGCGGCGTCGTACTTGGCCACGGGAACCCCGTCCGGGGTCTCGTCGGCCAGCCGCCACAGCTCCGCACCGTGCGGTACGGGCAGAACGCGGGCCGCCGCCGGCGCGATCGCCCGCCGATCGGACGCGGAGAGTGAGGCCGCCGGCCGCTCCCCGCCTGGGGCCAACGCCTTATCGGCGGCCCGGCTGACGAGCGCGTCCACCGTGGATGCCGACTCGGCCGTCCGCCGCATCTCGTCGAGCCGGGCGACGGTCACCGCGTCCACCCGTACCTCGCTCGGCAGACCGCTGTTGATGACGAGCGACCACTGTGGATCGGGCCACGCGGAGGCGAGGTCACGGAAGCTGATCTTGCGATGCAGGACGGCCCGGTCGCCGAGGGCGCGCGCCATCGCCTGCGGCGACGTGTACGCCAGCACGCGCGTCTCGCCGTCGACGACCGCGGTAGTGAACTCGGCCAGGCTGGGGTCCTCCACGGCCTGACCGGTCGCGGACAACACCAGGTCCGCGGTCAAAAAGAGTTCGTAGCAGGTCGCGGCGTCCGCGCTGCGCAGCGCGTCCACGAGCCGGCTCTCACCCTCGCTCGGTTCGTACGGAGGTGGCGGCGCCTGACCAGGGATTCTACCGGCGAGTGCGCCCAGGCCCGCGACGAGCGGGGCCGCCAAGGCCTCGGCCGGCCCCTCCGGCGGTCTCTCAAGCGGCCCCTCCGGCCCCTCTGGCCTCTCCGGGCGCTGACCAACAGCCTCACCCGCAGGCCGGTCGGACGGCTGCGGCGGCGGTGTCGGGGCGGCCAAGACCTGGTCCGCGCGCGAGGGACGACTGGGCTCGGCGGCGTCCGCTGTGCGTCGCCGCTCGGTGACTCTGGCGGGGTCCGCGGGGGCGATGCCGAGGTCCATCAGCTCGATCAGGCCGAACCCGTCGCGGTGGAACGATTCGTACACCAGGTCGGCCGGGCGCCGTACGCCCTGGACGTCGCGCAGCGCGGTCACCATCATCTCGGCCAGCCCGGCGTGCGCGCCCGGCGGGGCGGCCGGCGACAGCTCCGTCCACCAGTTCGCCGGGGACCAGTCCGCCGTGGGCGGCCGCCAGCCCGCCTCCGCGAGCACCTCCTCGTCGGCCGGCGTGAGCGCCAGCGGGCCTTCGAGGAAGTTGTTGCTGACCGCCTCCGCGTACAGCCGTTCCGACTCCCGCATGGCCTGCACATAGTGCCGGCTCTCGTTGTGTTCGCGAACGATGAGGATCGTGTCGCGACCGAGACCCGACAGCTCGCGGGCGAACCGCGTGGCGAACTCAGACCACTCCAACAAGATCACTTCCCGCCCGATGCGGTGGTCGGCATGAGAGCCGATAATCGCCCGCGCTGCACATGGTGGCAAACCCGGTTCTCAAGATGCCGGCGGCTCGTGACGGAGCGTACGCAACGCGCTGCGCAGCACCTGCGCGTCGTCGCCCGCCCGATCGAGCGCGTCGATCAGCAGATGCAAGATCGCGTGCCGTTCATGGCCCGCGTCGAGCATTCCTTGCGCGGTCTCCCACAGCTGGGGCGGCTCGCCGTCCCACAGCCGGGCGGCCAGCCGCGCGTGCGCGTCCAGATGCTCCGTGGCCGCACCCGGATGCTCGAACTCCAGCAGCCGCCGCCGGTCGGCCGCGTCGGCGGGGTCCAGCGTGGCCAGGTCGAGCGAGTTGTGCGTGCCGCTGAGGAAGGGGAAGGCGAACGCCCGGCGGGCCAGCGCCTCCAGGTCGCCGTCCGGCAGCAGCCGCTCGACCAGCTCACGCCGCAGCCCGAACGAGGTGGGATCGCGGTACGCCTCGGCGAACCTCACCGTGGCGTCCCAGACGGCGTCGAGCGTGGCCCGGACGCCTTCCTCCGGCAGTCTGGTTCGCTTGCCGGCCCATCGCACCCAGGCGGCCAGGGCGTGCGGCATCGCCTCCTGCTCGGCCTGGGTGAGCATCACCTTGCGGGGCAGCCAGTCGAGCAGAAACCGCTGACACTTGATCGGGCTGACCCGCAGCGGCCGGCCGAAGTCGCGCGCACAGCCGTAGTCGATGATGATGTCGACGCACCGGCTCGCCGCGGACCGGTCCGACAGCTCCTCGGCCTCGTCCGACGCCAGGAACCTGGCCGCCATGGTGGCCCGGCGGTCACGCCCGTACGTCGGCGGGTGCGCCCGGCCGAAGCCGGGCGGCAGGGCCCGCACCCTGGCCCGTACGAAGGCATAGTACGAGCCGAAGGTGTCGCTCACCGGCGGCGCGGTCGGCAGCGCGTCCCAGCCCTGGGTGTGGGCGGCGTACACGATGTCGTCGGTGACCAGGAGCGCCGCCTCTAGCAGGTCGCGGGTGCGGCCGGGCTCCATCTGCTCGAACCGCATCAGCGGGTTGTCCCGGCCCTCCCGGCGGCAGTGGTCGAGCAGCTTGTCGACCTGGGAGGAGACCCACGCGTCACGGACCATGCCGCCGCTAGGCGTCCGCCGCCGGCCGCCCGCCTGCGGATGGGCGCCGTGGTTGTGATCGACGAGGATGATCAATGCGTGCCGTTCCTCCCCGCCGTAGGTGTAGACGCAGATGACCGAGTCCTGGTCGCCGTACACGTCGCGGGACGCGTAGCACTCAGCCGGGGCGACCATGCCGACCCGGTCGGCCCAACCGGGCCGTGCGACGCCGCGGTCCATCAGCTCGAGGGCGGCCAGCTCGGCCTTGGCAGCCTGCCGGGACGTGCCGAGGTAGGCGATGCCGACCAGCAGCGCGAGCGCTGCCGGCGTGCCCTTGCGGGCGGCGTGGTCGACCAGCGCCTCGCCGATGACCTCCTCGACGTCGGCGTCGTCGAGGCGGCGCCCCCACCACGCGCCGAGGATCTCGCTGACGATCAGCTCGGCGTCGAGCGGGCTGCGTACGGCGAGCAGCTCGCGGGCGTGCACGAGCATGTCGTCGAAGATCGCGAAGACTTCGTCGGAGGGCGGCTTGGCGGGCGGTTTGGGGTCACCTGCGGACGGTGGACGGCGGTGGCTGCGGGGACTCACGTCGGCACCCACCCGGCCTCGGCATGACGACCGGCCAAAGCGTCAGCGCCTGGCGCCCGGCGCGACCCTGCCTGCCATCTCCGTTGTGCCCGCGCCTCCCTCATCGCCAGGGGGGCGACGGCTTTATGCCCCTCGCTGCACTCCCTCACGATTCCACCATCGCAGATTCCGCGAGGGTCGTCCTGTGAGTGCGCGCCGAATTTAGCGCGCCCGGCGCTCGTGGCCACGGCCTTGGCGCGCCCGCAGCAACGGGCCTGCTCGGCGACGGCGGCGTCGCAGTTGGGCTCGAAAACGGCGCGACGGGGGTCTTACCGCGGGGAGACGATGCGGCAGCAATACGGCGCAGCCGGCCCACGCAATGGCTCACGCCGCACACCTCGCCGAGGGTCGCGTCGGTGCGCGCGAAGCCGAGCTGTCGCGGGGGTGAGTCATCCATCTTCAACGAGTCACCCTATCGGTCTCGGGCCCGCCCAGAACGTGTCGTGTCGACCCGTGTTCAGGGGAATCGACCGGACGGCGGCTCAGACTTCACCATCGCGGTCAGATGTTCGCGGGCGATCCGTTCGACGAGCGGCGGAGTGGCTTCGAGGCCGAGATGCTCGGCGCATGCCCAGACGTCGGCGACGCAGCGGGCAACCGTGTCTTGGGAGAAGACCATGAACTCAGTGGCGAGCCGTCGCGTGATCAGATGACGGATCTCGCTCTGGTGTCCGGCAATTGCAGGCAGCATGCGTACACCCCTCACGCCGTGGGGTCATGGGGAAGGGCCGCGGTGAGCACGGCGGCGGGCCCACCAACCCCAAATAGCCATTTCATCCGTTCTGCGTGGGGTGTCAAGAGCCGCCCGCGTCACCCTTTTGCTCATCGAGCCAGCCGGCGTGATGGCGGGCCGCCCAGCGTGCGGTGACCTGGCCGGTCAGCATCCCCGACAGCGCATCCTGGTCGCGCACCGCGTAATAGATATGACCCAGTGTCACCACAAAAATCAGCAAAGTCAGCCAGTCGTGAACGAAGGTCGCGCCGGTCCGCAGCTGCACCGGCCAGGGGTTGGGGAAGGTGAGCATCAGGCCGGTGCCGAGCATGACGAGGATCGCGCCGGACACGAACGCGGCGTTCAGCTTCTGCCCGGCGTTGAACTTGCCGATGGCGATCACGCCCCGGCCCCTCCGCACCGCCCGCCGGTCACGCCGACGCAGCCACTCCCAATCGGACGGGCGGAACCGGTTCAGCCGACGCACGTCGTCGCGGAACGCCCGGGACAGCCAGCCGACCAGGATCGGCACGGGGAGCGCGACGCCGGCCCAGATGTGGATCGGCTTGATCAACTCCCGGCGCCCGACCGCGTTGGCCAGCTCCGGTACGTAGAGCAGCGCCGCCGTGCCCAGGCAGACGAACAGGAGTACGGCGGTGACGTGATGGACGGCACGCTCCGCCCGGGTGAACCGCGTGAGCATCCGGTTACCCGTAGCCGTTGGAGGCGTTGATCCAGGCGTCGACGTCGTAACCGCGCACCTCCCAATAGCCGGGCACGACCTTGTCGATGACCTCGATGCCGCCGAGCCACTTGGTCGACTTGTAGCCGTACATCGGGGCGACGTACATCCGTACCGGCCCGCCGTGATCGTGGGTGATCGGGCCGCCCAGCATGCTGGTGGCGACCAGTACGTCGCGCCTGCGGGCCTGGTCGAGGGTGAGCGACTCGGTGTAGGCCCCGTCGAACGAACGGAACCGCAGCGCCTTGGCGGCAGGGTCGACGCCCACGCGGTCCAGCAGGTCCGGCAGCGCCACCCCCTGCCACGCGACGTTGGGCACCGTCCATCCGGTGACGCAGTGGAACTCCGCCGTCATCCGGGTCTGCGGCAGGGCCTGCAGGTCGGCGAACGTGAACGTGCGCGGAGCCCGGACCATGCCGCTCACGGTGAGGGTGTAGTTCGCCGGGGTGCGCGGCTTGACCGAGTCGACCACCGAGTAGAACCGGAAGCCTCCACCGACCGCGGGGACGACCCCGGACACCGTCCTGCCGACGGGGCTCAGCACCCGGTTCACCGCACGCTGCACCGTCGCCCCGACCGCGACGCCCACCGCGCCGAGGCCGATCATCCCCAGGACGATCCGCCGCCCGACCGGCGTGCCCCCCACGGGCTCCCTGCCAGGCTCCGGGTCGGTCTCCGGGTCGGACTCGGGGTCGCCCGGCAGCACTTCGGCGTCCCTGCTCACCTTTCCATTCTGAACACTCACCGGCTCGGATCGCCACGGCAAGGCCCGCCTCGTAAGCGATCGGTCATAACTCCTCGCAGCTCGCCGGTGAGGCTCGTGACCTGCTAGCCGGAGATCTTGACCAGCCACAGGGTCAGAAAGACCAGCCCGATCAGCGTAAGCAGCGCGCCGACGCCCAGGAAGATCGCGGCGATCCGCCGCAGGGCGGTCTCCCCGGCCAGCCGGATCCGGGTCGGCGCGTCCGGCAGGTACCGGATCATCACCTGCTCGCCGGTCGGGCGGCGGCGCTGGGTGTTGACCTCGGTGCTGGTGCGCAGCAGGCGGCCGTCGGCGGTCTGGTATTCGACTACCGGATAGAAGTAGACGGTTACGCCGCCGCCGGATTGGCTCTGGGATCTGCTGGTGCGCTGTTCCTCGCCTACGACGCGGCCAACGACCTGCACTCCCGTGCGTTCGAAGCGCCGCTCGCTGCGGGTGAATGCGATCGCGGCGGTGACGAACGCCAGACCTAGCACCAACGTCACCGTCCCGAAGACGGCAAGGAACACCATCGGATCTCCGTTTCGCCGTACCACGCGGCCGGGAACGGCCACGCAACTTTGGACGTCGCCGGGGCCGGCCGGGTTTGACTATCGGTGGCCCTCAGCAGGCCGGTTCGTAGAGCTGCCATTCCCCGCGCCGTATGGCTGCTCAGAGGCTCGTCGAGCAGCGCCTCGCGAGGGATGGGACATGATGTGGTTGTGACCAGGAGGACAGAATGACGCTCTCGCTGCCCATCGCCCCAGAGGCCAATGATCTGCTGAACCGAAGCCCCGTCGCACTGCTGACCGCCATGCTGCTTGATCAACAAGTTGCTATGGAATGGGCGTTCCAAGGGCCGTACACGATCGCCCAGCGCATGGAGCGGAAAGACCTCGACGCACACGAGATTGCCACATACGACCCGGAGGGGTTCGCTGCGCTGCTGTCAGACAAGCCGGCCGTGCATCGCTACCCCGGGTCGATGGCGAAGCGGATCCAGGCGCTGTGCCAGTACCTGGTGGAGCGGTACGACGGCGACGCCGAGGCCATCTGGCGTGACGTCAAGGACGGCAAGGAGTTGCTCAAGCGGCTCAACGAGCTGCCCGGGTATGGCAAGCAGAAGGCTCAGATCTTCCTGGCGCTGTTGGGGAAGCAGTTCGGAGTCCGTCCGGATGGCTGGCGCGAGGCGGCCGGCTCGTACGGCGAGGACGGCTCACATCGCTCGATCGCCGATGTTGTGGACGAGGACTCGTTGCGCCAGGTGCGCAGCTTCAAGCAGGAGATGAAGGCGGCAGCCAAGGCAAAGGGATAGATCATCAGGTTGGCGCGGCGCGAGCCGGCAACTCCTGTGACCGAGCGCTCTAAAGCGAAGTAACCTGGCCGGATGCGGCCAGGGGCGAGGGTCGGGCCGGGCGACCCCCGGAGATTCTCATCTTGGCCCGCGACCCGCGAGTGGCGGCCTATCATCTCGTTTCTGCCGTACGGGACTACCGTCGGCGCCGAACCATCGAGATGATGAAGACCTGACTCTGAGCGGTGTTGAGATGGAGGCGGGAGCGCTAGCGTGCTCCCATTCACTCATAGTAATGGGCGTGTGTCTCGTGGTAGGGCCGTGCGCAGGGCGGAGGTGGTCCCGGTATGAGCACTGACACCTCCGTACCTCAGCCCAGGGTGTCCGGGCTCGCACCGTCCGACGCCGCGATGTTCGTCGCCCTGATCAAGGAGGCTCCGATCGGCTTCGCGTACTTCGACGGGCAGATGCGCTGCGCCCGCGTCAACGAGGGCTTCGCCGAGATCCTTGGCGCCTCCTCCGGCGCGAAGCTCATGGGGCGCCGGCCGTCCGAGGCGCTGCCAGAGCCGCCGGCGCAGTTCATCGAGGCGACGCTGCAGACCGTCCTCGACGAGGATCGGGCGGTCTTCGACGCCGACCTTCCCGTCCAGGCTGAGCAGCCGGAGGGGTCCGGGGAGTCCGAAGAGTCCGAAGAGTCCGAAGAGTCCGAAGAGTCCGAGAGGCCGGAACGGCACTGGTCGTCATCGTGGTTCCCGGTCCACGACGACGAAGGAAAGATCGTCGGCATCGTTTTGGTGGCCGTCGACGTCACCGACCGGCGGCGCGCGGAGGACACGGTCAAGCGCAAGGAGGAGCGGTACCGCTCCCTCGTCGAGGCCAGCTCCCAGGTCGTCTGGGTGACCGACGCGAACGGCGAGGTCACGGAGGACGCGCCCGAGTGGCGGTCGATCACCGGGCAGTCGATGGACGACTACCTCGAGGGCGGCTGGCTGGCCGTCGTCCACCCCGAAGATCGCTCGCGGGTCGAGGCGGTCTGGCAGGAGTGCGTGGCGGCCCGCCGTACGTTCACCGATCACTACCGGGTCCGCACCAAGACCGGGGCGTACCGGCAGTGCGAGGTGCGGGCCGTGCCGATCTGGCGCGGCGACGAGGTCGTCGAATGGGTCGGCGCCAACGCCGACGTCACCGGCCAGCGCGAGGCCGAGGAGATGCGCGGCCGGCTGACCGAGCAACTGTCCGCCGCCGCGCTCCGGACGGCCCGGTTGCAGCAGGCCACGTCGATGCTGGCCGAGGCGCTCACGGTGAGCCAGGTCGTCCAGGTCATCACCGAGGTCGGCCGGTCCGCGATCGGCGCCGACCGCTCCGCCGTGGCGCTGCTCGACGACGCCAAGCTGAGGCTGCGCATCGTCACCCCGAGCGGGGAGTCGGCCGGCCGGGGCCGCGAGGACATCTCGGTCAGCGATCCGACCGTACTGTCCGTGGCCGTACGCGAGAGCCGGCCGTTCCTGGCGGAGAATCCCGACAGCCTGCGGCTGCAGCTCGGCCGCGGCGAGATGGAGCTGTTCCTGCGGCACACCGACGAGCGGGCGTGGGTCGGGCTGCCGTTGCTGGCGGCCGGCGCGCCGATCGGGGCGCTCCGGTTCTCCTTCACGCGCCCGCGTGAGATCACCGAAGAGGAGCGGGTGTTCCTCGAGGCGCTGGCCGGCCAGTGCGCGCTGGCGGTCGAGCGGGCGCTGCTGTTCGAGCGCGAGCACCGGACCGCGGAGACCCTGCAGCGCAGCCTGCTGCCTGACTCGCTGCCGCAGCTGCCCGGCATGCAGCTGGCCGCGCGGTACCACCCCGCGACCCGGCACGTACAGGTGGGCGGGGACTGGTACGACGCGTTCCGGCTGCCCGACGACCGGCTGGCCATCGCGGTCGGCGACGTCATGGGCAAGGGCGTGCTGGCCGCGGCCGGCATGGGCCGGGTGCGCAACGCGCTGCGAGCGCTGGCGCTCAACGACCCGCGCCCGGCGGCGGTGCTGTCCGGGCTCGACCGCCTGTTCAGCGCGACCGAGGACGAGGAGCAGTTCACCACCGTCGCGTACGCCGTGATCGAACCCGACACCGGCAACGGGGTCTTCAGCAACGCGGGCCATCCGCCGCCGTTGACCGTGTCGGAGACCGAGTCGGCGCGGGTCAGCACGAGAGAGCCAGGGACCCCGCTGGGCTGGCCGAGCCAGCGTCAGCAGACAAATTTTTCCATCTCACCCGGCAACACTGTCGTGTTCTATTCCGATGGACTGGTGGAGAACCGTAGGCGAGGGGTGGACGCGGGGCTCGACGAGCTGGTCGGGGTCGCGGCGGACGCTCCACCGGAGGTGGTGGCAGACCCCGAGATGCTCGTCGATTTTCTGGTCGGCCGCATGCTCGCGGGGTATGAGCAAGACGACGATGTGACCGTACTAGCCCTGCATGTTCCACCGAAGACGGCGTAGTCCGTACGAAGGACAGGTCGGATCCCCATAAGGTGGTGTGACACCGGGCGGAACTCTCCCGTTCGGAATGCGCGGACGTGCCAGAATGCTGACCCATAGTGAGGACCGGGTACGCTGCGATTTCGTGCGGAGAAATTCGGCCGCGCCCGAGCGAGGCCACGTCCAACAGGGCACTGGGCAAGACAGGGCACTGGGCAACCTTTGCCACATGTTCGTTCGAGAGGTATTTGTGTCGCCTGCCAGTTCTACCTCGAAGCCGTCCGAGCTGCATGAGCACGCCATCCAGCAGTTGATCGAGCGTGGACGGACCCAGGGCTACCTCGAAGCCGATGACGTACGCCGCGCGTTCGAGGACGCCGACATTCCGGTGTCCCAAGCCTCCACTATCTTGCGGAGTCTCAGCAAGGAGGGTGTGACCGTCATGGTGAGCGCTGCCGACTCCGCGGCGCCCAAGCGTTCGCGCAAGCGCGCGACGCCGGCGGCGCGGAAGGACGGGGCCGACGCGGGGGCCGCCTCCCCTGCCGCCGCCGAACCAAACGCGACGGGCTCCCGCGGTGGGCCGGGCAAGAGTGTCTCGGCCGCCAAGGAGCAGCCCGACACGGTCACCGCCGTTGTCGACGATGGCCCGGCCAAATCGGCCAAGTCCAAGAAGAAGAAGTCCGCAGCCAAGCCGAAGAAGGCTCCGATGGCAGCCGCGAAGCCCAAGAAGAAACCAGCGGTCAAGGATCCCGAGCCGAGCGCGCCCGTGGTTCCCATCGAGGCGTCCGACGAGGAGATCGACGACACCGAACTCGACCGGGACCTGAGCGAGCCGGACCTGAGCGAGCCGGACCTGAGCGAGCAGGACCTGAGCGAGCAGGACCTGAGCGACCTGGAAGCCCCAGCGGACCTCGACGAAGCCGCCATTGACGAGGGTGACGACGCGGGCGACGACACGCCTGAGGCGATCAGCGACGAGGTCGACGCGGAGGTCGAGGCCGAGATCGACGTCGAGGCCGAGACCGACCCCGCGGGCGAGGCCGACGAGGACGCACAGCCCGCGGCGCCCGCGGCTCAGTCCGGCGACGCCCCCCCGACGTCCGAGGACGAGACATTCGTGCTCGGCGACGACGACGAGGACGCGCCGGCCCAGCAGATCGCCGCCGCCGGCGCCACCGCTGACCCGGTCAAGGACTACCTCAACCAGATCGGCAAGGTGCCGCTGCTCAACGCCGAGCAAGAGGTCGAGCTCGCCAAGCGCATCGAGGCCGGCCTGTTCGCCGAGGAGAAGCTGGCCGAGGCCGGACGTGCCATGTCCGAGGACGACCGGTTCGACTTCGAGTGGATCGCCGAGGACGGCCGGCGCGCCAAGAATCACCTGCTCGAGGCCAACCTGCGGCTGGTCGTCTCGCTGGCCAAGCGCTACACGGGCCGCGGCATGCTCTTCCTCGACCTGATCCAGGAGGGCAACCTCGGCCTGATCCGCGCGGTCGAAAAGTTCGACTACACCAAGGGCTACAAGTTCTCCACGTACGCCACCTGGTGGATCCGGCAGGCGATCACCCGGGCGATGGCCGACCAGGCCCGCACGATCCGCATCCCGGTGCACATGGTCGAGGTCATCAACAAGCTGGCCAGGGTGCAGCGGCAGATGCTCCAGGACCTTGGCCGCGAGCCGACCCCGGAGGAGCTGGCCAAAGAGCTCGACATGACCCCGGAGAAGGTCGTC
>DATBKU010000132.1:0-28634 GCA_036555725.1 Streptosporangiaceae bacterium | reverse complement strand
TCCTCGCCGTCCTGGATGACCGTCCCGTAGGCAAGATGAGCATGCCAGGGCAGCGGACGCGCATCGGGGAGGAACCCGGCGGTGGTGAAGACGCCGTCGGCGAGCCCGCCGGCGACCTTCAGCCCCTTGGGCCCGCTCGCGGCGATCAGCAGCGGAACCTCGACCGGCCGGGCTGCGCCAAAACCGTTGCCGTGCAGCATCCTGGTCGCGGCGCCGTCCCATTCGACGTCCTGCCCGCGCAGCAGCGCGCGGAGGGCGCGCACGTACTTCTCCACGTCCCGCCAGGGCATCGGGCGTTGCCCGAGCGCCAGCCGGCCGGTGAAGCCGCTGCCCACGCCCAACGCGACCCGGCCCGGCGCCAGTTCGGTCAGCCCCGCCGTGGCCGCGGCATTGACCATGGGATGACGCAGGCTCGGCACCAGCACCCCCGGTCCCAGCCCGATGCGGCTGGTCCGCTCCGCCGCCAGCGCCAGCACCATACACACGTCGGGATACAGGGCGGGCGAGCCATAGCACCAGGCGCGCCGGTGTTGGCGGCGTAGGTCCAGGAGGGCATGCTTGGGCCCCAGGGGGGTGCCGGCGGCGACTTGTGCGGCTGCGATTGATCCTCAGGGCTGGTGCAGCCGTGTATTAGGTATGGGTGTTCTTCTTCGCGTTCTCGTGGCCGCAGGGCTTGCGGCCGACGCTATCGTGCACTGGCGATTCGCCCCTGACATGGCGCCCGGGCCCAACGCGCCCGGCGGCACCATCCCAGGGGACGTTCTGTTCCGTGCCGAGGCCGTCCTGGCTGTCCTGGCGGGTCTGCTCGTCCTGATCTGGGCGCGTAGATGGACCTACGCGCTGGCGTTCCTCGTCGCAGCGAGCGCCGCCGGGGCCGTGCTGCTCTACTACTCTGTCGATTTCGGTCAGCTGGGCCCGATACCGCGCATGTACGACCCGTCCTGGTCCGCCGACAAGACGATCAGCCTGATAGGGGAGGTCGTGGCCGCAGTGGCCGCACTGATCGGGTTCTTGACCGTCCGAACGCCCAGTCAGCGAGTTCGCTCACCCCATCCCGCTGACTCCCGGCTGTGAATGGGGGGCGTGAGTCCCCGGGGCAGGGTCAGCGGGTGAGGAGATTGCGCAGGGCCTTGGCGATGTCGGCCGGGGCTTCTTCCGCCATGAAGTGACCGTACGGGACGGTGGCGTGGGCCAGGTTCGGTGCCCAGTTGCGCCACAGGGCGGCTGCGTCGAAGCCGAGGGCCGCGCCCCAGTCTTGCTGGAGCACGGTCGTCGGCATGGTCAGCTGGGTGCCTGTGTCGCGGTCGGCTTGGTCGTGAGCCACATCGATGTGGGCGGAGGCGCGGTAGTCGGCGACGATCGAGGGTACGGCGGCGCGGCAGGCGTCGAGATACGCGGCGCGCACGTCGGCCGGGATGGCCTGCGGGTCCCGCGTCCACATGTCGAGGAAATGGCCGAAGAAGGCGTCCGCGTCGGCTCCGATCAGCTGTTCGGGTAGACCGGGCGGCTGGGCCATTAGGTAAAGGTGAAATCCCACTGCCGCCGACACGCCGTGCATGACCTCCCACATGTCCAGGGTGGGCAGCACATCCAGGCAGGCCAGATGGGTGAGGCGATCGGGGTGGTCGAGCGCGGCGCGGAAGGCGACCAGGGCACCGCGGTCGTGCCCGGCCATCGCGAAGCGTTCGTGCCCGAACGTACGGGCCAGCGCGACGATGTCAGTGGCCATGGTCCGCTTGGCATACGTGGCCTCGTCGGTGACGGCCGGCTTGTCGCTGGCGCCGTAGCCGCGCAGGTCGGGGCAGATGACGGTGTGGTCGCCCGCCAGGTCGACGGCGACGTGCCGCCACATCAGGTGGGTCTGCGGGAAGCCGTGAAGCAGCAGGATCGGATTTCCGGTACCGCCGACGGCCACGTTCAGGGAGACATGGTCGGCGACCCGAACGCGCCGGTACTCGAATCCGGGGATGACAGGGGTCATGGTGTCCCGCCCTTCCAGAGATGATCGGCTGCCGGCCAGCCTGCCGGGCGCGAATGAGCATTCGATCAGCGCGTTACGGTGAAGCGTGTCAATCACGCTGGGGGTGCTGGGGCCGGTCGCGGCCTGGGACGACGCGGGGGACGCGGTCGCGTTGAAGGGGCCGCGGCATCGGGCGGTGCTGGCCCGGCTGATCGTCGCGCGCCGCCGCGTCGTACCCGTCGCCCTGCTGGTCGACGATCTGTGGGACGATCCACCCGCCGGCGCGGTCGGCGCCGTACGGACCTTCGTCGCCGCGTTGCGACGGGCGCTGGAGCCCGAGCGTCCGCCCCGCACACCATCCCGGTTGCTGGTCACCGAAGGGCCGGGGTACGCACTGCGCCCCGAGCGGGACGCGGTGGACGCGTGGCGGTTCGAGCGGGCGCTGGCCACCGCCGCGCAGTCGCCGCCCGACCAAGGGCGGTTGATCGAGGCGCTGGGTTGGTGGCGCGGCCCGGCCCTCGCCCAGTTCGCCGACGAGCCCTGGGCCCGCGCCGAGCGGAGCCGGTTGACCGAGCTGCGCCTGCATGCCGTCGAGCGGCTGGCCGAAGCCCGGCTGACGCTCGGCCGGGCCGGCGAGGCGGTGCCGGACCTCGACGCGCACGTGGCCGAACACCCCTGGCGTGAGGATGCCTGGCGGCTGCTGGCCCTGGCGCTTTACCGTACGGGCCGGCAGGGCGACGCCCTCGCCGTACTGCGCCGCGCCCGGACACTGCTCATCGACCAGTTGGGCGTCGATCCGGGTCCGCCGCTGCGGCGGTTGGAGGCCGACATTCTCGCCCAGGATCCGCGGCTCGACGCCCCAGCGGAGGCGGCGGCCCGGCTGTGGACGCGGACGGCCGCCGTCTACGACCGTACGGTCACCGCGGGCGCTCGCGCCCGCCTCGACTCGACCGTCGGCCTGCTCCGCAATCTCGCGGTGACCGGCGGCAGTGGTCTGGAGGCGGCCCGAGGGCACCGCATGGCGGCCATCGCGGCGGCGGAGGAGTACGGCGATCCAGAGCTGACCGCCAGGGTGATCGGCGCGTACGACGTTCCCGCGATATGGACGCACAGCGACGACCCCGACCTCGCGCATCGGATCGTCACTGCGACCGAGCGCGCCCTCGCCGCCCTGCCCGCCGACGCTCCGCACGCCCCGGCGCGCGCCCGCCTGCTGGCCACGATCGCGCTGGAGATGCGCGGCACCCGCTCCCCGCGCGGACCCGAGGCCGCCCGCCAGGCAGAGGCGATCGCCCGCCGCCTCGACGACCCAGGTCTGCTGGCCTTCGCCCTCAACGGCCTGTTCATGCAGTCCTGCACGCGGGCCGGCCTGGCGCACCGCCGGGACGGCATCGGGGCCGAACTGGTCGCACTGTCCGGCCGGCACGGCCTGGTCACGTACGAGGTGCTCGGCCACCTGATCCGCGTGCAGGCCCGCAGCGCGCTCGGCGACTTCGGGACCGCGGACGAACACGCGTCCGCCGCCGACCGCTTGGCTGACCGTCACGAACTACCGCTGGTGGGCATCTTCACCCAGTGGTACGCGGCATTGCGGCTGGCCGTGTCCGGGCATGCGTCCAGCGCCGAGGCGGAGGCGGCCTATCGGGCCGCGGCGGCGCGACTGGACGGCGCCGGTATGCCCGGCGTCCAGCGGGGCCTGCTGCCGATCGCGCTGCTGTGCCTGGGGCTTAACGAGTCCGTACGCCTGCCGGCCGAAGCCGATCCGGAGGCGGATTGGGGACCGTACCTCCCCTGGGCCGAGCCGTTCATCCTGCTGGGCACGGGCCGTACCGCCCAGGCCCAAGCGGCGCTGCAGGCCCTGCCAGAACCGCCGGCCGACCTGATGTTCGAGGTGTTGTGCTGCCTGGAGGCCGCGGCGGCGCTGGAGCTGGGCGACCGGGCCGTACTGGAGCGGGCGCGCGATCGGCTGCTGCCCGCGGCGGGCGAACTCGCGGGATCGGGCAGCGGTCTGGTCACCGTGGGTCCAGTCGATCGCTGGCTCGACCGCATCGACACGGCGCTGCGGTCCCGGGGGACCGACGGGGTTTGACTTCGAGCGCGCTCCAACTCTTAGCGTGAGATCGCTCTACGCGTTCGTGTCGTGTGCGTACCTTCGGGATGGGGGAGTCGATGTCCATGAGCCGGGTCCGGTCGGAAAGTGACGGTGTCGCGGCCGTTGCCGGTGCGGGTTTCGCGGCGGGGCGGCCGGTGCGCCGGGTCGAGGACCCGGATCTGCTGCGCGGCCGCGGTACGTATGTGGGCAACCTGCGGGTCCCCGGCCTGCTGCATATGGCGTTCGTACGGTCGCCGCTGCCGCACGCGGTGATCGGTGACATCGACGTCAGCGGTGCGCTGGAGATGCCCGGTGTGGTGGCCGCATACACCGCGGCCGACCTGGGGATAGCGCGCTTCCACGGGTTCATCACGCTGAACGAGACGTGCGCCCGGCCGCCGTTGGCCGAGGACAAGGTGCGTTTCGTCGGCGAGCCGGTGGTGGCCGTCGTCGCCGAGACACAGGTCGCGGCGGCCGACGCACTGGAGTTCGTCGACGTCGACTACGAGCCGCTGCCCGCGGTGATCGACCCGGAGGAGGCGCTGGCCGAGGGCGCGCCCTTGCAGTTCGAGGAGGTCGGCACCAATGTCGCGGCCGGCGTCCGGGAACCCGATGGCACGGATCCGCTGGCGGGCGCCGAGGTGGTGGTACGCGGCCGGTTCGTGAACCAGCGGGTGGCCGTGGTGCCGATGGAGGGCAACGCGATCACCGTGGTGCCCGGCGGTGACGATGCCGCGTACGACGTGACGGTTCATGTCTCGACGCAGATGCCGCACGGGTTTCGCCGTATCGCGGCCAAGTTGTTCGGCCTGGAGCCGGAGCGGATGCGGGTGATCGCCCCGCATGTGGGGGGCGCGTTCGGCGGGAAGGCGGGGGTGACCGCCGAGCACGCCGTCGCGATCGCCGCCGCCCGCGCGCTCGGCCGACCGGTGAGCTGGGTCGAGACCCGCTCGGAGAACATGGTCGCGATGCCGCATGGTCGCGGCCAGGTGCAGTACGTCGAGTTGGGCCTGTCCCGCGACGGCACGATCATGGGGTTGCGCTGTCGCATGGTCGGAGACGCCGGAGCGTACGCCGGGTTCGGCGGGGCGATGGTGCTCGGGCCCACGTACACCATGGCTCAGGGCGTGTACCGCATCCCGGCGATCGGGTACGACGCGGTGGCCGCGCTGACCAATACCACGCCGATGGGGGCGTTCCGCGGTGCCGGCCGGCCGGAGGCCGCCGCGTACCTCGAACGCATCATGGACATGGCCGCCGCCGAGCTGAAGATGGACCCGGTGCAGATCCGGCGGCGCAACCTGCTGCCGCCCGACGCGTTCCCGTACACCACCAAGGTCGGCACCACCTACGACAGCGGCGACTACGCGACCCCGCTCGACGAGGCGCTGCGGGTGGTGGGCTACCGGGAGGTGCGCGCCGAGCAGGAGGCCCGCCGCCGGCGCCGCGACACGCGGTTGCTGGGCATCGGGGTGAGTACGTATGTGGAGATCACCGCGAGCGGGGGGCAGCAGGAGTACGGCGCGATCGAGGTGCACCGGGACGGCACCGCCACCGTCGCGGTCGGGACGTCCGCGCACGGGCAGGGCCACGCCACCTCGTTCTCCATGATCGTCGCGGATCGGCTGGGCATCCCCATCGAATCGGTACGGTTCGTCCAGTCCGATACCGCGGTGGTGCCGCGGGGCGGCGGCACGGGCGGTTCCCGCTCGCTGCAACTCGGCGGCAACGCGGTCAACAAGGCCGCGATCGAGGTCGTTGATCGGGGGCGGCGGCTGGCTGCGTCGTTGCTCGAGGCCGACGTCGGCGACATCGTGGTCACCCCGGACGGCCGGGTCGGCGTCCGCGGCGTGCCGTCCGCCGAGCTGAGCTGGTCCGAGCTGGCGGCCGCGGCGAGCGAGGAGGGCGAACCGCTGGCCGTGGCCGTGGACTTCGCGCAAGAGGGCGCCACGTTCCCGTTCGGCGCGCACGTCGCCGTGGTCGAGGTCGACGCCGAGACCGGGCTGGTCGAGCCGGTACGCCATGTCGCCGTGGACGACTGCGGCCGAGTGCTGAACCCCCTGATCGCCGCGGGACAGCAGCACGGCGGCGTCGTCCAGGGCATGGCCCAGGCGCTCTGGGAGGAGTACGTCTACGACGCCGACGGCAATCCGCTCACCTCCACGCTGGCCGACTACAGCATGCCGAGCGCGGCCGACGTGCCCGGCTTGGAGGTGTCCAACACCCAGACGCCGACGCCGCTCAACCCGCTCGGCGCCAAGGGCATCGGCGAGTCCGCCACGATCGGCTCGACCCCCGCCGTCCAGAACGCCGTGATCGACGCACTCAGCCATCTGGGCGTGCGCCACATCGACATGCCGTGCACCCCGGAACGGGTCTGGCGCGCCATCCAGGACGCCGAGAACGGCACCCTGCCCGCGCTGTGGCGCGAACCGCCGGCCGTGTTCGCCACGCTCCCGGTGCGCGCCGTCGCCGACCGTCCAGAGGCCGCCGACGTCGACATCTGACGTGGCCGGCTTACGCCAGCGACTTTCGTACCGCCTCGACGAGAGAGGCTGCGCGTGCGTCGTTGGGCGCGTCCTCGATGATGTGGTTCATCACGTAGCCGAACGCGATGCCGAGCTCCGGATCGGCGAAGCCGAGCGAGCCGCCGCGACCGGGGTGGCCGAAGGCTTGCGGACCGGTCATCGGGTTGAAGTCGGTGGGCAGCATATATCCGGAGCCGAACCGGCTCGGCATGATCATGACCTGGTCCGGCCCGTTGGCCCGCTCCTTGGTCGCCGCGGTGAGGGTCTCCGGAGTGAACAGGCGCACGCCGTCCACCTCGCCGATCAGCGCCGCGTACATCCGCGCCAATGCGCGTGCGGTGCCGATGCCGTTGCTGGCCGGGATCTCCGCGGCCTGCACCTCGGGCGCGTTGAAGTCGATCTCGGCCGGATCGGTAACCGAGAACGCCCTGTTGTACAGCGAGTTCGGGTCGACCAGGGCGGCGACCAGTGGGCGGAATTCCTCCGGTATCGACTCCAGTGGCACCGCAGTGAGGTCGAACTCCGGCTGCTTGTAGACCATCCGGCTGACTCGGTCGCGCTCACTCGCCGGCAATCCGATGAAGAAGTCCAGCCCGAGTGGCGCGGCGATCTCGTCGGCGAAGAACCGGCCCGGCGAGCGGCCGGATATCCGGTGGATCACCTCGCCGACCAGCCAGCCGAAGGTCCGGCCGTGGTAGCCGTGCGCGGTACCTGGAGTCCACGCCGGACGCTGCGCGGCCAGTGCGGCCACCATCGGCTCCCAGGCCAGCGCGCCGGCCAGCGGCACCGCCCGATCCAGCGCGACCACACCGGCCTGGTGGGACAACAGCCACCCCACCGGGATCTCCGCCTTGCCGTTCGCTGCGAACTCCGGCCAGTACTCGGCCACGGGCGCCTCCAGGTCCAGCGCACCACGCTGGGCCAGCAGGTGCGCCGCAGCGGCGGTCGCCCCCTTGGTCGCCGAATAGACCAGTTGCAGCGTGCCGCGCGCCCAGGGCCGATCGCTGTCCGGGTCGGCGACCCCACCCCACAGATCCACCACAGGCCGGCCATCCCGGTACACGCACACCGCCGCGCCGATGTCCCCATGCCGCTCGAAGTTCGCCGCGAACGCCTCCCGTACGGGCTCGAAACCGGCCGCCACCTCACCGTCGATCATCGTCATGCCACCCATCCTGCATCAGGCGCGCACCGCGTACATCAGCCCGGCCGGCCCGAGGGCGCGACGGTCTCTCCTACCACCACAGGCGACCGAGCGCGCTGATCCGTACGCCGGACTGGGTACGCGATGAGCCGCCCGCGGGTGGATGCCCCGGCCGTCAGCACGCGGGGATAGTGGCGGCGCATGAGAAGGGAGACTTCATGAATCAGCACACACGCGCCTCCCGGCTGGCGCTCCGCGTGGCCGCCCCGGCCGTCGGAGTCGTGGCGGTGCTCGCCGGTACGTACACGGCGATCGCGCAGACCCGAGAACCCGTCACCGACTGGGCCAGACGCAACGCGGTCCCGCTGAGAACCGTCGATCCCCAGGCGCCGCTGGACGATGTGGCGGCGCTCCGGGGGTCGATCGGTGACGCGGCGATCGTCGGGCTGGGCGAGTCCACCCATGGTGCCGCCGAGGAGGAGCAGCTCAAACTTCGGACGCTGCGGTTCCTCGTCGAGCAGCTGGGCTATCGCACCATCGCCTGGGAGGACGACTGGACGACGGGACTGAAGCTCGACGAGTACATCCGTACCGGCAAGGGGAACCTCGGCACGCTGGTCGCCCAGATGAGCCCGCAGTGGCCGTCACGCGAAGTCGCGGACGTGCTGCGCTGGCTGCGCGACTACAACGCCGGCCACGCCGACAAGGTGCGGTTCTTCGGCGTCGAGTCGTACCTCACGGGACAGCTGGCGTACGACGAGGTCAAGGCCTATGTCGCGAAGGTGGATCCGCGCCGGCTGTCCGAGCTCCGTAGCCACCTGCGGGTCATTCGGCCGCCCACCGCCGACATCTTCAAGTACATCGGCGATTTCCTGAAGGTCGACGACAAACAGTCGTACGTCCGGCACGCCCGCGAGGTACGCGCACTGGTCGAGCGCCTGCCGCACCGGCCGGGCGATCGCGGCCACGCGGTGGCGTTGCACAACGCCGATCAGATCGTCTCGTTCTACGAGTACTACACCATGTCGGAGGCCGGCCAGTTCGTGTACCGGGACGCCTACGAGGCCAGGAACCTGGCGTGGTGGCGCACGTTCAGCGGCGACAAGATCGTCTTCTGGGCGGCCAGCCCGCACATCGCCAATGCCCCGCAGCTGCGCATCACCCGGCAGTCGCAGCCGGACATGCGCTTCGCGAGCGCGGGTTCGTACCTGCGTCGCTGGTACGGCGAGCGGTACCGGGCGATCGGCTACACGTTCGACCACGGCGCGATCAGCGGCGGGCCGGGCGTGGCCGTCCCCATGCCGCCGCCCCGGCAGGAATGGTTCGAGCAACCGCTCGGCAAGGTCGGTCTCGACCAGTTCGCGCTGGACCTGCGCCGGCCCGCCCCGCCGCCGGTACGGACGTGGCTCACCGCCCCGATCAAGACTCGGGGGCTGCCGAACGAGGGCCCGGACGCGTACATGTCCGGCGGCACCCTGGCCCAATGGTTCGACATCGTCGTCCACCGGCAGGAGGTGACGCCGACGCAGCCGGTCTGACCCCGAGCACCCCGTCCGGCGCCGCTGGTACTCCAGCCGGAGATCGTAACTTTCAGGAGCCCGGGTACGCTGCCTGCGGCGTGCCGGGAAGTCGAATCGTGACGAGGAGTCCGCCGGTGGGGCGGGGCGTGAGGTAGAGGGTCCCGTTGTGTGCTCGGACGATGCTGTGCACGATGGCCAGCCCGAGGCCGACGCCGGCGTGCTCCTCGGTGCGTATGCGTTGTGTTCCGCGTTGGAAGGGTTCGGTGAGGGTCGGTAGGAGTTCCGTGGGGACCGGGTGGCCGGTGTTCTCGACCTTTAGCACGCTCGCGTCGTGCTGCGATTGGGTGTGGACCGTTACGGTGCCGCCGGTGGGAAGGTTGTGGACGATGGCGTTCTGGACGAGATTGATCACCATCCGCAAGATGAGCTCCGCGGAGCCGATGGTCTTTGTTGTCTCGCCGGTGACCTCGAGTGTGATCTGGCGCTGCTCGGCGAGGGGGAGCAGCGTTTCGGTGGCTTCCTCGGCGATGAGGGACAGATCGACCGGCTCGCGGGTGAAGCTCCTGCGGTCGCTGCGGCTGAGTAGCAGGAGGGCCTCGGTGAGGTCGATCGCCCTCGTGTTGACAGTGTGGAGGCGTTCGAGGAGTTGAGTCTGGTCCCGCGCGGGGTCGTTGCGGGCGACGTCGAGGAGTGTCTGCGAGATTGCCAGCGGGGTGCGTAGTTCGTGGGAGGCGTTGGCGGCGAACCTTTGCTGCTGGGTGACGTGGGATTCGAGTTGCTGGAGCATGGTGTCGAACACGTCGGCGAGTTCGCGGAATTCGTCGTTGGGGCCGTGCATGCGGATCCGGTGGGACAGTGATCCGTTCGCGGCCATCCGTGCCGCGTCTGTGATCCGTGTGAGTGGTGCGAGCATCCGGCCGGCGAGGATCCATCCTCCCACGAGCCCGAACGCCAGTAGGAAGGCCAGTGCCTGGGCCGCGCGGGGGGCGAAGGCGCGCAGGAGGTCGGAGCGGTTGGGTATGAACGGCCGGGGCGGCGCCCCGTGCCTGACGACCCCCGGCCCGCTTATGAGCGAACCGTCGGGTACGTAGCGCAGCAGGAACACCCATACCACGGCCAGCAGGAGAGCGCCGGCGAGGAGGAGGAATCCGGCGTAGCTGAGGGTGAGTTTCAGTCGGGTGCTGAGCCCTGGGCGTCTATTCATGAGTGCCGCCAGGGTGGGTGGTGTCTGTGCCGGTGTCTGTGCCGGTGTCGATTCGGTAGCCGACGCCGGGCACCGTGGCGATGAGCCATGGTTGGCCGAGTCGTTTGCGCAGAGCGGAGACGGTGATGCGGACGGCATTGGTGAAGGGGTCGGCGTTCTGGTCCCAGGCCCGCTCCAGGAGTTCTTCGGCGCTGACGACACCGCCTTGGGCGGCGACGAGGACTTCGAGTACGGCGAACTGCTTGCGGGTGAGCGCGACGTAGCGGCCGTCGCGGAAGACCTCCCGGCGGAAGGGGTCCAGCCGCAGGCCCGCGATCTCGCTGACCGGGGGTCGGGCGTGCGCGCGTCTGCGGTCGAGCGCCCTCAGCCGCAGGACGAGCTCCCGAAGCTCGAACGGTTTGGTGAGGTAGTCGTCGGCGCCGAGCTCGAACCCGGAAGCCTTGTCGTCGATCCGGTCGGCGGCGGTGAGCATGAGGATCGGGATGCCGCTGCCGGAGGCGACGATGCGTCGGGCGATCTCGTCGCCGGAGGGACCGGGGATGTCGCGGTCGAGGACCGCGAGGTCGTAGGAGTTGATGTCGAGCAGTTCCAGGGCGGAGTCGCCGTCGCCGGCGATGTCGGCGGCGATCGCTTCCAGCCGGAGACCGTCGCGGACGGCTTCGGCCAGGTAGGGCTCGTCCTCCACGATCAGCACGCGCATACCTGAAGCTTAAGCAGTGCGGCATATCGCCGGCATATGCGAACCCGCCCACGCCCGGGCGTGGTGACCGTGATTTCCGGTGCCTTTCGCGACTGCCTTGGCGTCTGCCCAGCCTTTTCGGGCCGGCCGGGTCATGGCGTCACATGCTCAGCTCCCGGGCTTGGCCCCCAAGCGCGACCGGGGCCCGATTCACCGCTGCATCCTCGGGTCCGCAGTCGGATCCGCGAACGTCGGCGCGCAACCGTCGTCGACAGCATCGGGACGCGATTCGGCACGCAGTTCGTCATGCCAAGGCTCATTGCCATAGATCTGAGATAGCCCGTACGCGACACCATGCTCAGACGGCCAAGCCGCGGCATCCGGATGCGGCAGCCGGACCGGCTCGACCGTGCGGTACTCAAAATGCCACCACTCGTTGTCGTAGACGCGGTAGAGCCCGTACCGCCCACCGTGCTGTTCGAGCCACCGCGCCCCCTCGGCCGGCCGGACGTCGAGCGCGACCCCCCGCACGTGCCTGGACTCCTCCGGCGGCAGCACCCGGCGCCGCGCCGCTGACACCGAGCCGGTGCGCCGCACCTCCTCGGTGAAGATCCGGTGCTGTTCTGCCACATCGCGATATCCCGAAGTGAGGCCGATCAGCTGCCCGTCGCGCCAGAACGCCTCGGCCCTGGCATGCGTGAACGCCGTCAGCGTTTCCGGTGCCAGCCCGCGGAGATCCTCGGCGGGGAAGCGCAGGCCCAGCGCCCACTGGCAGGCCAGGAAGCGGGCGCGGCCCGGTGCGCGGCAGAAGGCGATCGGCACCAGCAGCACCGCGACGAGCCGAGTGACGGTCGCGAGGACGCGCACTTTGATCGCCAAGGGTGGGTTCGCCACAACACACCGCCGAAGGCTCAGGCCGTACACAGGGCCTCGGGCGGCGAGAGCCGGGCGGCGCGCCGGGCGGGCATCAGACCGGCGATCACTAGACCGAGGATCGCCGGACTGACGAGCACGACCCTGCGCGTACGACGGGTTGGCGCTGACAGTGATGCGCTGTGGTTCATGCCTCCACTGAAGGCGGAAGCCTGTTGCGGTGACGTATGCGATTTTCGATACGCCTGCGATACACCGAATCCCCGGCATCAGGGAACTGGCGCAAACCGGCCTCACTCCCACTGGCCGCGACCTTGGCCTTCTCCACCCTGGAGCTGACCGACGGCGGCTGGGCCGCCACCCGTGCGGCCGACGACGCGGCGCGGGCGGCCGTCGCGCCGTGGCGTCAGACGCCCGGCGAGGCCCGGTTCGGCGCGCTCGTCGCCGATCTGACCCGCCTCGCCCCGGCGGGCCCCATCCGGCCGGCCTGGTAACCCGCCGCGGACGGTGCCCTGTACAGCCCAGGCGCGGGCGGTGAGGGGGATGGTGCCGTCCGGGGCGGTGGGCAGGCGGTCGCGCAGCAGGTCGCGAAGGGCGTCGCGGTCGGCGGCGGTCAGGGACGCGACGTAGGCGGGCGCCGGGCCCTGCCCGCCGAGGAACGGCGCCCAGTAGTCGTCGAAGCCGGCGAACACCGTCGGTATCTCGATCGGTTCGACGGCCACGTCGTCCATACCGGCATCGGCCCACAGCCGGCGGAGTGGGTCCGGTCGGCACAGCGGGAAGCGGCGGCCCTCGTCCAGCTCGGCCGCGGCGGGTTCGAGGGCGTGGACGGCGTCCCAGAACTGGCGCAGCATGCCCATGCCCTCGGCGTAGTCCCACACATAGGCGGCCGCCAGACCGCCCGGCGCGGCGACGCGGGCGAACTCGGCCGCGGCGCGCCCCGGGTCGGGCACGAAATTGATCGCCAGCCCGCTGACGACGACCCCGAAGCCGCCGCCGTCAGCGCCGCCGTCACCGCCGCCGAAGCCGCCGCCGTCACCGCCGTCACCTACGCCGCCATCGGGGAGCGACAGTGCCGCCGCGTCGCCTACGCGGAACGTCACCCGCTCATCGGTGACCTCGGCGCGCGCGTGGGCCACGAATCCCTCGGACTTGTCCACGCCGACGACCACAACGGGGTCGGCGAGCTCGAGCACGGTCTCGGTAAGCGCCCCGGTGCCGCAGCCGACGTCGAGCCAGCGCCGGCCGGGCGGCACGTTCAGCCACCGCACGAACTCCACCGCGACGGGGCGACTCCAGCGGCCGATGTAGGCCTCGTACGCCTCGCCGACCGCCCACACATCCGCCACGTAGGGCACTGTACGGAACAGCACGGCCGGCGCCAGGACAGTGTTCGGATGTGGCCGGTGTGGGCCGGTGAGCGTGCGTGAATCGGGTCTCAGGCGTGAGCGACTATGTCATATTACGGACGCGTACAAACTCTAATTTAGGGTGCTCTCATGATGTCGACAACGCTGCCGTCCGTGCCCCGCAGAGTAGATCATTCGGACAAGACAGTGCTCCTGCGCGCGGAGATCCGGATCATACCGGCGCTGGTCAACGAGGCTCTCACCGGGGAAATCGCTTGCCAACCCGCCCCGGAGGCCGGTCCCGGCGAGGTGCTGATTCAGGGCACACCACACCGTCACGAGACACGACTCAACAAGCCGTAAACGTGACACAATCTAGAATACCTGGAGCCAGATCTGTTAAATGACCCGGGGGAGGGAGGAGGGTGAGTAGTGAGACGGACTGGCCTGATCATCGCGCTTACCCTGGCGCTCGCGGCGTCGATGACGCTCGCGGCGTGCGGCGGTGGCGGCGGTACAAGTGACTCCACGAACAAGGCCGCCGCGCCCGCGGCGGCTCCCAAGTGCGGGGCCGGCACCGGCCAGAAGGCCACCGGCACGCCGATCAAACTCGGCGGCATCGCCACGAAGCAGCCCGGCACCGACTTCACCGATATTCCGAACGCGGCCAAGGCCTTCTTTGACTGCGTGAACGACAACGGCGGCATCAAGGGTCATCCGATCCAGTATGTGATCGAGACCGAGCAGACCGACCCGGGCCAGATCGCCTCGCTCGCCAAGAAACTGGTCGAAACCGAGAAGGTCGTCGGCATCGTCGGCAACACGAGCCTGATCGAGTGCGCCGTCAACCACACGTACTACGAGAAGCAGGGCTTCTACATCGTCGACTCCGGCATCGCGCCCGAGTGCTACTCGACGCCCAACAGCGCCGCGGTGAACATGGGGCCGCGCTACTCGGTCGACGGCGCGACCCAATACCTGCTCCGGCAGGGCGTCAAGAAGGTGGTGCTCGACCAGTCCAACGTGCCGGGCACGGGCTACATCGAGGGCGGCTTCCTGCTGATCGCCAAGAGCGCCGGAGTGCCGACGGCGTCGCTGAAGGACAACGTGCCGATCCAGGACGCGAACTCCATCGCGCTCAAGCTGGTCCAGGCGGCCGGCAGCAACGGCGGCGTCGTGCTGAACTTCACGCCGCCCGAGGCGCTCAAGATCCTGCAGGCCGCGCAGCGGCAAGGTCTGCAGAACCGCGTGAAGTGGGCCTGCTCGACGCCGTGCAATACCGACTTCCTCTCCGACGCGCTGGGCTCGCAGTGGAACGACAAGCTGGGCGTCAACGCCGAGCTGAACCTCACCTCCGCGAGTGGCCCGGACAGTCAGCTGTACCGGGCCGTCCTGAAGCGCTACGCGCCGAAGATCCCGCTCGGCAGCTTCAGCCAGATGGGCTTCGTCGAGGCCAGCATCCTCACCAAGGCGCTGCTGAGCGTGAGCGGTGACTACACCGCCAAGAACGTCAACGAGGCCATCAAGAACGTCAAGAACTTCCAGACCGACATCCTCTGCAAGCCCTGGTACTACGGCTCCGCGCCGCTGCACATCCCGAACAACACCGACCGGACCGTCACGCCCAAGGACGGCAAGATGGTGGAGAAGGAGGGCTGCTTCCCGATCTCCGATGTGGATCCCGCCATCGCCCAGGTACGGCAGATAGAGGCGAAGGGATAGGCGGTGCCGAGCTGGCAGGACTTCCAGCCGTTCATCGTCGCCGGACTGGCCCTGGGCGGGGTGTACGCCCTGTCCGGGGTCGGGATGGTGGTGCTGTACCGGACCACCGGCGTGCTCAACTTGGCGTTCGGCGCGGTGGGCGCGATGGGCGCGTTCATCGCCTGGTCGCTGATCAACAGCCTGCACTGGCCGAGCGGGATCGCGTATCTCGTATGCGTGGCCTTCGGGGCGGTCGTGACGCTCTTGTACGGCGTGTTGTTCGGGCCGCCGCTGGCCGGGCGCGATCCACTGGTCAAGGCGGCCGCCACGCTCGGGCTCGCGCTGATCCTGCTCGGCACGATGTCGTGGGTGTGGAGCGACAAGGCGCGCTCGATGACCCTGCCGACGACCGACCACGGCTTCGAGGTCGGTACGGTACTGATCAACTGGACGCAGATCATCGCCTTGGCGCTCGGGGTCCTCGTCACCGCGACTACGGCCGTCTTCCTCCGCCGTACCGGCCTCGGCACCGCGATGCGCGCGCTCGCCAACGACCGCGAGATCACCGCGGCGCTCGGCGTGCCGGTGCGAAGGGTCGAGGCCGCCACGTGGTTGGTCTCCGGGGCGCTGGCGGGCGTCGCGGGGCTGCTGCTGTCCAACCTCGTGGGGCTGGACGCGGCGACGCTCACCTTTCTCGTGATCTCCTCGCTGGCGGCGACGCTGATCGCACGGCTGCGGTCGCTGGTGATGACGTTCGTGGCCGGGATCGTGATCGGGCTGGTGAACGCCATGGTCACGCCGTTCTTCTCGATCTCGCAGTACCGCGACATGGCGCCGTTCGTACTCGCGATCGTGGCGCTGCTGTTCCTGTCGCGCCACGAGCAGATCTCCTTCGCCCGGCGGAGCGAATGACCCAGCGAAACCGAACCCGGAGGAGCGAATGAGGCGGCTGGCGATCACCCTGGCGTTGCTGCTCGTCGTGTTGCTCGTCCTGCCGCCGCTGCTGAGCTCGTACTGGATCGACGTGCTCACCGCCGTGGCGATCTACTCCGTGGTGGCCCTCGGCCTAGGGCTGTTGATGGGCCGGGTCGGCCTGGTGTCGCTCGGGCAGATCGCCGTCCTCGCCTTGGGAGCCTGGATCGCCGCCAAGCTCGACTTCGCCACCTCGATCCCGTTCCCGGTGGTGCTGCTCCTCACGGGGCTGATCACGATGGTGCTCGGCACGCTCGTCGGGTTGCCGGCGCTGCGCCTCAGCGGGCTGTACCTCGCGCTGATCACGCTGATGCTGGCCGGGGCGATCACCGTGGTGCTGACGGCGACGCAATTCCCGAACGGCGGGCCGGGCTTCCTCAGCCACACCGAGTCGTCGTTCGGCAGCGCCGCGATCCGCCGCCCGGGCATCGCCACCAGCGACCCGGCCTACTTCCGCTACACGGTGATCGTGGCGGCGCTCATGTTCGCGCTCGCCTGGTGGCACGTACGGTCGCGGCCGGGGCGGGCCTGGGCGGCCATCCGGCAAAGCGAGCCGGCCGCGCTCGCCGCGGGAGTCAACCTCACGTTCTACAAGCTGTGGGCCTGGGCGCTGGCGTCGTTCATGACCGGCGTCGCCGGCGGCCTGCTCGCCTCCCACGTCGGCAAGCTCTATACCATCCAGTTCCCGACGAGCGACTCGATCACCCTGCTCGCCGTCGTGCTGATGGGCGGGATCTACAGCCCGTGGGGGGCCGTGGTCGCCGGCGCCCTGATGAAGCTGCTGCCGGCGCTGCTCGACAGCTGGGGACTGCCCGCCGACCTGCTGATCATCCTGTTCGGCGTCGGCGTACTGCAGGTGCTGCTGACCGCGCCCGCGGGCATCGCGGGACAGTTGCCGCAGGACCTCGCGCGGCTGGGCCGGGCGATCAGCGGCCGGGTCCGGCGCCCGCCGCCGACGCCCCAGCCGCCATCGCCGCCCGCGCGCAAGGGGGAGACGGTCCGATGATCGAGATCACGGGCCTCACCGTTCGTTTCGGCGGCGTCACTCCGCTCGACGGCCTGACGGTCACCTTCGACGCCGGTACCTGCGGGCTGATCGGGCCCAATGGCGCGGGCAAGACGACGTTCTTCAACGTTCTGAGCGGGTTCGTCCGGCCCGTGGCCGGCAGCGTACGGGCGTTCGGCGCCGACCTGCTGGCCATGCCGCACTACAAGCGCGCCCGCTGGGGGCTGAGACGGACCTTCCAGACCGAGCAGGCGATCGAGGAGCTGTCGGTGGCCGACAACGTCGCCCTCGCGCACGAGCACTCGCGGCAGGGCACCCGCGCGAAGCGGAGTACGGACGTGCTCGACGCGCTCGAGTTCGTCGGCCTGGAGGTGGGGCCGGACGTCAAGGTCGGCACGCTGGGGGCACGCGATCGGCGCCTGGTCGAGGTCGCGCGCGCGGTGGTGGGCCGCCCGCGTGTGGTGCTGCTGGACGAACCGGCCGCAGGCCTGCCGGACGAGGAGACCGAGCACCTCGGCCGGGTCATCCGCGCCATCCCCGAGCACACCGGCGCCCTTGCCGTACTGGTCGACCACGACATGAGCCTGGTGTCCGCGTGCTGCGACACGACCGTGGTGCTCGACTTCGGCAAGTTGATCGCCGCGGGCCCCACGGCGGGGGTGCTCCGCGACGAGAACGTCGTCCGCGCCTACCTCGGAACGGAGTCCGTCGCATGAGCGCCGACCCCCCGGAGGAACCGGACGTGAACGCCGAGGCCACCGGACACTCCGACAGGATCAACGCCGAGGCGGCCGGACACCCGGACAGGATCAACGCCGAGGCCGCCGGACACCCGGGCAGCAGCAACGCCGAGGCGGCCGGGCAGCCGGGCCGGAGCAACGCCGAGGCTGCGGGGCCGACGGCGGGCAGGAGCGTACTCGCGCTGCACGAGCTGAGCGTCGCCCGCGGCGGGCGTCCGGTCGTGCAGGACGTCTCGCTCGAGATCCCGACCGGTGAGGTGACGGCGCTGCTCGGGCCCAACGGGGCCGGCAAGTCCAGCCTCGTGCTCGCCGTCGGCGGCGTACTGCGCCCGCTCGGCGGCACGGTGAAGCTGGACGGGCGGGACCTTACCGGGCGTCGCCCCGAGCGCATCCGCAAGGCCGGCGTCGCCGTCGTGCCCGAGGGCCGGCGGCTGCTGTCGGAGCTGACCGTCGAGGACAACCTGCGCGTCGCGACGTACTCCCTCAGCAAGGACGAGTCCGCCGCCGGGCGGGCGTACGCGCACGAGCTGTTCCCCGAGCTCGACAAGCGGCTCGGCGTGCCGGGCCGGTCGCTGTCGGGCGGCGAGCAGCAGATGCTCGTGCTGGCGCAGGCGCTCGTCTCGCGGCCGAGCTTCGTGCTGATCGACGAACTGTCGCTCGGCCTGGCCCCGGTCGTCGTGCAGCGGTTGATCCCGACGATCCGCGAGATCGCGGGCTCGGGCGTCGGCGTCCTGCTGATCGAGCAGTTCGCGACGGTCGCGCTCGGGCTGGCCGAGCGGGCGTACGTCATGGATCGCGGCCGCATCCGCTTCTCCGGTACGGCCGCCGAACTCAAGGCCGCTCCGGAGCTGCTCCAGACCGCCTACCTGCCGGGCTAGGGACTGGGCCGGAAGGAGTCGAGGAAGCCGTTCACCTGGTCCTGCGACGCGCTCCACTGGTCGGCGGGGATGGCCACGAAGACCGCGTAGCGCTGCCCGTTCGCGATGACCCGGCGGTCGACGCCGTGCATCGGCCGGCCGCTCTTTCCGAACCAGGTGAACTCGATGTCGGCCGCCTCGTACGGGGCGCCGTCGACGTTACGCAGATCGACTCGGCTGTAGTTCTCCAGGGCATTCTTGGCCAGGACCTCGCCCTCCCACTGCTGCCAGGCCTCGTACGGCGCGCCGGTCCACTCCGTACGGTCGACCTGGACGTAGGCGGCCGAGTTGGGGTCGCGCCAGAACACGCTGCGACCCTCCACCGACCGCTGCCAGCCGGCGGGGACGCCGATCGTGTAGCCGGGGCCGCCGGCCTGAGTCCACCCTGCGGGCAGCTGCGGCGCGGCGGCCGACGCCGTGGCCGGGCTCGGCGATGCGGCGGGGGAGTTTCCGTTGTTTCCCTGAGCGTTGGCGCCCTGCTGCGCCGGCGTCGTCGACTGGCCCGGCCGGGGCGGATCCTCGTCGCCCATGGAACGCACGAAAAATGCCGCCAGTACGATCACCGCGACGGTCAGCACGCCTACGGCGGCGAGCAGGCCGATGGTCGTGCCGCTCCGGCCCGCCGGCCGCTGCGGCCCCGTCGTATAGTCCAGCGCCGCGATGCCCGGGCCGCGCATCGTGGCCTCGCGCGGCGGCGCGACGGCGGGGTCGGTCCGGGCGTACGCTACGGGCCCCGCCGGCACCGGGGCGGGGACGGGGACGGTGGTGTCGGTCGCGATCTGGGCGAGCAGGCCGGCCGCCGTCTCGGCGGGCATGCGCCGGGCCGGGTCGCGCTGCAGCAGGCCCTGCAGCACCGGGCCCAGCGGGCCGGCGTTGCGGGGTGGCGGCGGGTCCTCAGTGAGGATGGCCGCCATCACCGACACGGCGTCGTTGCGCTGGTACGGCTGCCGGCCCTCGCATGCGGTGTAGAGCGTCGCGCCGAGCGCCCACAGGTCGGAGGCGGGCTCCGCGGGCCTGCCCTGCGCGCGTTCGGGGGCGATGTACGCCGGCGACCCCACGATGAGGCCGGTCTGGGTGAGGTTGGTGTCGCCTTCGATGAAGGCGATGCCGAAGTCGGTGAGCACCGCCCGGCCGTCGTCGTCGGTGATCAGCACGTTGCTCGGCTTAACGTCGCGGTGGACGATGCCGATCGCGTGCGCGGCGCGCAACGCGGCGAGCGTCTGGCGGCCCAGTTCGGCGACCCGCCGCGGCTGCTGCGGCCCGTCCTGATCGATGATGTCCTGCAGGGAACGCGCCCGGACGAACTCCATGACGATCCACGGCCGGCCGCCCTCTTCGACGACGTCGTGGACGGTCACGATGTTGGGGTGGTTCAGCCGGGCCGTCGCCCGCGCTTCGCGCAGCATGCGCTGGTGCAGCATCTCCCGATCGGCTTCGGCGACGCCCTGCTGGACGAGGACCTCCTTGACCGCGACATCGCGATCGAGGACCTCGTCACGGGCCTGCCAGACCGTGCCCATGCCGCCGCGCCCGACGATCGACGCCATGCGGTAGCGGTTGGCGAGCAGCCACCCTTCTTCCGGGCCCCCCTGCGACATATCCAGAAACGTTATCGACGCGAGCTAACGAATAGGTATACCCGGCCGCTCAAGTCCGGCTGCGGCCACCTTTGCGGTGCGTTAACGCCGGGAGAAGCTGGCCGAGCGGCTGCGTCCGGGCGGCCGGGTGCCCGCGTTCTGGCTGATGGTGGGCCGCTCCGACCGCGGCGATGTGACCGCGGCCCGTACCTTCCAGGCCGTCCTGGGCCGCTGGCGGGCGGGGCCGCCGCTCGTCCTGGTCCCGCACACCGCGCACACCTTCGCCGCCTGGATCCCGGCGCTGCCGAAACTGCTCACGTGGCTTACCGCGCGGATCGAGGTGCCCGCGGCAGCGGTACCCGTTTCGGGCCGCGTACCGGCGGGCGGCCACGGATTGGCACACGGCCATTTGGCCCGGCGCTAAATCATTAGTTTGTTCGGGTAGGACGCCGCCCAATAGCTGTTTGGCCGGGCCGCCGTTTCTGCCAGTGTTGGCGCATGGGATGGTCCTGCACCTTTCTGCTCATTCGCGACGGTGACCCGGAAGACGTGGCCGCGCGCCTGGGCGGGCGGCTCGGCAGCGAAGAATTCACCGCGGAGCAGGCGACCACCGGCGAGGCCCCAGGCCCGACGGTCGGTCCACTGGTCAACGGGTGGCTGGTCGTAACCGACCGGAACATTCAGGTGTTCGAGGACGCGCTCGTGGCCGGCATGTCGCGGAGCGGGCAGATCCTCGCGTACTTCATCGAGGAACACGTCATGACCAGCTCCGCCATCTCATGGCGCGACGGGATCATGGAGTGGTCGCTGACGTACGACGAGGGGAAGCTCACCGCCACCGGCGACGTGCCCGGGGTGCCCGACGGCGAGGGCGATGAGTTCGACGCACCCGCCGATGTGATCCACAGCCTGACCGGCTGGTCGTACGACGACGAGCACGAGGGCCTGCCGTTCCGGCCGATCCTGGGACTGCCGGCGGAGCGGCCCAAGCGGCGCCGGCGCTGGGCTCGCCGGCGTTCCTAGCTCACGCTGCGTTCCTGGCCCACGCTGCGTTCCTGGCGCACGCCCAACTCACGGCAGGCACGCCACCGTAACGCGGTGGACGGCGTTGTTGGCGAAGCCGCCGCGGTTCCACACGTGATCGAGCGGCTGCGTCTCGCCGTCGGCGGCGGTGGCCCGGGCGGCGAGCACGTGGTGGCCCGGCTCGGCGGTCCAGGTGTGCCGCCAACGCCGCCAGGCCCAGCGGTGCTCGCCCGGCGGGTCCAGCTCCGCCGCCGTCCAGGTGTGCCCGTCGTCGGTGCTCACCTCGACCCGTTCGACCGGCGCCCGCCCCGACCAGGCCCGGCCCTCCAGCGCCACCGTTCCGGGCCGTACGACTCTCGTACGGGACATGAAGTCGGGGAACCCCGGCGGGGCGATCAACGCCCGGGGCGCGATGCGGGTGACCGGGTCGCCGGGCTCGTCGGCCTCCTGGCGCAGCCGATATGCGGTGTCCTGCTGGAACCCGGTGAAGTGCCGGTCCACCACGGAGACGCCGGCCAGCCACTTCACATGCGCCATGCCGTACCAGCCGGGCACGACCAGCCGGAGCGGGAAGCCGTGCTGCGGCGGCAGCGGCGCGCCGTTCATCTCGTACGCCAGCAGCACGTCGTCGCGCAGTGCCTCGGCGACGGGCAGGCTGCGCTGGTAGTCCTGCTCGACCCCGCGCTCCACGCCGTGGTCGGCGCCGGTGAAAACCACCTCGACCGCCGACGCCTGGTCGATGCCCGCCGCGGCGAGCACCTCGCGGAGCGGGACGCCGGTCCAGTCCGCGGTGCCCACCGCGTCGACCAGCCAGGGCTGGCTGAGCGGCCGCGGCTCCAGGCCGGCCCGGCCGTTTCCGGCGCACTCCATGGTGACCCGTACGGTCCGCGCCGGCAGCGCGCGCAGCCGAGCGAGATCGAGGTCGAGCGGGTCGCGCACCAGCCCCTCGACGCGCAGCCGCCAAGTGGACGCGTCGATCGCCGGGATGTCGTAGTGGACGAGCAGGTAGTGCAGCCCCGGCGGGGTCACGTCGTAGCGCAGCGCCTCCGCGGGCATGCCGTGGTTGCGCGCCGCCAGCGCCAGCTCCTGCTCGCTGATGGCCTCCCCCTTGCCGGCCAACCCGGCGGGCAGGCTGATGTCGTCGAGCGTGACGTCCGCACCTTGGGTCATGCCTTGATTATCGAGCCCCGGCAGATCCACGAACATCCAGCCGTACGGCGTCCGTGAGTGCATTTGTACGCGTTGGGAGCGGCGACGGCGACGGCGGGAGCCGCGGGCGGGAAAATCGGTTGCCGCGCCTGGCGGGGATTTGTTGTACTCCGAGGCGGCAGATCGCCGACCGAGGAGAAGGAAAATGCGCGCAGCGTTCATGTCGATCCAGAGGGGAAGTGCCACCTATCTAGAGGACATGACGCTCCGTGCGAACCTTGAACCTGGGGATTTTGGCGCATGTAGACGCCGGTAAGACCACCCTGACCGAGCGGCTGCTGTACGCCGCCGGTGTCATCGACGAGGTCGGCCGCGTCGATGACGGCAACACTCAGACCGACTCGCTGGCGCTGGAACGGCAGCGCGGCATCACGATCAAGTCCGCGGTCGTGTCGTTCGTCGTCGGCGACGTCGCGGTCAATCTGATCGACACGCCCGGACACCCGGACTTCATCGCCGAGGTGGAGCGGGTGCTGAGCGTGCTCGACGGCGCCGTGCTGGTGATCTCCGCCGTCGAGGGCGTGCAGCCGCAGACCCGCATACTGATGCGGACCTTGCAGCGGCTGCGCATTCCCACCCTCGTCTTCGTGAACAAGATCGACCGGGGTGGGGCGCACTACCACGGGGTACTGCGGAGCATTTCCGCGACGCTGGCCACGGCGATCATGCCGATGGGCTCAACCGGTGGATTGGGCACGCGGGCGGCCGCCTTCGCGCCGTTCACCGCCGCCGACGCCGGCTTCGCCGCAGCGCTGCGCGACGTGCTCGCCGACCATGACGACGCGCTGCTGGCAGCCTACGTGGAGGACGAGACAAGCGTGTCGTACGGCCGGCTCCGCGCCGAGCTGGCCGTGCAGAGCCGGAATGCGCTGGTGCATCCGGTGTACTTCGGCTCGGCCGTCACCGGCGCGGGCGTGGACGCGCTCACCGCCGGGATCACGGAGCTGCTGCCCGCGACTGAAGGCGCTGCCGGCGGCCCGGTCTCCGGCACCGTGTTCAAGATCGAACGCGGCCCGAGCGGGGAGAAGATCGCGTATGTCCGCATGTTCTCCGGCACCGTACAGGTCCGGGACCGGGTGCGATTCGGGGCGGCGCGAACGGGCAAAGTCACCGCGATCGCTGTCTTCGAGCGCAGCTCGGCCAAGCCGAGCACGTCGGTTGCCGCCGGACAGATCGCCAAGCTCTGGGGCCTCGGCGATGTCCGGATCGGGGATGCCGTCGGCGAGCCGGGCGCTGGGTCGAAGCGGTACTTCTCGCCGCCGACCCTGGAGACGGCGGTGGTTCCCAGCCGTCCGCGCGACAAGGGCCGGCTGCACGTCGCGCTCGCCCAGCTCTCCGAACAGGACCCGCTCATCAACCTGCGGCAGGACGACATCCGGCAGGAGTTGTACGTGTCCCTCTACGGTGAGGTGCAAAAGGAGGTCATCCAGGCCACGCTCGCCACCGACTACGGCATCGACGTCGGCTTCCGGGAGTCCGCGCCGCTGTGCGTCGAGCGGCCGATCGGTATCGGCGAGGCCGCCGAGTATCTCAACACCGAGTCGAACCCGTTTCAGGCCACAGTGGGGCTTCGTATCGAACCTGGGCCGGCCGGTTCGGGGATCGAGTTCCGGCTCCGTGTCGACCATCGGGCGGTGCCGTTGTACATCGCCAAGAACATGGACGGCTTCGCGGACCTGATGGGCCGGTATGTCCGCCGCACCCTGCGGGAGGGCCTGTTCGGCTGGCAGGTCACCGACTGCTCGGTGACCATGATCGAATGCAATTACAGCGTCGCCGACGGTCCGCCCACACAACGGGGACCGACGAGCACGGCCACCGACTTCAAGCGGCTTACCCCGTTGGTCCTCATGACCGCGCTGCGGCGGGCCGGCACCACGGTGAACGAGCCGATCCACGGCTATCGGCTGGAGATTCCGGCGGACACGCTCGGGGCGGTCCTGCCGGTGCTGGCGAAGCTGGACGCGGCGCCGCGGGTGCCGGTGGCGCGAGGGGCGGCGTACGTCCTGGAGGGAGATGTCCCGGCGGCCCAAGTGCATGACCTGGAGCGGCGGATGTCGGTCCTGACGCGCGGCGAGGGCGTGCTCGAGTCCGGGTTCGACTGCTACCGGCCGGTCCGCGGCCCGGTCCCGACCCGTCCGCGGACCGACGACAACCCGCTCGACCGCAAGGAGTACCTGCTTCAGGTCGTACGGCGGGTCGCCGCGCACCGGCCGGCCAAGCCGGGCGCCGGCAGCAGGCCGAGGTCGACGTAGTTGCGGACCTGCTGGACCGAGATGCCGGCCTGGCGGGCGAGGTCGGCGGCCCGCAACCGTTCGGGATCCGATGGCACGCGCCGAGTCTAGACATGAGGAGCGCCGGACCCTCCCGGCTCGGGCCGGGTGACAGTAGTCAGGCCCCCAGGATGAGGCCGCGGACGAACGCGGCCTGGCCTGCGTGCTGCAGGTCGTCGCTGATCACGCTGACCAGCCGTACGGCCAGGGTGACCGGCGGGTCCCACGCCTGGTCCACGATCCGCTCGAGGTCTTTGTCGGTCAGGCCTTCGACGTAGTCGATGGTCTGCTGGTATACGGCGTCGTGGTAGCCGATCAGCAGTTCTCCCGACTTGACGCGCACCGCGGCCACCTCGTCGCTGCCGTGGCCGTATCCAGTCGCGGCCGGGCTGAACGGCAGCGCGAATCGTTCGGCCCAGCCCTCGGCGGTCCACACCTGCGGCAGGCCGGCGGCGTCGGCGACGTGGTCGTCCTGGACCCGGGTGAGATGCCAGACCAGCCACGCGATCGAATTCGCCTTGTCGTTGACCCGGAAGGCCAGCTCCTGCGGGCCGAGGGCATCGACGACCTGGTGGACCACGCCGCGGACCCGGCTGAACCCGTCGGTGAGCAATTGCGCACTCGTCATTGACGTGACCTTACCGAGCGGGCGTCAGCGTCGTTCGCCCGGGGTACGACCGACCGCGATCAGGTGGCTGCTGAGCGCGAGCAGGGCGGCCTCGCTCTCCGTCGCCCGCGCCGAGTAGAGGATGATGTCGCGGTCCGCGGTGTTGTCCCAGCGGTCGGCGAGTTGCGGCAGCCAGCCGGCGAGCCCTTCGACGCCGACGACCTCCAGCAGGTCGAGGCCCGCGTCGAGGAACTCCTGGCGCAGCTCGTCCGGGTGATGGAAATAGGCCGTGGTGAACCAGCGGGGATTGTTGACGTCGTTGCGGTGCTGCCCCGTCCGTACGTCGGCGTCGACGATGCGCCGGAACTCCGGGTCGAACAGGAACCCTTGTGCGAGGCCGTCGAACAGCGAGGCGTAGCGCGTGATGGCCGCGCCGAAGACCAGCCCACCGGGCCGGACCGCGCGCCGTGCCTCGCGCAGCGCGACCAGGCGGTCGGACCGGCCGGTGAGATGGTAAAGCGGGCCGAGGACGAGCGCGGCGTCGAACCGGCCGTCCGGCACCGGCAGGTCGCGGGCATCACCGAGCGACGCGGTGATCCCCGGTCTGTCGGCGGCCAGCCGCTGGGCGGCCGCCACGTGCTCGGGTACGACGTCGAACAGCTCGACCTCGTGGCCGTCGGCCGCCAGCCAGGCGGCGTGCACCCCGGTGGCGCCGCCGACGTCGAGCACGCGCAGCGATCCGGCGGGCAGATGTCGGCGGACGATCTCCTGGGTCCGCAGGTATTCGAGCTGTCTGTAGCCGCCGGTGATCCGCGCATCCTCGTCGACCGACCGGTAGTGCTCGACCATCTCCGCAGGAACTTCCACCATGGCGCCGACGCTACGTTCCGACCCGTCCCGCCCGCACTCGAATATTCGCGCGGGTGGGCCCGTACGGGGTAACGCGGGACGGTGTCGCGGAGCGATGTCTGATCGATTGCGATTAGCCAGATTTCGGCGTCTTGTCCCCGGCGCCCGTGCGATTGTTATTCGCCGAGTGGATCTGATGCCGAGGCGGTCTCGGCGTCCCCGGCGCCGGCCGGTGCCAAGCCGGTACTAAATCGGAGCTGAATCGGACGGGGGCCTCCGCCCATGAAACGTACGGGTGTCCTCGCGCTCGGATGCGCGCTGGTGATCGCGTCGGCCGGCTGTGGTTCCGGCGGGGGCGACGGCTGGGCCAAGGCCGGCGGCAGTGCAAAGGCCACCACCGGCGCGCAGAACGCGGGCCCGCCGCCCGGCGGCTGGCCGCAGCCGGAGAACGGGCAGCTCACCGAGAAGATGTGCGGGCTGCTGACCGACGCGGACTACGCGAAATTCGGGCACCGCCGGCTGCCGAGCGTGTCGGAGAAACGCTCGGACACCGGCGCCAACGCCGTTTACTGCCTCTACATGACCGATGACGAGCTATCGCTGACCCTGCATCCGACGGCCCAGGCCGCCACGCTGGCATACAACTCCGACCTGCGCGACCACAAGCGGCGTCTGGCCGGCGAGCAACGCCAGACGATCCTGGCCACGTCCGTCGTGCCGGGCGCGGACCAAAGCTGGTACGACTACGCGACGCTCGGCTCCGACCAGGACAAGTACAAGGAGCACCAGCTGGAGCTGCGCCGCGGCGCGCTGCTCGTCGGACTCACGCTCAGCGGGCTCCGCGGCAAGACCGAGAAGGACCCGCGCGAGGTCCTCGTCGGCCTCGCCCAGCTGGCCCTGCAGCGCATCCCCAACGTCGGCCAGGCGGACACGGGCGTCACGCACAAGGTGACCTTCGCCGTGGTGGGGCGGGGCGTGGCCAAGACGATCAACTACAACGACCCGACCAGCCTCAAGAGCGTGAAGCTCACGAACGTGCGACTGCCGTGGCGCAAGACGGTGCCGCTGGCCATCTCGGAACGGCCGGAGGTAGTGATCAACTTGAGCGCCGCGACCACAACGCCGGGAGCTTTGATCGGCTGCAAGGTCGCGCTCGACGGCAAGATCGTGGTCCAGCAGAAGCCGGGGTTCGGCCTCGCCTTCTGCACGCGCAACGTTCCCGCCCCGCGCACCTGACGCCCTAACGTCTCTAGTCGCGGGCGGAGAGCTCCGCGGCGACGGCGAGCAAGGCGGCCACGTCGCGGCCGAGCACCTGCCGCGGTCCGTCGGCGGTGGGGAAGGCGAGCGCGGCCCAGCCGAGGGCGTTGGCCACGGGCGTGTGCCGCAGCAGCCGTTCCCTGACGTAGAACGTGTCGTCGTCGTAGTCGGCGCGGACGGCCGACAGCAGCGGCGCGGGCCCGTCCTGAACCAGGTCGACGAGCACGTCGAAGCCGGCGACGGCTCGCGTGTAGGCCCGCCGCCACGCGTCCTCGACCGTACGGGCGCGGGCAGGGTCGTCGTGCGGCAGCGCGAACCGGGAGCGCAGGTCGGCGCCGTAGGTATCGGAGTGTTCGGCGAATGCCGGGCCATGTGTCTGCCAGGCCTCCGCGCGGAAGATCGTCCAGTGCTCTGCGGGCAGCGCGGGGACCTCCAGGTCGGCTCCCAGCGTGGCCACCCGCAGCGAGCCCGGGTCGGGGAGGTCGCCGAGGTCGAGCGCCCGCCGCAGGATGTCCGGGCCGTCGGCCAGGTAGCCCAGGCTGTCGAGCGACGGACACAGCGGGAACACGCCGGTCATGTCGGCCGCCCCGTGCGGGAGTTTGAGCCCCCACACGCCGCAGCACGCCGCCGGGACGCGGATCGAGCCGCTGGTGTCGGTGCCGACGGCCAGCCGGCACACCCCGGACGCCACCGCCGCCGCGCTGCCCCCGCTGGACCCGCCCGCCGTACGCGTCCGATCGTGCGGCGCCAGGATCGGCCCGAAATGCGGGTTGTAGCCCGTGACGCCGTACGCGAACTCGTTGAGGTTCGTCTTGCCGATCACCACGGCGCCCGCGGACCGCAGGGCCTGGACGAAGGGCGCCGTGCGATCCGGTACATGATCGGCGTAGCGGATCGAGCCGTACGTCGTGCGCAGCCCGGCGGTGTCGAAGAGGTCCTTCACCGCGATCGGCACTCCGGCGAGCCGGCCGGACGACGGCGCGTCGCGGGCCGCCCGCAGTGCGCCGTCGGCGTCGACGGTGACGAAGGCGCCCAGATCGGGATCGATACGGTCGAGGGCGGAGAGCACGGAGTCGTTCATGGCCACTCACCCTGGCAGAAGGACTGGCGCGGCACCTGTCGAAGGTGTACGGCTCGGGCGCCGCCGAGGTGCA
>DATBKU010000131.1:0-34834 GCA_036555725.1 Streptosporangiaceae bacterium | reverse complement strand
GTCGGCACCCGTCCGGGCAGTGTGCGCCAGTTGTTTCCGTTCGACGGACCGCGATTGACGGGGTGGGAAGCATTCATCGCTGATGGGCGTGGCGGTGGCGCGGTGGTCTGTGGCGCGGTGGTCTGTGGCGCGGTGGTCTGTGGTGCGGTCGCCAGTGGTGCGGTCGCCAGTGGTGCGGCGGCGCAGGCCTTCGAGGGTGCGGCTCAGCAGGCGGGACACGTGCATCTGGGACAATCCCACTTCGGCGGCGATGTCGCTTTGCGTTTTGTTGCCGTAAAGCGCAGCAGCACGATGGTTTTCTCGCGTTCCGGCAGTTGGGTCAGCAGTTCCCGCAACGCCTGCAGGTCGACGACCTTGTCGAGTTCGGCGTCATCGTTGCCCAGCGTGTCACCGAGCGCTGGGTTGTCGGGATTGGCGGTCCCGGCGATGGGGGCGTCGAGGGACAGGCAGGAATAGGCGTTCGACGCCTTACATGCCTCCCTGATCTCCTCTTCGTCCATGTCCAGGTGCGCGGCCAGCTGACTATAGGTGGGATCGGCGATGCCGCCTTCGATGAATTCCCCGGTGGCGGCGCGGATCCGCGCGCGTAGCTCCTGCAGCCGCCGGGGCACGTGCACCAACCAGGTGGTGTCGCGGAATGCCGTTTGATCTCGCCCACGATCATGCAGCCGGCGTACGCGGCGAACGTGTTGCCCCGGGCCGGGTCGAATCGGTCGATGGCCTTGACCAGCCCGACCTGACCCGCGCCCACGATGTCCTCATATGGTTCGCCGCGGCCCTGGTAGTGCGCGGCCAAGGACTTAACCATCCGCAAGTACCGCTGCGCGATCTCGGCACGGAGCCGTTCGCGGCGGCCGTCGCGTTCAGGTAGCTCCGCAAGCTGCGCGAAGATCACCTGCTCGTCGAGTTCCGCCGCGCTGACCTCTCTGGCGGTCTTCCAAGCGGCGTCCCCAGCGCCCCCGGACCGGCATGCCATCGCGGCACCGACCAGGACTTTCGCTCCGCAGCTGCCGCCGCGGCGTCGACTCGACCGACCGGCGGGCGGACCCGCGGCCGTCAACCGGAAGCCAGCACATGAGAGCCACGGACGCAATGAGACCTCCCGCCCACTCGCGTCCGCCGGCAGGCAGTGAAGGCGACATCGACCACGTCGGCTGAGGGTGATGCCGGGAGCAGCCGCCGCGCATGAGTGATCACCACCACCGTGAATCGCATGCGCCGCCCCCTGCCCCGCGGGTGAGGTGAGATGTCGGAAGCATCAGAAGTTCTCGGCGGACATTGCGGTTCACCAGCGAAAACTCGCCAATCGTCGGTATCACCCACATCATCCGGTTTGGGAGTCCTTTTACCGGTAAGTGCGAACCATATAGAGGTGAGATCCCTAAGCGGCAGGCGATCTCCGTCGGCAGGGCCCTGTCACCCGCCCTGTTAGTTCCTGAATCTCTTTGTTGTTCAGACGGGGCTTTCGCATGCGCGTACTCGGAATCAACGCGATCTTTCACGACCCGGCGGCCGCGCTGGTGGTCGATGGACACGTCGTGGCCGCGGCGGAGGAGGAACGGTTCACGCGGCGCAAGCACGGCAAGCGCCCCGTCCCGTTCTCCGCCTGGGAGCTGCCGGACCAGGCCGCCCGCTGGTGCCTGGACCGCGCCGGTCTCAAACCCGCCGATATCGACGTCGTCGCCTACTCCTACGACCCGGCGATGGTCGAGCACGGGCGTGCCTGCTACGACGGGCGGTGGGAGCAGCTACGCACGGTCTACGCACAGCGCGCGCCGTGCTTTTTGGCGACCGCGATCCCCGGGCTCGACGCGGCGGCGTTCGAATACGTGCCGCACCACGTCGCGCATGCCGCGTCGGCGGGGCTGGCGGCGCCCTTCGCCGGCACCGGTCCGTCCAGCACAGACGTGCTGGTCCTCGACGGCCGGGGCGAGGTGCACTCGCACCTGTCCGGCACCTACGATCGCGGTTCGCTCACCACGCTCGCCGCCCAACAGCTGCCGCACTCGCTCGGGCTGATGTATGAAGAGCTGACCGAGCACCTCGGCTTCCTCCGCTCCAGCGACGAGTACAAGGTGATGGCGCTGGCGGCCTGCGGGACGCCCCGGTTCCTCGGCGACCTGCGCGAGGCTATCCACGCCAACCAGGACGGCGGCTTCACCACCGATCCCATCGACTGGGGAGCGCTGGCCAAGCAGCGCTCGCCCGGCGATCAGTGGACCCAGGACCACGCCGACCTGGCCGCCAGCGTGCAGGCCCGGCTGGAGGACGTACTCCTCGACCTGACCGCATGGCTGCACGAACGGACCGGATCGTCCCGGCTTACGCTGGCCGGCGGCGTCGCACTCAACTGCGTGGCCAACTCCCGGATCGCCGAGGACGGCCCCTACGACGACGTCTGGGTGCAGCCGGCCGCCGGCGACGCGGGCACGGCGCTCGGCGCGGCCCTGCACGTGGCCGCCGCCGGTGGCGGCCCGCTCGCCCCGATGCCGGGGGCCGACCTGGGCCGGGACTGGACCGATGAGGAGCTCGCCGACCGGCTCCAGACCGCCCACCTGCCCTACGAGCGGCCCCACGATCTGGCCGGAACCGTCGCCGACGCACTCGCCCGCGACGAGATCGTCGCCTGGTTCCAGGGCCGCAGCGAGTGGGGCCCCCGGGCGCTGGGCCACCGGTCGCTCCTCGCCCACCCCGGCAAACCCGACAACGTCGAACGGCTCAACGACATCAAAGGCCGCGAGCAGTTCCGGCCCATCGCGCCGATGATCTCACTCGACCACGCCGACGCCGTCTTCGAAGGCCCCATACCCAGCCCGTACATGCTCTTCGTGCACCGGGTCCGCCCGGACTGGCGAGACCAGATCCCCGCCGTCGTGCACGTCGACGGCACCGCCCGCATCCAGACCGTGTCACGGGCGGACGAGCCACTGGTCGCCGACCTGCTCGACGCCTTCCACGCCCGCACGGGACTGCCCGTCCTCATCAACACCAGCCTCAACACCGCCGGACGGCCGATGGTCGACGACCCCCGCGACGCACTCGAATGCTTCGGCTCCACCCCGATCGACCTGCTCGCCCTCGGCCCCTTCGTCGTACGGCGGCGAGCGGTGTACGGCACATGATCGCGAGCTACAGCGTCGTCGTCCCCACGATCGGCCGGGACAGCCTGCACACGCTCATCGAGGTCCTCACGGCGGGGCATGGCCCGGCGCCGGCGGAGATCGTCATCGTCGACGACCGGCCGCACCCGATACCGCCGCTGGCCGTACGCCCCAGCGCGCGCGATCAGGTCCGCGTGGTCCGGTCCGGTGGGCGCGGCCCGGCCGCGGCGCGCAACGTCGGGTGGCGCGCGGCCACAGCCGAGTGGGTGGTCTTCGTCGATGACGACGTCGTGCCCTCGCCCGGCTGGCGGATCCAGGTGGATGCCGACCTGGCCGGCTTGCCCGAGGAGGTGGCCGGCTCGCAGGGGACGGTGTGGGTGCCGCTGCCGGGCGGACGGCGCGCCACGGACTGGGAGCGCGGCACCGCCGGCCTCGCCGACGCCGTATGGATCACCGCGGACATGGCCTATCGGCGGACAGCGCTCGCCGGCAGCGGGGGCTTTGACGAGCGCTTCCGCCGGGCCTACCGCGAGGACGCCGACCTCGCGCTGCGCGTCCAGCGGGCCGGCTACCGGCTGGTCCGCGGGGGCAGGCGGGTGGCGCATCCGGTGCGTCCAGCCGGATTCTGGGCCTCGGTGCGAGCCCAGGTGGGCAACGCCGACGACGTTCTGATGCGGCGGATCCACGGCCCGGGCTGGCGGAAACGCGCCCACGAGAGCCGGGGGCGGTTCCGGTGGCATCTCCTCACGACGGTGTCCGGCGTGGCCGGCCTGGCCGGCCTGGCCGGAGTGGCACGCTCGCCGAAGGTTTCGGTGGTCGCGCTGGCGGCGTGGGCCGGGCTCACTGCGGAGTTCGCCGTCGCCCGTATCGCGCCGGGACCCCGTACCGCGGACGAGATCGCCCGCATGATCGTCACCAGCATCGTCATCCCGCCGGCCGCCGTCATGCATCGGGTGCACGGGCTCATCGCGTACCGGCGAGTCAAACCCCGGCGGGTACCGAAGGCGGTGCTGTTCGACCGGGACGACACGATCATCCGCGACGTGCCGTACAACGGCGACCCCGCCGGCGTCGAGCCGATCCCGGGGGCGAGGACCGCGCTCGACCGGCTGCGCCGGCTCGGGGTGAAGATCGGCGTGGTGTCCAACCAATCCGGCGTCGCGAAGGGCCGGATCACGATCGAGGACGTACGACGGGTCAACGCCCGCGTCGAGGAACTGCTCGGCCCCTTCGACATCTGGGAGATCTGCCCGCACGAGCGTGGGGATGACTGCGAGTGCCGAAAGCCGCGGCCCGGGCTGATCGAACGCGCGGCCCGGCGACTGAACACCACCGCCGCCGAGTGCGTGGTGGTCGGCGACATCGGCAGCGACGTCGAGGCGGCACGCGCCGCCGGTGCCCGCGGGATCCTGGTCCCCACCGCGCGCACGCGCGCCGAGGAGGTACGGCGGGCCGGCGAGGTGGCCGCCGATCTGGGCGCGGCGATCAGCATGGCGCTGCGGGGGCCTTCATGAGGGCCCTCGTCGCCCGCCTGGACAACCTCGGGGACGTGCTCCTCGCCGGTCCGGCCGTCCGTGCCGTGGCAGCGCACGCCGACGAGGTGGTCCTGCTCTGCGGGCCCCGCGGCCGGCCCGCCGCCGACCTGCTGCCTGGCGTGGACCGGGTGATCGAGTGGTGCGCACCCTGGATCGATCCCGAGCCCGATCCCGTCGAAGCCGCGGAGATCGAGCGGCTCGCCGAGGCCGTCCGTGGCGTCGACCGCGCGCTGATCTTCACCTCGTTCCACCAGTCGCCGCTGCCGCTCGCACTGGTGCTGCGGCTGGCCGGGGTGCCGTGGATCGGCGGCATCAGCGACGACTTTCCCGGCTCGCTCCTCGACCTGCGGCACCGCCAGGACGGCGACGTGCCGGAGGCCGTAAGGATGCGCGAGCTCGCGGCGGCCGCGGGGTTCCCCGGCGACCCGGGCGACACGCGGCTGCGGGTACGAGAGCCGCTGCCCGACGTGCGGGAGCTGATCGGCGGGCCCGGCTACGTCGTCGTACACCCCGGCACGTCGGTCCCCGCCCGCTCGTGGCCGCGCGCCTCGTGCGCGGAGGCCGTACGGTGCCTCGCCGCGACCGGGCGGCGCGTCGTCGTCACCGGGCACCGCGAGGAGAAAGACCTGACCGCCTATGTATCCGGCAATGTATCCGGCCATGTGTCCGGCGAGTCCGGCCTCGACCTCGGCGGACGTACCACACTGCCCGAGCTGGCCGCGGTGCTGGCCGGCGCCGACGCCGTCGTCGCGGGCAACACCGGGCCCGCCCATCTCGCCGCGGCCGTCGGCACGCCGGTCGTGTCGCTGTTCGCACCGACCGTCCCGGCCGCCCGCTGGGCGCCGCACGGGGTTCCGGTCGCGCTGCTCGGCGACCAGCAGGCGCCCTGCCGCGACTCCCGGGCCCGCGAGTGCCCGGTGCCCGGTCATCCGTGCCTGGGCTCCGTGACCGCGGACGACGTGGTGGCCGCGGTTGATCGACTCGTCGCGGAGGTGGGTGCCTGATGCGAGTGCTTTTCTGGCACGTCCACGGCTCGTGGGCCACATCGTTCGTCCACGGCCGGCAGACCACACTGATCCCGGTCGTCCCGGACCGCGGACCAGACGGCCGCGGTCGCCCGAAGACGTACGACTGGCCCGAGCGGGCTGTCGAGGTGCCCTGCGACCGGCTACGCGACGAGGACGTCGACGTCGTCGTCCTGCAACGCCCGCACGAGCTCCAGCTGACCGAGGAGTGGCTGGGCCGACGGCCAGGCCGGGATGTGCCCGCCGTCTACGTCGAGCACGACACGCCCCGCCGTACCGCGTCCGATTCGGGTCTTCCGGAAGAGGTGGTGCCCAACAGCAGGCACTTCCTGTCCGGCCGGGACGACATACCGGTCGTCCACGTCAGCCACTTCAACGACCTGTTCTGGGACTGCGGGCGGGCTCCGACCACCGTGATCGAACACGGCGTGGTCGACCCCGGCCATCGGTTTAAGGGGACCCGGCCGCGCGCCGGCGTGGTCATCAACGATCCGCTCCGCCGCGGCCGGGTCACCGGGACCGACCTGCTGCCGCGACTGGCCCGTGCGGTCCCGATCGACCTGTTCGGCATGAACGTCGCCGAGGTCCCCGAGCGCCTCGGCGTACCGCATGAGGCCATGTGGACCTTCGACGACCTGCCGCAGCGGCGGATGCACGCGGAGCTCGCGGCCAGACGGGTCTACCTGCATCCATACCGATGGACCTCGCTCGGGCTGGCGCTTATCGAGGCCATGATGATCGGCCTGCCGATCGTGGCGCTGGCGACCACGGCGGCGATCGAGGCGGTTCCGCCCGAGGCCGGCGTCCTGACCACCAACGTCGGCACGCTCACCGAAGCGGCCCGCGGCCTGATCGCCGATCCGCCCCGCGCCCGCCAGCTGGGGAAGGAGGCCCGCGTCGCCGCCGTAGAGCGGTACGCACTGCCCCGCTTCCTGCGCGACTGGCAGCGCCTGCTCGAGGAGGTAACCAGATGAAGATCGCCATGATCTCGGAACACGCCAGCCCGCTCGCCACGATGAACGGGCTCGGCGGGGCCGACGGCGGCGGTCAGAACGTGTTCGTCGCAGACCTCGCGGTGGAGCTGGGCCGGCAGGGGCATCAGGTCACCGTCTACACCAGGCACGACGCTCCCGACCTCCCGCGCTCCGTGCAGTTCGCCCCGGAGGTGCGGGTCGAGCACGTCCCGGCCGGCCCGGCGCGCCCGGTGCCCAAGGATGAACTGCTCGGCTGGATGCCAGACTTCGGCCGGTACCTGGCACGGTGCTGGGCCGACGACCCGCCCGACGTGGTGCACGCGCACTTTTGGATGAGCGGCCTGGCGGCGCTGCAGGCGGCCACCCCCCGCGGCATCCCGGTGACGCAGACCTACCACGCGCTGGGCACGGTGAAGCGCCGGCACCAGGGCGACAAGGACACCAGCCCGCCAGAGCGCATCCGGCTTGAGCGGGCGATCGGGCATACCGCCGACGCGGTCATCGCCACCTGTTCAGACGAGCTCACCGAGCTGATACACATGGGCGTCCCGCGGGCTCGGATCGCCATCGTGCCGCCCGGCGTCGACCTGGACCGGTTCCGTCCTGAGGGGCCTGCCGCGGGGGCCAACGGGGTGCCCCGGCTGGTCGCGCTGTCCCGGCTGGTGGAACGCAAGGGCGTCGACACCGCCATCGAGGCGCTCATCCGGGTTCCGGACGCCGAGCTGCTCGTCGCGGGCGGGCCGCCCAAGGACGAACTGGACGCCGATCCCGAGATACACCGGCTGCGGCTGTGCGCCAAAGAGGCCGGGGTGGCCGAACGCGTCGACTTCCTCGGCCGCGTGGGTCACCAGCACGTCCCCGCGCTGCTCCGCTCGGCCGACCTGGCCGTCACGCTCCCCTGGTACGAGCCGTTCGGCATGGTGCCGCTCGAGGCGATGGCCTGCGGTGTACCGGTCATCGCCACCGCGGTCGGCGGGCACCTCGACACCGTCGTGGACCGGGTCACCGGGGTACACGTACGGCCGCGGCGCCCGGCAGAGGCGGCCCGCCGGATCCGGGAACTGCTCGCCGACCCCGTCCGACGGGAGGCCTTCGGGATCGCGGCAGCCGATCGGGCCCGTTCGCGCTTTTCCTGGGAGCGGATCGCAAGGGAGACGGCTCGGATCTACGAGCGTGTCCAACGGCAACGGGGGTGACCATCGCATGACATACGGGACCGAGCTGGAGGCGCTGGCCCAAGCGGCGCTGCGGTTTCGGCAGTGGACGCCGACCCTGGTGGCGTGGGGGCGCCGGTTGGCGGTCGTGCTGGATGCCGGCGGGCGGCTGCTGGCCTGCGGGAACGGCGGCAGCGCGGCCGAGGCGCAGCATCTGACCGCCGAGCTGGTCGGCCGGTTCAAGGCCGACCGCCGGCCGTTCGCCGCGATCCCGCTGCACGGCGATACCTCGGCCGCCACCGCGATCGGCAACGATTATGGAGCCGACCACGTCTTCGCCCGTCAGGTATGGGCCCACGGCCGTCCGGGCGACGTGCTGATCTGCCTGTCGACGAGCGGCCAGAGCCCCAACGTGGTGGCCGCGGCGCGCGCCGCCAAGGAGGCCGGGGTCACCGCGTGGGCGATCACCGGGCCGGGCCCGAACGCGCTGGCCGCCGCCTGCGACGAGGCGATCCACGTCGACGCACCCTCGCCGGCCACCGTGCAGGAGATCCACCTCGCCGCGATCCACCTGATGTGCGGCGTGATCGACGAGGCGCTGGGGGTGACGTCGTGAAGGCCCCGCTCGTCGTCGTGGGCGACGTGCTGCTCGACATCGACATCGCCGGAATCAGCCGGCGGCTGTGCCCCGACGCGCCGGTGCCGGTCATCGAGGAGGCCAGCGAGCATCCACGTCCCGGCGGCGCCGGGCTGGCCGCGCTGCTCGCGGCCGCCGACCGCCGGGAGGTGGTTCTCGTCACCGCGCTCGCCGACGATGACGCCGGGCGGCAGCTGCAGACCATGCTCGAACGGCACATCACGGTGGTCGCCTTCCACCTGCACGGCACCACGCCGAGCAAGCTTCGGATCCAGGCCGGCGGGCAGTCGGTGGCCCGGCTCGACATCGGCACCGGGCGCGCGGTCGACGGGCCGGTCGGCCCCCGCGTGGCCGAGGCGCTCGACCGCGCCGGCGCGGTGCTGGTCTCCGACTACGGCCGGGGCGTCACTGGGCACACCGCGATCCGCGGGCTGCTGGAACGGCTGCCCGGCACCGTCCCCGTGGTCTGGGACCCGCACCCTCGCGGCGCGCCTCCTGTACGAGGGGTCCGCCTGCTGACGCCCAACGAGAGCGAGGCCACACAGCTGTCGGCCGGGACCGGCGCGGAGATCACCGGTACCGGACTCGCCCCCACCGCCCGCCGCGCCCGGCACCTCGCCGACACGTGGGGCCTGGATGGCGTTGCCGTCACGCTCGGCGGCGGTGGTGCACTGCTGTGCAACGGCGAGGGCGCCCCGTTCCTGGTCCCTGCCGAGCCCGCGCACGCGGCCGACACCTGCGGCGCGGGCGACAGCTTCGCGACCCGGGCGGCCGGCGTGCTGGCCGACGGCGGACGCCTCACCGACGCGGTCACAGCCGGCGTACGGCACGCCACGGAGTTCGTCGCCGCGGGTGCGGCAGCCGCAATCGCCGCTCAGCTCGCCGACAACGAGCCTCCCCCGCCCGTCGCCGAACCCGCCACGGACCCCCGGGACGACGCCCGGGACATCGTCGAGCGCACGCGCTGTGCGGGTGGAACCGTCGTGGCCACCGGCGGGTGCTTCGACATCCTGCACGCCGGCCACGTGAACCTGCTCCGGCAGGCCCGCCGGCTCGGCGACCGCCTGGTCGTCTGCGTCAACTCCGACGCGTCCGTACGGCGGAACAAGGGCCCGTCCCGGCCGGTGACGCCGGAATCGGACCGGGTGCGCGTGCTCGAGGCGCTCGCCGACGTGGACGCCGTCATCGTCTTCGACGACGACACCCCCGGTCCGCTGCTGGACCGGCTCCGCCCCGACATCTGGGTCAAGGGCGCCGACTACGCGGGCACTCCGCTTCCTGAGGCGGAGATCGTGCTCGGCTACGGCGGCGAGGTTGTGCTGCTGCCGTTTCTCGAAGGGCGCTCCACCAGCCGTCTGCTTGCCACCGCGAAAGGAATCGCACAGTGAGGGTCCTCATCACCGGCGGCGCCTCCGGTCTGGGAGCCGCCGTCGTGCAACGGGTCGCCGAGGAGGGCGGCCGCCCGCTCGTCGTCGACCTCCGGCCCGCGGCCGACGGCGTCGAGAGCGTTCAGGTCGACCTGTCCGACCGGCGCGCCGCCGAGAGCGCGGTGCACTTCCTTGCCCGCAGCGCCGACGGCCTGGACGCCGTGGTCACCGCGGCGGGCGTCGACGCCTGCGGCAAGCTCGCCGACGTGTCTGCCGACAACTGGGAACGGGTCATTCAGGTCAACCTCCTGGGTACGGCGGCGGTGGTCCGGGCCGCGCTGCCCTACCTCGCGATCGCCGACAACGGCCGCGTCGTCACCTGCGCCTCCACCCTCGGACTGCGGGCGCTCAGCGACGCGACGGCGTACTGCGCCTCCAAGTTCGGCGTGGTCGGGTTCACCAGGGCGCTGGCCGCCGAGACCGCGGGCCAGATCGGGGTCACGATGCTGCTACCTGGCGGCATGGACACCGCGTTCTTCGACGGCCGAGACGAACAGTACAAGCCGCCGCCGGACGCGAAGCTCAACCGCCCCGAGGACGTGGCGGCCGCCGTCATGTTCGCGCTGCGGCAGCCGCCCGGCTGTGAGGTGCGCGAACTGCTCGTCTGCCCGTCGGAAGAACCGTCGTGGCCATAGCGGTCCCTCGTGCACTGGTGCTGCGGGCGCTCGGGCTGGGCGATCTGCTGACCGCCGTACCGGCGCTGCGGGCGCTGCGCCACGGGCTGCCCGGCCACCACATCACACTGGCGACATCCGAGTCGCTGGCGCCGCTCGCCCTGCTGACCGGCGCGGTCGATGAGGTTTGGACCGCCCGCGGGCTCGCGCCGCTGCGCTTCCCGTACGACGTGGACGTCGCGGTAAACCTGCACGGCAGCGGCCCGCAGAGCCACCGCCTGCTGCAGGCCCTGCAGCCTCGGGAACTGCTGGCCTTCGCGCACCCGGAGTGCCCGGACGGGCCGCGCTGGGACCCCGGCGAGCATGAGGTCGAGCGATGGTGCCGGCTGCTCGCCCACCACGGCTTCCGGCCCGACCCGGACGACCTCGACCTCGCCGTGCCGCGCGCCGGGTCCCCGGCTCCAGGTGCCGTCCTCGTCCACCCCGGCGCCGCCTATCCGGCGCGACGCTGGCCCCCCGAACGCTACGCGGCAGTCGCCGCCGCGCTGCGTTACGCCGGCCACGAGGTCATCGTCACGGGCGGGCCCGATGAGACCGCGCTGGCCCGCCGTGTCGTATCGCTCGCCGGGCTTGGCCCGGTCTGCGATCGGTCCGGACGGACGGACCTGCTCGAACTCGCCGCCCTGGTCGCGGCCGCCCGGCTGGTGGTCTGCGGCGACACCGGCGTCGGGCACCTGGCGACCGCCTGCGGCACCCCGTCCATATTGCTGTTCGGGCCGACGTCGCCCGCGCTCTGGGGCCCGCCGCCGCGTCGGTCCCAGCACGTCGTCGTGACCGGCGGCGAACACGACGGCGATCCCCACGGGATGACCCCCGACCCAGGGCTGCTCGCGATCGAGTCCGACCAGGTCGTCGCGGCGGCCCTGCACCGCATCACCACGAGGAGCAAACCATGTACCCTCAGCGCGCCGTTGTCACCGGAGGCGCCGGCTTCGTCGGCTCACACCTGTGCGAGGCCCTCCTGGCCCGCGGCATCTCCGTCGTCTGCCTCGACAACCTGCTGACCGGAAACGCCCGCAACATCGCCCACCTGGCCGACCGGCGCGACTTCGAGTTCTGGCGGCGCGACCTCATCGAGCCCACGCACGTACCCGGGCCGGTCGGCTACGTCTTCCACCTGGCCTCGGCCGCCTCGCCCGCCGACTACCTCCGGCTGCCGATCCAGACGCTGCTGGTCGGTAGCGAGGGCACGTTGCACGCGTTGCAGCTCGCCGAGCAGAAGCAGGCCCGCTTCCTCCTCGCCTCGACCTCGGAGGTCTACGGCGACCCGCAGGAACACCCGCAGCGCGAGTCGTACTGGGGCAACGTGAACCCGGTCGGGCCGCGCAGCGTCTACGACGAGGCCAAACGGTACGCCGAGGCGCTCACCAGGGCGTACCGGAACTCCCGCGACCTCGATACGGCGATCGCCCGCATCTTCAACACCTACGGACCCCGGATGCGCCTCCAGGACGGACGGGCGATCCCCTCCTTCGCCCGTCAGGCGCTGACCGGTGAACCGGTCACCGTCTCCGGCGACGGCTCGCAGACCCGCTCGATCTGCCACGTCGACGACACCGTCCGAGGCCTCCTCGACCTCGCCCAGTCCAGCCATCCCGGTCCGATGAACATCGGCAGCCCGTATGAGATCTCCATGCTCGATCTGGCCAAGCTGATCATCGAGCTCAGCGGCTCGCGGTCGCAGATCCAGTTCGTCGAGCGGCCGACCGACGACCCGGCCGTACGCCGCCCGGACACGACGCTGGCCCGGCGAGAGCTCGGCTGGGAGCCGCGCATCTCGGTCCGCGACGGGCTGTCCACCACGATCGAGTGGTTCGCGCGCGAACTGCTAGTGACCCGCTCCGCGTGACCGCCCCATCAGGTAAGCCGATTCGACACAGGTGAGAGGCATGAGCGAATACCCAGCGCACGGACGGACGCGCTCCTGGATCGCAGTGAGCGTCATCGTCGCCGGCTTCGTGGTCGGGGGCGTCGCGCTGACCCTCGAGCCGACCTGGTGGCTGTTCTGGACGGGGGCCGGAATCGTCGTCGTGGGCGGCGTGGTCGCCCTGTTCTCCAATGTCCTCGCCGACGTGGTGCTGGACGAGCCGCGGGTCATTCCCGAGTCGATGCACTACTCGATGTTCGGCCGGGAGGAGGAGAAGGAGCTCCGCGGCGGCCCCCACGGCGAACGCTCGGGAAAACCAACAGCGCACGACCCGGAGGATTCGCCGCACGGCTGAGCCGGCCCGTACGGCTCTCAAACTCTTTCCGTCGTGCGCAACTAGGCCACCTGACCCGCTGAGGCAGGGCGGTCCGCGTTGCGGGTACCGGGCCTGCCTAGCCCACAAGGAGGCGGCCATGAAGGCACTGACCTGGCATGGCAAGCGAGATGTGCGGATCGACGAGGTGCCCGATCCGGTCATCAAGGAGTCGACGGACGCCATCGTGCGTGTTCGGGCTCGGACCGATCGGCCAGATGAGCGCGCGCATCGCCGCCCGGCGCGGCTACCGGGTCATCGCAGTCGACCTGGTGCCCGAACGTCTCGAGATGGCCCGCCGGCACAGCATCGGCGGGAGGACGGGCGAAGGTCTCGCCCACCAGGCGCTAAGCCGAACGATGTGGCCTGCGCTCCGGTTCGGGGGCCAGCCGGCCGGCGACGATGACTCCGTAAAGGACGTGGTCGAGGGCGAGCGTTATCCGGCCCAGGACCCGCCGTTGCGTGTTGTGCCGCAGGTTGAGTCCGGGGGCGATGGCAAGCTCGAAGACCAGCCAGACGGCCAGCCCGTAGGTGGGGCCGGTCCAGACGTTCGCCCGCACGCGCCGGGGCAGCAACCCGAACACAGCGCCGCCGCCCATTCCGTACAGCCAGTGGGCGAGTTCGGTCGCGGCGACCCGCCGTCTCCTCCGCCGCGTGAGTTTGCGCGGTCCGTGCCGACGCACAATCGCTTCGGGCGGCGTGGTCTCCAGCATGCCCAGGTTCGCGGTGAGGGTGCGAAACCCGGTCATGGCCATAGCGGCGGCCAACCCCCGGGCACCCGCGCGCAGAATCGTCGGAACGTCCGACGGCGGCCGCGGTTCGTCGTCGTGGCCCGCCGGGGATCGCTCGACGCGTGGATAACTCATGCCGACGGACCTACCCGCAGGCACGGCATCATTCGGTATAGGCATGTGAGCCCCACAGGCTATTGATCTTGCTCTTCGTCCGGCGGGAACGCGTCGGGCTGTCCGACGTCGACGCCGGGCACGCTGGTGCCGCCGGCCTCGTCCTCCTGGCGGGCAAGCGGACGGCCTTGCTCGTCGAAGTCCTGCGTGGCCGGATCCTCGTGCGGTTCACTCATATTCGGGTCTCCCCCTCTGACCAGGTCACTTGCCTTACCCGAGGCGGTGCCGGCAAAACCCCGGGGCAGTTCGGCGGTCCGCCGCATGATTCGAGGTCGGCGGGTATGCCGGTCAAGGTCAGCGTTCAGCGTGTCGAGGGGGAAATGATGAGCGAGATTCCGTCCCAAGACCAGCCGTACCCAGGCCGGACCGGCGAGATGAGCCCGCAGCCGGACGACGAGATGCGCGACTACACCGGGAGCGGGTTCCTGACTGGGAAGCGCGCGTTGGTCACCGGCGGCGATTCCGGGATAGGCCGGGCCGTCGCGGTGGCGTTCGCCAAGGAGGGCGCGGATGTGGCGATCGCCTACTTGTCGGAGGACGCGGACGCCGAGCACACCCAGAGGCTGGTCGAGGAGGCCGGGCGGCGGGCACTGCTGATCCGCGGCGACCTCGCCGAGGAAGAGCGCTGCCAGGAGGCCGTCGACCGTACGGTCGAACAGCTGGGCGGCCTGGACGTGCTCGTCAACAACGTCGCCTACCAGGCGCCCGTCGAGGACCTGACCGAGCTGACCACGCAGCAGCTGACTCGCACGTTCCAGGTCAACGTCTACAGCTATTTCTGGACCACGCGGGCGGCCCTGAAGCATCTGCCGGACGGCGGCGCGATCATCAACACCGGCTCGGTGAACGGGCTGCGGGGCAACCGGACGCTCATCGACTACGCGGCGACCAAGGGCGCGGTGACCGCGTTCACCTATTCGATGGCGCAGTCCCTCATCGACCGGGGAATCCGCGTCAACTGCGTCGCCCCCGGGCCGGTCTGGACCCCGCTGATCCCCGCCACCCTTCCCCCGGATCGCGTCGAGGGCTTCGGCGAGCAGGCGCCCGCCGGCCGGGCCGCCCACCCGGACGAGATCGCCCCCTCCTACGTCTTCTTCGCCAGCGAGCGGCTGTCTTCGTACTACACCGGCGAGGTCCTCGCCCCGACCGGCGGCGAAATCCAACAGGGCTAACCGGGTCCAGCGGATCTGTCAGACCGCTCGGATGGTCCCGCCGACCGGGGCATCCGTTCCATCCGGCCGGCGGTCGGCGTCAGCCCTGGATGCCGGTCGCCTGGTGGGAGGTGCCAACCGGCTTTGATTCGGGGGAGCCGCGTTGGCGCGAGATCCTCGGGCCAGTCCTTGATGACCTTCGAGGGTTAGCCGAAGCCCATGACCTACAGCTCCTTTGTCTAGCTATTGTCCCTTGTCTGCTGTCGTCGTCTAGCTGTCGCCGCGGCCGGATAGGTGGTCGCGGACCCGGTCGACCATCCCGGCGCCGGGGGCGAGCAGCTTGTTGAGCGGCGGCCGGTCCGGCGCCGACGGGTGCGGCCTGGTCGGCGCCCTCCGCTTGGCGGACTGCACCTTCTCGCCCAGCTCGGTCAGCTCCTCCGGGCTCGCGTGGTCGGCGAGCGCGGGGAACAGCCGCTCTTCCTCATCGCGTATGTGCAGCCGTACGTCGGTCATCAGCTCGGCCAGCAGACCGGAGAACTCCTGCGTGTCGGCATCGGTCTTCTCCAATGCCTTCATCGTCTTCTCCGCCTCGGAGTGCTCGGCGATCTCCCGGTCGGCGATCTCGTCCCCGTCCGGCACGAACTTGCGGGTGGCCGGGTACAGGTACATCTCCTCGGCCACCGAGTGCCGTACCAGTTCGATGATCACCTGATCGGTCAGCTCCCGGCGGGTCCGGCCATCGTCCGGCGTGGCCGCCTCCAGCTTCCCGAACAGCTCTTCCACCTCACGGTGATCATGGATCAGTACGCTGATCACGTCTCGTCGTTCAGAGCTCATCGGCTTTGTCCGTCCTTTGTTTGTCCACTCCCGTCACGGACTGAGACCGTCTTCCTACCCACCCTGCATCGGCGAAACAGACCACAGAAACCCCGCCCCCGCGACCCTCCGCAGCGGTGAACAGCATGTTGGCCCGATGGAAGTCGCCGAGGTCCACAGACAGATCCAAGAGGTCATGGAGAGTGTGGCCGCATGACGACGAACTGAGCACATACAGATGAGATCTCGACGCCGTGAGCCAGGCCAAGGCAGGCGGGTGATCTACCGGATCGGTATCCAGGTACAGGTCCAGGAAGAGCCGGAACCGGTTGGCCCGGGCGGCCGCGTTGGGCAGGTGGTGCCGCTCAGCGATGTCGTCGTCGTGTAGTTGCGCGTTCCACCATGCGGTGGCCGCGATCTCGTCGAGGCGGTCGGCGGGCCCGGCGCTGGTCCAGTCGATGTAGGCGATGGGGAGGCCGTCGCGTGCGACGGTGTTTCAGGGGCCGGCGTCGCGGTGACTGATGATCGCGTCGGGTGCGTCGCTGTGGAACGGCCACGGCTGCCAGATGGCGTTGGGTGGCGGCTGGAAGGTGGCGGTGGCGTCGTGCAGTTCGCGGAGCAACCGGCCGGCCTGCCAGACACCTTCGTCGCTCCAGGCATGCGGGTGGACGAAGTCGCCGTCGATATAGGTGACGACGTCGCGTCCCTTCTCAATAATGGTGGCGTTGAAGGTGAGCCTGTCCACGATGGCGGCGCACAACCGGAGGTCGGTGAAGGTGCGGGTCCAGCCGCCGAAGCTCGCCCTCCACTCCGTCCTCCTCGTGCGCGCCGCGCTGTCCGGGCAGGCAGTAGAAGGCCTCCAGCGAATAATGCGATCGGAACGCGACCCAGCGTTCGTTTCCACCCTGGCCCGGGTGAACCCGATCACCTTGGCGACCGCCAGGGTTTCCGGGCTTTGTCGCAGAACGGTGGCTTCCTATATTTGCAGCAGGTTCCTCTTGGTGGTTGCGGGTGGGTCAAGGTGCGATGGCGGTCGCGAACACGCGGCGCAACGCCCCGAACGTCTCCAGCGAACGGCGACCCTCGTCTTGCATGGACCCGACAGCCGCGTCGGAGTCGGCTGGCGCCGCGAGCACCTCCTGCCAAAATCGCCGCTCGGCCTCCCGCCAGTTGGGTTTGTCCAGCACCTGCACGCCCACGAAGCCCGATGCGGTGAGGTCTCCCGCGAGGTGCACCGCACGGATGCGGGCAGCCACCCGCTCATCCGACGGGTCGATCGCCTCCCAGCAGGTCAATGCCAGCCGCCCGCCCGAAGCCAGCACCCGACGGAACTCGGTCAAAGCGGCGAGCGGTGGGTCGGCGAACTGGACGGCGTCGATGCACATCAGCCCGTCGGCGACGCCATCCGGCAGTCCCGTCGCCACCAGCGTCCCCACCCGGAACTCCGACCGGCCGGTCGGCAACTTCCGGGCGCTACTCGCCCGGGCCTGCTCCACCGCGACCCTGGAGAAGTCCACCCCGCACAGGCGCGCGCCGGCCCGTCTGGCCACCTCGATGCCATAGCCACCGCGCCCGCATGCCACGTCGACGAGTTGCCCGTCCTTCGGCAGATCCAGCGCCTCGGTCACTTCGGCAATGCCCTGCCACGTCAGCAGGCTGCTCGACTGCAGTTCCGGCGGCAGCCCCAACGCCCGCGCCACGATCGCGTCCCTGACCGACGAGGAGGTCATGTCCGCATACCACTGGTCGAAATAGGCCACCCCCCGCGTGGCCGAGGTCGATTCCTCCGAACTCATGCCGCACATCTTCCCCCAGCTCGACGTATCGAAGAGCTGAGCGCTGGTTGCGATATTTCCCCGTGAACTACTGTGAGGTCTCATACTCGCCTGATCTGACGGGCACGCGGTGCCCGCGGCGTCCAGTACACACCGTTCGGTATTGGTACACACGCGGGAGGTCAACCATGGCATCCCGACACCGGTCGCAGACCATGGTCGCGGTTGCGATGTGTGTTCTGCTGGCGGCGGGTTGCCGAGGCGCAACGCATTCGCCCTCCCCGCGGCGGGCGCCTTCAGGTGCACAGATCCCGGCCACGACGGCCGCTGCTCCCGCCGGCGACCGGTACCCGACCATCCGCCTGGCTACCGCCGTCCTGCCCCGATTCCGCGGCGTAGACCTGCACCCGGGCGGCGCGACAGTGGAGGAACTCGGCCCACCCGGCGCGGGGCCGCTCGCTGCCGTCGCGGTCGACCCTCCGCAGTGCCGGGAGCTGGTCCGCGGCGGCCAAGTTTGGCGGTTTCTGCACTCGCCCGCCGTTCCCCCCGACACCCCGGTCGCCATAGCGACAGAGCGGATCGGGCATGGCCGCACCATCGGCACCACGCTGATCTCCCTGACCGGCGATGCCGCCGTCTCCTTCATGACACAACCGGCCTTGACCAGTCCGGAATGCCTGGCCTTTCACGTCCAAGACTCCGGAGCCTGGCAGCCCGCCTCCGTACGGGAACACGATCCACGCCTGGGCCTCCAGTCACGCATGGTGGTACGCGACTATCCCCGGGGCGGCAAACGCATCATGTACCGGCTCCTGCTGTACCGCTCCCACGGCTACGTCGCCCTCCTCCATCTGGGAGGCCCGGCCGCCGACGGCGACACCCCACTCTTCGAAGACTTCGCACGCCGCGTGTACGAACACGCCGAACGAGTCCTCCAATAGCCGCATCGGCGACGGATTCCGCCGCATTCTTGCTGTACCCGGCCGGGCGTCCGCCGATCCCAGGCGAACTGCGGGAGCTGGTGGTCCGGTTGGCCCGCGAGAATCCGCGATGGGGGATCGCCGCATCCGAGGGGAATTGCTCGGTCTCGGCCATCGGATCGGCGAAGGCACCATCCGCCGGATCCTGGCCGCGGCCGGCGTGGAACCAGCACCGCGCCGGCTGGCGGCAGTTCCTTACCGCTCAAGCTGCCGACATCCTGGCGTGCGACTTCCTGCACGTGGATACGTCCGGTCGCATCGGGCGAACGCGTTCGCGGAGCGGTTCGTCGGAACGCTACGCCGCGAGTGCCTCGATCACCTGCTGATCTATGGTGAGCGGCACCCGCGCATGGTCCTGGCTGAGTATGAACGACACTTCAACGATCATCGCCCACATCAAGGTCGTTCTCTGCGCCCGCCCCTGCACGACCCCGGCGAGGTGATCGACATGACCGCCAAGATCCACCGTCGAAAGACCGTCACCAGACTGACCAACGAGTACCGCAGAGCCGCCTGACTGCATTGCGAACGCCCAGCTCAGCACCAGTATTCGCCGTTTTGGCACCGCACAGGGATCGAGGTTGAGCGGTCAGTCGCCAGTGCCGATGCGATCATCGATGCTGTCGGCCGCTGCCGCGGACAGCACGGTTGTCAGCAGTCCGGGGAACCGGGTGTCGAGGTCGGCGCGGCGTAGCCGTACGAAGCAGCGGGTGCCTTCTTGCCGGGTCCAGGTGATGCCCGCGTCGCGCAGGACCTTCAGGTGGTGGCTGAGCGTTGATTTGGCCACGGGTGCCCGCAGTTCACCCCATCCTCGTTCTTTGTCGTCGGAGAGCACGCGTACCAGCCCGAGCCGGATGGGGTCGCCGAGCGCGGTCAGCACGCGGGTCAGCGTCAGCTCGGCGACATCGGGATGGCGGGGCGCCTGCATACTCCTGATGCTACCTTTGTTCGGTATTCTACGAACATCGAACAAGAGGGTTGTCCATGTCTGACCCGACCACCGCGGCTCACAGCGGCCAGGTCGTGATCGTGACCGGCGCCGGTACCGGGATCGGGCGGGCCGCGGCGCTCGCCTTCGCTCGCGCCGGAGCGCATGTCCTCGGCGTCGGCCGACGCGCCGAGCCGCTGGCCGCCATCACCAACGAACACCCGGACATCGTGGTCCAGTCCGCCGACATCCGCGACCATGGCGCCGCCGAACAGATCGTCGATGCCGCGCTCGAGCGGTGGGGCCGCCTCGACGTGCTGGTGAACAATGCCGGGGTGGCGGCGCCGATGCCGCTAACAGACGTCACCGCCGAGCGCATCGGTGACCTGCTGGCTACCAATGTCGTCGCGCCGAGCCTGCTGGCCCGCGCGGCGCTCGCGCATCTGCGTGCCACGCGCGGCGCCATCGTCAACATCTCCAGCACCTACGGGCAGCGGCCGGCAGCCGGCGCCGCCCACTACGCCGCCACCAAGGCCGCGCTGGAGCAGCTCACCCGAAGCTGGGCCCTGGAGTTGGCTCCGGACGGCGTCCGGGTCAACGCCGTCGCGCCCGGGCCCACCGAAAGCGACGCCCTCGTCGCCACCGGACTGCCCCAGACCGTGATCGACCAGATCAAACACGACGAAACCGAACGCATCCCGCTGGGACGCCGCGGTGAACCCGCCGAGGTCGCGGCCTGGATTCTGCGTCTGGCCGCCCACGACGCCGCCTGGCTCACCGGCGCCGTCCTCAACATCGACGGAGGCCTCGCACTGACCTGATGGCCATGGCGGGCGTCCTGGCCCAGGATGTGGCCGTTCATTCGTATGGACCTGGAAGGGCATAAAGCAGGTCATAATGCGCATCACCCAACCGAGGATGTGCAGGGCCGGCCTTTTGACGGACGCGGCCACGGTCTCCTCCAAGGCCGTACGCCTCGACCGGCGTGTCGACGTGCCCGGCTACCGACATGAGAAGGCGGCTCCCGCCAAGAACCTGCCGCATCCAGCCAACCGGATCACACCCAGGAGCCAACTCAGCGTCAGACGGGCGCGGTGTCCCTCAACCGCCCCACCGTTCCAGCGCCAGCCATGCGGGCATTCAATCCTCGATCACATCGATGTCGGTGGTGACGGTGATCGCGTCACGGATCGATCTGGCCACCGGACAGCGATCGGCGTGAAAGCCCATCACCCTGTCGATCACCGACCGGTCCGCGTCCGGCGCTACCCGCAGCCGATAGCGTACGAAGATCCGTTTGAGGACGAGAACATGCCCGTCGAGCTCGATCTCACCGACCGCCTCTGCCCGGAGACGACCGCCTCCGGCGGGGATGCCGCGCGCTTCCAGCGCGCCTCCCAGCGTGCCCGTCAGTCAACCGCCCGCCGCGGCCACCACGTAATCGAGCGTGGTCGCGTGCGGCTCGTACTCTCCCTCGGTAAGCCCGTAGTGCTCGGCCACGGGCCCGTGCACACCGAACACGACCGGCTCGTCCTCCGCCGGAACCACCGCCCGGCGCAGCGGTCCCCGCTCCCGGTCGATGCCGACCACCGAGCGGTAAACGACCTCACTCATCGATCCTCCTTCGCGCGATAGCAGACCCTTCCCTACCCACCTTCCAAGGGACCACAGCGCGGCCGGCAGTTCATTGTCCGCCCACCAACAAACAGCAGGGCAGCACACATCGCCGGCACGCGGGGTGCGGCGACGGCCGTTCCTCCCCGTCCGACGCGGAGACGGGGGTGGGGACATGGCCGTGAATGGGGCGCCGGCTGCCGGTACGACTTCGACAACCCCGACTACCGCTGATACAGGTACGGACAACGGCTGAACCGGGTATCGGCGGGAGAACCCTCGCTCTTAAGGTCCCGGCCTGGCGCGACACCGTATGCCGCATGACGTACAAAGCCATCACCTGGTGGTCGGGCGTATTTGTCTAGGCCATGACGGCTACGGCCGAGTCCTCAAGAGGTCGTCGACCGCGCCATGGTGGACCGCTTGGTCCAGTTGGTGGCTAGCATTGGTCCATGTCGGATGGGCCGAAGACGTCGAGTGAGCCGAGAACGACGCGCGGGCGCGCCACCCGCGCGCGGATCGTCGAGCGGGCCGCGGAGCTGATCGCCGCGCACGGCGTGGACGCGACGAGCATGGACGATGTACGGGCCGCGGCGGGGGCGAGCAAGAGCCAGCTCTACCACTACTTCTCAGACCGAGACGACTTGGTCGAGGCGGCGGTGGCACGCCGTTGCGCACTGGTACTCGACGAACTCACGCGGACGCTCGGAGCGGTCACGACGCTGGCGGAGCTCGAGCGGGTGCTCGGCGAGTTCGTCGCCTTCTATGAGCAGCACACGATGGGTTGCCCGATCGGGACGCTGGCGAGCGCGGTGGCCGATCGCAACGAGGGGGCGCGGTTGCGGGTCGCCGCCGCCTTCGACGCGTGGGAGCGGCTGTTCGCCGACGGGATTCAGCGGATCCGGGAGCGGGGGGAGCTCCGAGCCGAGGCCCCGCCGCAGACGCTGGCCACGGCGCTGCTGGCAAGCATCGAGGGCGGGCTGTTGCTGAGCCAGACCCGCCGGAACGCGGCGTCCCTGCGGATCGCGGTGGACGCGGCGCTGCGCCAGATTCGCGCCTTCGCGGCATAGCAGCCACCTCACTAGTCTGGACTATGCGGTCCAATACGCGCCCTCACCCCTGCCAGAAGACGGGCTATGCACCCTCGAGCGAACACCGTCATTGCTGCGCGGGGCGCCGCGGGCCGGCCCCAGCCTCGTGAGGATCGGCCCGCGGCGCCGGAGTCGCCGCCTGGCCCGGGCCTCCGGCGCATTGAGGCCCGAGCACCTCGGCTTTCGCACCCTCGCCCCCGGCCGCAGGGCGAATGCGTGCGCCCTTGGGTCCGGCGGTGTGCGGGACGGGGCGAGCTGGTCGTGGCTAAGGTCCCTGAGCAGGTCGAGGTCGTCGACGCCGGGCCGTAGCAGGCACCCGGGGTGAAGACCAGCAGCATCCGTGCCCGCCCTCACAAGGTGATGTCCGTGGTGCTCCTTTAGGACGGCGCCGAGCGATTACTCGGTTCGATCCCGGGTAGCGACCTCCTTTGCGGACTCTGATCTTGTTCCGCCGCCCTGTTCGCCCGGGAAGAGGTAAGGACCATGGCCGCCACTACCGACCAGATCGGCAGCGACGCCGTGCCGGCCAGTCTGCAAATGCCGGGTATCGCGTTGGGAGTCGGCCTCGGCGGGTTCGTCGATGGGATCTTGCTGCATCAGCTGCTGCAGTGGCATCACATGCTTACCAGCACCGACACCGACAACATCGGCGTGAAGTATTACAACCCGCACACCGTCTCCGGACTGGAAATGAACACGGTGTGGGACGGCCTGTTCCACGTGCTGTGCTGGCTGGCGGTGCTCACCGGGCTGGCCATCTTGTACTCGCGGGTCACCCACCGGCGGCACCGGGTGTGGACCTCCCGCGTGCTGTGGGGATGGGTGCTAGTCGGCTGGGGACTGTTCAACCTCGTCGAAGGCATCATCGATCACCAGATCCTGGGCATCCACCACGTACACGGCGGCCCGCACCAGATCTGGTGGGACATCGGCTTTCTCCTGCTGGGCGTCGCGCTGGTGGCCATCGGATGGCTGCTGCAGCGCACCGGCACCCCGTTCGACCCCGAGCACGATGACGCCGACACCCGGCCACCGAGCGCATGATGCACGATCACCCGATGGCCGGTCACCCGATGCCCGCACACAGCGGCGAGGGATGGGACTCCGTACTCGCGGTGGCCGGTGTGGCCGGTGTGGTCGGCCTCGCGGTCGCCTACCTGCTGCTGGCACACCGCGGAACCGGCCGGGTGTCCCGGCCCGGGGACTGGCGGCGCACGGCGCTGTTCCTGGCCGGATGCGCCCTGCTGGCGGTGGCTCTGCTGCCGCCGATATCGCCCATCGCGCACGAGGACTTCCGCGGCCACATGCTCCAGCACATGCTGCTGGGAATGTACGCACCGCTGGCCCTGGTACTGGGCGCCCCGATCACCGTGCTACTGCGCGCGTTGCCAGCCCGGCGCGCCCGGAACCTGACCGGCGTGCTGCGCAGCAGGCCAATGGGGGTACTGGCCCACCCGATCACCGCCCTGACGCTCAGCACCGGCAGCCTGGCCGTGCTGTACCTCACCCCGCTGTACAACGCCACAACCACCCGGCCGGCCCTGCACTGGCTGCTGCACGCGCACTTTGTGCTATCGGGATGCCTGTTCGCCTGGGTCATCGCCGGCCCCGACCCCGCACCATCGCGGCCCGGCGTCAAAGCACGACTGCTCGTCCTCGGCGCGGCCATCGCCTTGCACGCCGTCATCGCCCAGCTGATGTACGGCGGGTTCCTGATCGACGTACACGCACCCATCACCCAGGTTCGCGCTGGCGCCGAGATCATGTACTACGGCGGCGACATCGCCGAACTCCTGCTTGCCGCCGCCCTCGTCGCCACCTGGCGCCCCACCCGCCACATCACCCCCACTCGACAGCACCCACAGGCCGTCACCGACGCCCCTGCTCGCTAAGCCGCCACCGGATACAACCGACACCGATTGGGAAAACCCCTCAGCGCTGCTGCGCCCGCAGCAACCTCGCAAGCCCTCCAAGATGTCGATCTGACACAAGAGCGGATCCCAATTGAGGTTCCTGATTCTCATCGACATCGCAGCGCCAACCCACCCGACACCGTTCCTCAAACTGACGAGTGACGTTTGCTGCCTTTCACAGACGCACTCACCCGCTCGTACTCCCCACGACGATCGCATCAAAAACGCGGTCCGGATCGGCCATCGCAGCCACCAGAGCCGCGGTCCGCCGCGCCCGCGACGCCACCGGATCTTGCCGATCTTCGGTCGACACCCGCCCATATCTGTCTGGCTCCGTTGAGGGCAGTCCACTTAGTCAGGCCAAAATCATCCGGTATGGGTGATCACTGTCGGGTGCTAATGGTTGAGGCTGGGCCCCGCCGACCTCGCAGGTCGGTGTTCGTCGTTCGTCACCGCTCGGTCAGAGAGGACACGCCACCCATGAACGGCTGGCTCCTGTGGGGACTCTTTCTTCCCGTTCTGCTCGTTGTCGCGGGCATCATCACCCTGCGGCGCCGGAACAGCGGTCGCTGACCCCGCTCCGGGGCTGGCCGCGCTGACTCTCGAGGCCGCACCGGCCCGAGCGGGCAGGCGCTGAAGGGTCAGCACCCCGAGCGGGAGGTCGTGTGTCGGCCACAGGTTCATCCACAGGACCGCGTACTGAAACGTCCCGGTCTCATGAGACATTCGGATTCTGGAGAACGCCCGCGACGATGCCACCATGATCTGGCGCCTCATCGGCGTCCTCGACTGAACCGCGCGGAGTTGCATCAGACGCGGCCTCGCGCCGGTTCACCCGATGAGGGTGGCGCCGGCGACCCGTCACGCCGACAGGCTGAGCCGGCCCTGCGAACAGGCCAATCGAGTCTGACCTGAGCGCCGAATGCTGCCGGGAGTACCAGATGGCGTCGAAGGGCGAGCGGACGGTTGTCAACGCGGCCGCGCTGGTGCAGGGCATTGTGCTGGTCACGTTCCCAGCGGCGAGCACCATCTTCACGGACAAGAGCGAGTACGGGCTGTCGAGCACGCAGTACGGGGACTTGTTCCTGCCCCAGGTGGTGCTGGCCATCGCCGCGTCATTGCTCGGTGCCGGGCTGGTCCGCCGGATCTCCGCCAAGGGCGTCTATCTTCTCGGGCTGACCTGCAGCATGGTGGCGATGGTGCTGCTGCTCGCCAGCACACTTTTCAAGAGCGACCAGTCGGCCGCCTTTCCGCTGCTGCTGATCGCGACCGCGTTCGTAGGCGCCGGGTTTGGTCTGACCGTTCCGGTGCTGAACACCTACACATCGCCCCCGGCCGCCGATGCCCCGTACACACTGTCGTTCCAGACGACTTCACCTGCGCGGGCGTTGCCCTGACCGAGGGTCAGCCGGGTGCCACCGACTGCGGTGACGATCGGCGACACGGCCGGGTGGGACGTCGTGGTGCCGGCTACCGCGGCGCCGCACGTGGTGGAGCCGGAGTCACCCGCGGCCCTCAATGTGGACGCGCCGGTCAGCGCAGCCATGGCAAGGCGGAATCGACCTTGCGGATGTAGGCCGGCATGGCCTCGTCGTCGGAGCGCAGCCGTCGTAGGAGACCGTGAGTACGTCTGGAGGGCCGTCCGGGTCGGCGATCGCCCGGCTGAAGCCGTCCGGGAAGGCCCCGTCGGCGTTCGTCGACTGGACCAGCCTCCATGCACGCATCGGCGCCTTCCGCGTTTCCCGTGCCCTGGGCACCAGTCGACATCGTGTCCCGCCGCTGCCGGCGATGATGACGTCGTAGTGGGGAGGTATCAGACGTCGGGTCACCGTCCACCCCAAGAGGGCGCCGAACGTCCTCCGCCACGGGTGAATACGGCGGCCGTTGCGTTGGGTGGGATGCGCGAGGTGGGCTCGACGCCATAGCCGAGAAGGGGCCCGGGTCGGGGTCCGGCGGTTCCGGGAGGCCACCGAAGCGGGAGGCCACGATGTCGTCGGCAACAACCACGCCATCCAGGGCACAAGAGGGTGACCAAAGCTAAGGGGAGGGATGGGTGCAGAGCGTGATCGGATCGCCGGGTTTGGCCGGCTGGAGGACGGGCTGCTGTCTGCCGGGGATCGCAGGGACTCCTCTCTGAGGGCGTTGTCGTGGACCGGGAGATCCAAGTCAAACGCGAGAAGCCCAAAGGTGTAGGCACCCGGATCGACTGCGTCGCCACAACCGCCACCGAGACCGGCTCTGTATCATCGCCAACTCGGTCAACTTCCCGGTCACCTGCGAGCCGATCATCACCACCTGAACGCCGAGTCCTGGCCCGCCGCCGGTCGGGCTCGGGATCGCGAAATTTCGAAGAGCCGCACCCGAAAGTAGCGGCGTCTCGGCGCCTTGACGGTCGTTATCGGGCGTCTTACGTTGTGGTGCGGTCGCCACCGTTCCAGGGAGTTTCCGAACTCTTCCGAGGCAGACCCCCTCCAGGCCCCGAGCCCCGTCGCCATGACCCGCTGGAGTCTCGCATGAAGGTCCGCTGCGCATGAAGGTCCTCTACATCGGCGGCACCGGCACGATCAGCTCGTCCTGCGTGGCCGAGTCGGTGCGTCAGGGCCAAGACGTACACGTCCTGAACCGTGGCCGGACGGCCCGCCGCTCCCTCCCCGACGCCGTCACCGCGATCACCGGCGATGTCGGGGACCGCGAGTCGATGCGCCGGGCCGTCGCCGACACGACGTATGACTGCGTGCTCGACTTCCTGTGCTACAACGCCAAGGACGCCGCGGCCATGGTGGACCTGCTGGCCGACCGCACCGGCCAGTACATCCACATCAGCAGCGCCGCGATCTACCACAAGCCGGTGCGGAAGGCACCGTTCGTGGAGTCGACGCCGCGGCACAACCCCTACCTGCCGTACGCTCGCGACAAGATCGCCGCGGAGGACGCCCTGCGCCAGGCGTACGAGGAACGCGACTTCCCGGTCACCGTCGTGCGGCCCTCGCACACCTACGATGACGCGCAACCGCCGCTGCCCGGCGACTGGACGACCTGGGACCGGATCGTGCGCGGCGACGAACTCGTGGTGCCCGGCGACGGCACCAGCCTGTGGACACTCACGCACGCGGAGGACTTCGCCGTCGGTCTGGTCGGGCTGATCGGCAACTGGCAAGCCATCGGGGAGGACATCCACATCACCTCCGACGAGGCGCTGACCTGGAACGAGATCTACGGCATCATCGCCCGCGTCGCCGGCACCCGGGCCCGGCTGCTGCACCTGCCGTCGGAGTTCCTGCCGATCGTGGCCCCCGACTGGGGCTGGTCGAACGGGATCATCGGCGACCTGCAGCACAGCGCGGTGTTCGACAACTCCAAGATCAAGCGGTTCGTCCCGGCGTTCCGGCCGACGATCACCTGGTCGGCGGGCGCCAGGAGGCTGCTGGCCTGGCGTGCCGCGCATGCCGAGCACACGCGGCCCGACCCCGAGACCGACGCGTTGCTGGGCCGGCTGGTCGAGGCGCATCGCCGTGCTGCGGCTGCGGTGACGTCGCTGGCATCGTCGCCGGCCTCGTGATGGCGGGCAGCGCGGGTCCCGGCAGCCCAGTGGACGCGGCGGCACGATCGGGCCGGGCACGACCGACGGGCGGCCCGACCCGGCCGAGCACAGGGCGTTCGGCCGCACCGGGCTGAGCATGACGGGCCTCTGCATCGGCACCTATAGGCCTTCGGGATACACCCGCCGACGCGGCCGAGCCCGGGGCGCCGACAGCTCCGCGGCGATCTGTGCCGCCAATTGCCCCCGTTGGGTGGGGGTCAACGCGCGATCCCCATCAGATCCCCGCCGTTCGACGGCCAGCACTCACCTGCGTCACCCGCCGCACGCTGACCAGCGTGTTCGCATGCGACCGCAGCATAAAAGCTCTTTGCAGGTTCCTGACCTGCTTGTCATTCCCGTTCTTCGCGGCCGTGAAGGCCCGCTGCCTCGGTCGCCGTACCGACGTCTCCGCCGCAGCCCAGTCGATGCTGTGCCACGCCAGAGCGTAGCCCTCGAGTCCGTTTCACCACAGGCGGCGCAGACGCCGTCGCGTTGTCCGCTACATCCGCCTCGCGTGTCTAACTTGTCCCTTGGTTCTGATGACTGTGCGAACGATTTCTGCACGGGCCTACCTGATCCGCGTCAGCTCCCATCGGGCCGGGCATCTGCCCGTATCCGGCGAGTTATCAAGGAAGCGCGAGGAGCTTACGATCTCGCTTGTTTCCTCGGGCCTCCCCGCAGCTACCAGCTCCGGCCGTGGATGACCCCACGGACCGGGCCGGGTGTCACGGGACTTTCAGACCTCCTCCAAAGTGGCCGGGAGCCCGCTCCCCGTACTCCGGGAGCGGATCATCGACAGCCCCTCGGCGTAGGGGAGCTCGTCAAGCATGATCCCCTTCCGGGTGGCGTTCCCTGGCTACTTGCGAAGAAGATTGCGGAAGGGCAGGCGTGTCATCTGGGAGGGAACGATGCTGTTCAGGCGAGAGGTCCTTGAGGGGATCGTGGGCGGGCGGATCGACCGGGTGTTCCGGGTCTGGGCCGAGCCCCGGGTCCGGGCGGGGAGCACCCAGCGCACCTGGGCGGGGATCATCGTCATCGACTCGGTCACGGCCGTCACCCCCGAACAGATCACCGAGGACGACGCCCGCCACGCGGGCTTCGCCGACCGTGCGGCCCTGCTCACCGCCCTGTCCAAGAGCACCAAGGAGGGCGGCTACCACCGCGTCATGCTCCACCTGGGCGGCCCCAACCCCGAAGCCGAGCTGCGCGAGAACGCCGACCTGACCGACCACGGATTGGCCGAGATCAAAGCCGCCCTGGACGCCATCGATGCCCGCAGCCGCCGCGGCCCCTGGACCCACGAGGTCCTCCGCCTCATCCAGGAGCATCCCGGCCTGCGCGCCCTGGACCTGGCCGACCACCTGGGCCGCGACAAACTCCCGTTCAAGGCCGACGTCCGCCGCCTCAAAGCCCTCGGCCTCACCGAAAGCCTGGAAACCGGCTACCGCCTCTCCCCCCGCGGCAAAGCTCTCATGACCTACCTACGCCCCTGACCAACAACCGGCTCTGCTCGGAGCAGGGCCCCTTGCCAACACGACCCCGGCCGCGGCCTTGGCCCGCCACCGGGTGTAGGAGCGGCGCGGGATGCCGGTCAGCTGGCAGAACCCCGGGGACCGGCATCGCCGCGTCTTGGCGGATCACCTAATGGCGTTGTAAGCGGGGCCGCGGTCCGCGCGGGACGCCTACGGATCACTGCGACCCTCGAGTCCTTCCTTGAGATCGGCGCCGAGTGTGGCCGACGGCCTCGCTGACCATTAACGTCGCCCGCGGTCTTGGTGGAGGGCACCCCCGAATTGCTGTGAGCCGTTGAGCTCTTCCTGCGTGACAGGGGCTCTGCCGGGCAGGCCGGGGCGAAGACCGCTGATCAGATGTCGGACCACAGAGTCCTTCCATTAGGGCGTGGCAGACCCCCGGGCGACCAGGAAGAACTGGACTGTCACCCGTGCGGTGACCGGGCGGAAAGGGCCTCCCATCGATGGGTGCCACCTGCGGAATCGATTGGGCCGACGACCATCACGACGTGGCCGTCGTCGACAAACACGGCGCTGTTGTGGCGCAGCGCCGGATCGGTGCCGACGCGGCCGGCCTGGCCGGGCTGCTCACGCTGCTGGCTGAACACGGTGACAACGACCAGGACCTGATACCGGTTGCGATCGAGACCTCGCATGGGCTGCTCGTGGCCGCGCTGCACGCCTCGGGCCGGCCGGTATATGCGATCAATCCGCTGGCCGCGTCCCGCTACCGGGAACGCAGCGCCCCATCACGCGCCAGATCACCCGCCCGTCTTGGGGTGGCCAGTCATACAGCGCCAGAATTCGGGTCATCTTGGCGATGAAGTCCGAGTCGGTCGAGGACTTCCAGGTCGTGGTGGTCTGCCTGGACACCCCACCCGCCTTCAGGATCCGGCGCAGGTGCTCGCGGCTGATCGATGCGACCACACCCCGGTCGACCAGGTGAGCGGCGAGCTTGGCCAAGCTCCAGCCGGCGAACTCGGTGATGCCCCACTCGGCGGGGGACGTCTACGCCGATCACTGACCTGGGACCAGGGCGCGGAAATGGCCCAGCACGACCAGCTGCGCATCGACACCGGCCTGGAAATCTACTTCGCCGACCCGCACAGTCCCTGGCAACGCGGCACCAACGAGAACACCAGCGGCCTGCTGCGCCAGTACTTCCCCAAGGGAACCGACCTGAGCAGGCACAGCCAGGACGACCTGGACGCCGTCGCCGCCGCACTCAACAGCCGACCCCGAAAAACTCTGGGATGGAAGACTCCCGCCGAAACCTTCAACGAGTATCTATGCTCGCCGACAGGCAGTGTTGCAACGACTCCTTGAGCCCAAGCAGTACACCTCGGCCGCCTTCGCCCATCTCGCCAACGATCACGACATCACGCTGTCCCTAGGCCGCACCGGTCAATGCTGGGACAACGCCCTCGCCGAAAGCTTCTTCGCTTCGCTTAAGGGTGAGCTGATCGACCCGCAGGCCTGGCCCACCAAGGCAGCCGCCAGGCTCGTTCTGATCGGCAGGGGCGTGGCCGGGCCCCTCCCTGCGGAGGGCGGGCCCGGCCACGCTCGGTGTTCATCGGTCTACGACGGAGGGGAGCGCTGGTGCCGTTCCGTGGTTCGTGCCCTGGGAAGGGGAGCGGTCGATGATGGTAGCCCGGGCTCTTGAAAGGTTGGCCGACGCTGGCTTGGCGCGCCTGGTGGCGGTACGTGCGGCGGGGCGGGCGGGGACGGCCACGCTGGTGGCGCGCCATAGCTTGCCGCGACCAGCGACTCGAACTCGGCGGCCAGCCAGTCGGGGTCGGCGCAGATCAGCTCCGCGAACTTCGCGCGCACCTGCGGCGTGGCCGTCACATCGCCCATCTTCGGATCACTCCCCGGAAAGACTCCGTACTGGTGTCGCCAGGTCATTGACCGATACACTTTTTCTATAGTTCAGGCTATAGAAACTTGTCAAGCCCCCTGTCTTCCGTACTGGAGCCGTACCGATCGATGTCCTCCGACAACACCTCGGCTAGCGACGCCGAAGGCCACGGCGCCGAAGATCACGACGCTGCCCGAAGCTCCGGCGGCGATGACCTGGCGAACAGGCTCGACGATCCGGACTACCCCTCGTATACCACCGGGCAGGCCGCCGAGGCCCTGGGCGTGCAGCAGGCGTTCCTACGGAGCCTCGACACTGCGCGCGCCGTACGTCCGCAGCGTTCGGCTGGCGGGCACCGCCGTTACAGTCGCCGCCAACTGCAGTTCGCGCTGCGCGTGCGCGAGCTGTTCGACCAGGGGCACAGCCTGACCTCGGCGCTGCGGATCCTATCGCTGGAAGACGAGCTCGCCGCGGCACGGAACGTCATCACGCGGCTGCGCCACCAGCTTGGCCCTCGCGGCCACGGCGCGCACCGCGGCCAAGACAGCCGAGGCGATGAAGGCGAGTAGGGGGACGGTCGGTATGGGGTCGGCCGCGCGGACCGTACCGAGGACGACCTTCCGGTTCCGGCAAGGGCATCCCAGAGAAGACTCCAGTGCCGCATCAATAAAGACTTGACTTACGCCTACAGAAAACCTACAACAGTGAGTACACGTTTCCCCTCCGCGAGGTTGGAGGGGGTTGTCAGGTCTTCGGAGGTGATGGTGGTGTTGCTGACGTCGATCGACCCCTTCGTGCAGGAGTTCGAGCGTCAATTCGACCGGCTGGCGCGCGGCACGTTCGGCCAGACCGCCGCGCAGGGCAGTGGAGCGGTCATGCCGATGGACGGGCTACGCCGCGACGATGACGTGGTCTTGCGGTTCGACCTGCCCGGCATCGACCCCGACTCGATCGAGGTGACCGTCGACCGCGGCGTCCTGTCGGTGTCGGCCCGCCGCGAGGAAGAGCTCGCCGAAAACGAGCGTGTCTTCGTCCGCGAGCGGGCGATGGGCACCTTCACCCGCCGCGTCTACCTGTCGGAGCACCTGGACGCCGAGGGCATCGAAGCCGCGTACAACAACGGCGTCCTCGCGGTGCGGATCCCGGTGCTGGAGAAGGCCCGGCCGCGCAAGGTCGAGATCCAGCAGACCGGGGCCAAGGCCATCCACAGCTGACAACACCTTGGCCAGGCCCGAATGAAGCAGGCGATGGGGGCTGGCGCGGCCGCCCGCCCCCATCGGACCTCGAGCGGACTCCACACAATGCATCCGACCAGATCATCGGGTATAGACGATCGGCCTGGACTCCCCGCCCGGCGGCGTCCTTAGCCGACTCGCCGGGCGGGATGCGCAACCGGGGCTCAGCGGAACCGCAGCCGAGGCGCTCGGTGCGAAGCAGCGCGACGTCCGGTCGCCGAGAAGGAGGGAGATAGATGGCGCTGTCATCAAAATCACCGCAGCCGCCGCGGTCAATCAGGTCGGGATGGCCGGACCGTTCGCCGTTGTCATCGCTGGACGATGAGCATGCGCCGCTGTACACCGTCGGGCAGGTGGCCTCAATGCTGGAGGTGCGGCAGGCGTTCCTGCGGCGCATCGACGAGCACAACGTGGTCTCCCCGCAGCGTTCTGCGGGCGGGCAGCGCCGCTACAGCCGGCACGAGATCGGTCAGGTCCAGCAGGTGCTGACCATGAGGGGCCAGGGCATGAGCCTGCCCGCGATCCGCCGCATCATCGAGCTCGAATATCAGCTCGCCCAGATCACCTGTGAACGCGACGAGCTTCGTCAACGCTTGGCCGAAAACGGCGGCCGCGCCTCGGGCGGCGCCGCGCCAAGCGCCGTTAGGCACCCTCGCCCGGGGGAACGCGCGCCCTGGATGTAGGGTCCGGGCCCGGTCACTCTTGAGTCGTACGGACTGGCGACCGGCGCACAGAAGGCCGAGCGGGTCATCGGTGAGTCGATCATAGCGAGACTCTGTCGGGGATCTTGGTCATCGTCGGCGCGTCACGGGGGATGACGGGTCGGTCACCGACAGACTTCCGGGGTCGTGAAGTCGATCACTCCCTTCCCCCGAGGTGGTCTGGTGTCTGTCCGTCCGCGCCCTGGAAACTCGATGCCGACGCTCACCGTCCGCATGGCGTGGGCGAGTAATCCGGGCGGGACGACGGCGATGTGGGTACGCGATCACCTTGACGGCTTGTGGGGCGATGAGGACTTCACCTGCTGGTATCCGCGTGATGGACGTCCGGGCCTGTCCCCGGCCCAGTTGGCCACGGTGTGCGTGCTGCAGTTCGTGTTGAACCTGTCCGATCGCCAGGCCGCCGAGGCGGTGCGGTGCCGGATCGACTTTAAGTACGCGCTCGGCCTGGAGTTGGACGATCCGGGCTTCCACCACAGCGTCTTGTCCGACTTCCGTGACCGCCTCGCCGAGGGTGACCGTGCCGACCGGCTGCTGGATCTTGCGCTGGACCGGATGCGGTCCGCCGGGCTGCTCAACGACCGGGGCCGGCAGCGTACCGATTCCACCCATGTGCTGGCCGCCGTCCGGGATCTGACCCGGCTGGAGCTGGTCACCGAAGCGATCCGGGCGGCGCTGGAGGAACTGGCCCGTGACGCTCCGCACCTGCTGGACGGCCTGATCGATGAGGAGGCCCGCCGTCCGTGAGGGCCGCGCCGCCCTGGTCGGGGTGAGGCGAACGCGCAGGCCGGGTCCGAAGACCGGAGTCCTCCTCCTCCGCGGCGTTCAGTCGTGATCATTCGTGGTGGCGTCCACACTCAGCGGGCCGGCAGAGGTCACGGGCTCGTACAGGTCAGGGCAGGGGTTGTGGGGGACCCGGAGCTGAGGAAGCCGAAGGTCGTGCTGCCGTTGGCGGAGACTGAGCCGTTCCACGACTCGTTGCGTACGGTCACGGCCGAACCGGAGCCAGACCGCACGCCGCCCCACAGTTGGGTGACGCTCTGGCCACCCGGCCAGGTCCAGTTCACCGTCCAGCCGTTGATCGGCGAGGTGCCCGCGCGTACCGCGACCTCACCCTGCCAGCCGCCGGACCAAGAGTTGACGACCCGCATCGTGGCCGAGCAGGCACCGGTCGGGACAGGCGTCGGGCTCGGGGTTGGAGTCGGCGTCGGGGTTGGAGTTGGAGTCGGGGTTGGGGTCGGGCTCGGCGACGAGGTGCTCTGGAACTGCGTGATGAACCGCCACGTCTCCGCCGGAAGCCAGGTCCTGGGGCTGAGGCCGGTGGCCCCGTCCGACGGCGCAGGGTTGTGATCATCGTCGAACGCGGCCCACACGACCGGGAAGCCGGCCCTGCACCCCGAATACGCGGTGACCGTGTGCGTCAGGCTGCCCTGCGCCGGCTCGGGCGGGTTCTGCGGGGCGCAGCCGTTGTTGCTGACGAATCGGTCGCGCAGCGCCCGTCCATTGGAGATGTTCAGGACCGAGTCCCTGATGCCATGAGCGCCGAAGTACGCGACGGGCTGGGTGCCGCCGCTGCATCCGCTGATCTGCGCGCCGGAGTAGACCGCGACCGCGCGGAAGACGTTCGGCCGGGCGCACGCGAGCGCGAAGCTCATGCCGCCGCCGAAGCTCCAGCCCATGGAGAAGACCTGCGAGGTGTCGACGCACAGATCCGACTCGATCTGCCGGAGCATGTCATCGGTGAAGGTGACGTCTTCGCCGCCCGTGTTGGCCCAGCCGTTGTTGATGCCTTGGGGCGCGACGAAGATGGTGCTGTTGTTCGACAGCTGCAGGAGTCCGTAATAGGCCCACGTGTCGCGCTGCACGATCTGACCCGTGGCCACGTCGGTGGCGGTGCCGTCCCGCCAGTGGAATGCGAAGATCAGCCGGTAGGGACGCGTGTTGTCATACCCGTCGGGAATCCGCAGGATATAGGTGCGGCTTCGGCCGCC
>DATBKU010000130.1:0-401964 GCA_036555725.1 Streptosporangiaceae bacterium | reverse complement strand
CACCTTGGAGATGACGCCCTTGTTGCCGTGCCGGCCGGCCAGCTTGTCGCCGTCGGTGATCTTCCGCTTCTGTGCGACGTACACCCGGACCAGCTCGTTCACGCCGGGCGGCAGCTCGTCGCCGTCGTCCCTGCTGAACACACGGACGCCGATGACCTTGCCGTACTCACCGTGCGGCACCTTCAGCGAGGTGTCGCGGACCTCACGGGCCTTCTCACCGAAGATCGCGCGCAGCAGCCGCTCCTCCGGCGTCAGCTCGGTCTCACCCTTGGGCGTGACCTTGCCGACCAGGATGTCGCCGGGCGACACCTCGGCGCCGATGCGGATGATGCCGCGCTCGTCGAGGTCGGCGAGCACCTCTTCGGAGACGTTCGGGATGTCCCGGGTGATCTCTTCCGGACCCAGCTTGGTGTCGCGGGCGTCGACCTCGTGCTCCTCGATGTGGATCGAGGACAGGACGTCGTCCTGCACCAGCCGCTGGCTCAGGATGATCGCGTCTTCGTAGTTGTGCCCTTCCCACGGCATGAACGCCACGAGGAGGTTCTTGCCGAGGGCCATCTCGCCGTTGTCGGTGCACGGACCGTCGGCGATGACCTGGCCTATTTCGACTCGCCGGCCTTCCTCCACAATGGGCTTCTGGTTGAAGCAGGTGCCCTGGTTGGACCGCTTGAACTTGGCCACCCGGTAGGTCGTGCGGGTGCCGTCGTCGTTCATCACGGTGATGTAGTCGGCGGAGACCTCCTCGACCACACCCTCCTTCTCGGCCGTGATGACGTCGCCGGCGTCGGTCGCCGCGCGGTACTCCATGCCGGTGCCGACCAGCGGCGCCTCGCTGCGCAGCAGCGGCACCGACTGGCGCTGCATGTTGGACCCCATCAGCGCCCGGTTGGCGTCGTCGTGCTCGAGGAAGGGGATCATGGCCGTCGCCACCGACACCATCTGGCGCGGCGAGACGTCCATGTAGTCGACCTCGGCCGAGCCGATCAGCTCGACCTCGCCGCCCTTCCGGCGGACCAGCACCCGGTCTTCGGCGAAGGTGCCGTCGGTGTTGATCGGCGTGTTCGCCTGGGCGACGACGTGCCGGTCCTCCTCGTCGGCAGTCAGGTAGTCGATCTGCTCGGTGACCCGGCCGTCGATGACCTTCCGGTACGGCGTCTCGACGAAGCCGAACGGGTTGATCCGCCCGTACGAGCTGAGCGAGCCGATCAGGCCGATGTTGGGGCCTTCCGGGGTCTCGATCGGGCACATCCGGCCGTAGTGCGACGGGTGGACGTCACGGACCTCGAACCCGGCCCGCTCCCGGGACAGACCACCGGGCCCGAGCGCGGACAGCCGGCGCTTGTGCGTCAGGCCCGCGAGCGGGTTGGTCTGGTCCATGAACTGGGACAGCTGGCTGGTGCCGAAGAACTCCTTGATCGACGCCACCACAGGGCGGATGTTGATCAGGGTCTGCGGCGTGATCGCCTCGACGTCCTGCGTGGTCATCCGCTCGCGGACGACCCGCTCCATCCGGGCCAGGCCCAGCCGGACCTGGTTTTGGATCAGCTCGCCGACCGTGCGGAGCCGCCGGTTGCCGAAGTGGTCGATGTCGTCGACCTCGATCGGCAGGGTGCGGTCGGCGACCGTCATCTCCTCCTCACCGGCGTGCAGCCGGACGAGGTAGTCGATGGTGGCGACGATGTCGTCCTCGGTCAGCGTGCCCTGCCGGGTCGGCAGGTCGAGCCCGAGCTTCTTGTTGACCTTGTAGCGACCCACCTTGGCGAGGTCGTATCGCTTCGGGTTGAAGTAGAGGTTCTCCAGCAGGGTCTGCGCCGACTCCTTCGTCGGCGGCTCCCCTGGGCGGAGCTTGCGGTAGATGTCGAGCAGCGCGTCGTCCTGGCCGGTCGTGTGGTCCTTGTCGAGGGTGATCCGGATCGACTCGTAGTCGCCGAAGCGCTCCAGGATGCGCGCGTCGTCCCAGCCCAGCGCCTTGAGGAGAACCGTTACTCCTTGCTTGCGCTTGCGGTCGATGCGCACGCCCACGTTGTCGCGCTTGTCGATCTCGAACTCGAGCCACGCTCCCCGGCTGGGGATGACCTTGCAGCCGTAGATGTCCTTGTCGGACGTCTTGTCCAGGGCCCGGTCGAAGTAGACGCCCGGGGACCGGACCAGCTGCGAGACGACGACTCGCTCTGTGCCGTTGATGATGAAGGTGCCCTTCGGCGTCATGAGCGGGAAGTCACCCATGAAGACCGTCTGGCTCTTGATCTCTCCGGTGGAGTTGTTGATGAACTCCGCGGTGACGAACATCGGCGCGGAGTAGGTCATGTCCTTGTCCTTGCACTCCTCTACGGAGTACTTGGGCGGCTCGAACCGATGATCACGGAACGATAGGGACATGGTTCCGGAGAAGTCCTCGATGGGACTGATCTCCTCAAAGATTTCTTCGAGTCCCGACTGGGTCGGGACGTCCTTACGGCCGGCCTGCTGGGCCTGTTCGACCCTGGCCTGCCACTTCTCGTTACCAAGCAGCCAGTCAAAAGACTCGGTCTGCAGCGCGAGGAGATCCGGTACTTCGAGAGGCTCCTTGATGCGCGCGAAAGAAACGCGGTTCGGACCGGTTGCGGTATTCGAGGCGTTGCGCGAGGCTGCCAAGAGTGGTCCTTCCGAGGGCTCGCGGCGGACTGACGACACGCACGCCAGACGATCCATGAGTGGAGCACTCAGGTTACTCGCACACGTGGATCGTCAGAGGGCAGCGCAAAGGGGCAGTGTAGCCGACTGGCACACCGCTCGCAACTCTAGCGCCGCAGGATGCATCACAGTTGCTTGGCAGCATCGCTCGTCAGCGCCCACTAGTCAAGAGCGGACTTGGACATTTCCGGCGCTGACCAGCAGTGAGGAAGGCCATAGTTTAAACGCGGTCACAGCACGTCGACCTTCGACACCAGCCAGCGACCGCCCACTTTGTCCATGGTCATCAGCAATCTGAGCTGGTCAGGGGTGCGCGCCTGAGACGCAGCCTGGCCGGCCGCGGCCTTGCTCGTCGTCCGGTTGAGGAAGACGAGAACGACGACGCTGTGCGGCGTGGCGCTCATGACTCCCGATTTCACGGTCTGCGCGTTCACCACGACCTGCTGCTGAATCGCGGTCCCCCGGATGGCCTGCGCCTGCTTTTGGTAGTCGGTCCGCAGCTTCCCGGTCGTCTGGGAGGTCGCCGTCTTGATGTCGGAATCGAGCGTCCGGTAGTCGTACGACGACAGGTCCTGGGCGGCCGTCGCGGCGGCGTACATCGCCCGCTGCGCGCCGCTGTCGGTGCTGCGGAGCGTGTCGCCGCGGTGCAGCAGGCTTACCACCGCGACGCCGAGGGCAAGCGCCACCAGGACCATGAGAATCAGGATGCGGCCGCCCTGGCTGCCGATGATCGGCCGGAGCCGGCCGGTCCGGCGTCGCCTTACCTTGTCCTTCTCGACAGGTGGGGTGTCGGCCGAGTCCTTCGGGGCGGAGTGCTTGCCGCGGCTGAGCAATGTCATGGGACCAACCCCAGTTTGGAGACGAGCCAGCGGTCGCCGGTCTTGGTCAGGCTCATCGAGAACCGGAACGGACGGGAGGTCGGCTGCTGGGCCTTGGGCGAGGACACCGCCGAGGTCACCGAAACGATCACCTCGGCCGAGTCGTCGTCCATCGCGACGATGCCGACCTTCGGGTCGGCCTGGACGGTCGACGTGGCCTGGGCCTTGCCGATCTGGTCGACGAACTGCTTCGACAGCTGCGCCCACTGGTCTTTGAACTCGCCCGTCGCGCCGCTCAGCACGCGATCGGCGGCCTGCTGCGGGTTGCGGTAGTCGGTGCTCACCAGGTTGACGGCCTCTTGCCGGGCGGCCTGCCGGACTGCGTCCTGGCGTTCGGCTTTGTTCTTGCCATGCCAGACGTCGACGCCCAGCAGGGTCGCCCACACCGCCAGCCCGAGAATGATCAGTCCCAGCGCGGCTGCGGTCAGCCGGCCGCGCGGCGACCGGAGCGGATTGCCGCTCACCATGTCTACCGTCGTCTCGGTCATCGCTCCGCCCTCATCGCTTTCACTGTGCCAATGGACCGAGCAGCAGCCACTTCCACGACGCGTCTCCCAACAGCTGTTGCTGACCTCCTGTGCTGCCCATGACGTACCGCTTCCCATTGGGCCCGATGACAGCACCAGTCAACGGATCGTACCCGGCCAGTACCACTGAGTCAGGCGAACCGCTCGAACCGGCCGCAAGCTGGGCATTCTGGTCATTCTTCGATCCGGACGCGGGGTCGGCGCCGCCGGGCGGCTCCCCGGCCCCATCGGTGGCGCCCGCCGGGACCTGCGGCGCCGGCCTTGGCGGCGGCGCGTTCCTGGCCCCTCGAACGTCCTGTTGCGAGTCGTGCGGCAGGGTGCAGCCGACCCTGGGCTCGGCCGGGACCTTCTTGGTGTTCTGGGGATAGCGGACCTTGGTCTTCCCGTACCCCTGGGTACACGGCGCCGGCGAGTTCAGGTTGAGCACGATGCCGAAGTGCTCGGTGCCGTCGCCCGGGGTCACTGTGAACGCGCCGGCCAGCGTCGCCGGGTAGAGGATGAGCAGCGAGCGCAGCCCGTCGATGCGCGAGGTGACGACCTGTCCCGTCGACGTCAGGTTCGCCAGCAGGACGGGCAGCGTTGGCTGCAGCCGGCTGATCAGCTTGCTGCTCTCCGTGGCCGCCGGGATCGTGTTGTCGAGGAGGCTGCGCAGGCCGGGGTCGTCCTTCCTGATCTCGTCGGTCAGGATGGCGAGGTTCCTGGCGAAGACCCTGATATTGGTCGCCTCGCCGCGCTGTGTGTCGAGCACGACCTTGCTGTTGTCGAGCAGCTGCGACGCCGCGGGGAAGCTGTCGTTGGACTCCTTCAGCAGCCGGTCGCTGGAGTCGAGGATCGTCTGCAGGTCGGCCGCGGACCCGGCGAACGCCTTGTCGAACTCGTCGACGATCGTGCCGAGATCCTGCGGGTCGACGCTGGACACCAGCTTGTCCAGGTTGCTGAGCAGCTCGGCGGTCTGCACCGGCACCTTGGTGTCCTGGCGCGGGATCGTGTACGGCTCGCCGCTGTCGAGGTACGGGCCACTGTCGGTGCGCGGCTGGAGGTCGATGTACTGCTCGCCGACCGCCGACCGGTTCGCCACTACCGCGACGGTGTTGCGGGGGATGTGGTGGCCGCGGTTGAGGTTCAGCCGGACGCGGATCCCGTCGGGGGTCAGCTGAATCGGGCCGACCCGGCCGACGGTCACGCCCCGATAGGTCACCTCGGCGTTGGTGAAGATCCCGCCGGAGTCGGTGAGGTCGACGTACGCCGTGTAGCCGCGGTTGAGGACCCCGCGGCCGACCCCGATGAACCGTACGGCCGTGTAGCTGATCCCGAGGACCGTGATCAGCGCGAAGACCAGCAGCTGGAGCTTGACGCCACGTTTGAGGATCACGCGAACCCCCCCATGACCAGGGTGGACAGGCCGGTGCCTGTGTCCGGGTCGGCGGCGCCCAGGGGCGGCAGCAGACCCCCGCCACCGCCGCCGGGCTTGCCGCCCGACCCCGAGCCGGGCACCAGGCCGGGCAGCCCACCGGGCGGGAGCACGCCGGGCGGTGCCTGCGGCAGAGTGAGGCTCGGCGGCTTGATCATGTTGCGCACCTGCTCCTGTTGCTTGGCGAGGTCCTCCAGCGCCGTGCCGCCCAGCAGGTTGTGCTCGAGGCTGTCCAGGTCGAGGTCCAGCGTGAGGTGGATGTTGGCGTAGTCGCCGCGAAGGACGTTGGCTGCCGTCGGCGGGAACGGGTAGCTGACCAGCATCTCCAGGCCGTTCGGCAGGTCGTTGCCGGCCTTGTTGAGGTTGTTGAGGATCGGCTGCAGGGCCCGCAGGTTGGCCAGCAGGTCGTCGCGGGAGGCGTTGATCACCCGGGTCGCCGTGTCGCCGAGCTTGCTCAGGCTGACGAGCATCTTCGTCAGGTCGGCCCGGTTGTCGTTCAGGATCTTGATCGCCGGTTCGGCCTTGTCGATCGTGTCGGCGATCGTCTTCTTGTCGGCGGCCAGCTTGGCGGTCAGCCGGTCGATGCTGTCGATCGCCCGGGTGATCGAGTCGCGGTTCTTGTCGAGGGTGCCCACGAACGTGTCGACCTGGCGGAGCACGTCCCGGATCCGGTCCGTACGGCCGTCCAGCGCGACGTTCAGCTCGTGGGTGATGGTGGAGATCTGCTCGATGCCGCCGCCGTTGAGCAGCGCGGACAGCGCCGACAGCACCTCCTCGACCTCAGTGGTACGGGACGTACGAGACAGCGGGATCTCGTCACCCTGCGACAGCCGGCCCTGGGCGGGCTCCTCCGTCGGCCGGGACAGCGCGACGAACTTCTCCCCCAGCAGGCTGGTCTGGTTGATGGTGGCGATCGCGTTGTCGGGCAGGTCGACGTCGCGGCGGATCTTGCACGTCACGCGCGCGTGCCAGCCGTCGAGCTGGACGCCGGTGACCTCGCCGACCGATACGTCGTTGACCTTGACGACCGAGTGCGGCACCAAGTCGAGCACGTTGGTAAAGTCGATCTTGACTTCGTAAGGATTGGCGCCGAGGTTCGGACCTCCTGGCAGCGGCAGCGACTCCGCGCCGCGGAAGGAACAGCCGGCGGCGGCGAGCAGGCCCGCGGCCGCGAGCAGGGCACCCGCGCGTCTCATGGCGTACCTCCCGGCAACAGCGCGCCAACCCCATTTCCGGCGCCGTTCTGCGGCTTCCCGGCGGATCCCGACGACTTGTTCTGCGGCTTGCCGTTCGGGCCGTACGCGTCCGGCGGCGGCGGGATGGGGTGGTAGGTGGTCGTCAGCGCGGTGATCCACGACAGGTCGCCCTGCAGCAGGTCGAGGCCCTTGCCGACCGGGTTGATCGGGGCCAGCAGCGCCTCGCACTGCTTGGCCGGCGTGCCGAGCGAGTAGGCGAGGGAGCAGACCCACATGGCCAGGTTGTCGAACTGGCGCAGGTCCGCCCGCGTGCCCAGGGTGCCGCTGATCGGGTCGTACGCGTGTGACAGGTTGCTGATGCCGACCGGCGCCGTGGTGAGGAAGTCGCCGAGCTTGTCCCGCTCCTTGACCAGTACGGAGGTGACCTGCGCGAGCTGCCGTACGTTGGCCGCCAGCCGGCTGCGGTTGCCCTTGACGAATCTGGCGACGTTCTTCAGCGTCGGGCCGAGCGTCTGCAGGGCCGCGCTGAACTCCTCCTTCTCGCCGGCGAGCTGGCCGGAGACCTGGGCGAGATGCCCGTTGAAGTTGCGGATCTGCTGGTCGTTGGCGGCCAGCGCCGCGGTGATGTCGCGCAGGTTCTCGATGTTGGCGGTGATGTCCTTGCGGTCCTCGCTCAGCGTGCCGAGCACCTTGGCCGAGCTGTCGATCGTGGATCGGATGTCGTCGCCCTGGCCGTTCAGGTTGTCCGAGCCGACCTGCAGCAGCCGGGAGACCGAGCCGTTGGCGTTGGCGCCCTGCGGCCCGAGTGCCTTGTTGAGGTTGTTCAGGCTGCCGGTGATGTCGTCGATCTCGACCGGGGTGACGGTCCGGGTCAGCGGCAGCGTCGTCTTGTCGGCCAGCACCGCGCCACCGCGGTAGACCGGCGTGAGCTGCACGTAGCGGTCGGCGACCAGCGACTGGTTAACGATGACGGCCTGCGCGTTCGCCGGGATCTTGCGCTTCGCGTCGTATGACATCTCGACGCGGACGGCGCGGCCCACCGGGGTGATCTTGTCGACCCTGCCCACGGGAATGCCCAGCACCCGGACGTCCGCGCCCGGGTAGAGGCCGACGGTACCGGTGAAGTAGGCCGTCAGCCGGCGCTGCGGGGTGTTCGGCCAGGCGATCGCCACGAGGCCGGCCACCAGCGCCACTACGACGACCGTGACTCCGGCCCGGAAGATGGTTGTACGCGACACCTTTATCTACCTGCTACCTGCCTGCTCACGGAAGGAACGGCAGCGGGTTGGACGGCCGCTGCCTTCCGTTCTGCTGCTGCTGGTTCGGTTGCTTTTGCTGTTGCTGCTGACCTTGCTGCGGGGCACCACCTGGGGCGTTTTCAATGTGGTTGGGGATCGGGATCAGGTTCTGGATATAGCTGTCGAACCAGCGGCCGGTGCCGGTGGCGTCGGTGAACTGCCGCGCGAACGGCGCCCACAGCTGGAGAATCCGGTCGAGGTTGTCCTGGTTGCGCAGCAGGATCTGGTTGACCCGCTGCAGGTTGGCCAGGGCCGGGCGCAGCTGCGCCTGGTTCTCCGCGATCAGGCCGTTGAGCTGCTGCGACAGCGCCACCGTGTTGATGAGGAGCTGATGGATGACGGCACGACGGGCCTGCACGGCGCGCAGGATCTTGTCGGCGTCGTTGATCAGCTTGTTGAACTGCTGGCTGCGGTCGGCCAATACCTGCGTGACGTTCCTGGCCCGGCCGACCAGCTCATGCAGCTGGTCGTCGCGGGAGGCGATCGTCGTCGACAGCCGGCGCAGGCCGCGCAGCGACGCGCGCACCTCCTCCGGCGAATCCTTGAACGTCGCCGACAGCGTGTCGAACGACTTGGCCAGCTGCTTGACGTCGATAGCGTCGACCCGCTGGCTCAGCTCGCTCACCGCGGGGACGATCTCGAACGGCGTGGACGTACGGGAGACCGGGATCTCCTTGCCGGGATCCTGCTTGCCCGGGCCGCGCGGATCGAGCGCGAGGTAGTGCGCCCCGAGCACCGTCTTGATCTTGATCTCGGCTCGGCTCAGGTCACCGACGCGGACGCCCCGGTCCACCTGGAAGGTGACCTTGACGTGGTCGCCCTCGAGGTCGAGCCCGGTCACCTTGCCGACCTTGACGCCGGCGATCCGGACCTCTTCGTCCGTCTTGAGCCCGGCCGCCTCGGCGAACGCCGCGCGATACGTCGTGCCGCCGCCGACGAACGGGATGCTGGACAGGTTCATCGCCACCAGCAGGCCGACGACGATCACGGCGATGCCCACCAGGCCGATGGGCACCGGGTTCCGCTCTCGGAACGAGATTCTCATCGACTACTGACACCTCGCGTTGTCGTTCACGACCGTCGGCGTCTGGAACGCGGGGCCGCCGGGCAGCACGACGCGGGCGTCGAAGCTGCACAGGTAGAAGTTGAACCACGAGCCGTACGACGAGGCCCTGGCCAGCTCGTTCAGCCGGCTCGGAGTGCGGCGCAGCCCCGTGTCGAGGGTCTTGCCGTTGTTGGCGAGGGTGTTGGCGAGCTTGCCCAGCCCGGCGATGTCGTTCTTGATCGACGGACGGCCCTCGTACAGCAGGTCGGACGTGGCTCCGGTCAGTTCGTTGAGCGAGTTCAGCGAGTCGAAGATCGCCTTTCGGTCGCCCGCGACGCCGGTGACGAAGGCCTGCAGCTGGGAGATCAGCTGCCCGACCTCGACCCGCCGCTCGTCGATGGTGCCGATCACCTGGTTGAGGTTGTCGATCACCTGACCGATGACCTTGTCGCGGTCGGCGATGGTGTTGGTCAGCGAGGCCACGTGGAACAGCAGGCTGTTGACCGTGCCGCCCTCGCCCTGCAGGGTCTGCACGATCTGGAACGCGAGCTTGTTGACGTCGGCCGGCTCGAGCACCCGGAACAGCGGGCGGAAGCCGTTGAACAGGGTGGTCAGGTCGAGGGCCGGCTGGGTCTGGGTCACCGGGATGACGCCGCCGGACGGTAGCACCTCGCCCGCCGTGCCGGGGCCCTGGGCCAGGCTGAGGTACCGCTGCCCGACCAGGTTCCGGTACCGGATCTGAGCCAGCGTTGATCGCGGCAGGCCCCCGCTGAACGGGCCCTGCTTGGCCAGCGTGAACGTCACCTCGGCCTGGTTGCCGTGGTACAGCTTGATCTTCTTGACCTCGCCGACCCGCACGCCGGCCACTCGTACGTCGTCGCCGTTGAGCAGCCCGGCGGCGTCGGTGAAGATCGCCTTGTAGCTGCGCGTGTCGCCGAACCGCGTGTTGGCGATCGTCACGGCCAGCACGCCGGTCGCCAGCGTCGTGACGACGACGAAGATCAGCAACTTGATCGCGGCGCTCGTCGTCTTCATCCCACCGTCACCACCGATCCCTGGAACAGCGGGTCCCACAGCAGTACGGAGGCGCCCGACACCTGGTCGGCCGGGGTCCGTGTCATCGGGCCGATCACGTTCTTGACGGACTCCTCATCGCTCATCCCGGGCCGGACGAACACGCCCGACATCCCGCGGCCGACCCACCACTTGTCGTCTTCCGTGCCGTCCAGCGCGGTGTATTCGGGGAAGGGCACCTTCGGGTTCGGCAGGCCGTAGCAGCGCGGCTTGCGGAAGTCCTTGAGCTCCGGCCGGTCGAGCGGGTTCTTGTACGGCGGGCGGGGCTTGATGATCTCGAGCGTGATGTTGAGCACCGGGCCCTGACCGCCGACCGCCGCCTCGACTTTCGGCTTCAGCGTGACGAGGCCCTTGAACACGCACGGGAACTCCGGCGAGTACGTCGCCAGCAGCTCCAGCGCCTGCCGGTTGGCGATGTTGACGCCGATGAGCTTCGGCGCGTTCTCGTCGACGAACTGCGTGCCCTGGTTGGCGAAGCCGGTCACGGTCGGGATCAGCTGCTCGATCGTCTTCTGCTTGTCGGTGATCGTCTTGTTGGTGACGCTGAGGTTGCGGAACACCCGCAGCAGGTCGGGCGCCGCCGCGTTGTAGACGTCGGAGACGTCGGCCAGCGCGTTGATGTCGTGCACGATGACCGGCAGCTTCGGGTTGTACTTGCGCAGCAGGACGTCCAGCTGATCGATGTCGCGGCCGATCTGGCCGCCCCGGCCCTGCAGGGCGGTGGCCAGCGCGTTGAGCGTCGCGTTGAGCTGCTCCGGACGTACGGCCTGCAGCACCGGCAGCACGTCGTCGAGGACCTTGTCGATCTCGATCGCGGCCCGCGACCGGTCCTGGGCGATGACGGTGCCGGTGTGGATGGCGGGGCCCCGCTGCTGCGGCAGCACGAGGTCGACGTACTTTTCGCCGAACAGCGTCTTGGGCAGCAGCCGGGCCGACACGTTGTCGGGGATGAGCGAGGCCTTGTTCTTGTCGATCGCCAGATCCAGCTCCGCCCCGGTCGGGGTGACCCGGGTGCTGCGGACCTCGCCGACGATCAGCCCGCGCACCTTCACATCGGAGCGCGGCAGCAACTGCAGCCCGGCGCGGTCGCTCCTCAGCTTGACGGTCACCACCGGGGTGAACCGCTTTTGGTAGAGCGCGACGGTCAGCGCCAGCAGCAGCGCGACGACCAGCAGGAAGATGACGCCGTACACGCGGAAGCGGATTCGTTGTGTCATCGCGCGCTACCCCGCGATCCGTACGGTCGTGGTGGCGCCCCAGATCGCCAGCCCGAGCATGAGGTCGAGGATGTTGATCACGACGATGCTGGTCCGCACGGCCCGGCCGACCGCGACGCCGACCCCCGCCGGCCCGCCCCTGGCGTTGTAGCCGTAGTAGCAGTGGATCAGCATGACCATGGTCGCGAAGACCAGGACCTTGCCGAACGACCACAAGATGTCGTACGGCGGCAAGAACAACCCGAAGTAGTGGTCGTAGGTGCCGGTCGACTGGTCGAAGAACAGCGTGACGATGGTCCGGGTCGCGCCGTACGACGCCAGCAGCCCGATCACGTACAGCGGGATGACCGCCAGCAGCCCGGCGACCAGCCGGGTGGTCACCAGGAACGGCAGCGACGGCACCGCCATGACCTCGAGCGCGTCGATCTCGTCGCTGATCCGCATGGCGCCCAGCTGCGCGGTGAACCCGCAGCCCACCGTGGCGGACAGGGCGAGCGCGCTCACCAGCGGCGCGAGCTCTCTCGTATTGAAGTACGAGGAGACGAACCCGGTGAACGCCGCCGAGCCGATCTGGTTGAGCGCGTTGTAGCCCTGCAGGCCCACCTCGGTTCCGGTGAAGAACGTCATGAACGCGACGATCATCGCGCTGCCGCCGATGACCGCGAGGCCGCCGGCGCCGAGGCTGACCTCGGCCAGCAACCGCAGTACCTCGGTGCGGTAGCGCGGGACGGCCCGGCCCACCCACGCGAAGGTGCGTGCGTAGAACGAGATCTGCCGCCCGAAGTCGTCCAACCGCTCCAACGGCGCCGACACGACCCGCGACGCCGCCCGTACGGTCTTCCCAGGGGTCGCCATCACATCCCCTTCTGCGGCACGAACTGGAAGTACAGCGTGCTGAGGATGAAGTTCTCGAGGAACAGCAGCATGAAGGTGATGACAACGGTCTGGTTGACGGCGTCACCGACGCCCTTGGGCCCGCCCTGGGCGTTCAGCCCCTTGTATGCGGCGACCAGCCCGGCCGTGATCCCGAAGCAGAACGCCTTGAGCTCGGCCTGGTACAGGTCGGGCAGCTGGGCCAGCCCGTTGAAGGAGGCCAGGTAGGCGCCGGGGGTGCCGCCCTGCAGCATCACGTTGAAGACGTAGCCGCCGACGATGCCGACCACCGAGACGAGGCCGTTGAGGAACAGGCCGATGAAGGCGCAGGCGAGCATCCGCGGCACGACGAGCCGGTGCAGCGGGTTGATGCCGAGCACCTCCATCGCGTCGATCTCTTCGCGGATCTTGCGGGAGCCCAGGTCGGCACACATCGCCGAGCCGGCGGCGCCGGCGATGAGCAGCGCGGTGACGATCGGCGCGGCCTCGCGCACGATCGCGACGACCGCGGTCATGCCGGTGTACGACTGCGCGCCGAGCTGCCGGATGAGGCCGCCGACCTGCAGCGAGAGGACGGCGCCGAACGGGATCGCGACCAGCGCCGTCGGCACCACCGTCACGCTGACGATGAACCAGGCCTGCTGGATGAACTCGCGCCATTGGAAGGGCCACTTGAAGGTGGCGCGGAAGGTGTCGAGCGACAGGGCGAAGAACCGCCCTGGCTCCCTGACGGCAAGGTTGGCGGCGCCGTCGGCGAACCGAAGGAGAGGGCCCGGATTGTTGTTGCTCCGCGCCGCCCCCCGCCGGCCAGGCCCCTGGCGCCGGGTGGGCGTGGTCATTGTGCCGAGCCTCCAACGGGGCCGCCCGCGGCCGGATATCCGCCGGGCCGGGGCGTCATCGAGGCGACATAGCGCGGCCACTCCTCGACCCAGTTGCGTCCCATGTCGTCGATGAACGACCCGGGCGGCGGGGTCACGCCGTGCTCGCGCAACCAGGCGCCCGGCGGCTGCTGGGTGCGTCTGACCCGGCCGTCGCTCGGCATCAGCTGGGGCGGGATCGGCGGCAGCCGGCCCGGGTCATGCCCCATCTGCGCCTCGGCTTCGAGCTCGGAGATGTCCTTCTCTTCCGACATGCCGATCGGGCCGTGCTTGCGGGCGTTGAGAAACTGCCGGACGACCGGCTCGTCGCTGGACAGCAGCATCTCGCGCGGGCCGAACATCACCAGCTCGCGCCGGAACAGCAGGCCGATGTTGTCCGGGACGGTACGGGCGGTGTTGACGTCGTGGGTGACGATGAGGAAGGTCGCGCCGGTCTCGGCGTTGAGGTCGACGATCAGCTGGTTGAGGTACGCGGTACGGACCGGGTCGAGGCCCGAGTCCGGCTCGTCGAACAGAACGATCTCTGGGTCGAGGACCAGCGCCCTGGCCAGCCCGGCCCGCTTGCGCATGCCGCCGGAGATCTCGCCCGGCAGCTTGCGCTCGTCGCCGAGCAGACCGACCATGTCCATCTTTTCCGAGACGATGCGCTTGATCTCGGCCTCGGACTTCTTGGTGTGCTCGCGCAGCGGGAAGGCGATGTTGTCGTACAGGTTCATCGACCCGAACAGCGCGCCGTCCTGGAAGAGGACGCCGAACAGCTTGCGCGTCTCGTACAGCAGGTGCTCGGACAGCCGGGGCAGGTCACGATCGCCGATCCAGATGTGTCCCCGCTCCGGCCTGAGCAGGCCGACGAGGGTCTTGAGGAAGACGGACTTGCCCGTGCCCGATGGGCCCAGGAGGACGGAGATCTCTCCGGCGGGAAGTGTTAGCGAAACGCCGTCCCAGATGACCTGACGACCGAAGGCCTTGGTCAGGCTTTCGACCCTGATCTCTACGCCCACGCGCAACCTTTCGTCCGGCCGGGGGAATCCGGAACCCTGTACGGGAGCATGTGTGTGACTGTCTGCCACCAAGCCGTGGCTACCGATCGGTAGCCTACGGCCGGGTCCACCTACCGTAGCGATGAATCCACAAATTGGAAGGGGGTCTCTCCCGGACATCTCGGAAAATACCCAGTCCGTAAGCGGATCGTTACGTACGGCGGCTATCAGACTAGTGATCCAGCATTCTCGCCACAAGCGTCACATTCGTTGCACAACGGGATATACGAGAGTTATCAGGGTAAAACTTCCGGGACATTTGGTGCCTATGGTGCGTTCTCGACTCCGCAGAGTGACGGCGCAGGTCATGGCCGACGCCTGACGGGCCGAGGCGGGGCGCACGGCGGGCGGCATGCCGAAGGGCGGCCACCCGGCTAGGGTGACCGCCCTTCGCTGAACTGCTATGAAGCCGCGCGGGCTTCCGGAGTGCGGGCCTTACTTGACGGTGACCGTCGCGCCGGCCTTCTCCAGGGCCTCGCGGGCCTTGTCCGCGGTCTCCTTGTTGACCTTCTCGAGCAGCGGCTTGGGCGCGCCGTCGACGAGGTCCTTGGCCTCCTTGAGGCCGAGGCTGGTGAGCGCCCGGACCTCCTTGATGACCTGGATCTTCTTGTCGCCCGCCGCCTCGAGGATGACGTCGAACTCGTCCTGCTCGGGCTCGGCCTCGACCGGAGCGCCCGCGGCGGCGGGCGCGGCGACCGCGACCGGCGCGGCGGCCTTGACGTCGAAGACCTCTTCGAACTTCTTCACGAACTCCGACAGCTCGAGAAGGGTCATCTCCTTGAAGTTGTCGAGCAGCTCGTCGGTGCTGAGCTTCGCCATGATGTGGTTACTCCTGTGGGTTCTCGCCGGGAGTAGCAGGCCCGGCCATTCGTAGGTTGGTCTAGTCGTCTCGCAGGCTTCAGTCCGAGTCGGACTGGGTCTCCTCGGGGGGCGCCTCGCCCGCTTCGCTCTGCTCGTCCGTCTCCGCGTTCTTGGCCCGCAGCGCCTCAGCGAGCTGGGCCATCTGGGTCGGCAGGGCGTTGAGGACCGAGGCCGCGTTGGCCATCGATGCCTTCATCGCGCCCGCCAGCTTCGCGAGCAGCACCTCACGCGACTCGAGGTCGGCGAGCTGGGAGATCTCGGCCGGCGTCATCGGCTTGCCGTCGATGAAACCGCCCTTGATCACCAACAGCGGGTTGGCCTTGGCGAAGTCACGCAGCCCCTTGGCGGCCTCGACCACGTCACCCTTGACGAACGCGATCGCGGACGGACCCTCGAGCAGCTCGCCCAGCCCGCCGTCGATTCCCGCGTCGCGCACGGCGAGCTTGGTCAGCGTGTTCTTCACCACGGCGAACTTCGCGTTATCACCGAGATTGCGGCGCAACTCGCCGAGCTGCGCCACGGTAAGCCCGCGGTACTCGGTCAGCACGGCGCCGTTCGAGCTCTGGAACTCGCTCGTGAGCTCGGCAACGGCCGCTGCCTTGTCCGCCCTCGACATGGGCCTCCTTCCCTATGCGCCGGTGGTACGTCCCGTACACACGAAACAGCCCCGGCGCAGGCGCTCCGGGGCTTTGGGCACATGGCGGGCGGCCACGTGAAAGCTCTCAGCTTCACCTGCGCAGGTCGCCCGCGAGTACGTCACGGACCTTCGGTCACCTGTTCAGGCGACGACCGGCGGTCTTCGGCAGGCCATAGAGTACGCGGTCGGCCGCCGTGCCGCCAAATCCGGCGCTGTGGGTACGACTCGCGACGCCCCGCGGGCAGGCCGCGGAGCGTTCGCGAGAGGGGCCATCTCCGATCTCATTGCCGTCATACGAAACGGCCCGTACGAAACGTGTCGTACGGGCCGGAACGTAGTGGTCAGTGGGCTTAGTGGCCGGTCAGCCCCTGGAGGTCGCCCACCTGGTCGGCGGGCGGCGCGGAGACGGACACCGGCTTGCCGTAGTCACGGTAGACGATGGTGCTCGTCATGGTGCCCTGCTGCACGTTGACCTTGGTGGACAGCTTGCGCGGCAGCTGCTGGCTGTCGGCCCACAGGTCGAAGTTGATCTTGGTGGCGCCGATCTGGTTGTAGATCTTCTGCAGCTGTTGACGCGTCTGGGCGTCGAGCTTGCCCATGGCCTCGGCGACGGTGATCGATCCGGTGTAGTGGGTCGTCTTGACGCCGTCGATGGTCTCCTTGCCGACCTCGCGGACGTCCTTGGACGCGGTGAACATCTTGGTCTGCTCGGCCGGGTCGGCCTGCTTCGAGGAGTTGAGGAGGGAGTCGAGGTTGAGGCCCGCCTGCTGGCCCGCCTGGGTCAGGTCGACCTTGACCCACGGCTTGGCCGTGCTGCTGGCCTGCGTGAGCTGCGGCATCTTTACGTAGATGACCTTGTCGAGGTAGATCATCTGGATCGAGCTGGTCGGCAGCGACCGGCCGCCCACGGTCATCTTGTCAATGGTCATGGTGAAGGCCGTGCTCGGCTTCGTACGGAATCGCGCCGTCCCATGCATGTCCATGGCGCCCTCGGGGGTGCCTACGTTCATGGTCAGGTCGGCCGCGTACGTCTCGACGGCGCTGGTCTTCTGGGAGGCCTTCTCGAGGACCTGGGCGGCGGTCAGCTGGACGCCGCTGCCGGCCGAGCCGCTCCCAGAATCACCGAGACAGCCGGTGAGAGTTAGCACGAGGGTGGCGCCCACCGCGGTGCCCGCGGCGAATCGACGGCTCATTAGAAGGATTCCTCCCGGGTATTTGATCGTGACTGCCGTTGGTATTTGGACGTGATGGCTCTCAGTCTGGTTCGACCCCCTCTGCGGGGCATCCCCCGCTGGTACCAATCCGGCCACACCTGTTATGACCCCAAGGTCGTACGGGGCTGGTGTCGAGGCCGGATAGCCGAGAGGCGCCCAAGGCCTGCCGGCCAGGGCGCCTCTCGTCGAGCGGGCAGGTTAGCTGGCGGCCGCCTCGACGTCGGCCGTGAGGTTGCGGGTCTGGTTGGGGTCGACCGGGATGCCGGGGCCCATCGACGTGGCGATGGTGGCCTTCTTGATGTACCGGCCCTTGGCTGCCGACGGCTTGAGCCGCAGGATCTCCTCGAGCGCGGCGCTGTAGTTCTCCACGAGCTGCCGCTCGCCGAAGGACGTCTTGCCGATGATGAAATGCAGGTTCGCGTGCCGGTCGACACGGAACTCGATCTTGCCGCCCTTGATGTCGCTGACGGCCTTGCCCACGTCGTTGGTGACCGTGCCGGTCTTCGGGTTCGGCATGAGGCCGCGCGGGCCGAGCACCCGGCCGAGCCGGCCGACCTTGCCCATCATGTCCGGGGTGGCGACGACGGCGTCGAAGTCGAGGAAGCCGCCCTGGATCCGCTCGATCAGGTCGTCGGACCCGACGAAGTCGGCCCCTGCCTCTCGCGCCTCGTCGGCCTTGGCGCCCCCGGCGAAGACCAGGACGCGGGCCGTCTTACCGGTGCCGTGCGGCAGGTTGACGGTGCCGCGGACCATCTGGTCGGCCTTGCGGGGGTCGACGCCGAGCCGCAGCGCGACCTCGACGGTCGCGTCGAACTTGGTCGTCGACGTCTGCTTGGCCAGCCGGGTCGCCTCGGCCGGGGAGTACAGACGGGTGCGGTCGATCGTCTGATCGGCCTCGCGGTAGCTCTTGCTGCGCTTCATGAATTCTCCTTGTGGTCTCGGGGCCGCGCGTGGCCCTCCCACGGTTTCTTGTCGTCGCGCCCGCGGCCCGACGACCTGCGGACGCTACCAGGCGTCTTACTTGACCTCGATGCCCATCGAACGGGCGGTGCCGGCGACGATCTTCTCGGCGGCGTCGAGGTCGTTGGCGTTGAGGTCGGGCATCTTGGTCTGCGCGATCTCGCGGACCTGATCGCGGGTGACCGAGCCGACCTTGACGGTGTGCGGCGTGCCGCTGCCCTTCTCGACGCCCGCGGCCTTGAGGAGCAGCTGCGCGGCCGGCGGGGTCTTGGTGATAAAGGTGAACGAACGGTCCTCGTAGATGGTGATCTCTACGGGGATGACATTGCCGCGCTGGGACTCCGTGGCAGCGTTGTACTGCTTGCAGAAGTCCATGATGTTGACGCCGTGGGGGCCGAGCGCGGTACCCACCGGCGGCGCGGGCGTCGCCTGGCCGGCCTGCAGCTGGACCTTGACGACGGCGGCGACTTTCTTCCTCGGAGGCATGCCTTCGCGAATCCTTTGTGTTCCTGTTGTGCTGTGGCTCCTACTCCCGTATTCACGGGCAACACCGTGGCTGGAACGTAGACCACGGTGTTGGAGCCGGCCCCGCTACCGGGGACGTCTGTATGAAGGATATCCGTTAGATCTTGGCGACCTGGGTGAACGACAGCTCGACCGGGGTCTCCCGGCCGAAGATCGAGACCAGCACCTTGAGCTTCTGGGTATCGGCGTTGATCTCGTTGACGGTGGCGGGCAGCGTCGCGAACGGGCCGTCCATGACCGTGACGGACTCGCCGACCTCGAAGTCGACGGTCGCCGCCTTGGCCTGCTCGGTCGCCTTAGCCTGCTCTTCCGGCTCCGGCGCGAGCAGGTTGGCGACCTCCTGCAGGCTCAGCGGCGACGGCGTGCTGGACAGCCCCACGAACCCGGTGACCCCGGGGGTGTTGCGCACCGCGGCCCACGACTCGTCGGTGAGCTCCATGCGGACGAGGATGTAGCCCGGCAGGACCTTCTCGTTGACCTTCTGCCGCTTGCCGCCCTTGACCTCGGTGACCTCGTGCTGCGGCACCTCGACCTGGAAGATGTAGTCCTCCATGTTGAGGGACTGCGTGCGGGTCTCGATGTTGGTCTTCACCCGGTTCTCGTAGCCGGCGTAGGAGTGCACGACGTACCACTCGCCGGGCTGCAGCCGCAGCTGGTTCTTGAACTCCGCCAGCGGGTCGACCTCGATCTCGGCCGCGCCGTTGAGCTCGGCGTCCTCGAGCTTCTCGTCGGCCTCCGCCGTCTCGGCGTCCTCAACCTTCTCGTCGGCCTCCGCCGTCTCCTCCTCCGCCTGGCCGGCGAAGTCCGTCGAGACCTCCTCGGTCTCTGGCACGGCCGCCTGCTCCGACGACTCGGCCTCCTCGAGGGCCTCGTCGCGGGGCTCTGGGGACTCGGACACGGTGTAACTCTCTCTCGTGCGACTGTCTTGGGGTGGGTGGAACGGGCGGCGGTACGCCGTTAGGTGAAGACCGCGAAAACCGCCTTCGTCAGCCCATAGTCGATCGCGGAAACGATCGCGACCATGATAAGCACGAAGATCAGGGTCACGGTCGTGTAGTTGATGAGTTGCTTGCGGGTCGGCCAGATGACCTTGCGCAGCTCAGCGATGACCTGCCGCACGAAGAGGAACGGGTTGGGCCACCTGCGCCGTGGCTTTCCCTTGTCCTCTTTCGCGGGCTTGCTGTCGGTCCCAGTCGCCATCTGTGCCGCCGTTCACTTCATCGGTCGTGTCCACCGCTGCGCGGTCTCGAACGTGCTCACGCTCAGACACATGACATCGTGCGCGTACCGCACTCGCAGGGCAGGAGGGACTCGAACCCCCAACCACCGGTTTTGGAGACCGGGACTCTGGCCAATTGAGCTACTGCCCTAAGCGCGTGACTCTTCGCCGTCCACGGTAGCCGCCGCGGCCGGACAACGCATCACTAGGAGAAGGAGTGTACGTGGCGAACAGCCTGAACGTCGAACCAGCCCGATACCAGGCCGTTTCCGGCGCCGCCGAGGCACCCGGGGCCGGTGGCCGGGCGCGGGCTTATCCGCGTGAACTCGCCGGTCACGATCTGCGACGATGACACCATGAGCCGAATCTCCGCGCGCATCGCCGCCATCTCCGAGTCCGCCACGCTGGCCGTCGACGCCAAGGCCAAGGCCCTGAAAGCCGCGGGCCGGCCGGTCATCGGGTTCGGTGCGGGCGAGCCCGACTTCCCCACCCCCGATTACATCGTGGCGGCGGCGATCGAAGCGTGCCGCGTGCCGAAGTTCCACAAGTACACCCCGGCGGGCGGGCTGCCCGAGGTGCGCACCGCGGTCGCCCAGAAGACCCGGCGCGACTCCGGCTACGAGGTCGACGCGGCGCAGGTGCTGATCACCAACGGCGGCAAGCAGGCCGTGTACGAGGCGTTCGCGGCGCTGCTCGACCCGGGTGACGAGGTGCTGGTGCCGACACCGTACTGGACCACCTATCCGGAGTCGATCAAGCTGGCCGGCGGAGTTCCGGTCGACGTGCCGACCGATGAGTCCACCGGTTACCTGGCCACCATCGAGCAGCTCGAGGCCGCGCGCACCGATCGTACGAAGGTGCTGTTGTTCGTCTCGCCGTCCAACCCGACCGGCGCGGTCTACACGCGCGAGCAGGTGGCGGCGATCGGGCGCTGGGCCGATGAACGGGGGCTGTGGGTTGTCACCGACGAGATCTACGAGCACTTGGTGTACGGCGGCGCCGAGTTCTCCTCGATGCCGGTCGAGGTGCCGTCGCTGGCCGACCGCACGATCGTGGTCAACGGGGTGGCCAAGACCTATGCCATGACGGGCTGGCGGGTGGGCTGGCTGATCGGCCCGCACGACGTGGTCAAGGCGGCGCAGAACCTCCAGTCGCACGCCACGTCCAACGTGTGCAACATCGCGCAGGCGGCGGCCCTCGCGGCCGTCTCCGGCGACCTGTCGGCCGTCGCCGAGATGCGCACCGCCTTCGACCGGCGGCGGCAGACGATCGTCCGGATGCTCAACGAGATCCCCGGCGTGGTCTGCCCCGAGCCGAAGGGCGCCTTCTACGCGTACCCGTCGGTGAAGGCCCTGCTCGGCAAGGAGCTGCGCGGCCGTCGGCCGCGGACCTCGGTGGAGCTCGCCGAGGTGATCCTGGAGGAGGCCGAGGTGGCCCTGGTGCCGGGCGAGGCATTCGGCACGCCCGGCTACTTCCGGCTGTCGTACGCGCTCGGCGACGAAGACCTCGCCGAAGGCGTGGGCCGCGTCGCCAAGCTGCTCTCCGAGGCGAGCTGACGCCCCGGCCGCTGTGGGCGCGTCCGCACGAGACGTCCGCACGAGACCTTCGTGCGGACGTTTCTCGGATGAGGCGCGTCCCTTATATATAGGCCCCGTAGCAAAGAAAGGGCCGCAGAGACCTCCGCGCCGCCCACCGGTTACGGCGAACGGAGGTCCCTGCGGCCGGGCGGGGCTGATGCGGGCTGTCGGTCCGGGTCGGAGGCTGGGACCGATTCAGGAGGGGACCCGCACGCCCTCGGCTATTCGCATCAGCTGGTCGTCCAACGTCGGGCCCACCCCCACCCAGACGCCGATGTCGGGCCGTTCGACCCACGACACCTGGCTGCCGTAGTCCGGCCAGTCGCCGCGGATCGCCGGCTGGTCGTGGACCCGGACCATGGTCGCCACCGGCGGCATGTAACCGAGATCGGCCGGGCCGCCGAACGCGTGGCCGCGGACCAGCCGGAGCTCGATGAGCTTGCCCGAGCCGGTCCATCGGCAGATCGTGATGGTCCGGCTGCCGGCGTGGCTCGATGTGCATGAGCCCGACGGCCGCATCCCGGGCGGCAGGTACGTCAGCAGCGAGCGGATGCCCACCCCGCCGTGCCCCTTCCGGCCCGGCGACGCCGGCGCCGCCTCGGCCGGCGGCACGATCGGCGTGGCGCGCCGACCTAGCGACGGGCTGCCCGTTTCCTCGACCGGCTTCCGCGTCGGCGGGGCCGGGGCGCCTGCCGGGGCCTGTCGCGGCGTGCTTTTCTCTGCTCCCACGGGCTCGGGGCGAAAGGCGTGGTAGGCGGGCATTCCCGCGGCGAAGACGACGGCCAGGGCGGCCGCGGAGACGACCGCCATCCGCACGCGTACTTTCTTGCGGTAGCCGCGCTGGGCGTCCGCGGCGAGCGAGTCCGGTGCCGATACGCCGTCGACATGGTCGGCCATCGCCCGTCTCAGCTCATTCTCTAGGTCCATTCGTATCCCCTCCGCCGGTCATCCCCGTGCCGGCACGCTTCGGTGCCGGCCCCCTGCCTGCCTGCTCCTCGCCGACCGGCTTACCGGCCGTCCGTCGCCGAACGAGGCTCCCCGTAGGTCGGCCGCCGAGCCTTCTGTGCCGACTCCCGTCCCTTTCGGAGAAGCTCCCGGCGTAGGCCCGTCGCCGGAGTCGGCCTCCAGTCGTTCGCGGAGCCGGGCCAGCCCGCGGGCGGCCTGGCTCTTGACGGTGCCGATCGAGCAACCGAGGATCCGGGCCGTTTCGCTCTCGGACTGGTCCTCCCAGTACCGCAGCACGATCACCGCCCGCTGCCGGGGGCCGAGGCGCCGCAGCTCGTCCATCAGCACGCCGCGCAACTCGACGGTGTGCGTCTCGGAGATGGCCGGCACCTCCGGCGGGCTGGACATGTTGACCTCCCGCAGGATCCGCCAGCGGCGGGCCCGGCTGATCGTGAGGTTCACCAGGATTCGGCGCACGTACGGCTCGGGGTCCGATTCCGTGCTCAGCCGCGGCCAATGCCGGTAGGCCTTCTCCAAAGCGGTCTGCAGGATGTCCTCGGCATCGACCCGGCTGGCGCACAGCAGGGAGGCGGTCCGCAGCAGTGCCGTTCCTCGCTCCGCCACGAACTCGACGAAGGACTCATCATCTCGGCGCCTCAAGGTGCTCCCGTTCGGCTGTGTGAGTCGGGCTGCGGGGCTGCAACCTACCGGGTACGGGTGGCCCCCCGCGCAGGAGCCACCCGTACCGGCATCTATCGAGCGGCCTGCTGAACCTTGGCCGCCACGTCCTGGAGTTGCGTCATGTAGGCCGGGCTCCCGGACAGGTACATGGCGAAGCCCTCCGGGTCGTACCACAGCACCGCGCCGCCCAGCGGAGTGGTCAGGCCGCGCTGGCCGCTCACCGTCGTCGGCGCGCCGCCCTCGGGCAGCCGCAGCGCCTCACGCGCCTGGTCGACGCCGAAGTACGCCGGAGTCTTGATGCGCTCGATCTTCAGCCACTGACCGGCGTTGCCGACCCACTTCTGGGTGACCGCGCAGAGCTTCTGCGACTTGTATGTGACGACGCTGACCTGCTTGGTCGCGTGGCCGAGGCCGCGGGACAGGATGACCGACCGCTCGAGCGGGCTGCCGGCGGGCACGGCCGGCTGCACGGAGTCGCAGGACGGGACCGCGGGCTGCGGCAGCTGCGGCGCCTCGGGCTTGGCCGGGGCGGCGGGCTCGGCGGGCGCGGCGTTCTTCACGCCATCGAGGCAGTCGGTCCCGGGAACGCCGGGCTTGGCGACGTTCTTCGGCAGGGTGCGCGGCTGGGTCACCGGCGCGTTCCGGACGTCGCCGGCCTCCTGCCGCACCTTGCCGGCGGCGCTGCCCGCCTGCTGCTGCGCGTTGCTCGCCGCGTTACCGGCCTCCTGCCGCACCTTGCCGGCGGCGCTGCCGGCCTGCTGCTGCGCGTTGCTCACCTGCTGCCGCGCGGCCTGGCCCGCTTGGCCGGGCTCGGGAAGGGCGGGCGCGCCCTGCTGCGGCAGGCACTTGGGTGGTGCCGGCAGCGCGGGCGCGGCCGGAGCCTGGGCTGCGGGCAGCTTCGCCTCGTCCGAGCGCAGTCCGGCGTGCGGGTTCGCGACCGTCGCGTAGGTGACGCCGCCGATGGCGAGCGCGCCGATGCACGACGAACCCACGAGCACCGCCTTGAGGGTGATCATCCGTCTATCCCTTCTTCCCTTGTGAACTCTCGCGCCCCTCAGTTACGCGCGACCCCGGCGGAGGGTTGCATGGAAGTTCCGAATTTCTTTAGTGGACTGGCAGTCTTGTACGGCGTGTTCGATGAGCTGCGGAAACTTATGCGGGCTCAGGGTGCGGCGGGTACCCGCGGCCGTCGTCCGGCACCATGGCGTCATGGTTCGTCCGCTCGTCGCGCTCCCGAAGGCCCACCTGCATCTGCACTTCACGGGTGCGATGCGGCACAGCACGCTGGTCGAGCTCGCTCGCAAGTACCGCGTACACCTGCCGGACGCACTGGTCGACGACTGGCCGCCGCGGCTGCGCGCGACGGACGAGCGCGGGTGGTTCCGGTTCCAGCGGTTGTACGACATCGCGCGTTCGGTACTGCGCGAGCCCGGAGATCTGCGGCGGCTGTTGTACGAGACGGCGGCGGACGAGGCCGCCGAGGGGTCGAGGTGGCTGGAGATCCAAGTCGATCCCATGGGTTACGCCGGGCGGTTCGGCGGGCTCACCCCCACGGTGGAGCTGGTGCTGGACGCCGCCCGCTCGGCCGCGGCGGCGACCGGGGTGGGCATCGGCGTGATCATCGCCGCGAACCGTACGAAGCATCCGCTCGACGCCAAGACTCTGGCCCGGCTCGCGGTCCGGTACACCGATGCCGGCGTCGTCGGGTTCGGCCTGTCCAACGACGAGCGGCGCGGCCGGGCACTCGACTTCGACGGCGCGTTCCGGATCGCCAAGCGCGGCGGCCTGCTGTCCCTGCCGCACGGCGGCGAGCTACTCGGCCCGGCCAGCGTGCGGGCCTGCCTCGACGCGCTCGGCGCGGACCGGATCGGGCATGGCGTGCACGCGGCCGGCGACGCCGCCCTCGTGGAGACGCTCGCCGCCCGGGGTGTGCCGCTCGAGGTCTGCCCGGCCTCCAACGTGAGCCTCGGGGTCTTCCCCACGGCGCGCGACGTGCCGTTGCGGCGGCTGTTCGACGCCGGGGTGCAGATCGCGCTGGGCGCCGACGACCCGCTGCTGTTCGGGGCGCGGCTGGTACGGCAGTACGAGCTGGCGCGTACGGCGCAGGACTGCACCGACGCCGAGCTGGCGGAGTTGGCCCGCACCTCCGTCCGCGGCTCGGCCGCCCCAGAGGCCGTCCAGAAGGAATTGCTCGACGACATCGACGCCTGGCTCGCCCGGCCCGCGTGACCAGCTCTTTCGGACGGGCCCGGCAGCTCCCATTAGGTCCCGTTAGGCGAGGATGATGTGGACCCCGTCGACGATGAGGATGACGCCGAAGATCACGAAGGCCGCCGTGGCGGCGAACCTGATGAGTCGTTCCGGGAGCCGCCGGCCCAGCGCCTGTCCGATGGCGATGGCCAGAGCATCCGCCGCCACCATGCCGACGGTCGAGCCAATCCAGACCCCGATCAGGCCGGCCACCCCACCATGGCCGGCGGCCAGCGTGACCGTGGCCAGCATCGTCTTGTCACCCAGCTCGGCGAGGAAGAACGCGGTACCCACGGCGATCATCGCCGCTCGCGACGACGCGGCGGCCCGCCGCCGCTCCTCGGGGGTCAGCTCGTCGCCGCGCAGCGTCCACAGCGCGAAGCCGAGGAACGCCAGCCCGCCGAGGATCGAGATCGGCCCGGTCGGCAGTGCCGCGCCCAGCACGGCCCCCAGCAGCACGCTCGCCAGGTGCACAACCGCGGTGGCGGCGGTGATGCCGGCCAGCACCGGAAGTGCACGAAAGCGTGTCGCGAAGGTCATGGCCATGAGCTGGCTCTTGTCGCCAAGCTCAGCCACGAAGATCACGGCGAGGCTGAGGATCAATGCCGACACAGGTGTCCTTCCGCTCGTATCTCCGAGCGGAGGTGGGGTTCGCGACCTCGGCCCGGGCATGTTCAGCCAGGCCGAAGGTCTCGTCCGCCCAAACCGTTATGCGCTACCGGCCGGGCTCTCGGGGCCGGGCGGGACAGCCCGCCAGCATGTCGACCCACGCGATTGGGACTACTCCCCTTCGACGTGATCAACGCTACCAAAAGTGCCGGTCATGAGTAATGCGGCCGGGCATGTAGATCACGTCACACTCGGGGTCGGGTGTGACGTACGGCACGTCACACCGCGGGCGCGCCGCCCGTCGTGAAGGGCGAGAAACCAAGAAGAGGAGACCGTGATGAAGGTTCTCGTGGCGGGCGCGACCGGCGCGATCGGCCGTCCGCTCGTACGCAAGCTGACCGACGAGGGGCACGAGGTGTACGCCCTGTCCCGCTCGAATCGCGAGGTTCCCGGCGCGACTACGGTCGTGGCCGACGCCATGGACCGTACGGCCCTGCTCGCCGCCGTCGACGGCCTCGCCGCCGACGCCGTGATAAGCCAGCTGACCGCGCTGAAGAAGGTGCCGACGCGCGAAGGCCTGATGGCGACCACCAACGCGCTGCGCACCGAGGGCACGGCCAACCTGCTGGTCGCCGCACGGGCCGTAGGCGCCCATCGGTTCGTCAGCCAGGCCTACTTCGGTGGGTACGGCTACTACGACCACGGGACGAAGCCGCTGACCGAGGACGTTCCGTTCGGGGCGGCCGAAGGACCGTTCCGCAAGACCGTGGAGGCGATGAGGCGGTCGGAGGAGCTGATCTTCACGGCCGGCGGCATCGAGGGCATCTCGCTGCGCTACGGCAGCTTCTACGGGCCGGGGTCGGTCGAGGGCATGCTCGACGCACTGCGCAAGCGGCGGCTGCCGGTCGCGCGCGGCGGGATCGCCCCCTGGATCTACATCGAGGACGCGGCGACGGCCACGGTAGCGGCACTGACGAAAGGCCGCGGCGGCGAGGCGTACAACATCGCCGACGACGAGGCGGCGACATGGATAGACATGATCGCCGAGCTGGCCCGCGTCTTCGACGTGCCGCAACCGCGGACGGCGCCCGGCTGGCTGGTCCGGATGGTGGCGCCGCTGGCGGGCTCGCTCATGACCAAGACGACGATGCGGCTGTCGACCGAGAAGGCCAAGGCCGAGCTGGGCTGGCGCCCGTCGATCTCGGGCTACCGTGAAGGCCTGGTCAAGACTCGGGCGGCGATGTGACCCGCCCGGTCCAGGCCGGCGTACGCGCCGGGCCGCGGGCGGGGCGGCGCGGCGCCGTACGGGCTGAGCCGTGGGCGCGGCTCGGCGAGGCGCAACGGCGGCGAGGCGCTGGACGGGCTGGGCCGGAGGCGCGGGCGGGCGGGCCGGGCGTCAGAGGTGGACGCCGACGAAGACCGGCTCGTTGACCAACTCGACCCCGAAGGCGGCGCGTACTCCGTCGCGTACCTCCCTGGCCAGCTCCAGGAGATCGGCGGTGCGCGCCGAGTCGGGGTTGGTCAGCGCGAGGGTGTGCTTCGTGGATATCCGTACCGGCCCGCGGCGGTGGCCCTTCGCAAAGCCGGCGCGTTCGATCAACCAGGCCGCGGAGGTCTTCGTGCGGCCGCCGGCCTCGGCGTAGCGCGGGAAGCGGGCGTCCGGGCCGAGCCGCTCGGCGACGCGTTTCTCCAGGCCGGTGAGCTGATCGGAGTCGAGGATCGGGTTGGTGAAGAACGAGCCGGCGCTGCGCGTGTCGGGGTCGGCTGGGTCGATGACCATGCCCTTGCCGCGGCGCAGCTCCAGTACGGCATCGCGGGCGTCCTTGAGCGGCACACGGGCGCCGACCTCGACGCCGAGGGCGCGGGCCAGCTCGGCGTACCGGATCGGCGCCGATTCGCCCGACTCCTCCAGGGCGAAGGTGACGGCGAGCACGACGTACCGGTCCGAGCCCTTGAAGACGCTGTTGCGGTAGGTGAACCCGCACGCCTCGCGGTCGAGGGTGACGATCGAGCCGGCCGTACGGTCGTACAGCCGGACCTCGGTGATCGTCTCGCTGACGTCCTGTCCATAGGCGCCGACGTTCTGGATGGGGGTGGCGCCGAGGCGACCGGGGATGCCGGATAGGCACTCGACCCCGGCCAGCCCGTCGTCGACGCAGCGTTCGACGAACGGCTCCCAGTCCTCACCCGCCTGAGCCCGCAGCACCCCCTTGCCCAGCAGGTCGACGCCGCGCGTGGCGACGTGCACGACCGTACCGGCGAAGCCGTCGTCGGAGATGACCAGGTTGCTGCCGCCGCCGAGCACCAGCACGGGCTGGCCGCGCCGGTCGGCCGCGCGGATCTCGCCGACCAGTTCCTCGGTGGTGGCCGCCTCGACGAAGCGGCGTGCCGGGCCGCCGAGCCGCAGGGTCGTGTACGCGGCGAGCGTTACCTGTTCAGCGAGCACCACCACAGGTTAGGCGAGCCGGACCGTCGCCTTGGCCCGCGTGAGCACCTTCTCGCCCTGTGCGCGGGCGGTCAGTGCGACCACGACCTTGTTGTCGTCGAGCTTCTGCTCGACGACGCCGCTGACCTCGAGCTCGTTGCCGCCCTCGTCGGGCACGACGACCATGCCGGAGAACCGGACGCCGTAGTCGACCAGGGCACCGGGGTCGCCGACCCAGTCGGTGATGTACCGGCCCGCCTCGGCCATGGTGAACATGCCGTGCGCGATCACGTCGGGCAGGCCGACGGCCTTGGCGAAGCTCTCGCGCCAGTGGATCGGGTTGAAGTCGCCCGACGCCCCGGCGTACCGCACCAGGTTGCCCCGGTCGATCGGGTAGGTCTGCGCGGGGATCTCGGCGCCGACCTCGACCTCGTCGTACTTGATCCGCGCGCTCATGCCGCGCCTCCCCGCTCCACGAGGGTGTTGTACGCAGTGCAGACGTGCTCGCCCTCGACGGTCTTGACCTCGGTCTGGATCGTCATCAGCTCATTGCGCCCGGCCGCGCGGATGTCGTTGATCGTCGATTGGCAGACCACGGTGTCGCCGGCGCGGACGGGACGGGTGTACTCGAACCGCTGCTCGCCGTGGACGACCATGGCGTAGTTCACCCCGAGGTCCGCGCCCGCGAGTGCCGCACCGCCCATTGTGAAGACGATCGGAAAGGTCGGCGGCGCCACCACGTCGGGATGACCGGCGGCCTTCGCGGCCTCCCGGTCTCGGTAGACGGGGTTGGCGTCGCCGATCGCGTCGGCGAACTCCCGGATCTTGACCCGGCTGACCTCGTACGGCTCCGTGGGGGGGAACGTGTGCCCGATGTAGTCCCGGTTCAGTGGCATGACGAGACCGTAACAGAACGACGTTCAGTCGTCCCGGGCGGCCTTGGGCCTAGCGGGTCTCGCAGTGGGGGCGATGGCACCTGCCCAACCCGACCAGCACAGCGGGGCAGTACTGCTTCCAGCTCAGCGGGTCTCGCGGTGGGGACGATGGCACCTACAGTTGGGGCAGTACTTCTTCAGTTCGAGCCGGTCGGGGTCGTTACGCCGGTTCTTCCGCGTGATGTAGTTGCGGTGCTTGCACTCCTGGCAGGCCAGCGTGATCTTCGGCCGTACGTCGGTGGCAGCCACGAGGGAGTGCCTTTCTTGGCTAGGGAAATGGACAACCTACCTCGCCGTACGTCGGAAGGCGTACGGCCAGGTAGTAGCGGAGGCCGGACTTGAACCGGCGACACAGCGATTATGAGCCGCTTGCTCTGCCTGACTGAGCTACTCCGCCGAGCGGCGATCGGGTGAACGATCGGATTGCCAGAATACTGGAGCCCCGTTACGGAATCGAACCGTAGACCTTCTCCTTACCATGGAGACGCTCTGCCGACTGAGCTAACGGGGCCGGGTTCGAAGCGCGAGGTAACCATACCCAACCTCGGCCCCCGATGCGAAACGGGTTACGCGCTGAGCAGGCGGCGGGCGATGACGAGCTGCTGGATCTGGCTGGTGCCCTCGTAGATGCGGAACAGCCGCGCGTCCCGGTAGAACCGCTCGACCGGCACGCCCCGCATGTAGCCCATGCCGCCGAAGACCTGGACGGCCCGGTCGGCGACCCGGCCGAGCATCTCCGAGCAGAAGTACTTCGCGCAGGACGGGCCGAGCTTGGTGTCCTCGCCCGCGTCGTAGGCCCGGGCGGCCTCGAGCACCATCGCGCGGCCGGCGTACAGCTCGGTCTGGGAATCGGCGATCAGGCCCTGCACCAACTGGTACTCGCCGATCTTGTGGCCGCCCTGCGATCGGTCCCTGGCGTACTGGACCGTCTCGTCGAGCAGCCGCTGGGCGAGCCCGACGCAGACCGCGGCGATGCTCACCCGGCCGTGCGCGAGCGAGGCCATGGCCGTACGGAAGCCGGAGCCCTCCGCGCCGATCAGGTTGGCCGCGGGCACGCGGACGCCGTCGAAGAAGACCTCCGCGGTGTGCGCGCCGCGCTGCCCCATCTTGACGTCGGGCGGGCCGACCTTCAGGCCCGGGCTGCCCTTCTCGACGAGGAACGTGGAGATCCCGCGGGAGCCGGACCCGCCCGTACGGGCGAAGACCATGAACACGTCGGCCTCGGGCGCGTTCGTGATGAACCGCTTCGCGCCGCTGATGATGTAGTCGTCGCCGTCTTTGGTCGCCGTCGTGGTCAGAGTGCTCGGGTCCGAGCCCGCCTCGGCCTCGGTGAGCGCGAACGCGCCGACGACCTCGCCGCCGGCCAGCCTGGGCAGCCAGGCGTCCCGCTGTTCGGGCGTGCCCGAGTTGACGAGCACCTGGCCGGCGATGCCGTTGCTGGTACCGAACATCGACCGGAAGGCGGGACAGGCGTATCCGAGCTCGAACGCCAGCCGTACCTCTTCACTCAGGTTGAGGCCGAGCCCGCCGTACGCCTCCGGGAGCGCGTAGCCGAACAGGCCCATGCGCTTGGCGGTCTCGCGCAGGTCGGCCGGGATCTCGTCGGTTTCCTCGATCTCGTCCTCGCGCGGGATCACCTGGTCCCGTACGAACGCTCGGACGGCCGCCAGCACGTCGCCGAAGTCCTGCGCGTCCATCTGTGTCTCCTGTCCGCCGGACCCATCGAGTCGTACCGCATTCTAGAACCGCATTCGAACCGGTCCGTCCCGCTTACAGGTCGTTCGCGAAGAAATTCGATTCTCCCCTCCCGAACATCGGCGCGTACGGCGTAGCGTTGGTGGAGAAGCGGAAGGGGTGCCGCGGCCATGACAACCATCAAGGAGCGGAGCGTGGAGCGTGCCCCCGAGGTGTGTCCCCGGGGGCACGAGCTGCGGGCGGGCCAGACGATCGTGGGCTGGTCGCCGTGCCAGTGTCCGCCGTGTCTCGAGCGCGGCCACGGCCTGCGCGGCCACCGTACGTACCTCTGCAGAGACTGCCACGACGACGGCTACACCACGGTCGCGTATATCCCGTACCACGTCCCGGCGGAGGGCGCGACGATCCGCTGGCCCTGAGCCCTGATTTCGTACGACTTATTCGCTTATGCGTGGACGACGACCACCTCGTACTGGTCGGCCGTGGGTGGGTTGCCCGTATCGAACTTGGCGTTCACCACGCCGAGCACATGGCCGAAGAGGGCGGCGGTCGACGGCGTCTCGAACAGGTTGCTGTTGATGTCCTCCTCGACGACGGCGGAGTTCAGGCCGGGGCTCAGCCGCAGGCGGGTCACCATGTTCGTGTGGACGACCCACAGTAGGTGGCCCCGGAGCACCATGCCGTCGGGCCCGGTGATGTCGACGACGTGCGTGCTGGCCCCGGTCGCCGGGTCGACCTTGTAGATCGCGTTATTGCCGGTGTGCGCCACCAGCAGCGTCTTTCCGTCGGGCGTCGCCTGGATGCCGTTCAGATCGAACCCCCCGGTGTGCGTCGCCGCGGGCCCGCTGAGCGTCAGCACGCGCAGCGTCCCCGGGTGCCCGTGTCGATCGAGCGGCACGAAGTACAGCTGCGGCTGCAGCGAGTCGGTGAACCAGGCGCCGCGCTTGGTGAGGGCCACATCATTGACGAACGACGTGGCCGGGTCGCCGACCGTGTAATCGGCCACGGTGGCCTTGGTGCGCAGGTCGTACACGTACAGATGTCCGCTGCCACCGGCGACGAAGAGCAGCCCGTCGCGGACGTCCGCCTTCATGCCGACCGCCATGCGGCCGGCCGGCGCGTCGATGAACGGCTCGGCCGTGCCGCGCTTGATGTCGCCGCGGAAGATGTCGCCGGCAAAGAGATCCCCCGCGTAGAAGGTGGTGCCTCGGCCGGCGGCGATGCCCTCCGCCGAGGTCGCCCCCGGCAAGACGATCAGATCGGTACGCTTCGCGGCGGCCGCCGCCGACCCCGTCAAGGCCGTCACCATGGCGATGACCACGAATGGCACCATGGCCGGTTTCAGCATGTTGAGCACTGAACGACGACGCATCGGTCGTCCTCCTCTGTTTCCGGAGTAAGGGAAAACCAAGGACCATGCGTCTTCGAGTCTGACCTGTGTCCCCTGCGGGTCAAGGCGGCTTACCGGGTCCAGCGCTGGTTGCCGCCGCCGTTGCAGGTCCAGGTCTCGACCTTGGTGCCGTTGGCGGTACCGGCTCCGGTGACGTCGAGGCAGAGCCCCGATTCGACGCCGACGATCGTGCCGTCGGTGTTGACCGTCCACCGCTGGTTCGCGCCGCCCGTACAGTCCCAGATGGCGACGACCCCGCCGGGCGACGTGCTGTGGTTCTGCACGTCGAGGCACTTCGTCCCGTACACCTGCAGGGCTCCGTTGGACAGCTGGGTCCACTGCTGATTGGCGCCGCCGTTGCAGTCCCAGATAACGGTCTGCGTGCCGTTGGTCTGTGACTGGTTCGGGACGTCGAGGCAGCGACCGGAGCCGACCCCGACGAGCCGTCCGGATGTCGGGGGCGGCGGGCCGGAGACCGCGGTCACGCTCAGGTTGTCGAACTGCGCGGTCTGGGTCTGGCTGGTGCCGACGCCCACCTGCCCGACGCTCCAGCTCGTGTCGGTGAGGGTGGCCACGGTCGTGCCGTCGATCTGCGCGGTGATCGTGCTGCCGGAGAAGGTCAGCCCGAGGGTGTGCCAGCTGCCGGTGCCCCATGCGGCGACGGTGCCGCTGCGCAGCGTCGTCATCGCGTTGTTGGTGTCGTTGCGCAGCAGCTGCCAGGCGCCGGTGTTACTGGCCCGCAGGTAGTACGCGTCGAGCCCGGCGGGGCCGAACGAGTGCTGCCAGGTGGCCCGGCCGATCACCTCGGCGTACCCGGCCTGCTCCAGCAGGACGTCGCTGGACACCTTGTAGTTGGCCCAGCCGAGGTCGCCGATCAGGGCGTACGGGTCGCTCAGCGCGTCCCAAGTGATCGGCGCGCGCGGGGACATCTGCCGTACGCAGCGTCCGGCCCGGCCCGCGCCGCAGGTCGTGACCTCGAAGGCACCCTGCTGGTCCTGCAGGTAGCGCGCCTCGGTACCGGTTGCGTACCCGTCGAAGTTGTCGGTGTACGGCAGGGGGAGCGGTGCGGCGGGCGGGCCGGTCGCGGTGCCCTTCCCTTGCCCGGTGGTGGTGCTCAGCGTGTACACGAACCCGGGCTGCAGGGTGAGGGTGAAGGTGCCGCCGGACGGCGTGATGTCGGCGGAGTGGACGAAGAAGTCGCTGGTGCTGTTGGAGCCGACCCGGGTGGACCACACGTGGACGGCACCGGTGGACAGGCCGCCGGTCACGGTCGCGGTGAAGCTCTGCGCGGCGGTGGCGTCCATGGTCTCGATGACCGTGCTGTAGTCGCCGGTGTTCGGCGAGCGGAGCGTCACGTAGCTGCCATTGGCTCGGTTGCCGCCCAGGTAACCGGACGCCGTGTCGAGGTAGCGCCAGCCCGGCGCGGTGAACTGCGTCGTGTGCGCCATTACCCAGGCGTTCTTGCCGATGGAGTACGTCCCGGACCACGGCTGCGCGGCCACCGCGACGCCCATCGTGGGGAACGGGATGTTGGGCTGGATCGCGGCGATGACCGGCCAGTTAATGTACGCGGTCATCTTGCCGTCGATGTAGTCGCGGTTGATGCCGCGGGCCAGGTTGATCGCGCCCGCGTTGTAGTCGTCGGAGCCGTTCTCGCTGGCCCACAGCGTCTTGCCGGTCGCCAGGGCGTTGGCCGAGCTGGGGCAGTTGGTCTGCGCGCTGCGGTAGCCGCAGACATAGTGCGAGCCGAGGATGTCGACGGCCGCCCGGAACGTCGCGTCGCCGGCCGCGTCGTCGGCCACCGCCCAGCTGGTGTCGTCGGCGACCACCTTGACGTTGCCGTACCCCCGGCTGACCAGCGTCGACTTGAGGTTCTCGTACCAGCCCTTGTCGTGCCCGCGCTCGTTCCAGCCGCCGAGGTAGTCGATGGTGAGGCCGTGGCTGTTCTTCGCGCAGTCCAGCCAGGCCACCAGATAGTTGATCATGTCGGTGGACCAGAAGTTGCCGTTGCCGATCCACCCCGGCGCGCCCCAGGCGAGCGCGGCCAGCTTGATGTTCGGGTTGCGCGCCTTGGCCTGCTCCATCAGCCACCACTCGTACCCCCGGCCGCAGTTGAGGTCGCTCGCAGTGTGCCGATGGCTCGGTTCGGCGCCACTGGTCGAGTTGGTGTCGCCGCCGACCTCGACCTTGAGGATCTGCATGGCCGCGCCGTACCCGGGCCGGAAGAGATAGTCGAGGATCTGGGCACGCTGCGGTTCCGGGTAGTCGATCAGCAGCCGGCTGTTGCCCCCGCCGCCGCTGATCGCGCCGACCCCGTCGAACGTACGGCCGGCGGCGTTGCCGTTGATCGTGATGGTCGTCGCCGCCCGGGCCTGGGTGTGGCCCGTGGCTACGAGGCTCATTGTTGTGAACAGCGCCAGTGCGGCCAGCAGGGACAGCCGCCGGCGGGCGGAAGGTGTGCCGACAGACCGCAATCCGATCACCACCACACCCGCCGGAGCCGCTACGACTGGGGCTTGTGCCGGAGGGTTTCGGGTGGATAGTGATCCCCCTGACAACCGCCAGTCAAGGCTCTTGCGAAAGCCTTCCCCTTGCAACGCTTCTTCGGCCGCCGATGGGCGCCGAGATCACACCGCGTTGGCCGCCGCGTCCATGTCGATCACGCGTGCGGTCGCGGTCGCGGTCGAGACGATCACCCCGGCGGAGTCGCTCAGCGAGGCTTCCAGGTAGGCCAGGTCGCCGTTCCGGTGCACAACGCGCCCCTTGCCAGTGATCCGGCCCGGCCGGACGGGGCGCAGGAAGTTCGCCTTGAGCTCGATCGTCGACTGGAACTGGTCGGGCTCCAGCGTGGCAAGCAGCGCTGGACCGACCGTGTCGTACAACATCGCGGCGAGGAAGGCCCCGAGCACGTTGCCCAGCGGGTTGACAAAGGCCTCGGTCGCCGTGAAGGCCAATTCGATCGTGCCGTTGTCGACGTCCGCGTCGATGAATTCGAGTCCCAGAGTTTTCGCCGCCGGCGGCATCGGCGCGCGACCTGATACGCCGTCCCAGAACGGCCCGCTCCGTGCACTCATCACGAAATCCCCCTTTGCGTTTGCCGTGGTCTTGGCAACGGTAGGGCGGAGCATGGTGCCGAGTCTTGAACGGACTTAACCACCCTTACGCGACGCGGCCCGATGCGCGGGCACTGTCCCAGAACGCGGTGGGCGTGGTTCCGGTGAACTCGCGGAATTCCCGGATCAAATGCGCCTGGTCGGCGTACCCGCCGTCGACCGCGACCTGTTCCCAGCGCGGTGGTAGATGCTCGTCCAGCCGCTCCATGAGCCGCTCAAACCGGACGAGCCGGGCCGCCGTCTTCGGCGGCAGACCGACCTCCCGCTTGAACTTGGTGATCAGGTGCTTGTGGCTCCAGCCCACGTCGGCGGCGACCTGCCGGATCGCAACGGTGCCGCCGGAGGTGACCAGCCGCCGCCACGCCCACGCCACCTCGGGCGACGGCCGCGGCCCGGCCTCCAGGCGGCGCAGCAGGAATTCCTCCACGATGTCGAACCGGCGCCGCCACGTGGATTCGGCCCGAATTCTTTCTCCCAGCCGCCGGCCCGACGATCCGAACAACGCAACCGCGTCGACGAGATGCCCGCTCAATTCGTCCATTGGTACGCCGCCCAGCAGGACGTACGCCCCCAACGGCGCCAGCCGTACTTCGAGGTACTCCGGCGCGCACTCGCCGTCCATCACCGAATAGGAACCATGCACCCCATGGACGAAGCCCGGCGGCCGATGCGCCGAGTCGCGGATCTTTATGATCAACGGGACGGACGTGGTCGCGGCGAGCCGAAGATGCCGCGGCGCGGTCGCCGCCGAGAATCCCGTGTAGTCGCCCACGACCAGCGATCTCAGCTCCCGACGCGGTGCCCCGCCGACGCGCGGCCACCTGACCCACTCCGGCCTGCCGCCGATCGGCTGCCCGCTCACCGAACTCCTCAGTCACGTAGGCGATGGTGCCCTTTCGCCATTCGGCACCGGCATCCCCCGGGGGATTACCGGTTCGAACGCAACCGCCGCGGCCACCATTCCGTCTGGACGGCTGCTATCGGCTCGGGAGCGATCGAGGGAGCCCGAACCAAGGAAGCACACTGTTGTCGAAGCGAGTCATCGCGCCGATCCGGTCGCCGGTGAGAGTGAGAACGTACAGGCCGGTCCCGTGGCGGATGCCGGTGGGAGCGTGCAGGTAGGCGCCGAACGCCGGCTGGCCGTTGGCTCGCGTGGGTACGAGGTCGAACCTGCGGCCCGCGTCGAACAGGCCGGCGCAGAAGCGTGCCACGACGTCTCGGCCCTCGTATTCGAAGGGCATCGGCGGCATCGAGATGAACACGTCGTCGGTCAGCAGGGCCACCAGCGTGTTGAGATCGGCGGACTCCCACGCGCGGGCGAACCTCGCCACAATCGCCTCCTCCGCGGGTGAGCCGGAGCCGGGCGGCGGTTCGCGGTCGGCGGCCGGCCGGCGGTGGCGCCGCAGGCCGGCGCGCGCCCGCTTGAGCGCGCTGTTGACCGAATCGACGGTCGAGTCCAGCATGTCGGCCACCTCGCCGGCATGGAATCCGAGGACGTCACGCAAGACAAGGACGGCGACCTGGCGGGGCGGCAAGGCCTGCAGAGCGGTCACGAAGGCCAGCGAGACGGCTTCGGTCTGCTCGAGACGGGCCTCCGGGCCGGGCGGCACGTCGATCGCGCCCTCGAGCAGGGTGTCGGGATAGGGCTCGAGCCACACGATCTCACCGAGCCGGCTCGGCTCGGGCGGCTCAACCTTGGGAATGTTCCACTCCCGGGCGGGCCGGCGGGCCGCCGTGCGACGCGCATTGAGGCACCGGTTGGTGGCGATCCGGTAGAGCCATGTGCGCAGCGAGGCGCGCTCCTCGACGTACCCGCCAAGGCCCTGCCAGGCGGCCAGCAGGGTGTCCTGGACCGCGTCCTCGGCATCTTGGACCGAGCCGAGCATCCGGTAGCAATGCACCTGCAGCTCTCGGCGATGCGGCTCGGTCAGCTCTCGGAAGGCGTCGCCGTCCCCGGCTCGCGCCCTCGAGACCAGCTCAGATCTGACCGCCCCCACCTCCCTAAATATTGCGTTCCGTGCTGTATGTACACCGCCCGAGGGGCGAACTGGGCGGCGCGAAGCCGCCCAGTTTCCGGACGCCACGGTGTATCCATCATCGACGTCGCGCACACCAACAAAGACGGAGAACACAATGGGAAAGATCGTCGTGAGTGAAAACGTCACGCTCGACGGAGTCATCCAGGACCCGGCCGGTGACGAAGGCTTCCGTGTCGGCGGCTGGGTCGGCCTGATCAAGGACAGCCCAAAGCTCAACAAGCTCGCACTCGACGAGGCGCTGGGCGCCGAGGCCATGCTGTTCGGCCGGCGGAGCTTCGAGTGGTTCGCTGGGCGGTGGCCAACCCGAAGTGGCGCGTTGGCGGACCGGTTGAACAGCCTGCCCAAGTTCGTCATGTCCTCGACTCTCAACGAGCCCGAGTGGCACAACTCGACGGTCCTTAAGGGCGATGTGGTCAATGAGGTCTCGAAGCTGAGGCAAGAGCTCAATGGGGAAATCATCGTTCCCGCAAGCTTCCAACTCGTACGCACGCTGCTGGAGCACGACCTGGTCGACGAGCTTCGGCTGAAGATCTTCCCGATCGTGCTTGGGGCCGGCCAGCGCCTCTTCGGCGAAACCAGCGACAAGAAACCCCTGCGGCTCCTCGACACCCAGACCCTCGAGGGCGGCATCACCTACGTCACCTACCAGCCCGTCCAAGGCACCTAACCAGGACACCCTGGCCCAGCCCCTCGAAGGGCTCCACGCGGTCTCTACGTTTACCGGAGTTCGGCCACAAGCCCCTGACGTGGACGACCGGCATAGAGCGCTTCGGCGCGGCCATGGTAGGCACCTCGGCATGGAGTTCTTCTGTTATCACCGCGACCGGCCTGGCTCCGCGGCGCTACGTGATGAGCTGCTGGAGGAGCACTGGTCCTACATGGACGGGTTCGCGGTCGAGATGATCGCCCGTGGCCCGACCTTGGACCGGGGCAGCGACACGGCCACCGGCAGTGTGCACATCGTCGACCTGCCAGATCCCGCCACGGCCCGCGCGTTCGCCTTCGAAGAGCCCAACTACCAGGCCGGGGTGTACCGCGACGTGATGTTGCGCCGATGGCGGAACGTGCTGGGGCGCACCATGTGGGATTTCCCTGGCGGCCGGGAAGGAGGCAACCGGTATCTGGTGCTGGGCCTCGGCTCCGGGCAGGCTGCCGACCCTGTCCCGCCGCCCGACCGGGACGAGGTGATCGCGTATGGACCGCTGCTGTCCGACGACGGCGTCACCTGGCTGGGTACGGCACTGCTGATCCGGGCGCCGGACCCGGATGCGGCACGCGCCGTCCTGACCAAGAACCGGTACGCCGACATCGAGGTCCACGACTGGCAGTTCGGCGGGCGGCGGTAATGAGCACTTGACCGTCGCCGCCTGTTTTCGCCCATGGCGCTGCCTTCATCCGAGCGCGATACCGCGCTCTCCCCCGTTGGTCGGCGTCGGCTCCGGGACCACCCGAACCCACCCGACGACGAGGGCTGAACCAATCAATAGGAGACTCTGATCGACGAGCTGTGCTCAGGATTTGGCGGTGCGCCGGCGATCGCGCCGGTTGTGGGGTACGCCCGGCGCGAGGTCGCTCGGTTCTTACAGTGCCGCCGACAGGCCGGCCGAGCCGGCCATGCCGAACTCAGCTGGATTTGTGGAGGTCGGATCTGACGTCATCGGCGATCTCGTGGATCTTCTCTTCGGTCTCCCGCAGCCTGGCCTCGGCCCGCGCGGTCCGCTCAGCGGCACGACGCTCCCGCCACGTCGGCTTGCGATCCGTCCGAGTCCTTGACTTCGAGCGGTTGAACCACCTCATGACACTCGCTCCTCCCGCTGCCCTGTGTCGGTGCGCCCGGAAGGTCCCCAATATCCAAAGATCTATTCCAATAGGCACGCTGACCTGCGCGAACGCCCCACCCCCCGCGTATATCCCGCGACCGGCGGCCAAGGGCAGCACCTGGCTGCCTATGCCGGTCCGGAAACAAGTCGGCCCCTGGACCGCGTTGATGCTGGTCAGGGGCCGTTCTGGGTGGTGGTGGCGGGTGTTGGGTTCGAACCAACGTAGGCTGAGCCGACGGTTTTACAGACCGTTCCCTTTGGCCGCTCGGGCAACCCGCCGTGACGTCGCTAGCGCGACGGCACTGGCAAGGATAGCGAACTCCGGGAGTGGTCGTGACCCGGAGACGATCAGCCTGGCAAGGCGCGCAGTGAAGGGTGCGTAGTGCCAAACTGGGGGCTCGACCACGTACGCCACCTGATCATGACAAGCCGTGAGGACAAGGACCGTGCCGTCAGAGAGTTCCTTTGATGTGGTGAGCAAGCTCGACCGGCAGGAGGTCGACAACGCGCTGAACCAGGCCGCCAAGGAGGTGGCCAACCGTTTCGATTTCAGGCACGTCGACGCGGGCATCAAGTGGTCCGGACAGGCCGTCGAGATCCAGGCCAACAGCGAGGAGCGGGCCAAGGCCGTGCTCGACGTCTTCAAGGACAAGCTGGTCAAGCGCGGCGTCTCGCTCAAGGCGATCGAGGCCGGGGAGCCCAAGCCGTCCGGCAAGCTGTACAAGCTGGGGGTCGACCTCAAGGAGGGCATCTCCCAGGACAACGCGAAGAAGATCAGCAAGATCATTCGCGATGAGGGGCCCAAGGGGGTACGCGCCCAAATCCAGGGCGAGGAACTGCGGGTGAGCTCGAAGAAGAAGGACGATCTGCAGCAGGTCATCGCCCTGCTCAAGGGCAAGGACCTCGACGTGGCCCTGCAGTTCACGAACTATCGGTAACCCGTTGCAGGATCTGTAACGATGGTTGCTTTCGTCATGGGGCGGGCGATGTGGGCAACCGGTTGTCAGAGGGTGATAGATCGGTCACACTTGGACATCACGGCTTCGGGGGCTCCGACTACATCACGGTTCGGGAGCTCCGACTCCAGGGCAGTTCACCCCCGGAAGATCGGTAGACGTGGTCACGCGGCCGGTTCGCCCGGGGGGACGCTCACCGACCGCGTGACAGCGGACGGCGCGCCGGAACCTCCCCGCCATGGTCGACCCGGCGCGCCTCCATTTGTTCAGACGATGAAGGCGCCCAAAAAGTTCTCTTAGCAGGCAATCTGATGCCTGCCTGTTCTGCAACAACTACCGAACCTCATGAGTACGCGGGTGTAACCATTTCACCTAGAATCCCGCGCCGCTCCTCGAGAAGAACCCGCACCATGCCCACCAGTGCCCGAGACGGTGGCCTCGCCGGGGGCGCGCCACGCCAGAACGAGGTTAACCGGCCAGTGGGGCGCGTTCCTCCGGCATCAGGTCTCGGGCCAGCGCGACCAGATCGAGGTCGAGGACGCGGGCCAGGGCGGCGACCGTGAAGAACGCGGGGGCAGCGATCGCGCCGCGTTCGATCTTGCGCAGTGTGTCGAGTGAAATGCCCGCCTCGTGGGCGACGGCGGCGGCGCTCCGGGGCCCCCGCGCAGCCCGCAGCACCTGGCCCAGGGCCCGGCCGCGGTCGCGCTGCTCGTCGGTCAGGGGGGTACGTACCATGTCCAAGATTCTAATCCTGGTATTAAAATCTACGCCATGGTTGCCTTCAAGACGTCCCGGGAAATCACGATGATGCGCGAGGCGGGCCGCGTCGTGGCCCGTACGCTGCAGCGGGTCGCCGCGGCGGCGGCGCCGGGCGTACGGCTCGCGGAGCTCGACGAGATCGCCGCCCGCTCCATCAAGGAGCACGAGGCGCGGCCGTCGTTCCTGCACTACCACCCGCACTGGGCCCGCACACCCTATCCCGCGACGCTCTGCCTGTCCGTCAACGACGTCGTCGTGCACGGCATCCCGGACGGCCGCGCGCTCGAGCCCGGCGACCTCCTGTCGATCGACTGCGGGGCCGAGCTGGGCGGGTACCACGGCGACGCCGCGATCACGATCCCGATCGGCCCGGTCGACGCCGACGCGACGAGGCTGATGGACGTCACGAGGCAGGCCCTGCGGCACGGGATCGAGGCGGCCGCCGCGGGCAACCGCATCGGCGACATCTCACACGCCGTCGAGTCGGTCGCGCGCGCCGCCGGCTACGGGCTGCTCGACGGCTGTACGGGCCACGGCATCGGCACGTCGATGCACGAGGACCCGGCCGTACCCAACACCGGACGGCCTCGGCGCGGCCTGCGGCTGCGCGAGGGCCTCACCATCGCGATCGAGCCCATGCTCATCGAGGGTGGCCACGACGACGGATACGTCCTCGGGGACGGCTGGGCCATCGCCAGCTCGGACGGCAGCCGCGCCGCCCACTTCGAGCACACCATCGCCGTCACCGCCGGCGGCCCCGTCATCCTGACCGCGCCTTAGCGACCCTAGCGACGGTAACCGGCCATCCGTTCCAGACGAGCGACACGCTCGGCCGTGGGCGGGTGGGTGGAGAACAGCTTCACCAGGCCCTCGCCGCGGAACGGGTTGGCGATCATCAGCGGGCTGGTCGAGGCCAGCTCGCCGTCCGGCGGCAGCGGCATCGCCCGCGCGCCCGCCTCGATCTTGCGCAGCGCGCTCGCCAGCGCGAGCGGGTCGCCGGTCAGCTGGGCGCCGGCCGCGTCGGCCTGGAACTCTCTGGTACGGCTGATCGCCATCTGGATGATCGCCGCGGCCATCGGCCCGAGGATCATCATGAACAGCGCGCCCACCACGCCCGGGCCGTCGTCATCGTCGCGTCCGATCGGCAGGAAGATCGCCAAGTGCGACAGGTAGGTGATCACCGTGGCGATCGCGGCGGCCACCGACGAAATGAGAATGTCGCGGTTGTAGACGTGCGAGAGCTCATGGCCGAGCACGGCGCGCAGCTCATGCTCGTCGAGCATCTGCAGAATGCCACGCGTGCAGCAGACGGCGGCCCGCCGCGGGTTGCGCCCGGTGGCGAAGGCGTTGGGCTGCATGGTCTCCGAGACGTACAGCCGGGGCATGGGCTGCCGGGCGGTCGTCGACAGCTCCCGGACGATGCGGTACATCGCCGGGGCCTCGACCTCGCTCACCGGACGGGCGCGCATCGACCGGAGCGCGATGCGGTCGCTGAAGAAGAACGCGATGCCGTTCGTCGTCAGCGCGATGACGAGGGCGATCGTCAGCCCGGCACGACCGCCGAGACCCCATCCCACGGCGAGCATCAGCGCGGACAACGCGCCGATCAGTGCCGCCGTCTTGACACCGTTCAACCCCAACGCTTCTGCCTCCCCCGGGATCCTCTCCGTTGATAAACGGCTTGACCTGGAGAGACGTTCCCCACTATTGGACGGAAGGTTAACCAGGGATGATCGATACCGGCAACCGCACGTGCAGTACCAATTGGGGGACCACGGACAACACGATCGCGCCCACCGCGGCCACTCCAATGGCGAGGGCGACGGCCCGCTCGGTCTTGACGACGGACGGCTGCGCCGGCTCGGGGGCGGCGAACATCCGGGCCGCCCAGGCGAGGTAGTAGTACAGGCCGATCACCGTGTTCACCGCCATGACGACGGCCAGCCAGGTCATGCCCCCCGCCACCGTGGCCCGCAGCACCACGATCTTGGCGAACAGCCCCATCACCCCGGGCGGCAGCCCGGCCAGGCAGACCAGGAAGAACGCCAGCGCCATGCCCAGCGGCGGGTCGACCCGAGCCAGCCCCCGGTACTCGTCGATGAACACCGACCCGCGCCGGGCGACGGCCGTCACCACAGAGAACGCGCCAATGTTCATCACGGCGTACAGCGCGACGTACGCCACCGTCGCGCCCACCGCCTCGGGCAGCCGCCCCGGCTCGGTCGCACCCACGGACAGCGGCGCCAGCATGTACCCGGACTGCGCGATCGACGACCAGGCCAGCAGCCGTACAGCATGGCGCTGCCGCAGGGCGACGAGGTTGCCGAGCGTCATGGTGACCGCGGCCAGCACGCCGATCAGCACGCCCCAAGTACTGGCGTACGACGGGAAACCGAGGGCCAGCACGATCGTGATGCCGGCGAAGCCGCCCGCCTTCGACACCACGGACAGGAAGGCCGCGACCGGCAGCGGTGCGCCTTGATAGACGTCCGGCGCCCAGAAGTGGAACGGCACGGCCGCGATCTTGAACGCGAACCCGGCCAGCACAAGCACGACGCCGACGGCGGCCACCGGCTTCATGTCGGCCGGCGTCTTGGCCAGCGCCACCGCGATCCGGTCAAGATGCATCGCGCCGGTCACGCCGTACACCAGGCTGATCCCGAACAACATCACCGCCGCCGAGACCACCGACACGAGGAAGAGCTTCAGCGCCGCCTCGCTGGCGACCCCGTCGTACCGCCGCAGCGCCACTAGCGCGAAGACCGGCAGTGACAGCGTCTCCAGCGCGACCACCAGCAGGATGAGGTCGCGCGACGCGGCCAGCGTGAGCGCGCCGGTGACGGCGGCCAGCAGCAGGAAGTGGTACTCGCCGATGGGCAGCCGCGACCGGGTGATCTCGCCCAGCGACAGCAGCACCACGAGCAGCCCCGCGCCCAGGATCACGCCCTGGAACAGCAGCGTGAAGTCGTCGGCGACGTACGAACACGACGGCGGGCCGCCCGCGCGCAGCCCTGACGGCAGGCAGAACGTGGCCCGCGGCTCTCCCAACGCCAGCAGTACGACCGCGACCAGGCCAATGGCCAGGCCGCCCGCGCTGACCAGGCCGGTCATCCGCCGCGGCAGCCCGAACGCGTCGACCAGCAGTGCGATGATCGCAGCCACGGCCACCACGAGGGGCGGCGCGATCGCCGCGTAATCGATGCCCTGGATCACCGGTCAGCCACCTCCCAGCAGGGCCCGCACCGGGCCGTCCGTGAGGTCGAGCAGCGTCTTGGGCCATAGCCCGACGAGCAGTGTCAAGACGATGAGCGGGACCCAGGCGGCGTACTCGTACGACCGGACGTCCGCCGGCACCCGCTCGGCGGCGCCCGAGACCGGCCCGTGCGTGACGCGCGACAGCAGCCGCAGGAAGTACGCCATGGTCAGCACGGCGCCGAGCCCACCGACGACCATGAACGTCACGAAGGTCTCGCGCGGCAGGCCGGCGTCCGGCCGGTAGGCCCCGAGCAGCGCCAGCATCTCGCCCCAGAACCCGGCGAGCCCCGGCAGCCCCAGGCTGGCGATACACGCGAACGTCAGGATCGACCCCAGGTGCGGCACCCGGGTCAGCATGCCGCCGCCCATCGCCTCGAGGTCCCCCGTGCCGTACCGCTCCTTGATCGACCCGGCCAGGAAGAACAGCAGCCCGGTGATCAGGCCGTGCGCGATGTTGCCGAACAGCGCCGCGTTCACCCCCACCGGCGTCAGCGTCGCGATGCCCAGCAACACGAAGCCCATGTGCCCGACCGAGGAGAAGGCGATCATGCGCTTGAGCTCGCGCTGGGCGAGGCAGGCCAGCGAGCCGTAGATGATCCCGGCCACGGCGAGGAAGCCCAGCCATGGCGCCCAGAACCGGGCCCCGCCGGGCGCCATCGGCAGCGCGATCCGGATGAATCCGTACGTGCCCATCTTCAGCAACACGCCGGCGAGCAGCACCGAGCCGACCGTCGGCGCCTCGGTGTGCGCGTCCGGCAGCCACGTGTGCAGCGGCCACATCGGCGCCTTGACCGCGAAGCCCAGCCCGACGAGCAGGAACGCGGCCACCTGCGTGCCGTGTGACAGGCCCGCGCCGTGCCGCTGGGCGAGCACCACCATGTCGAGGGTGCCGCTCTTGATCGCGATGAGTAGCAGGCCGACCAGCAGCACCCCGGAGCCCAGCAGCGTGTAGAGGATGAACTTGTACGCGGCCGCGCGCCGGCCAGGCCCGCCCCAGATCGCGATGACGAAGTACATCGGGATCAGTACGACCTCGAAGAACAGGAAGAACAGCAGCAGGTCGAGGGCGACGAACGTGCCGATCATGCCGACCTCGAGCAGCAGCACGAGGCTGACCAGCCCCCGGCCACCCGGCTCCACCCGGGCCGAGTACAGCAGGCACAGGAAGGTCAGCAGCGCGGTGAGCACGACCAGCGGCAGCGACACCCCGTCGACGCCGACGTGGAAGCGCAGCCCGATGGCCGGAGCCCACGACACATCGATGACGTGCTTCATCCGCTGCGCGTGCCCGTAGTCGACGGAGAACGCGATGATCAGCGCCAGCAGCAGGGTGACGCCGGAGGTCAGGATCCCGACGGCCCGTACGAACCGGGCTGGGGCCTTCACGCCGTACCGCTGCGGCGACACGAGCAGCAGCAGCGATCCGGCCAGCGGCACCGCCAGCAGCGCGACGATCATATGAACACCACCACCATGAGCGCGATGACGGCGACCCCGGCGAGCACCCCGGTGACGTACGCCTGCGGGTTGCCCGCCTCGGTACGGCGCAGCGCGCCGCCGACGCGCCGGGCGGTACTGCCGGAGCCCTCGACCGCCGCGTCCACGACCCGGTCGTCGACGGTGACGACGAGCCGGGCCAGCGCGCGTACGGGCCGTACGATCGCGCGGTCGTAGAGCTCGTCGACGTAGAAGGCCCGGTCGAAGGCGGTACGGACGGGCCCGAGGGCACGGGCCGGATCGAGCGCGGGGTCGCGGTTCCAGAGCATGAACGCCGCTCCCACCCCGACCGCGGCGAACAGCAGGGCCAGGATCATGGGACGGAGTTCGGGCCGCAGTTCCGCCGAGCCGAGCCCGAAGAACCCGAGCGTGGCGGCGGGCACCGCGAGGACGGCGACCGTCCAGCTCATCAGCCGCGGCGCCTCGTGGCCGGCGACCTTCGTCCGCTGCTCGGCGAAGAATGTCATGAGCCAGGCGCGCGTCGCGTACGCCCCGGTGACGGCGACGGTGACCAGCAGCGTGAGATACACGACCGCAGCCGTCCAGCCCGGAATCTGGCCCGTCGGGATGACGCCGAAGGCCTGCTCTCCGCGGTTGAACACCGCGTGCTGGGCCGCCGCGATGATCGCGTCCTTGCTGAAGAAGCCGCTCGCGACCGGAATGCCGACGAGGGCGGCCCAGCCGATGGTCATCGACCAGAACGTGATCGGCATGGCGAGCCGCAGCCCGCCCATGTCGGGCAGCATGTTGGAGCCCACCACGGTGATCACGCACCCGGCGGCGAGGAACAGCAGGGCTTTGAACGCACCGTGGGTGAGCAGGTGGAAGATCGCCGCGTTGCGGGCGCCGACCGCGAGCCCGGCGGCCATGTACGCGAGCTGGCTGATGGTCGAATACGCCAACACGCGCTTGAGGTCGTTCTGCGCGAGGGCGGCCAGCCCGGAGCCGAGCATCGAGATCGAGGCGATGATGCCGAGGACGGCGAGCGTCGCCGGGGCCTGCACGAACACCGGGAACAGGCGGGCCACGACATAGACCCCGGCGGCGACCATCGTGGCGGCGTGGATCAGCGCACTGATCGGCGTCGGGCCGGCCATCGCGTCCGGCAGCCACGTGTGCAGCGGGAACTGCGCGCTCTTGCCGGCGACACCGGCGAGCAGCAGCAGCGTGCCGGCCAGCACGGTGGCGTGCGGATAGTGGTATGCCAGGACGCCGCGCAGCGAGAACGTGTGCGCGCCGAGGCCCAGCACGAAGATCCCGAACAGGAACCCGACGTCACCGAGCCGCGTGACGAGGAACGCCTTGACCGCCGCCCGCGAGTTCGCCCGGTCCTCCCAGTGGTGGCCGATGAGGAAGTACGAGCAGGCCCCCATGACCTCCCAGCCGACGTACAGGACGATCAGGTCGCCGCTCAGCACCACCAGCAGCATCGCGGCGGTGAACAGCGAGATGAACGCGGCGTACGAGCTGTAGCGGGAGTCGTGCGCCATGTACGTCACGGAGTACACCTGCACCGCCAGCGCGACGCAGCACACCATGAGAGCCACCACCGCGGCGAGGCCGTCGACGTACAGCCCGATCCCGATCGGCACGGTCCCTGTCTGTATGTACGTCAGCGTGCCCGTCCGTACGCCCGGGTCCGACCACTGGATCAGCGCGATGATCAGGGTGAGCACCGTCGAGACCGCCATGGGCGCCACGGCGATGATCGCGGGCCCCGTCCACGGCCCGCGCGGGCCGCCGAGCAGGCCGGTCAGCCGCGGGCCGAGCAGCATGCCGCCGAACGCGGCGAGGAACGGCAGCAGGATGGTGACGGCGGCGAGCGCGATCACTGGGCCCCCCGCTCAGCTTCGTGGCGGCCTGATGCGGCGGCTTCGCTGGTCGCGTACTCGCTCACTGGGCCACCTCTTCGGCCGCTTCGGCCTCGGGCGGCTGCGGCTGCGGCGCCACGGGCTCGGCGGCGGTCCCCTCTTCGCGGAGGGTGCGCAGCGCGTCGACGTCGATTGTCTGCCGGTTGCGGAACACCAGCAGGATGATCGCCAGCCCGAGACCGACCTCGGCGGCGGCGATCACGATGGTGAACAGGGTGAGCACCTGCCCGCCGTGCAGCCGGTCGCGCAGCCACACGTCGAAGGCGACCAGGTTGAGGTTGACCGCGTTGAGCATGAGCTCGACCGACATCAGCACCAGGATCGCGTTGCGCCGGGCCAGCACCCCGTAGACCCCGACCGAGAAGAGCACTGCCGCCACGATCGCCGGATAGACGATGTGCATCAGGCCTCGCCCTCCTTCGTGTCGGCTCCCCGTTCCCCGCCGTCGGCGCCGATGTCGGTACCAGCCGCGTCGATGTCGGCACCAGCTGCGTCGATATCGGTACCAGCCGCGTCGCCGCCGGTACGGGACGCGTCGATGCCGGCACGGGTCGCGTCGCCATCGGCCCGGGCCGCCCCGATGTCGGTGCGGGACAGCACGATCGCGCCGATCAGCGCGGCCAGCAGCAGCACCGACAACACCTCGAACGGCAGCACCCAGCCGCGGAACACGCTCGCGCCCATGTCACCGGCCGTGCCACCGCTGGCCTTCAGCGGGACGTACGCGTCCCTGAACCCGCGTACCACCACAGTGACCAGCACGCCCGCCGTCGCCACCGCGACCGCGAGCGCCGCCCACCGGTTGCCCGAGTCGAGCACGTCCGAGCGACCGATGGGCGCCCGGGTCAGCATGATGCCGAACAGCAGCAGCACGATCACCGCGCCCACGTAGATCAGCACCTGCACCCAGGCCACGAACTCGGCGGTCAGCACGAGGTACGAACCGGCCAGCGCGCCGAACGAGACCACCAGCCACAACGCCGCGTGCACGAGCTGCCGTGTCGTGACGACGAGCACCCCGGCGCCGACGGCCACGACGCCGAGCAGCAAGAAGACAACCTCCTGCGCCGTCACTGCGCCCCCCGCGCAGCCTCGGCACGCTTGAGGCGCGGCGCGCTCACTGGTCGACCGCCTTCTGGGCGGCGGCGACTTCCTTCGGGGTGTCGGCGCCGGACTCGTACGCGGGCGGCGGCGGGACCGTCCACATCCACTCGCGCAGCCGCTCCTTCTCGTGCGTCAGCTCGTTGATGTCGTGCTCGGCGTACTCGAACTCCGGGGACCAGAACAGGGCGTCGAACGGGCAGACATCGATGCAGATCCCGCAGTACATACACAGCGCGAAGTCGATGGCGAACCGGTCCAGCACGTTGCGGGTGCGAGCCCGTCCGCCCCCTGGCGGCGCGGGCAGCGTCTCCTTGTGCGAGTCGATATAGATGCACCAGTCGGGACACTCGCGAGCGCACAGCATGCAGACCGTGCAGTTCTCCTCGAACAACGCGATCACACCCCGGCTGCGGGGCGGCAGGTCGGGCTCCACCTCGGGGTACTGCCGCGTGATCGAGCGCCGGGTCATCGTGCGCAACGTGACGGCCAATCCCTTGGCGAGGCCGCCGCCTGGAAGCCGTGCCATGGCACAACATGATTGCGTACGGCGCGGCCCGGCGGAACTGACCCAGCCCCTCGGGCATCCAAATGGCGTGAACCTTGCTTACCATCCTCGTATGGCCGGGCCGGCCCCAGAGCCCCTCGAACGGCCGCCGTACCCGACGGGATGGCGGCCGGTCTCACCGCTGCCCCCGCCGATCGTCCCGGTGCCGCGCAGCGAGCCGGACGGCGTCGGGTGGGCCTTCATCCCCCTGCTGACGTGCGGGTTCGGCACATCGCCCGCGTTCGTGTACGTCGCCGCGCGGCACGGCTCGGCGCGGCTCGGCGTCATCGGGGCCGGCTACGCCGTGGCCTCCGGCGCCTCGCTCGCCCTCCTGGCCGCGATCCCGCCGCTCGGCGCCCTGCTGCTGATGATCACGTGGATTGTGGGCAGCGTGCACGCCTTCGTCGCCCGGCCCGCGCTCTTCCCGTCGCGAACGGCCCGCGACCGGCTCAACCAGCACGCGGTCGACGTCGCGAAGTACCGCCGGGTGCTGCGCGCCGAGGCCCGCAAGCTCGTCACCGACGACCCCGGCCTGGCCCTCGACCTCTGCATCGGCCGCCCCGACCTGCCGCGCGTGTACGACGACGGTGGGCTCGTCGACGTCAACCACGCCCCGTCGCAGGTGCTGGCCCTGCTGCCGGGCATGACCGACGAGCTGGTGGAGCGGATCGTCCGACTCCGCTCCGAGCAGGGCACCTTCGTGTCCGCCGAAGAGCTCGCCCTGGTCGCCGAGCTCCCCCCGGACGTCGTCCCTGGCCTCTCCGAGTACGGCATCTTCCTGCCGTAGCCCGCTTAGTACTGCAACGGCACTTGGCGTGTCTGGTGGCGTGATCTTGCCGCTCGGGCCAGTCTGTGGTTTCCGTGAGTGGCATTGATGTCGCACGGTGCGCTGCCGGTCTGCGGGAGTTGCATGATCGGGTGGGCCCGCGGTTCGGGCGGGCTGAGCCGCGGGCGCGGGCGTTGGCCTATGTGCGGGGGTTGTTGGCCGGTCTGGAGCGCAAGAACGGCTGGACGCTGGCCGAGCATGCCGGTGAAGTGTCTCCGGATGGGATGCAGCGGTTGTTGCGGAAAGCCGGCTGGGACGCCGGCGCGGTACGCGATGACGTGCGCGATTACGTGGTGGAGCAGCTGGGGGATGAGCGGGCGGTGCTGATCGCCGACGACACCGGGTTCCTGAAGAAGGGCACCAGGTCGGCGGGCGTGCAGCGGCAGTACTCCGGGACGGCGGGCCGGACGGAGAACTGCCAGATCGGCACCTTCCTGGCCTACGCCTCGGCGCGCGGCCGGGCGTTGATCGATCGGGAGCTGTATCTGCCGAAGTCGTGGACCGAGGACCGCGCCAGGTGCCGGGCCGCCGGGATCGGCGATGAGGTGGAGTTCGCGACCAAGCCAGAGCAGGCCCGGCGGATGCTGGAGCGGGCGATCGACGCCGGCGTCCCGTTCCGCTGGTTCACCGGCGATGAGGCCTACGGGCAGGTCAAGGCGCTGCGGGCGTGGCTGGAAGAGTCCGATGTGTTCTACGTGGTGGCCACCAAATGCAACGACACTGTCCCCGCGCCCTGCGCCACCGCCGCCTCCCAGGTCGACGAGCTGGTCGCCGCGCTGCCGCCCGGGGCGTGGCGCCGCCGCTCCTGCGGGCAGGGCGCGCACGGCCCGCGGATCTACGACTGGGCGCGCATCCCGCTGCGGTGCCCAGCGTCGGCGCGCGGCCGCTGGTTGCTCGCCCGCCGGTCGATCACCGACGGCGAGATCGCCTACTACGTCTGCTACGGACCCGCCCGGACCACCTTGAATGAGCTGATCACAGTGGCCGGGACGCGGTGGGCGATCGAGGAATGCTTCGGCGCCGCCAAGAACGAGGCTGGCCTGGACCACTACCAGGCCCGCCACTACGCCGCCTGGTACCGGCACATCACCTTGTCCATGCTGGCCCACGCCTACCTGGCGGTGATGGCCGCACACGCCGCCGACGCCGCACCCCCTCAAAAGGGGACCCACCGGCTGTGGACAACCACCACCGAACACCAGCGATCATGAACTCATACCGGTCACCGTGGCAGAAGTCCGGCGCCTGCTCGCCGCCCTGCTCCTCACCCCGTCCCATCCGCCCAGCCACGTACTCGGCTGGTCCACCTGGCGCCGACGACGCCAATTCCAAGCCCGCCGCTGCCACTACCAGCGACGAGGCCACCAACCACCGTAAGCGCCGTTGCAGTATTAGGAGATGGCGATCTTGATGACGCCGGTGAGGGCGAGCTGGATGAGGGCGAGGGGGACGAGGCCGGCCCAGGCGAGTTTCTGCAGCTGATCCTCGCGCAGGCGCGGGTAGCTGACGCGCAGCCAGATCACCACGAACGACAACGCGAACACCTTGATCAGCGTCCACAGCCAGCCGAGCTCGGTGTTGAGGAAGGGACCCTTCCAGCCGCCGAGGAACAGCACCGTGGTGAGGGCGCTGAGCACGACGATCCCGACGTACTCGGCCAGCAGGAACAGCCCGAAGCGCATACCGGTGTATTCGGTGTACGGACCGAAGATGATCTCCGAGTCGGCGACCGGCATGTCGAACGGTGGACGGCGCAGCTCGGCCAGGCCGGCGACGAAGAAGACGACGGCGCCGATGGCCTGCCAGGGCAGCCACCACCACTGCCACTCCTCCACGATGCCGGGGAGCGAGAGGGTGCCCGCCGCCATCGCCACCGACGAGGCCGCGAACACCATGGGCAGCTCGTACGACAGCAGCTGGGCGGCCACGCGCATGCCACCGAGCAGGCTGTATTTGTTGGCGCTCGCCCAGCCGGCCATGATCGGACCGAGCACGGCGATGCCGAGCATGGCGAGCGCGAAGAAGAGCCCGAGGTCGAGGGCGAGGGCGACCTGGTCGCCAGGTCCGACCGGCACCACGACGAGGACGACCAGGTACGGCACCAGCGCCACCCCCGGCGCCAGCGTGAAGACCCGCCGGTCCGCGGCGGCCGGAATGACGTCCTCCTTCTGGATGAACTTCACCCCGTCGGCGATGAGCTGGGCCCAGCCGTGGAAGCCGCCGGCGTACATCGGCCCCAGCCGGCTCTGCATGTGCGCCATGACCTTGTGCTCGGCCTGCCCGACCAGCAATGGGAAGAGGGCGAAGGCGCCGACCACGAGGAGCAGCTTGATGGCCACCTCGACCCACTCAGGCATCGCCGCCGCCTTCCACGCCGCGCGGCCGCCGGCCGCGGGCGGGGCGTTTGCCGCGGGCCGGGCGTTTGCCGGGGGCCGCGCTGTCCTCGGGCGCCGCGCTGTCCTCGGGCGCCGCGCTGTCCTCGCGGGCCGCGCTGTCCTCGCGGGCCGGGCGGTCTCCGCGCGCCGTGCCTCCACCGCGGGCGGGGCGTTTGCCGCGGGCCGCGCTGCCCTCGGGCGCCGCGCTGCCCTCGCGGGCCAGGCGGTCACCGGGGGCCGTGCGTCCACCGCGGGCCGCGGCGTCGCCGCGCGCGGGCCGCTCGGTCCGGGCCGTACGAGCGGGGCGCTCGGGGCTGCCGCCGGCGGCGGGTTCCGCGGCGGGCGCGGCGGCCTGGGGGCCCCAGTCGTCGGGGACGCCGGGCGGCAGCATGCGACGCCGGCTGGGGGCGCCGTGACTGGACTCACCCGGCTCCTTGGCCCCGGGCCACGGCTTGGCGACCCGGGCGGCCAGCACGAACTCCTTACGGAGCGGGTGCCCTTCGAAGCCGTCCGGCAGTAGCAGGGACCGCATGTTGGGATGGCCGTCGAAGAGCACCCCGAACATCTCGTACGTCTCGCGCTCGTGCCAGTTCGCGCCGCGGTAGACGCCGGTGGCGGTCGGCAGGGCCGGCTCCTCGCGCGGCACCCGCGTCCGTACGAGCAGATGGTGGCCGGCCTCCAGCGAGTAGACGTGGGCGACGACCCCGAATCCGTCGGCGAGCTCGTCGACCCCGGTCAGCCAGTCGAAGAAGGCGCAGCCGAGGTCGTCGCGGGCGAACGTCAGCGCCGGGATCCACGTCTCGGGCGGCACTTCGACGGTGAGGGCCCCGAAGGTATCCGCCGTCGTGACGGCCTCGCCGAACCGCTCCGACCACGCGGCGGCCAGCTCGCCCGGCGTCATCGGCGCTCCTCGCCGTCGCCGTCGGCTTCGGCTTCGTATTCGAATTCGGCTTCGTATTCGAATTCGGCTTCGTCCTCGCCGTCATCGTCATCGTCGTCGTCACCGAACCCGGGGACGATCGACGAGTCGATGATCTCCTCCGGCGGCTCTTCGGCTTCGACCGGCGGGAGCTCCTGGGTGGGTTCCTGAGCCGCCGCCTCAGTGGGCTGCGTGGGCGGCTCCTGCGCCGGCTCGTCCGGCACCGCCTCGAGCACCTTGGTGGGCTGGCCCTCGTCCGGCACCTCGGGCAGCGGCTGGGTGCCGACGGCCCGCATCTGTTCGGTGGGCTGGTCGGCCTCCCGCAGCATCTCTGGTACGGGCGGCGGGGACTGCAGCGGCCGGCGGAAGACCGTGGCCTCCATCAAGCGCGGCGCCGGCGCCGGCGTGATCGACTCGCCGGCGTTTTGGTAGCGCTCGCCCAGCGACTCCGCGGCGATCTTCTCCTGCAGCCGTACGATGCCGTGCAGCAGCGCCTCAGGGCGGGGCGGGCAGCCGGGCACGTAGACATCCACCGGGATGATCTGGTCGACGCCCTTGGTCACGCAGTAGGAGTCCCAGTACGGCCCGCCGCAGTTGGAGCAGGCCCCGAAGGAGATGACGTACTTGGGCTCGGGCATCTGCTCGTACAGCCGTTTCACCGCGGGGGCCATCTTGTCGGAGACCGTGCCCGACACGACCATCAGGTCGGCCTGCCGCGGGCCCGGTGCGAACGGGATCACGCCGAGCCGGATGAAGTCGTGCCGCGACATCGAGGTGGCGATGAACTCGATGGCGCAGCAGGCGAGGCCGAAGTTGAACACCCACAGCGAATAGCGCCGACCCCAGTTCAGGACGAACTTCATCGGCTTCGGGGCGAACCTGGACAACGTCCCGACGCGCGGCTCCGGCAGATCGGTCACACCCACGAAAGGACACCCTTTCTCCAGGCGTAGGCCAGCCCGGCAGCGAGAAAGCCCAGGAAGATGAACATCTCGACGAGTGTCGTGCTACCGAACCCGGGGGCCGCGAAAACCGTGGCCCAGGGAAAGAGGAACACCGCGTCGACCGCGAAAACTACGTAAAGATAGGTGAAGACGTAATAGCGCACGTGGGATTGCGCCCACCCCTCGCCGACCGGATCGACACCACACTCGTAGGTGGTGAGTTTGTCCGGAGTCGGCCGGGCTGGCCGGAACAGCCGATTTGCCGCCAAGGTACCCGCCACGATGCCGCCGCCGATGAGGATCAGCACGAGGACCACGACGTATGAGCCGAAGTAACCCACGAGTGCAGGGTAACCGTGTGCCGAGGGATCCGCTTGGCCCGCCGCAACGTCTGTCTTGTCGGACCACGCGGCTGAACATAGGGTCGCGACACCAGGGTCATGAGGTTGAAGGCGGATGGCGATGAGTAACGAGCACGACCAGCCGGAGTCTGGCCCCGCCTGGGCCTCTCCCAACGACCCGTACGCCGGTGATCCGCCGCCCGGCGGGCTATCGCCCATGGGTCCCGGCGCGCAGGCGCCCGGCGGCCAGTCGTCCGAGGGAAGTCCCGAGGGAAATGACGACGCCACGCCGGGCGAGTCCACTCCGCCCGGCGGGTACGGCACCCCGCAGCCCGGCTATGGATCGCAGCCCGGCTACGGCTCCGGGCAGCAGCCGGGCGGGTACGGCTCTCCCGGCGCGTACGGCGCCCAGCCCGGCGATTACGGATCCCAGTACGGAGGGTCGGCTCCCGGCGGATATGGGGCGCAACAGCCTGGCGGGTACGGCGGACAGCAACAGCCCGGTGGCTACGGCGGACAGCAACAGCCCGGCGAGTATGGCGCCCAGCAGCCCGGTTACGGTCAGCAGCCCGGCGCGTACGGCGCCCAGCAGCCGGGCTACGGACAGCAGCCCGGGACCTATGGCGCCCCGCAGCCCGGGACCTATGGCGCCCAGCAGCCCGGCGGCGGGTACGGCGCACCTCCCGGCGGGTCGCCCACTCCCGGCACCTGGCCGGCCCCCGGCGGTCCGCCGCGGCAGCGGAACAACACACCGCTCCTCATCGGCGGTATCGCCGGCGGCATCGTCGTCCTCCTTGTCATCGTGTTCGCGGTGATCGGCCTGACCGGCGACGACAAGGGCAACAAGGCCAACCCGACCAACACCACGGCCGCGGGCAACAACGGCGCGGCGCGGGCCGGCAAGGCGGCGCAGAACCTCGGCGCCATTCCGGCCCTCCGGTACAGCGGCACGTTCTCCTCCGGCGGCGACCAGTTCCAGGCTCAGCTCACGGTCACCAAGGCCGGTTCGGCGACCGGCACGATCACCGTGGGCGGGTCCAAGGCCACCCTCGTTTCGGTCGACGGCAAGACTTACCTCAAGGCGCCAAAAGGGTTCTGGCGCGGTCAGGGTGGCGTGACCGCCAACCCGGAGGACTACGCGAATCGATGGTCGAAGGCGCCGGACTCCGCGCTGAATCTCGACGTCAAGCAGGTGCTCGCGGCCGGTTCCATCGTCCAGGCGCTGCAGGGCATCAGCTCGTACCAGCCCGCGGGCGCCCCCCAGGACATCAACGGCACGCCGGCGGTCAAGGTCACCGGGGCCGACGCCGAGTACTACCTGTCCACCTCCGAGCCGCCGAAGCTGCTGCGCATCGTGGGCACCGGCTCCGACACGTACCAGTTCGACGTGACCGAGGTCTCGGCCGGCGAGGCGGCCACCGTCTTCCAGCAACTGCGCGACCAGGTCAAGGCGCTCAGCGGCGCCCGCGACCCGTCCATCCGGTTCATCAACAACGGGCTGAAGAACACCGGGTGCGGCGTGTCCAGCTGCACGATCAAGATGTCGGCGACCTCTGTGTCCATCGGCGGCAGCGCGCCCGTACGCGCCGTCATGCTCGCCAAGATCACAGCCGGCAGCCGAACCGGACGTACGCTCGGCACCTGCTCCGACAGCGCGAGCGCGGGCTCGGGCTCCGGCAAGAAGGTCAACCTGAGCTGTACGGTCCGGGGCGGGGCGTGGTCTTCGTGGGCGCGCAGCGTACGCGGCACGGCGAGCTACTACATCCAGGCCCACACCGTGGCCGAGGCCACGGGGACCGACGACCTGCTGTCGGCCATCGACCAGGAGCAGCAGAACGCCTGACCCCGCCTGCGCAACCCCGACGCGCGTCAACACGGACAAGTGGGATACAACCACCCCGGTACAGCACGCCGGCACGCTCGGACCTATAGTCGGCCCTTGAAGGCCGTGGGGCTTTCACCCCGCCGCGGACGTTCGGCGCGATGCGGACGGCCGAAAAGCCGGTTGGCCGGTGAACTTCGGCCGGATGTGATACGTCCTCTGTAACGGGGATCCTCTGTGACGGGGACGGGCCTCCTCGGAAGAGGGGTGTCACATGCGACGGATGGCCATGCGGCATGCATCACAAGTTCCCTCGTACACCCCTAAAGATCGGAAGAATCACGCGATCAGGGACATACCATGAAGGTAAGCCAACGTAGCGCCTTGGACGCGGACGCCTCCCCCGCGCCGGGAGCTGCGCATGGAGGAGGTCCTGCTCTGTGACCAAACAGGTCCAGCAACTCGACCGCGTCATCATCCGATTCGCCGGCGACTCCGGCGACGGCATGCAGTTGACCGGTGATCGGTTCACCCAGGAGACGGCGTCGTTCGGCAACGACCTGTCCACACTCCCCAACTTTCCCGCGGAGATCCGGGCACCGGCCGGAACGCTTCCTGGCGTGTCCAGCTTCCAGCTGCACTTCGCCGACCACGACATCCTGACGCCGGGTGATGCGCCGAATGTGCTCGTCGCGATGAACCCGGCCGCGCTCAAGGCCAACATCGGCGACCTGCCACGCGGCGCCGACGTGATCGTCAACACCGACGAGTTCACCAAGCGCAACCTGACCAAGGTGGGCTATACGGTCAGCCCGCTCGAGGACGACTCGCTCAGCGCCTATCACGTCCACCCGGTGCAGCTGACGTCGATGACGGTCAAGGCGCTCGAAGACTTCGAGATCTCCAAGAAGGACGCCGAGCGCGCCAAGAACATGTTCGCGCTCGGCCTGCTGTCGTGGCTCTACCACCGGCCGACCGAGGCGACGGTGAGCTTCCTCGAGCAGAAGTTCGCGAAGAAGCCCGAGATCATGAAGGCCAACATCGCGGCCTTCCGTGCGGGCTGGAACTTCGGCGAGACCACCGAGGACTTCTCGGTGTCGTACGAGGTCAAGCCGGCCAAGTTGGCCGCCGGGCTGTACCGCAACATCACCGGCAACATGGCGCTGGCGTACGGCCTGATCGCGGCGAGCCGACAGAGCGGGCTGCCGCTGTTCCTCGGGTCGTACCCGATCACCCCGGCCTCGGACGTGCTGCACGAGCTGTCGAAGCACAAGCGCTTCGGCGTCCGGACGTTCCAGGCCGAGGACGAGATCGCGGGCGTCGGGGCGGCGCTCGGCGCGGCGTTCGGCGGCGCTCTGGGCGTCACGACGACCTCCGGGCCCGGGCTGGCCCTCAAGAACGAGACGATCGGCCTCGCCGTCGCGGTCGAGCTGCCGTTGATCGTCTGCGACATCCAGCGCGCCGGGCCGTCCACCGGGATGCCGACCAAGACCGAGCAGGCCGACCTGCTGCAGGCCCTGTACGGCCGCAACGGCGAGGCCCCCGTGCCGGTGGTCGCGCCGCAGTCGCCGAGCGACTGCTTCGACGCGGCGATCGAGGCGGCGCGGATCGCGGTGAAGTACCGCACTCCGGTGATCCTGCTGTCGGACGGCTACCTGGCGAACGGGTCCGAGCCCTGGAAGATCCCCGACGTGGCCGCGCTGCCCGCCATCGAGCCCCGCTTCGCCGCGGCGGTCGAGGGCGAGGAGTTCCAGGCATTCCAGCGCGACCCCGAGACCATGGCCCGTCCGTGGGCCGTCCCCGGCACCCCCGGCCTCGAGCACCGCATCGGCGGGCTGGAGAAGGCCGACGGCTCGGGCAACATCTCCTACGACCCCGCCAACCACGACCGCATGGTCCGGCTGCGCCAGGCCAAGATCGACGGCATCGCCAACGACATCCCGCCGCTCGCGGTCGACGACGAGACCGGCGACGCACGGGTGCTGGTGCTGGGGTGGGGCTCGACCTACGGCGCGATCGCCGCGGCCGTACGGCGGGTGCGGAAGGCCGGCGGCAAAGTGGCGCAGGCGCACCTGCGGCATCTGAGTCCGTTCCCGCCCAACATCGCGGAGGTGCTCAGGTCGTACGACAAGGTGCTGGTGCCCGAGATCAACCTCGGGCAACTCGCGCTGCTGCTCCGCGGCAGGTACCTCGTTGACGTAATCGGCTACAACCGCGTACGCGGGCTCCCGTTCAAGGCGGAGGAGCTCCAAGGGGTCATCCAGGACGTGATCGACAGTGAGTGACGCAGGAAGCAACGGATCGGGGCCCAACGGCAACGGCGCCGTCGGGGGTTTGGCACTGATCCCACGGACCGACGAGAAGCAAACTGCAAAGGATTTCAAGACCGATCAAGAGGTCCGCTGGTGCCCGGGCTGCGGCGACTACGCGATTCTCGCCGCGGTGCAGACCTTCCTCCCCGAGCTGGGGCTGCGCCGCGAGAACATCGTGTTCGTCTCCGGCATCGGCTGCTCGTCGCGCTTCCCGTACTACATGAACACCTACGGGCTGCACTCGATCCACGGGCGCGCGCCGGCGATCGCCACCGGCCTGGCGGCGGCCCGCCCGGACCTGTCGGTGTGGGTGGTGACCGGCGACGGCGACGGGCTGTCGATCGGCGGCAACCACCTGATCCACGCGCTGCGCCGCAACGTGAACCTGAAGATACTGTTGTTCAACAACCGGATCTACGGGCTGACCAAGGGCCAGTACTCCCCGACGTCCGAGGTCGGCAAGATCACCAAGTCGACGCCGATGGGCTCGCTGGACGCGCCGTTCAACCCGATCTCGCTCGCGCTCGGCGCCGAAGCCACGTTCGTGGGCCGCACGCTCGACTCCGACCGCAAGCACCTGCAGTCGGTGCTGCGGGCGGCGACCCAGCACAAGGGCACCGCGATCGTCGAGATCTACCAGAACTGCAACATCTTCAACGACAACGCCTTCGAGCCGCTCAAGGACCCGGCGGTCCGTGACGAGGTCACCATCCGGCTCGAGCACGGCGAGCCGATCGTGTTCGGCGCCGAGCGTGACAAGGGACTGCGGCGGACGGCCTCCGGCGGCTTCGAGGTGGTGCCGGCCGATTCGCCCGACCTGCTCGTGCATGACGCGCACAACGCGGACCCGTCGCCGGCGTTCGCGCTGTCCCGGCTCGACTCGCCCGGCTTCGAGCACACGCCGATCGGGATCTTCCGGCAGGTGAGCCGCCCGACGTACGACGAGCTGATGCGCGAGCAGCTCGACGAAGCGGTGGAGCGGCAGGGCGACGGCGACCTCGCGGCGCTGCTCGGCAGCGGCGACACCTGGCGCATCGACTGAGCCGCCGCAATGAGCGTACGAGTGGAGCGGCAGGGGCCGGTCACCACCGTGATCATGAACCGGCCCGAGGTCCGCAACGCGGTCGACGGGCCGACCGCCACCGAGCTGGCCGACGCGTTCCGGGCCTTCGACGCCGACCCGGACGCCGCGGTGGCGGTGCTGTGGGGCGACGGCGGCACGTTCTGTGCGGGCGCCGACCTCAAGGCAATGGGCGGCGAGCGGTCGAACCGAGTCGATCACGAGGGCGACGGGCCGATGGGCCCCACCCGCCTCGTGCTGTCCAAGCCGGTCATCGCCGCGGTGTCCGGGCACGCCGTCGCCGGCGGCTTCGAGCTGGCGCTCTGGTCCGACTTGCGGGTGGCCGAGGAGGACGCCGTGTTCGGCGTGTACTGCCGCCGGTGGGGCGTGCCGCTGATCGACGGCGGCACCGTACGGCTGCCCGCGCTCATCGGCCGGTCCCGCGCGATGGACCTGATCCTCACCGGGCGTGCGGTACGCGGGCCGGAGGCGTACGACATCGGCCTCGCCAACCGTCTCGTACCGACCGGGCAGGCCAGGGCGGCCGCCGAGGAGCTGGCGCGCGAGATCGCCGCCTTCCCGCAGACCTGCGTGCGCAGCGACCGGCTGTCGGCGCTCGAGGCCGAGGGGATGACCGAGGAGGCGGCGCTGGCGAACGAGGTCCGGCACGGGCTGGCCACGATCGAGGCGACGGGGGTGTCCGGCGTGCAGCGGTTCCGCGAGGGCGCCGGACGACACGGCGCGTTCTAAGCCGAGCCGGCGGCTGAGGGTGCGGGTCAGGAGTGGCCCGCGAGCTCGTCGGCGAGCCGGTTGGCCTCGGCCTTGGTGAACGGCCCGGCGATGCTCAGCCGTCCGCCGAGGATCGGCTGCTGCACGGTAGGCGCCGAGAGGACCTTGCCGTCGAGCACCAGGGCCAGCTGGTTGCGCGGCTGCTGCTGCCCGTACACCTGGGTCGTCAGCCGTCCGAACGTGGCGCGGTCGGCGGGCCGCAGCGTGATGTCGACCGTCCAACCCGGGCCGGTCCGCGGCGCCACCACGTCGACCTGTTCCAGTTCGGTGATCGTCAGCCCCGGCGCGAGCTGGTAGCAGCTCTCGCCGTCCGACGACGGTACGCCGGAGCCGGTGCACCTGCCGGGGGCGACCGCGGTCACCTGCTGGATCTGCAGCGGCTTTTCGGGTTTCGGCAGACCGTTGTCGCCGGCCCGCAGGGTCAGCAGCAGGGCGGCGGCGATCAGCCCGATGGCCACCACACACGCGCCGGCCACCAGCAGGATGACGCCGACGTTGCGTTCGGGCGGCCCGTACGGCTGGTACGGCTCGGGCGCGTACGGGGGCGGCGGGCCAGGTGGGGGGAGGTCGGACGACATGGCGGGAACCTGTTAGGGCCTGGCGCCCGGCGCCGAGCGGTTCGGAGCCGCTCCGGGCGCGGACGACGTCGCATTCGGCGGCGCGACGCCCGGCGTGGTCTGCCCGGGCAGCGGGAGGCCCGGCGAGGGCAGGCCGGATGACGCCGGCGTGAGCGGCTGGGCCGGCTGCGTCGGGACCACCGGCGCGGGCGGCGACGTTGTGCCCTTGAGCTGGCTGACCAGCCGGTCGGCGTCCTGGCGGCTGGCGGCACCGGAGATGAGGATCTTGCCGCGCGTGATCGGCCCCTGCACGCTCGGCGCCGTGACCAGCCGGCCGCGCACGACCAGCGCGAGGCTGCCGCCGCCGGCCATTCGGCGGGTCAGCGTGGCGAAAGACCGGCTGTCGGCGGGCAACAGGCTCATCGAGACCTCGTAACCGCTGCCGCCACGCTGGACGTGGATGTCGGTGACCCGGTGGATGATGATGCCCTGCGTGACCTGATAACACGTCTGGCCCTGCGTGCCCGGCCCGGTGATGCCCCTGGTGCCCGGCGGGCACTGCCCGGGGGTCGACTGGGTCACCGGATAGACCAGGAGCGGCGATCTGAACCTGGCCGGGTGGGATTTACGGGACGAGGCGATCACGGTGCCGGTCAGCGCGATGCCCGCTGCGATCACCCCCAGCGTGATGATGACCGCCAGAGCCGCCCGCCGCCTGGGCACAACCTGCCTCCGATCGTCCTGCCACGCCCTTATCGGCCCGCTGCCCCAACGCTGGGCCCAACGCAGACCCAAGTCTGTCAGGCTTCGGTGCCCCGTTGCACCTTTGCTGATGGGTCGCTCGCCCTTCTCGCTCGCTTCGTGGCCGGCTCGCCGGCCACGCCGCTCACTCGGCGGGATCGCTTCCTGCTGCGCTCACCGCGCAAAGGCAATTCCTTGAGCGCGAGGACGGCGAGGAAGCCGAGCAGCGCGATCGGGGCGCCGACGAGGAAGACGGTTTGCATGGCGCGGGTGAAAGACTCCTGGATGATGTGCAGCACCGGCCCGGGGAGCTGGTAGATGGCCTTCGGCGAGCCCAGGTTGAGGTCGCCGGACCCGCCGGGCATCGTGATGTGGGCGGACTGCAGCATGGCGGTCAGCTCGTCGCGCAGCCGGATCGTCAGGATGGCGCCGTAGGCGGCTACGCCCGTCGCGCCGCCGAGGGCGCGGAAGAACGCGACTCCCGAGGTCGCGGACGCCATGTCGGGGTCCCGTACGGCGTTCTGCGCGGCCAGGATGAGGATCTGCATCGACAGGCCCAGACCGAACCCGATGACGGCGAGGTCGGCGCCGATGATCGGCCGGGGCGAGCCGGCGTGCAGCCGGGACAGCAGCACCATGCCGCCCGCGATCATCAGCAGCCCCACGGCCGGGAAGATCTTCCATCGGCCGGTTACCGTGACCGCCTTGCCCGCGCCGATCGACGCGATGAGCATGCCGCACACCATGGGCAGCGTCATCAGCCCGGAGGCGGTCGGCGTCAGGCCCTTGACGATCTGCAGGTACTGCGGCATGTAGATCATCACGCCGAACATCGCCATGCCGACGAACAGCGAGGCGATGCTGGTGAACACGAACGTACGGTTGCGGAACAGCCGGGGCGGCAGGATCGGCTCCGCGGCGTGCCGCTCGGCGATGACGGCCAGGACGAGGAGCGATGCGCTCAACGCGCCGAGGACGTACGTCCACGGCGAGCTCCAGGCGAACTCCTGACCGCCCAGCGACAGCAGCAGCATCAACGTGGTGGCGCCGGCGGTTATCGTGCCCGCGCCGTACCAGTCGATCCGCGCCTTCCGTTCGACCCGCGGCAGCCGCAGCACCTTCTGGAGCACGGCGAACGCGACGACCGCCAGCGGCACGCAGACGAAGAAGCACCAGCGCCAGCCCAGCCAATCGGTGTCGACGATGAAGCCGCCGAGCAGCGGGCCGGCCACCGTGGCCACTCCGAAGACGGCGCCGGTGTAGCCGGTGTACCGGCCGCGTTCGCGCGGTTCGACGATGTCACCGAGGATCACCTGGGTCAGCGAGTACAGGCCGCCTGCGCCCAGACCCTGGATGGCCCGTCCTGCGATGAGCTCGCCGATGTTGGGGGCGAAGCCCGCCATCAGCGAGCCGGCGACGAACACCGCGAGCGCCGTCTGGAACATCAGCTTGCGGCCGAACAGGTCCGACAGCTTGCCCCAGAGCGGGGTCGAGACGGTCAGCGTGAGCAACTGCGCGGTGGCGACCCAGGAGAGCTGGTCCTGGCCGCCGAGCGCGCCCACGATCGTCGGCAGCGCGGTGGCGATGACGGTCGAGGAGACCATGGCGGTCAGCAGCGCCAGCAACAGCGCGCCGAGCACCTCCTGGACTTCGCGGTGCGAATACCTCGCCCGCTGGGCCGCCATCGGGTCGGCAGCGGCGACCGGCGCACGTGTCATGGAAGTCCTTGGGGTGCCTCGGGGAATTCCTCGGTGGGTCTCGCGAAAGGTTCTCGAGAAGGCGCTCGGAGGTTAGGTGCGCTCTGCATATAAGAAGTTAGTATTCGCTTGTTTACATGTCAAAGCCGATAAGGTTCTGGACGTGAGCAGCAGCGTCGGCGAGCGCCCGCCACGCGACCGGGCGGCCACCCGGCAGCGGCTGCTCGACGCCGCCCGCCGGCTGTTCGCCGAGCACGGCTACGACCACGTGACGGTACGGATGATCGCCGCGGCCGCCGGCGCCAACGTGGCGCTGATCAACCGCTACTTCGGCTCCAAGTCCGAGCTGTTCGGCGAGGTGCTGGCCGGCGAGCCGACCGTACGCAAGGTAATCGAGGGCGATCCGGCCGGCCTGCCCCGGCGGCTGGCCGAACACGTCGTACGGCAGATCCACAGCGGTTCGGAGAGTCCCGTGTTGCGTGCGCTCGACCGGTCGGTGGGCAGCGCCGAGCTCAAGCCGATGCTGCGCGAGCGCACCGAGAACGCGATGGTACGGCCGCTGGCCGCGCGGCTGACCGGGCCGGACGCGACGGTGCGCGCGCTGCTCGCCGCGTCGGTACTCATGGGGAGCGGCACGCTGCGGCGGCTGCTCGGTCTCGACACCCTGCGCGCCGCCGACCCCGAGATGCTGGTGGCCCGCCTCACCGCCATCTTCGAAGCCTGCCTGGAGTAGCGGCAAGCAGCCTGCCCGGAGTAGCGGCAGGCAGTCTGCCCGGAGTAGCGCAAATAGCCTGTCCGGAGTAGCCGGAAAATAGGCCGCGCGGCGGACGTGGCCGCCGCGGGACGCTGCATAGGCTGCAAGGGTGGTTCTTCGGGGATGGGCCCTCCGGCGGCGGGTCGCGGCCGTGGCGGCGGCAGGCGTGCTCGTCGCGGGGGCCGTGGCGGGCTGGCGGATCGGCGACGACGCGCCGCGACCACGGGCCGAGCCGCAGCGCATCCAGGTCGTGGACGGCCCGAAGGACGACCAGCACGTCACGCTGGACGCGACGTTCTTTCCGCCGGTCGGGGGCGGCAGAGCACCCGCGATTCTGCTGGCGCACGGCCTCGGCGGGTCCAAGGACGACACCCGGGCCGAGGCGATGGAGCTGGCCCGGGCCGGCTACGCCGTACTGACCTGGTCGGCGCGCGGGTCCGGCAATTCGACCGGCGAGATCGCGCTCGACTCGCCCGACTACGAGGTCAAGGACACGCGGCAGTTGATCGACTGGCTGGCCCACCGCCCCGAGGTGCAGCTCGACCGCCCCGGAGACCCGCGGGTCGGCATGGCCGGCGACTCCTACGGCGGCGGCATTTCGCTGATGACGGCCGCGTACGACTCCCGCGTCGACGCGATCGTGCCGCGGATCACGTGGTATGACCTGGCCGACGCGATCTTCCCCGGCGGCGTCTTCAAGAAGCTGTGGGCCGGGATCCTGTTCGCCAACAACGAGAACGGCCGGGCGCCCACGCCCTGCGGCCGGTTCCTGCCGTCGCTGTGCGCGATGTACCAGAAGGTCGCCGAAACCGGACGGCCGACCGACGAGGCCATCCGGACGCTGCGCCGGTCGAGCCCGTCGTCCGTACCGGGCCGGATCAAGGTGCCGACGCTGCTGATCCAGGGCCAGTCCGACTCGCTGTTCCCGCTCGACCAGGCCGACGCGAACGCGCGCGCCGTCAGCGGCGCACCGGTCTCCGTGGTGTGGTTCCAGGGCGGGCACGACGGCGGCGACCAGGAGACGAGCCGGGTCCGCGCGCTGACCCGCGACTGGTTCGACCGCTGGCTGGGACATCGGGGGGCCGGGGGCGGGCCGCCGACAGGGGGTCGGAATCAACACGTCACGAGTCCGGCGTTCACTGTCACCCGCACGGCCGGGATCGACTCCTCGACGCAGCGGCCGGTCGTGCGGGAGGCCACGGCCGGCCGGTACCCGGGGCTGTCGGCCCCGGGCCGTACGATCGCGCTGGCCGGACGGGAACAGACCGTACAGAATCCGGCGGGCGGCACCCCGGCGTCGATCTCGGCGCTGCCCGGGCTCGGCTCGCTGAGTGCGCTGGGCGATCTCGGCGCGGGCGGCCTGTCCAGCGGGCTGCCGCGCGACGTGCCCGGCCAGACCGCGACGTTCGATACCGCGCCGCTGACCACGTCGCTGCAGCTCACCGGCGCCGCCACGGTACGGGTACGGGTGTCGGGTGGGCCGGCCACGCTGTTCGCCAAGCTGTACGACGTGCCGCCGGACGGTCGGGGCGGCGATGGCCCGGACGCCGGCACCCCGGCCCGGGCGCTCGCGACGCCCGTTCGCGCCGACGGCGACACCGAGATCACGCTGCCCGCGATGGACTACCGCTTCGCCCGCGGCCACCGCGTACGGCTCGTGCTGTCCACGACCGACATGGGGTTCGCCACGCCCGCGCAGCCCGCCTCGTACCAGATCGCCGTGACCTCCGGACTCACGGTCCCGGCCGTGCCCGGGCTGCACACGCCACAACAGCCGCCGCCGTGGTGGACGTGGGCGCTCCCGGTGGGGGCCGTGCTGCTGGCGTTGGCGATCGTCGCCGGCCGCCGCCGTACGCCGGATTCGTACGACCCGGCGCTGGCGGAGGTGCCGCTCGTGATCACCGGCCTGACCAAGGCGTACGGCGGCGGCGACGACGGGCAGCGAGCCGTCGACGAGCTGTCGTTCCGGGTCGAGAAGGGGCAGGTGCTGGGGCTGCTGGGGCCGAATGGCGCCGGGAAGACGACCACGCTGCGCATGCTGATGGGGCTCATCCATCCGGACGCGGGCGAGATCCGCATCTTCGGCCACCGGGTACGGCCCGGCGCGCCGGTGCTGGCCCGGCTCGGCTCGTTCGTCGAGGGGCCCGGCTTCCTGCCGCACCTGTCCGGCCGGGACAACCTGGAGCTGTACTGGCGGGCCACCGGCCGGGCGCTCGCGGACGCGCACATGGACGAGGTCCTGGAGATCGCCGATCTCGGCACCGCTTTGGATCGGCCCGTCCGCACGTACTCCCACGGCATGCGGCAGCGGCTCGCCATCGCGCAGGCCATGCTCGGCATGCCCGACCTGCTGGTGCTCGACGAGCCGACCAACGGGCTCGACCCACCGCAGATCCGCGAGATGCGCGAGGTGCTGGTCCGGTACGGCGAGGCGGGCCGTACGGTGATCGTCTCCAGCCATCTGCTCGCCGAGGTGGAGCAGACCTGCACGCATGTCGTGGTGATGTTCCGCGGCCAGCGGGTCGGCGGCGGCCCGGTGGCCGAGGTGATCGGCGCCGAAGGCCGGCTGGAGGACGCGTTCCTGGCGATCATCGCGGAGGGGTCATGACGCGGATCGCGCGGGGCGCCCCAAGCGTGGGGGAGGACACGCGCCCGGTCACCGGGCGGGCGGCACTGCCCAGAACGTTGCCGCTGCGGGTCGAGGCGGTGCGGCAGCTGCGCCGGCGCAGGACGCTGGTGGCCTTCGGCATCTTGCTGGTGCTGCCCTGGGTGCTCGTCGGGGCGTTCGAGATCGGCGGCGACCCGTCCTCCGACGGTCCCGGCGGACGACCCTCGCTCGTGGAGGTGGCGACCGCGAGCGCGCTCAACTTCGCGCTGTTCGCGCTGTTCGTCTCCGTCGGCTTCCTGCTCGTGGTGGCGGTCGCGCTGTTCTGCGGCGACACCGTGGCCAGCGAGGCGAACTGGTCCTCGTTGCGCTACCTGCTCGCCGCGCCGGTGCCGCGGGCCCGGCTGCTGCGGCAGAAGCTGATCGTCGCATTCGCCTACGCGACGCTCGCCGTGGTGTCGTTGCCGCTGATGTCGCTGCTCGCCGGCACGGTCGCGTTCGGCTGGGGCGATGTACGGCTGCCCGACGTCGGCGCCGTCGTCCCGTCCGGGGAAGCACTCGGCCGGATGGCGATCATCGTGGCGTACGCCCTGGTCAGCCAGCTCGTCGTGGCGGCGCTGGCGTTCCTGCTCTCGGTCACGACCGACTCGCCGCTCGGTGCGGTCGGCGGTGCCGTCGGGCTGGTGATCATCAGCAACATCCTGGACGCGGTGACCGCGCTCGGCTCCTGGCGGGACATCCTCCCAACGCATTGGATGTTCGCGTGGATGGACGTCCTGCAACCGTCGATCCAGTGGGCCGGCATGGCGAAGGGCGCCGCGCTCTCCTTCTCCTACGCCGTCGTCCTGGTCGCCCTGGCGTTCCGTCGCTTCCAGGCCAAGGACATCGTCTCCTAGCCCTGTCGGCTGGGACGGCGGGCGTCGTGGCCGAGGCGGGTGAGCACGTCGTCGGTGGAGCAGACCGTGCCGATGAGCGGGAAGATCTTGGTGACGGCGAAGGCGTGCGACTCGGCGTCCAGGCCGGCCATGGCGTCCTCGACGAGAACGATTCGGTAGCCGAACTCGTCGGCGACCCGTGCGGTCGACTCGACGCCGAAGTTGGTGGCGATGCCGCCGATGACCAACGTCGTGATGCCCCGGCCGCGCAGCTTGTCGTCCAGCCCGGTCTCGTGGAAGGCGCCCCACGTGTGTTTGGTGATCAGCAGGTCGCCCGGCTGCGGCGCGATCTCGTCGACCAGCTCGCTACCCGGCGGCTGCGGGTCCGCTCCGGGGCGCTCCGCCTGGACGACCACGACGAGGCCGCCCTTGTCGCGTACGGTGTCCGCGAGGCGCATCGCCTGCCGCACGACCTCCGCGCCGCCGCGCGGCGCCAGCTGCCGGCCCACGATCCGTACCTGCAAGTCGATGAGGAGCAGCGCCGTCTGGGCGGCATCAAGCGATTCGTCGGTCATGATCCAGTATCTTGCCATTCGTGCCCGGGTGCGGTTGTCGGTGAGAATCGCGTGTCGGCACATAACGCGGACGCAACGCCCGTTCCCAATGAGGCGTAGGTCACACTTCGTCCGCCGGGGGCGCCAGGACCTGGTGAGACGCGTCAACGACAAGTGGCTGTCAGCGCCCCCCGCACGCCACCTCGGCATACCTTCGGGTGGGAGGGGCAAATGACCAGCGTGGCAACGGTACAGACACGAATCATGCGGCCTCAACCGCCGCGGCGGCCCGCCGAGCCTGATCTGCGGACCCCGTCGGGCCGGCCCCTGCCGTACTGAGGCCGTACTGAGGCCGTACTGCGGCCCGCACCGAGGCCCGCACCGGAGCCCGTGCTGAGCGCGCCTCGGGTCCGGACCGAGTGGCCGGCGAGGCTTTCCGAGGGCCGCGGCTTACTCGACCACGACGGCGAGCGTGAAGCCGTCGTACCCCTTGCTCCCCACCGTCTGGATCGTCGTGGCGGTGACGCGCGGCTCGGCGGCGATCATCTCGTGCAGGCGCCGCGACCCGATGATGCGCGGGTCGTCGTTGCTCGCGTCGGCCACTTTGCCGTTGCGTACGACGTTGTCGACGATGATCGCGCTGGCCGGGCGGGACAGCTTGAGCGCCCACTCGAAGTAGCCCGGGTTGTTCGGCTTGTCGGCGTCGATGAAGATCAGTTCGAACGGCGCTTGGCCTTCGGCGGCGAGCCGCGGCAGCGTGTCCAGCGCGGGCCCGAGCCGTACGTCCACGACGTCGGCCAGCCCGGCACCGGCGAGGTTGCCGCGCGCCACCTCCGCGTGCCGCGGGTCGGCCTCGAGCGTGATCAGCCGGCCGCCCGCGGGCAGCGCCCGGGCCAGCCAGATCGTGCTGTAGCCGCCCAGCGTGCCGATCTCCAGGATCTTCCCCGCGCCCTGGATCCGGGCCAGCACGTTGAGCAGCTTGCCCTGCGTCGGCGACACGTTGATCGTCGGCAGCCCGGCGCGGGCGCTGGCCTCGAGGGCGGCGTCCAACGCGGGGTCGGACGGCACCAGCAGATCGGTAATGTAATGATCGACGGCGGCCCAGCGTTCCATGATCTCTGTCACGTTGCCCAGACTAACGACCGGCCATTCTTTTGCGTTGATCGCCACTCTTCGTGTAGCCAGAAGGGGATCAGGTAAGCCGGTGGGTGTTCGGGGGGAGCCTCCTGCGCAACCCGACGGCGACGGCGACCGTAGGCGCGATCACGGCCGCCGCCCTGACCGCGGCCGCCCTCACGGGATGGCTCTCAGGCCGCTGACCTGGGCGGGTCTTGTGGGAGCGCTCCCACGCACTGCATGATGGTCGGCGTGAGCAGCACCCATGTCATCCGGCCGTACCGCCCCGACGACCACGCCGCGTTGTACGACGTCTGCGTCCGTACCGCCCACCAAGGCGGCGACTCGCGGCACATCTACCCCGACCTCGACCTGATGCCGAGCATCTTCGCCGGCCCGTACGCCTACCTGGAGCCGGACCTTACGTTCGTGCTCGACAACGGGGAACGTGCCGTCGGCTACATCCTCGGCACCGCCGACACGGCCGCCTTCGTCAAGGCGTATCGGGAGTCGTGGCTGCCGCTGCTCGCGGAGCGCTACCCGCCGCCCAGCGGGCCGCCGGCAACGCCCAGCGACGCCATGATCGGGGCCATGCACAAGCCGGAGCGCATGATCGTACCCGAGATGGCCGGCTATCCGGCCCATCTGCACATCGACCTGCTGCCGCCGTACCAGCGCAAGGGCCACGGCCGCGCACTTGTGCGCACCTTCCTCGACGCGCTGCGCGCCAAGGACGTGGGCGCCGTCCACCTCAGCATGGTCACCGCCAACACGGCGGCCCGGGCCTTCTACGACCGTGTCGGCTTCCACGAGATCCAAGTAGCCAACGCCGGATCGTTGACCTACCTCGGCCGCGGCACTGATTAACGCCGACGCCTCGTCAGGTGGGTCCGAATCGGCTCAGAACCTCATCCGGTCGTCCTCGATGAACTGCCGTATCTCGATCGGCGAGGACTTCGCCTCCCAGAGGCCCGCGGCGATCTCGGTCACCCGGTCGATGCTCTCGCAGTCGAGGATGTAGTAGCCCGCCAGGTACTCCTTGGCCTCGGTGAACGGCCCATCGGTCACCGCCGGCACGCCGCCCTCGACCCGTACGGTCTTGGCGCCCAGCGTGGTCAGCCCTTTCGCCCCGACGAACTCGCCGGACTCGACCAACTCCTTCTGCAGCTCGACGTGGGTGCGCACGATCGTGTCGTACTCCTCGGGCGTCCAGCCGTCCCAGCTCGCGTGGTTGCCGTAGATCAGCAGCATGTACTTCACGTCTTCACCACTTCGTCGATGTCCGCTGTCAGTCGTCAGTCGTCAGTCGTCAGTGCCCGCCGCCGGGCGCCGCACACGACCACATGCAGGGCCTGCCGGCCATCGGTCGTGCCCCAAGGCTATGCACGCCCACGCTCGCATAGGTCCGATGGACTGACGCGGCTTCCGGCCGGGCAAATACGGATAAGCCGGCTGCCGGGGGTGCCTGGCATGGGCGGTCCGCGCTTTAGGGGGTTATGTCGTGCCACTTGCGCGGTCATCTGACCATCGAGACGCCGCTCGGGCCGTTCGAGAGCGCGCTTGACGTGGATACGCGTCCGGAATCGGGGTCAGTTACCGCGTCTCGTCGCGCCTGCCGCAGGAAGCTCTGGGTCCGGTCGTCGCCATGCCTGATGGGTGGCACGCCCTTGCCTCCACTGCGGCGTCTGGGGCGCTGGACTATCTCCGCAGTCTGATGGAGCCCGAACAGGGCTTCGACCTGCACGCGAGCACCCTGGCCGCGGCCAAGGAACGCGCTGTCACCGCGGGCATCGCAACCGGTAAACAGATCGACGACCTGGTGAGCGACCTTCGTGCCGAGAAAAGTGGCGGCTACGAATGGGTGTCAACGCCGTTCTTCCTCGACCTGACCCTGCGCAAGCCGATCGCGCCGTGAAACGCCGATTAGGCGCGTCGATCAAGCGTCGCGGACGGCCTTGGTAAATGACGTGAACGTACCGAGTACGCCCGGCGGCAGGTAGTACAGGCGGCCGACGCGGTCGCGGAGGAGCGAGCCGGGGAACACCGTGACGGTTCCGGTTTCCCGCAGCGGTTCGCGTGCCTGAACCTCGGTTAGGCCGGTGTAGGTATCCAATTCGCGCTGCGGAATCGCGTGGGTCGTGCCGGCGTACTGGAAGGTGACGTCGCCCGCCTCTGGGCTGGCCGACTCGAAGAGTGTCAGTTCGTTCACCGGGACGTAGTACGCCCTGCCCAGCGCCTTCAAAATCACGCCGGGAAAAATGAACGTCGTCGGCTCGAGCGGCTTGATGGGGCTCTTCATCAGTACGACTTCGGTGGTGTCGTACTCGAGCAACTCCGGGAGCGCGATGACGATCGTGTTGCCGTTCTTGTTGAAGAGAATCTCCGGCGCCTGCCCCGTATTCATGTCCGATCCCCCGTCTCGCTTGCCAGGTGTCTGCGGATCAGGCTGCTACAGACCCGTCGGCCGCGCATGAGTACCCCCTACTCAATTCGGGCCGTACGCTCGGCGCGGCGGGGTGGTCGCGGTCGCCGGGCGGGGCGGCTTTACTGACTGGTGACCGTCGGCGATGATCGTTTTTGGCCCTTATGCAGGCCGATCGGTGGGAGGCGTGGTGGCTGAGGCGGGGGGCGGGGAACGCCGGGTGGCCAGGCGGCAGGTACTGCTTGGCCTGGGCGGACTCGCCGTCGCCGCACCGATACTGCGGGGATCGGCGGCGCTGGTGACCAGTCCCGACGAGGCCGGGGCGCCGGCGCCCGAGCAGCTGCATCTTCAGTTCGGCGCCGACGCCGCGCATGAGATGACGGTGTCGTGGGCGGCCCCGCAGCGCGTGGCCCGCCCGGTCGTACGGCTCGGCACACCCGGCCATGGGCTCGGCACGCAGGTCGAGGCCGAGGAACGGGTCTACACCGAGGCGCTCACCGGCGAGATGGCCTTCACCTACCACGCCGTACTACCGCGGCTGGACGCCGACACCCGGTACGACTACGAGGTGGCGCATCGCGGTGCGGGGCCGCTCGCCGGGTCCTTTCGTTCGGCTCCGGACGGACGGTCCAAGGGCTTCCGCTTCACCAGCTTCGGCGACCAGGCCGTTCCGACTCGGGTCGGGCGGGGCGTCGGGCCCGTTACCGCGAACGCCGGCTACGTCGTCGACGCCGTGGATCGCCTCGACCCGCTGTTTCACCTGTTGAACGGCGACCTGTCCTACGCCAATGTGAGCGACGCCCCGGTGCAGACCTGGCAGGCCTACTTCGCCAACAACCAGCGCTCCGCCCGGAACCGGCCGTGGATGCCGTGCGCCGGAAACCACGAGAACGAGGTGGGCAACGGCCCGGAGGGCCACCTGGCGTACCGGACCCGCTTCGCCGTGCCGGACAACGGGTCGCGCGAGTACACCGGATGCTGGTACGCCTTCACGGTCGGCCCGATCAAGGTGATCTCGCTCAACAACGACGACGTCTGCCTGCAGGACGGCGCGTTCAGCTACTTCCGTCTCGACAACATCGAGGACTACCGCGCCAAGGGCTACGACCCGTACATCCGCGGTTATAGCCACGGCGAGCAGAAGGAATGGCTGGAGCGAACGCTGCGCGCGGCCAGTGCGGACCCCGCCATCGACTGGATCGTCGTCTGCATGCACCAGGTCGCCATGTCCACCGCCCACTTCAACGGCGCCGACCTGGGCGTACGGCGGGAGTTCCTGCCACTGTTCGACAAGTACGGCGTGGATCTCGTGGTGGCCGGCCACGAGCACCACTACGAACGGACGTTCCCGGTTCGGGGGACGCTGCCGGGCAACTCACTGCTCACCCCCTCGCCGCAGGCCACCGACGTCACCGTCCTCGACACCAGCCTCGGCACCGTCCACATGATCATCGGCGGTGGCGGGCACCCGGTGACGACACCGCCGCAGTCCTTCGACTACCCGCGCGACGGGGTGGTGACCTACGACGTGGGTCCCGGCGACCCGCTCAACCTGCACATGTCCCTCACCACGACCGAGCCCGCCCCCTGGTCGGCGTACCGCGACCTGCAGCATGCGTACGGCTTCGCCGCCTTCGACTTCGAGCCGCACGCTCCAGGCGGTCACACGGAGATCACCGTCACCCAGTACGCTGCCGCCGCCGGCTCGCCCGCCTACCACCCCCTCGACCGTTTCACCCTCCGCAGGCCCCGCCACCGGACGTAATTCAGCGGGACCGCGGGGGCTACCAGATTTGGTGGGCTACCTCGGCTACCCGCTCGAGCTTGCGTTGCTGGGTGTCCTCGCTGATGTGGTTCGCGCCGATGGAAACGGAGGCGAACCCGCACTGGGTGGACAGGCCGAGCCGCTCACGGCCGACATGACGAGCGGCTTCGTCGACGCGTGCCGTAAGGAAATCGGCCGTTTCCAATTCCTCGAGCTTGCTCGATATCAGGCCGAGCACGACCATTTTGTCGTCGGGCACTTTGGACAGCGGGTCGAAGGTACCCGACCGCTCGTCGTCGTACTCGAGCAGAAATATGTCGATGTTGTCCATCCGGCCGAAGACGCGATCGGCGATCTCGTCGTAGCCGCCTTCGGCGATCCACATGCTCTGGTTGTTGCCTCTGCACAGGTGCAGCCCGAAGGTAACTCCCGGGACGTCGGCAACGGAATTAATGATGTCGACACCCTCGGTGAGGGTGCGTTCCGTCGGCATGCCCAGGGATTCGCGCAATTGGCGGTTCTCCGGGTCGACGAGAGTCCCGAGGTCCGGTGAGTCGATCTGGATGTAGGTGCAGCCGAGGCGCGCCAGGGCACGCGCCTCCTCGCGCATGAGCGCCGCCGCGTCGGCGAACATCTCGTACGGACCGCCATAGGCGGCCGTTGACATTTCCGGCGACCAAGCGCTGTAGAGAATCAGCGGGCTGGGCAGCGTTACCTTCACCGGCCGCCGCGCCCGGGCGCGCGCGTAACTGAACTCTTCGATGGTCATCTGGCGCCGGGCGCGGAGTTGCCCGGTGACGGTCACCGGAGGCTGCCAGTCCCAAATCTCGCCCGGACCGCGGCCATAGAAGCGAATGGTCGCGCCCGGACGTTCTGTGACGCCCTCGATCTCCCCGAGCAGTTGGTCCAGGAACGAGAAACGGCGCATCTCACCGTCGCTGATGACGTCGAGACCGCAGCCCTCTTGCATGGCGATCGCCTGGTCGACCGCACGGTCTTCGATCCGTTTGAACTCCGGCTGACTGATTCGGCCGGCGTCCAGCGCGGCGAGCGCCTCCGACAGATAGCGGGGACGCAGCAGGGAGCCGATCACGTCTGCGTGGTGGTTGACCGCCATGGTCAGTCCTCCTTAACTAGGGTCGGCGGTGCCCGGCCCTGCTACCGAGGTGACCATCATCTGACGTATTGGGGAGCGGCCTGCGGGAAGGACGGCGAGACATACCGGAACGGCGACCGGGCGGGCAGTGTCCCGATGAGACACGACATAATCAAAATCCCACGTCGAACGTTCTGTCAACGATCTTAAGCGGCGTCGGTCTCACCATCGAGATGCGAGTCACACTGGGTCATTGCCACGTGGCTCGGGCAGCACGACAACCTTCCCGGTGGCTTGGTTGTTCTCCATGTAGCGGTGGGCCGCAACGATGTCGTCCAGGCCGAAGACACGGTCGAGGTTGGGTCGATAGACGCCGGCCTCGACCTCGTGGACGATTCGCTGCAACAAGGTGGTGCCCGCACTGCCCTTGAGGTTGTCACTGTGGAAGGCCGTGAGCTTGGTTCCGGACGGGATCATCGCTATCGGTTCGAAGTCCCGGATCAACCACCCACTGAGCGAGCCCGTCACACACACCGTCCCGCCGCGACGGACCAGGTGCAGCGAGTCCACCGCCGTGCTCGCCCCGACGAGATCCAGAACATAGTCCGGACCCTCGGGCCAGACCGCGTGGAGGCTCGCCGCCGGCGACCCGCCGTCGTCGACGAGTACGTGGTCGACGCCGGCCGCGGCCAACGCGTCGACCTTGTCTTGCCGCCGAGTCGTGGCCGCGGTCTCGACACCGTGGCCGGACGCGATCGACGCGGCGGCCATGCCCACCGACGAGGTCCCGCCACGGATCAGCAACCGCCCCTGGTCACCCGGCACGACCCCCAGCGCGTCCAGCGACCCCCGCGCGGTCAGGTACGTCTCAGGTAGCGCGGCCAAGACGTCCCAAGGCAACGTGGTAGTGACCGGCATCAGCAGCGAGTTCGGCAACAACGCATACTCCGCATAACCGCCGTCGAACTCCCGGCCCATCTCACCCATCACCGCGGCGACGGTCGTCCCATCCGGCACCATGGGATCGGTCGAGGCCGCCACGATTCCCACACATTCGATCCCAAGCACACGCGGGAACGTCACGTTTGGGGAATGCCCCTGGCGGGTCCTCAGCTCCGACCGGTTCAACCCCGCGCCCTTCACCTGCACCAGGCTCCAGCCCTCCCGAGCCGTTGGCACTGGCAGCTCACGGATCTCCAGTACCTCCGGGCCACCCGCCCTGACACAGACCGCCGCTCGAATCGTCGTACTGGCCTCACGCCACGTCGACGACGTGCGGTTCAGCATCCCGTCGGCAGTGCTGCCTGTATGAATGTCATCGCTCATGCGTCCACTGTCGCCGGAAGGCGGCGTGACCGGCTATCGATAGAATGCCAACCTATGCCCGTTGGCCGCCAACTTCCCCAGTCCGGTCTGACGTCACATCTATGGCCGTCCGGAGGCGTGCATCTGTGGCCGTCGGGGGGAACAAGCTCAGCGCAGTCCCATCCACGCGGACACCTGGTATACGCAGCCCGTGGCGTCCTGTCAGTGCACACCGAACGCGGCACGTCGATCGTTCCGGCCAATCGAGTCGCCTGGACCCCCGCCGGGTTCACGCACTACCACCGCGCTCACAGCAACACCGACATGCGGATCGTCTTCCTACCGGCATCCCTGGCCCGGCTCGCCCCGGGCCATCCTGCCGTGTTCATGGTCTCCGGCCTCGCCCGCGAAATCCTGCTCACCCTCACGGGCCCACGCAACTACGACCGAGCCGTGGGCGACTACGACCGCGCCGCGGGCGCTCGCCTCCGTCGAGTCCTCGTCGATGAACTTCACGAAGCAGATGAGCAGCCGCTGCAGCTGCCAGAACCACACGATGATCGGCTGCAGGGCGTTGCGCAGATGCTGTACGAGCAGCCCGCAGACAACAGGTCACTGGCCGAACTCGGGCAGACGATCGGCGCCAGCGCCCGCACTCTCAGCCGGCTGTTCCACAACGAACTCGGCATGACCTTCTATCAATGGCGCACACAACTACGCATCTATCACGCGCTCGTTCTTCTCGCCGACGGCCACGACACGACCCACGTCGCCCACGCCTGCGGATGGGCGAACCCCAGCAGCTTCATCGCAGCCTTCACCAATATCATCGGCACCACCCCGGGCCGCTATCGAACCAGTCACCGCGCCGCCAATCAGATTCCCAGCCAATGAGGGATGCTAAGGCCGGTGGATTGGCAGGCCATGATCGGGTGGCAAGATTAGTTGCAGGAAGGGGGATGAAGTTGTCGGAGCAATCAGGAACCCTCGCTGACGATCCGTTCGGTGGTCGGCCCCCGACCAGTCACGAACGGATGACGGGACTGCCCTGGGATGCGTCATACCACGACGGCCCCGCTCCTTGGGATATTGACCGGCCACAGCCGGCAATAGTGCGTTTGGCAGCCGACGGCGGATTCTCCGGAACGGTGCTCGACACGGGCTGCGGAACCGGCGAGAACGCTCTTCACGTGGCCTCGCTGGGATTGCCGGTGCTGGGCGTTGACGTAGCTGAGACGGCACTGGCGATCGCCCGAAAGAAGGCCGACGATCGTGGGATCGAGGTTGAGTTCGCTACGGCCGATGCGCTCCATTTGGAGCGTTTGGAGCGCACCTTTGAGACGGTGCTGGACTGCGGACTGTTCCATAGCTTCGACGGCGACGAGCGACCCGGATACGTGGCAAGTCTGGCGTCGGTGACCGAGCACAATGGCACCCTCTATGTGTTGTGCTTCAGTGACGCCGGTCCCGATACCGGCCCGCATCCCGTCAGTGCGGAAGAGCTGAGAGCGGCGTTCAATCCGGGCAATGGCTGGAAAGTCGCCGCCATCGAACCGGACCGGGTTCAGACGAGATTCCACGACGATGGCGCACCGGCCTGGTTCGCGACAATCAACCGGAGCTAGCGCGACTGGCCGGCCCGGTGCGCCATCCCGTGCGAGGGCTCACCCTGACGTTGCGATCAGCCGCCCAGGATCCTGGCCTTCTGCGCGGCGAACTCGGCTTCGGTGAGGACGCCCTGCTCCTTGAGCGCCGCCAGCTCCTTGAGCTGCTCGATCGGGTCGGCCGACGGCGCCGCGGGAGCCGGGGCGGCGTATTGCTGGTCGGCGTATTGCTGGTCGGCGTATTGCTGGTCGTACGCCGCTTGGCGATCGGCGTAGATCTGCGCATCGCGAGAGGCGAACCGCTCCGCCTGCCGGCGCTGTACGCGGCCGCTCACCGCTGTCGCCGTTCCGGCGATCACGGCCGTACGCGCTATTCCCCTAAGCAGTCCAGGCATAGCTTCCTCCTCAGACCGTCGCGTCCAGCGTTTCGAGGGCGTTCATCACGTCCGTGGCGGGAATGCGCGCACTCGCGATCACCTCGCCACCGTTCTCGCGTGCGGCGGCCACGAACGGTATGGCCCAGGTGTTCTCGTAAACAATCAACGCCGCCACGGTGTCGGCCTGCATCGCACCGGCCGCCTCACCCACGTCGTCGTCGCCCAGCAGGCCCGACCGCGCCCCCGCGAACTCGGCGAACCCGCCGAGCTGCTCCGCCGACGGATTGTCGAGATCGAGCAGGTAGACCGTGCCGTCCTGCCTTTTCCCGATCACTAGCAGGTCGTAGACCCGCACCACGCCACGCTCGACGAGGTCCATCAAGGCCCGCGCCGTAGAACCGGTGAGCCGGTCCCCGGGGAACTCCAGCAGTACGAAATCGATGGGCCCATGGACGTCCGCTGCTGTCATGACTGCACACTCCGCTGGTCGAGAGGCCTACCCCGGACACGCTGCTTACAGGCTCGTCAGTCTGCTGCCCACGATGATCCGGCTGGCTCCCCCGTTCCGGGTGACCCACGCCTCCGCGCCGCCACCTCGTCGCCCTTGTCCGCGCCGGAGCCCGCTTCGAATGCGGCCGCCTCGTCGCACGCTCCGAGGGCCACGCAGCCTGAACGACCTCAACTGATCCACAGATCATGACTAATACTCCTCAGAGTCCCGGCAGCAGGGTCGGTGCGTCAGGCCGATGAGTTTGCCGGTTGCCTAAAGTCCTCCTTGTGACGGGCCCGCCCGTCGGCGAGTCAGGATGCGGCGGATCCCGGTGTTATAGAAGGAGAGATGGAGATCAGCATGAACAATCCGATTCGGCTGTACATGTCGATGTCGCTCGACGGCTACATCGCCGGCCCGGACGATCGGCCAGGGCAGGAGCTCGGACGTAACGGTGGACGGCTTTTCAACTGGCTGGACGATCGGGAATCCGACGGCCCCAGCGGACAGGTCTACCGCGAAGCGATGGCGACCGGTGCAGTGATCTCCGGCCGCCGGACATTCGAACTCGCCGGGCGCTGGCAGGGCGACCATCACGACGGTGTGCCGATCTTCGTGCTTACGCACCAGGTGGATGACGGGGACGTGCCACCCGGCCACGCACGTTTCGTCACCGATGTCGAGGACTGCGCCCGTCAGGCTCGCGCGGCAGCCGGTGACCGGCCGGTCTTGGTCCACGGAGCGGGGGTCGCCCAAGCGCTTCTCCGCGCCGGACAGATCGACGAGATGGAGATCCACCTGGTTCAGGTCCTCCTCGGAAGCGGCCGACGGCTTTTCGACCACCTCGGTAGTGATCACATCGAACTCAACCTCGTCCGCCGACTCGACGATCGAGACATCACGCACCTCCGCTACCGGGTGCGCCGACCCGAGCAAGCCGCGTGAAGACGCTCTTCGTCGCCTACCGCGTCGCCGACCTGGACCGCTCGTCACCCCCGACCGTCCCACTCCGGCGGCTGTTATCGAACAAAGGCATCCGGACGTCCCTGGTGGGCGTCCTGAACTGCCTCCTCGTATCCGGGCCGGGCGTAGGCGACCGCTCGCAGGCGCCACCGTCTCAGCAAGCTCCGCACCTCCTTGAGGCGGGCGAGATCATGCGCGGCGTCGAGTGCTTGATCGTACTCCGCGCAAGTGCGCACGATGCGACTCAAGGAAACAGTTCAAAGATCGCAGCCGGGTCGTCCCCCGGATCTCGCCGCCTAACAGGCTCTAAGAACTCGGCAGCCATGTGCTCAATCTAGAGCGCACCTCTCGGCGCCACCTCGACCAGGGACCCAACGTAGACCAGCCGCGGACAGCTCAGTCGTCGGCGGGGGCTACGCCGATGGGGCAGCTGACGCCCGTACCGCCCAAACCGCAGTAGCCGCCGGGGTTTTTATGGTCTGAGAGGTACTGCTGGTGGTAGTCCTCGGCGAAGTAGAAGTCGGTGGCGGGGACGATTTCGGTGGTGATGTCGCCGTAGCCGGCGTCGGTGAGGACCTTTTGGTAGGCGTCGCGGGAGGCGAGGACGGCCGCGCGCTCGGCGTCGGTGCGGTAGAAGATGACCGAGCGGTACTGGGAGCCGACGTCGTTGCCCTGCCGCATGCCCTGGGTGGGGTCGTGTGCCTCCCAGAAGACGCGCAGGAGCTGGTCGTACGAGACCTGCGCGGGGTCGTAGACGACGCGGACCACCTCGGCGTGGCCGGTCAGGCCCGAGCAGACCTCTTCGTAGGTGGGGTTGGGCGTGTAGCCGCCCGCGTAGCCGACGGCGGTGGACAGCACGCCGGGGGTCTGCCAGAACTTCCGCTCGGCGCCCCAGAAGCAGCCGAGCCCGAACTCGGCGATCGCAGAGCCCTCCGGGTAAGGCGGGGCCAGCGGGCCGCCGAGCACCTCGTGTCGCGGCGGGACCGGCATGGGTACGTCGCGGCCGGGCAGCGCCTTCTCCGGATCAACCATCTTTGTCTTCGCGAAACCGAACACGTACCCAGGCTAACTCGGCCGGTGCCCCATCAGGTACGCGCGCGTGGTGTCGACCTCGTGCTCGTACGGCCGGCGCTCTACGTAGGCGTTGACGACGAAGCCGGCGGCCACCAGCGCGGCCTCGACCAAGGAGCGGTCGTAGAAATGGAAGTCGAGGGAGACCGGGTGGTCCCAGAGCTCGTCGAGGTGGCGCAGTTCGTCGCCGAGGTGGAAGGACAGCAGGATGGGGCCGCCCGGCCGCAGCACCCGATGGAACTCGGCAAAGACCGCGGGGAGCTCCGGCAACGGGATGTGGATGATCGAGTAGAGGGCGACGATGCCGCCCCAGGTCTGGTCGGGGACGGGCAGCGACCGCATGTCGGCGACGAAGAAGCCGATCTCCGGGTGGGTGCGGGCGGCGATCTCGACCATGCGCGGCGACAGGTCGAGGCCGAGCGTGGACACGTGTTCGTACAGGTAGCCGGCCACATGGCCGGGGCCGCAGCCGACGTCCGCGACGGGGGCCGGCGGCACCGCCTCGTCCGCGACGATCTCGAGCAGCGCCCGGTCGAGCGGCTTGTGCGCGAGCTCGCCGAGGAAGCGGTCGGCGTAGTCGGTCGCCAGGATGTCGTAGCTCTTCCGGGTCGCGTCCGCCATGGAGACCACTGTCTCAGACATCAGCAACTGATTAGATGACTCATTACATCCTGATATGATCGCGAGCATGGCGGAGGTGCGTCGCGGGATGGTGTTCGGGATCGCGGCGTACGGGCTGTGGGGGCTGTTTCCGCTCTACTTTCCGCTGCTGAAGCCGGCCGGAGCGACCGAGATCCTGGCACACCGCATGGTCTGGTCGCTGCTCGTCATGCTGGTCATCCTGGCCGTACGGCGGCATTGGTCGTGGCTGCGGCGGCTCACCCTGCGCCGACTGGGGCTGCTGGCCCTCGCCGCGGTGGCCATCACGGTCAACTGGGGCACTTACATTTACGCCGTCAACAGCGGCCATACCATCGAGGCCTCGCTCGGCTACTTCATCAACCCGCTGATCAGCGTGCTGTTCGGGGTCGTCATCTTCCGCGAACGGCTGCGCCCGTGGCAGTGGACCGCCATGGGCCTCGGCGCCCTCGCCGTCGTCGTGCTGACCGTCGACTACGGCCGGCCGCCGTGGATCGCGCTGGTGCTGGCCGGCGCGTTCGGTACGTACGGGCTGCTCAAGAAGTTCGCCAACACGCCGTCCGCGGAGAGTCTGACGATCGAGACGCTGGTCTTGTTCGTGCCGGCCCTGACGTACCTCGTCACCCTGGAGGGGAAGGGCACCGCCGGCTTCGGCCACGCGGGCGCCGGGCAGGCGCTGCTGCTGGCCGCCGCGGGCCTCATCACGGCCGTGCCGCTGCTGCTGTTCAACGCGGCCGCCATCCGGGTGCCGCTCAGCGCGATCGGCATGCTGCAGTACATCGCGCCGGTGCTGCAGTTCGTCATCGGCCTGGTCATCCAGCACGAGGCGATGCCGGCCAGCCGCTGGATCGGCTTCCTGCTCGTCTGGGCCGCGCTGGTGATCCTCACCGCCGACGGCTTCCGCGCTGCCCGCCGTACCCGGGCGCGGAACTACTCGGCGCCCCCCGAGCCCACGCCGGCGGTGGCGTCCACGCGATCATGATGGATGGCAACGGGTCTATACGGTGATGACGGCCTTGCCGCGAGCGTGGCCCTGTTCCCACTGCCGGATGGCCTCGGCCGCATCGCTCAGCGGATAGGTCGTGTCGATGACGGGCGTGACCTTGCCGGCCTCGATGAGCTCCCGCATGGTTTGCAGGTTCTCCGCACGGACCGCCGCGAACAGCCCGCGCACCTTCTGGCGACGGAACAGGGACACCACGGCCGCGCCAAGATTGCGTTGCACGCCTCCGGTCCACCGTCCGCCACCCTCGCCGCCGACGAGGACGATCGTGCCGGTGGGAGTAAGAGCGCGCCGGAGGTGGGTCATCGACCGGAGGCCTGCGATGTCGAGGATGAGATCGAAGCGGCGCGTGCCGTCCGCGAAGTCGTCGTGGGTGTAGTCGATGACGTCGTCCGCGCCGATCGACCGGACCAGATCCGTCTTCGTCCCGCTGCACACGGCAGTGACGTGCGCGCCGTACGCCTTGGCCAGCTGAACGGCGAAGGTGCCCACGCCGCCACCGGCGCCGATGATCAGGACCTGCTGGCCCTGTCGCACCCGTCCCTTGTCGCGTAGTGCCAGCAAGGCGGTGACGCCGGAGACGGCAACCGCAGCGGCCTGCTCAAAGGTGAGGTTCGACGGCTTGGGGACGAGTTTGCCTTCGCGCGCGCACGTGTACTCGGCAAAGGATCCTTCGCCCTGGCCGAACACCTCGTCACCGGGCCGGAACGCCGTCACCTTCGCGCCGACGGACTCGACCCGGCCGGCGACGTCCCAGCCCCGCACGCGGGTCTTGGGCCTGCGCACGCCGAACGCGAGGCGCACCAGATAGGGCGTGCCCGTCATGAGATGCCAGACACTGGGATCGACGCCTGCCGCGTGCACTCGCAGCAGCACTTCGTTGTCCTTCGGCACCGGCTTGTCGATGTCCGCCAGTTCCAGGGCATCAACCGAGCCATACCGGTCTTGGACGATCGCCTTCATAGTGTTCCCCGTCGCGCGAAATTCACTGGGAAGGCTGCGCATAGGGTACCGCGAAACAAGCCGTGGCCGTCTCCGGCAAAGCTTCAGCCGGTACGGGAGACCACGTAGTCGCAGAGGGCCTCGAAGGCAGCCCGGGCCGGTACGTCGGGCAGCGTCAGCAGTTCCGTACGGGCGTCCTCCGCCCACCCGCGCAGGTGGGCCCTGGCACGGTCCATGGCCGGGTGCGCCCGCAGCAGCGAGAGGGCCTCGGCATGGAGGGCGTCGTCGTCACCGAGGTCGGCCGACCGAAGCAGCTCACATAGCCGCGCATCGCCCTTGCGCGGCGCGGCCAGTACGTGCAGCACGGGCAAGGTGTGGACGCCCTCGCGCAGGTCGGTGCCCGGGGTCTTGCCGGACTGATCGGCGTCGGAGGCGATGTCGAGGATGTCGTCGGACAGCTGGAACGCGACGCCGATCTTCTCGCAGGCCGACGTGATGGTGTCGACCACGTGCGAGGGCGCCCCGGCCATCATCGACCCGAACTGACCTGACGTCGCGATCAGCGAGGCCGTCTTGTCGGCGACCACCTGCAGGTAGTGCTTGAGCGGGTCGGAGTCGGCGGACGGGCCGATCGTCTCCTGGATCTGGCCCCGCACCAGCCGGGCGAACGTACGGGCCTGGATCCGGACCGCCTCGGGGCCGAGGTCGGCGAGCAGGTCGGACGCCCGGGCGAACAGATAGTCGCCGGTGAGGATCGCGATCGTGTTGGTCCACCGGGAGTTGGCCGACACCTCGCCGCGGCGCATGACGGCCTCGTCCATGACGTCGTCGTGGTAGAGGGTCGCCAGGTGGGTCAACTCGACCACGACCGCGGCCGGCACCACGCCCGGGCCCATCGGATCGCCGAAGTGCGAGGCCAGCACGACCAGCATCGGCCGGAACCGCTTGCCGCCCGCTTCCACGAGGTGCTTGGAGGCCTCGGCCAGCAGTGCGTCGTCGCTGCGCACGGACTCCAGTAGCAGGTCTTCGACGAGACCGAGCCGTTCCTGCGCTTGCCTCGCGAGGGCGCCGTCGACCGGCAAGCCCAGCGGAACGGCACCAGTCACCACGTGCGATCCCCCTACCGTACAAACAACTGCGACGCCGCCTGCCCGGCCATGTCGAGCACCGGCTGCGGCAGCACGCCGAGTACCACAGTAACCGCCAGACCGAGCGCCACCGCCGTCGTGGCAGTGGTGCTGGTCACCACCCGGGGCGCGTCGGCCTCGGGCTCGTTGAAGAACATGACCACGATGACGCGGACATAGAAGAACGCGGCGATGGCGGACGACAGCACACCGACGATGACGAGGGGCACGGCACCACCGTCGGCGGCGGCGTTGAACACGGCGAACTTCCCGGTGAAACCACTGGTCAGCGGAATACCGGCGAAAGCGAGCAGGAAGAAGGCGAAGATGGCGGCGATCACCGGCGACCGCCGGCCCAGCCCGGCCCAGCGGCCCAAGTGACCGGCCTCCCCAGCGGGGTCGCGCACCATGGTGACGATGGCGAACGCGCCAACGGTGGTGAAGCCGTACGCAAGAAGGTAGAACAGCGTGGCCGCCAGCCCATTTTTGGACGTGGCCACAATTCCGGTGAGCATGAACCCGGCGTGCGCGATCGACGAGTACGCCAGCATGCGCTTGATGTCGGTCTGGGTGATGGCGACGATGGCGCCGACGAGCATGGTGAGGATGGCGACGCCCCACATCATCGGCCGCCAGTCCCAGCGCAGCGGCTCCAGCGCGACGTAGAACACCCGCAGCACGGCGCCGACCGCGGCGACCACCGTGCACGACGCCATGAGCGCGGTGATCGGCGTCGGGGCGCCCTGATACACGTCGGGCTTCCATGGGTGGAACGGCACGGCGCCCAGCTTGAACAGCAGCCCGACCGAGAGCAGCGCCATCCCGGCCAGCAGCAACGTCTCGCTGCTGCCCGAACGGCTAGCGGCCGCCGCGATGTCCGACAGCCGGACCGAGCCCGCGTAGCCGTACAGCAGCGCCGTGCCGTACAGGAAGAACGCGGAGGAGAACGCGCCGAGCAGGAAGTACTTGACCGCGGCCTCCTGCGAGAGCAGCCGGCGCCGCCGGGCGAGCCCGCACAGCAGGTACAGCGGCAGCGACAAGACCTCGAGCGCCACGAACATGGTGAGCAGGTCGTTGGAGGCGGGGAACAGCATCATGCCGCCCACCGCGAACAGCATCAACGGGAAGACCTCGGTCTGGATCGCGCCGACCGCCATGCTCTGCTGTTCGGCCTCGCTGCCCGGCAGCGCAGCCGCCTGTGCCGTGAACGCCCCGCCCGAGCGCTCGGCGATCAGCAGCAGGCTCACCAGCGCCAGCGCGAGGATCGCGCCCTGGATGAACAGGGTCGGGCCGTCGACGCCGACCGCGCCTTCGGCGGCGACATGGAATGGCTTTTCGTTGAAGCCCAGCACGGCCGTCCAGGTCAACGCGGTGGCGAGGCCGAAGAACGTCAGCGGCACCTGAATGACGTACCGGCTGCCACGCCCGGCGAAGGCCTCGACGAGCACTCCCACGACGCCCACGCCGAAGACGATCAGCATCGGGGCGAGCTGGCTCCACTCCAGGTGCGGAGCCTGGATCTCCGGAGCCGCGAGTACTTGTACGCCGGTCACGGGCGCTGTCCCTTCTCCGCGACGGTGGGCTGCGGGTCCTGCATCTGGACCCGGCTAAGTGTCTGCTGAACCGATGGGTTGATCACGTCGAGCACCGGCTTCGGGAAGAACCCGAGCGCCACGATGATGGCCACGACCGGCGCGATCGCGACCAATTCCCGCCCGGATAGGTCGCGCATGCCGCTGACCTGCTCTTTGGTCGGACCGTTCATGGTCCGCTGGTACATCCACAGGATGTAGACGGCGGCCAGGATGATCCCGACCGTGCCGATCACGGCGGGCACCTTGTAGCGGGTGAACGTGCCCACCAGCACCAGAAACTCGCTGACGAAGCTCGACAGCCCGGGCAGCCCGAGGCCGCTCAACCCCGCGATGAGGAAGGTCCCGGCCAGCAGCGGCGCGACCTTCTGCACCCCGCCGTACGCGTCGATCCGCGCCGACCCGCGTCGCGAGATCATGAATCCGGCGATCAGGAACAGCGCCCCGGTCGAGAAGCCGTGGTTGACCATGTAGAGCGTCGCCCCGGACTGGCCCTGCGAGGTCATCGCGAAGATGCCGAGAGCGATGAAGCCGAAGTGCGAGATCGAGGTGTACGCGATGAGCCGCTTGAGGTCGACCTGTCCGATCGCCAGGATCGCGCCGTAGATGATGCCGATCACCGCCAGCGTAAGCACGACCGGCGCGAACCACTTCGACGCCTCGGGGAACAGCTCGAGGCAGAAGCGCAGCATGCCGTATGTGCCGACCTTGTCGAGCACGCCGACGATCAGCACCATCGCCCCCGCAGGCGACTGACCGGCGGCGTCCGGCAGCCAGGTGTGGAACGGCACCAGCGGCGCCTTGATGGCGAAGGCGATGAAGAAGCCGAGGAACAGCCACCGCGCCGTCGTGACGTCGAGATTGGCCTTGACCAGGTCGCTCATCAGGAACGAGTTGGTGTGCGACACGACGTACAGGGCGATCACCGCGGCCAGCATGAGCAGCCCGCCGAACAGCGAGTAGAGCAGGAACTTCACCGCCGCGTACGACCGCTGTGGCCCGCCGTAGGACCCGATGATGAAGTACACCGGGACCAGCATGGCCTCGAAGAACACGTAGAACAGGAACAGATCGGTGGCCGCGAAGACCCCGATGATCATCGCTTCGAGGATGAGCAGCAGCGCGAAGTACGTCTTGACCGACCGCTTCGGCGGAGGGCCTTCAGCGGCGCCGGACCGGTCCGCGTCGGTCCAGGACGCCAGCACGACCACCGGCACCAGGATCACCGACAGCCCGATGAGGACCAGTGCGACGCCGTCCACGCCGACCGCCCAGTGCACGCCGAACTGCTCGATCCACCAGTACGACTGGGTGAACTGGAACCGCGGGCCGCCCTTGTCGAACTGCAGCGCCATGACCAGCGTCAGCGCCGCCACGACCAGCGAGACGACGAACGCCGTCCGCTTGGCCAGTTCGTCCGCGCCCTTGGGCAGCAGCGAGACCAGTACGGCCCCGAGCGCGGGGATCGCGATGAGGGCAGTCAGCATGGTTTAGAGCCTCACCAGGAGCAGGGCGCCGATGACGAGCGCCGCACCGAAGAACATGGACAACGCATAGGTCCGGACGAAGCCGGTCTGCAGCCGCCGGACGCGTCCCGACGTGCCCCCGATGGCGGCGGCGACGCTGTTGACCAGGCCGTCGACGCCCCTGTTGTCGAAGAACACCGTCAGCCGGGTGAGCCACTGGCCGGGCCGCATGACGAGCGATTCGTTGATCGCGTCGCCGTACAGGTCCTTGCGGGCTGCGACGGTGACGAACGAGCCCTGCGGGGCAGTCCGCGGCACCGGGCGGGCGCCGTACTGCGTCCAGGCGATCGCCACGCCGATGATCATGAGGACGAACGTCGCGATGCCCGCCGTCGTGAGCACCTGGAAGTTGTTCTCCTGCTCGCCGACCACCGGCGCGAGGAAGTCGGAGAACTTGCCGAGGATCAGGATGCCCCCGGCGAAGACCGAGCCGATCGCGAGCAGCATCAGCGGGATCGTCATGACCGGCGGCGACTCGTGCGGGTGCGCGTCGTCGTCCCAGCGCCGTTCGCCGTAGAAGGTCATGAACATCACGCGGGACATGTAGTACGCCGTGATGCCGGCGCCGAGCACCGCGCAGCTCCCCAGGATGGCGCCGCTGGTGCCGCCCTTGTCGAACGCGGCCTCGATGATGCTGTCCTTGGTGAACCAGCCGGAGAACGGCGGGCATCCGATGATCGCCAGATAGCCAAGTCCGAACGTGGCCCATGTAGTGATCATCATCACGCGCAGTCCGCCGTACTTGCGCATGTCGACGTCGTCCTTCATGCCGTGCATGACCGAGCCGGCGCCGAGGAACAGGCCCGCCTTGAAGAAGCCGTGCGCGATCAGGTGCGCGATGGCGAACACATACCCGGCCTTGCCGAGACCCGCGGCGAGGTGCATGTACCCGATCTGCGACATCGTCGACCCGGCCAGCGCCTTCTTGATGTCGTCCTTGCCGCACCCGATGATCGCACCGACCAGCAGGGTGGCCGCGCCCACGATCGTCACCGCCAGCTGCGCGTCCGGCGACAGGTCGAAGATCGGGTTGGACCGGACGATCAGGTAGACGCCCGCGGTCACCATGGTCGCCGCGTGGATCAGCGCGGACACCGGCGTCGGGCCTTCCATGGCGTCCAGCAGCCAGGACTGCAGCGGCAGCTGGGCCGACTTGCCGCACGCGCCGAGCAGGAGCAGCAGGCCGATCGCGGTGACGATCCCCTTGGACGCGCCGCTCGCCGCGCCGAACACCCCGGTGAACGCAACCGTGCCGAACGTGGCGAACATCAGCATGACCGCGACCGTCAGGCCGAAGTCGCCGACCCGGTTGACCACGAACGCCTTCTTCGCCGCGACCGCGGCGGACGGCTTGTACTGCCAGAAGCCGATGAGGAGGTACGAGGCGAGACCGACGCCCTCCCAGCCCACATAGAGAATCAGGTAGTTGTCGGCCAGCACGAGCAGCAGCATCGCCGCGACGAACAGGTTCAGGTACGCGAAGAACCGCCGCCGCTCGGCGTCGTGGGCCATGTAGCCGATCGAGTAGATGTGGATCAGCGCACCCACGCCGGTGATCAGCAGCACGAAGCTGATCGACAGTGGGTCGAGCAGCAGGCCGACGTCGACGTTGAACCGGCCGACGGAGAACCAGTCGTACAGGTGCAGGCTCCGCGAGCGCTCCTCGGACGCGTAGCCGAGCATCTGCGCGAACATGACCACGCCCAGCACGAAACTCGCCACGACGGTCCCGCAGCCGACCAGGTGGCCCCACCGGTCGCTGGGGCGGCCGGCGAGCAGCAGTACGGCGGCGCCCGCGAGCGGCAGCGCGATGAGGAGCCACGCCAGGGACTGGACGCCCTCTGCCTGCAATACGTGCATGTCCACCCTCAGTACTTCAGCAGGTTCGCGTCGTCGACCGACGAGGACCTGCGGCTTCGGAAGATCGTCATGATGATGGCCAGCCCCACCACGACCTCGGCGGCGGCCACGACCATCACGAAGAAGGCGATGATCTGCCCGTCGAGGTTGCCGTTCACGTGGGCGAAGCTCACGAACGCCAGGTTGGTGGCGTTGAGCATGAGCTCGACGCACATGAACACGACGATGGCGTTACGGCGGATGAGCACCCCGATCGCACCGATGGTGAACAGGATGGCGGAGAGGATGATGTAGTTCACTTCGTCCTACCTTCTTCCTCCGCCACCGCGGCGCGGACCGCGGCGACGTCCTCCTCGACCGCCTGCTCCTCGGTCTCGCCGTGCAGGTCGCTGTGGAGCGACAGGTTGACCTCCGGCCGCTGCCCGATGATCGGGTTGATCGACAGCTCGGAGACCGAGCCGTCGGGCAGCAGCGCCGGCATGTCCACCGCGTTGTGCCGGGCGTACGTGCCGGGCCCCGGCAGCGGCGTGGGATGGGCACCCGGACGGAACCGCCGCTTGGACAGCTCCTTCTGCGTGGGCCGCGGCGTCGTACGCTCCCGGTGCGCGAGCACCATCGCGCCGAGGGCGGCAGTGATCAGCAGCGCGCTCGTGACCTCGAAGGCGAAGACGTACTTGGTGAAGATCAGGTTCGCCAGGCCGAAGACGTTGCCGTCCTTGTTCGGCCCGGACAGGCCGCGGGGCTTCGGCAGCGTCGCGTGGGCGAGGCCGAGGACGAGCAGCACGATGAACCCGAGCCCCGCGATCCCGGCCCACAACCGCTGCCCGCGGATCGTCTCGACCAGCGAATCGGTCGAGCTGACCCCGACCAGCATGATCACGAACAGGAACAGCATCAGCACGGCACCGGTGTAGACGATCACCTGGACAAAGGCCAGGAACGGCGCCTCGAGCACGGCGTACGCGGTGGCCAGCGACAGCATCACGACGGCCAGCAGCATTGCGCAGTAGACCGCCTTGCGGGCGAAGATCATGCCGAGGGCTGCGGCCACCGACACGATGGCGATCGGCCAGAACATCAGACGTTCTCACCGTCCCTGGGTCGCGTGGCGGGGTCCGAATCGGCGCTGAGGCCCAGCCGGTAGTAGTCCTCTTCGTTGTCACCGAGCCGCATGGGGTGCGGCGGCTGCTCCATGCCCTCCTTCAGCGGCGCGAGCAGCATCTCCTTGGTGTAGATGAGGCTCTCGCGGCTGTCGTCGGCGAGTTCGTACTCGTTGGTCATCGTGAGCGCCCTGGTCGGGCACGCCTCGATGCACAGCCCGCACAGGATGCAGCGCAGATAGTTGATCTGGTAGGTGCGGCCGTAGCGCTCACCCGGGGAGTACCGCTCCTCCTCCGTGTTGTCGGCGCCCTCGACGTAGATCGCATCCGCCGGGCAGGCCCACGCGCACAGCTCGCAGCCGATGCACTTCTCCAGCCCGTCCGGCCACCGGTTCAGCTGGTGCCGGCCGTGGAAGCGGGGCGCTGTGGGTTTCTTGACCTCGGGATATTCGACGGTCTCCACCTTCGAGAACATTTGGTGGAAGGCGACACCGAACCCCTTGACCGGGCTGAGCCAGTCAGTGAAGCCCACTGGAGACCTCCTTACCGTGGTAATGCGGCGCGTCCAGCGGCGGAACCGGGAAGCCGCCCGCCGCCGGGTCGGCCTCGGCCGCCGCGGGCTCCTCTTCCTCCGGCTGCCCTCGGGCGGCGTCCCAGATGAACGAGCCGACCAGCAGCACCACGACCACGACGATCGCCACCACCAGGTACGCCGAGGTATTAGCGCCCGTGTTGCGCAGCGCGCGCAGCGTGGCGACCAGCAGGATCCAGGCCAGCGAGACCGGCATGAGGACCTTCCAGCCGAGCTTCATCAGCTGGTCGTACCGGACCCGCGGCAGCGAGCCGCGCAGCCAGATGAAGAAGAAGATGAACAGGCCGAGCTTGACGAAGAACCACAACAGCGGCCACCAGCCCTGGTTGGCGCCCGGCCATACGGTGCTGATCGGCGGCGGGGCCCGCCAGCCGCCCAGGAACAGCGTCGTGCACAGCGCCGACAAGGTGACCATGTTGACGTACTCGGCGAGGTAGAACATCAGGAACTTCAGCGACGAGTACTCGGTGTGGTAGCCGGCGACCAGCTCGCCCTCGCCCTCGGGCAGGTCGAACGGGATCCGGTTGGACTCGCCCATCATCGTCAGCACGTAGATCAGGAACGACGGGATCAGCAGGATGGCGAACCACCGGTCCTGCTGGGCCGCCACGATCTGCGAGGTCGACAGCGAGCCCGCGTACAGGAAGACCGCGACGAATGACAGCCCCATCGCGATCTCGTACGAGATCACCTGCGCGGACGAGCGGAGGCTGCCCAGCAGGGCGTACGGCGACCGGGACGCCCAGCCGGCCAGCACGATCCCGTACACGCCGACCGACGACATCGCCAGCACGAGCAGCACCGCGACCGGCAGGTCGGTCAGCTGCAGCGGCGTCTTGTGACCCGCGATCGAGACCACTGGGCCGAGCGGGATGATCGCGAACGAGATCAGCGCGGGCGTGGCGGCCAGCACCGGTGCGACGAAGAAGACGATCTTGTCCACCTTGCGCGGGACGATGTCTTCCTTCAGCGCGCCCTTGATGCCGTCGGCGAGCGCCTGCAGTATCCCGAACGGACCGGCCCGGTTGGGGCCGGGACGCAGCTGCATACGGCCGATGATCCGGCGTTCGGCCCACACGCACGCGAGCACGCTGAGCAGCAGGAAGGCGAAAATCACCAAGGCCTTGAGCAGAATCAGCCACCACGGGTCGCACCCGAAGAAGGCCAGCCCGTCCTTGCCGGTGCAGGGTGTCACGCGCCACCTCCAGAAATCCTGACGACGGCCCCGGCGGCGACGCCCAGGTCGCGATGCACCTCGCAGCCCGCCGAACGGATCGGCAGCCAGACCACGCGGTCCGGCATGTGCGTGACCTCGACGGGCACTGTGATCGAGCCCTGCTCGGTGGTCACCACGACCTTCTCGGTGGCACCTATCTCCGCGGCCGTGGCCGCCGACAACCGGGCCACCGCGGGCTTCGCGGTCCCGGCCAGGTACGGCTCGCCGTCCTGTAGGCGACCGGCGTCGAGCAGCAGCCGCCACCCGGCGAGCAGCGCCTCGCCCTGCCCCGGCTCGCGGACGACGGCCGCGGACTCGGTCGGCGCGTCCGGCCGCGTGCCGCGGTAGGAGCCGAGCGCGGCCAGCTCGCGACGGGCCGCCTCGGGCCCGGGCAGCGCGAGGTGGACGTCCATCTCGCCGGCCAGCATGTCGAGGATCCGCAGGTCGCTGATGACCGCGGGCACCTTGAGCGCGGCGTCGAACGGACGGCCCCGGCCCTCCCAGTTGACGAACGTCCCGGCCTTCTCGGCCACGGCGGCGACCGGCAGCACGACGTCGGCCCGGTCGGTGACCGCGCTGACCCGCTGTTCGAGGCTGACCACGAACGGGGTCGCCTCGATCGCGGCCAGCGCCGAAGCCGGGTCGGCCAGGTCGTAGGGGTCGACGCCGCCGATCACCAGGGCGTCCAGCTGCTCGCCGAGAGCGGACGCGAGGATGCCGGCGGTGTCGCGGCCCGGGATCGCGGGCAGCTCGGCGACGTTCCAGGCCCGGGCCACGTCGGCCCGCGCCGCCGGGTCGGTGATCGGGCGGCCGACGGGCAGCAGGTTCGGCAGGGCACCCGCCTCGACGGCGCCCCGCTCCCCCGCCCGCCGCGGCACCCAGGCCAGCTTGGCGCCGGTGACCTGGGCCAGCCGCATCGCACTCGACAGCGCACCGGGCACGGCGGCCAGCCGCTCACCCACCAGGATCACGGCGCCCGGCCGGCGCAGCGCCTCGGCCGCGACGGAGCTATCTGTTCCCGTGGCAGGGCGGCTGTCGGTGACCAACAGGCCGAGCGCCTCGGCCTCGCCGCCCGGAACGGTTTCAATCAGCGTGCCGGACACCTTCTCCAGGCCTCGGGTGGCGTACGGCGCCATCCCGAACACCTTGAGGCCGGACGTGTGGACGGCCTTGCGCAGCCGCAGGAAGACGATCGGCGACTCCTCCTCGGGCTCGAGGCCCGCGAGCAGTACGGCCGGAGCCCGCTCCAGATCGGCGTACGACACGTCGATGCCGCGCCCGGCGATCGCCGCCGCGATGAACTCCGACTCCTCGCGCGAGTGCGGACGGGCCCGGAAGTCGATGTCGTTGCTGCCGAGGGCGAGCCTGGCGAACTTGGCGTACGCATAGGCGTCCTCGAGGGTGAGCCGCCCGCCGGTGAGCACCCCGGTCCGGCCCTTCGCCACGCTCAGCCCCTGGGCGGCGACCGTCAGCGCCTCCGGCCAGGAGGCCGCCTCCAGCACGCCGTCCTCGTTGCGCACCAGCGGGGTCTGCAGGCGGTCGGGCTGGGTCGCGTACGTGAACGCCCAGCGGCCCTTGTCGCAGTTCCACTCCTCGTTGACCTGCGGGTCGTCGCCGGCGAGCCGACGGGTCACCCGGCCGCGCCGATGGTCCGTACGCTGCGCGCAGCCCGACGCGCAGTGCTCGCAGACGCTCGGCGACGAGATGAGGTCGAACGGCCGGGACCGGAACCGGTAGGCCGCGCCGGTGAGCGCGCCGACCGGGCAGATCTGCACGGTGTTGCCGGAGAAGTACGACTGGAACGGCTTACCCTCGGCGACGCCGACCTCCTCCCGGGCGCCCCGGTCGAGCAGTTCGATGAACGGGTCGCCGGCGATCTGCTCGGAGAAGCGGGTGCAGCGGGTGCACTGGATGCAGCGCTCTCGGTCCAGCAGCACCTGGCTGGACAGCGGCAGCGGCTTGGGCCAGGTGCGCTTCTTCTCCTGGAACCGCGTCTCGCCGCGCCCGTTGGACATCGCCTGGTTCTGCAGCGGGCACTCGCCGCCCTTGTCGCAGACCGGGCAGTCGAGCGGGTGGTTGATGAGCAGCATCTCCATCACGCCGTGCTGCGCCTTGTCCGCCACCGGCGAGGTCAGCTGGGTCTTGATGACCATGCCGGGCATTACGGCCACGGCGCAGGCCGGCTGCGGCTTCGGCATGCCGCGCCCATTACCGGCGTCCGGGATCTCCACCAGGCACTGTCGGCAGGCCGCGATCGGGTCGAGCAGCGGATGCTCGCAAAAGCGCGGGATCTGGATGCCGAGCAGCTCGGCGGCCCGGATGATCAACGTGTCCTTGGGCACGCTGATCTCGAAGCCGTCGATGGTGACGGTGACGAGGTCCTCGCTCTTTTCGACCTCGGCGTCGGTAGTCGCGGTCACTGCGCCTCCCGCTCAGCGCTCTGGTTACCTGCCCACACGGTCGAGGCGGCCGGGTCGAAGGGACAGCCGCCGTGCTCGAAGTGCTGGATGTACTCCTCGCGGAAGTACTGGATCGACGACGTCACCGGGGCGGTCGCGCCGTCGCCCAGCGCGCAGAACGCCCGGCCGAGGATGTTGTCGGACAGGTCGAGGAGGGTGTCGAGGTCCGCCTCGGAGCCCTGCCCCTGCTCCAGCCGGGCCAACAGCAGCTTGTACCAGTATGTGCCCTCACGGCACGGCGTGCACTTGCCGCACGACTCGTGCGCGTAGAACTCCGACCAGCGCAGCACCGCCCGCACCACACAGGTCGTCTCGTCGAAGATCTGCAGCGCCCGCGTGCCCAGGATGGAGCCGGCCGCGGCCACGCTCTCGAAGTCCAGCGGGACGTCGAGGTGCTCGTTGGTAAACAGCGGCGTGGACGAACCGCCCGGGGTCCAGAACTTCAGCTCGTGGCCCGCGCGAATTCCGCCGGCCATGTCCAGTAGCTCGCGCAGCGTGATGCCGAGCGGCGCCTCGTACTGGCCGGGGCGGGTCACATGGCCGGACAGCGAGAAGATGCCGAAGCCCTTGGACTTCTCGGTGCCCATGACCCCGAACCAGTCCGCGCCCTTCTCGACGATCAATGGAACGGAGGCGATCGACTCCACGTTGTTGATGACAGTGGGGCCGCCGTACAGCCCTGCGACGGCGGGGAAGGGAGGCTTGAGGCGAGGTTGGCCCCGGTAGCCCTCGAGCGAGTCGAGCAGCGCCGTCTCCTCTCCGCAGATGTACGCGCCGGCGCCGCTGTGTACGACCAGCTCCAGGTTGAAGCCGGAGCCGAGAATGTCCGTGCCGAGGTAGCCGGCCTCGTACGCATCCGCGACGGCCTGGTGCAGGCGCCGGATGACGTGCAGCACCTCGCCGCGGATGTAGATGAAGGCCACGTTGGCCCGGATCGCGTACGACGTGATGATGGCGCCCTCGACGAGCAGGTGCGGGTCGGCCATCATCAACGGCACGTCCTTGCACGTGCCCGGCTCGGACTCGTCGGCGTTGACCACGAGGTAGTTGGGCCGCCCGCTGTGCTGCGGGATGAAGCCCCACTTCATGCCGGTCGGAAAGCCGGCGCCGCCGCGGCCGCGCAGGCCGGAGTCCTTCAGCGCCTCGATGATCGCATCCGGCTCCATGCCGAGCGCCGTGCGCAGCGCCTTGTACCCGCCGCGGTCCTCGTACGCCTCACGCGTGAACGAGTCGGCCCGGTCCCACGCCTTCGTGAGGATCGGCGTCAAGGTGGTCATTGCTGTGTCTCCCGCGCAGCGTTCGGCGCCTTGTGCGCACTCATTTCTCGGCCTCCGGTGCCGTCCAGCCGCGTTCGTTCGCCAGCTTCAGGCCGCGCAGCGACTCTGGACCGGCCTGGACGCCCTCGTGCGCCCGGCCGTCGGGGAACCCCGCGAGGATCCGGGACGCCTGCTTCCAGGTGCATACGCTGTCGGCGCCGCGAGTCGGTATGACCTGCTTGCCGCCGCGCAGATCGTCGACCAGCTGCTTGGCCTTCTCCGGGGTCATGTTGTCGAAGAACTCCCAGTTGACCATCATCACCGGGGCGAAGTCGCAGGCCGCGTTGCATTCGATCCGCTCGATGCTGACCGCGCCGTCGTCGGTGACCTCGTCGTGTCCGAGGCCCACGTACTCGCTGAGCTCCCGCCAGATCTGGTCGCCGCCCATCACCGCGCACAGCGTGTTGATGCAGACCCCGACGTGGTACTCGCCGACGGGCTCCTGCTTGTACTGCGTGTAAAAGGTCACCACGCCGGTGACCTGGGCGGGGGTGATGCCGAGCTGATCCGCGCAGAACTCGATGCCGTTCCGGGTGACGTGGCCTTCCTCCGACTGCACGAGGTGGAGCAGCGGCAGCAGCGCCGAGCGGGACTTCGGGTACCGCGCGATGATCTCCTTGGCGTCCCGCTCGAGCCGCTCGAGCACCTCGGGTTGGTAGGTCACCTGTCAACTCCCCCCATGACCGGGTCGATCGAAGCGACGGCCGCGATCACGTCGGCGATCATGCCGCCCTCCGCCATCGCGGCGGTGGCCTGCAGGTTGGTGAACGACGGGTCGCGGAAGTGCGCGCGGTAGGGCCGGGTGCCGCCGTCGCTCACCACATGCACGCCGAGCTCGCCGCGCGGCGACTCGACCGCGGCGTACGCCTGCCCGGCCGGCACGCGGAACCCCTCGGTCACCAGCTTGAAGTGGTGGATGAGCGCCTCCATCGAGGTGCCCATGATGTGCGCGATGTGCGCGGGGGAGTTTCCCATACCGTCGGTGCCGATGGCCAACTGGGCGGGCCAGCCGATCTTTTTGTCCTCGACCATGACGGGACCGGACTTCGCCGATCCCGTGGTCAGCCGATCCACGCACTGCTCGATGATCTTGAGCGACTCCTCCATCTCGGCCATCCGGACGAGATAGCGGCCGTACACGTCGCAGCCGTCCTCCGTGGGCACCTCGAAGTCGTACGTCTCGTAGCCGCTGTACGGCTGCGACTTGCGCAGGTCCCAGGGCAGGCCGGTGGCCCGCAGCACGGGCCCCGTGACGCCCAGCGACATGCAGCCGGTGAGGTCGAGGTAGGCGATGTTCTTCGTCCGGGCGAGGTACACCGGGTTCGCGTCGAGCAGCTTGCGCATCTGCTTCAGCCGCTTCGGCATCCGGCCCAGGTACTCGCGGATCCGGTCGATCGCGCCGGGCGGCAGGTCCTGCGCCACGCCGCCGGGCCGCACGTACGCCATGTTCATCCGCAGCCCGGTCACCAGCTCGAAGATGTCGAGGGTGTACTCGCGCTCGATGAAGCCGTTGAGCATCACCGTGGTGGCGCCCAGCTCCAAGCCGAAGGTGGCGATCGCGACCAGGTGCGAGGAGATCCGGTTGAGCTCCATCATCATCACGCGGATGACCTGGGCTCGTTCCGGGATCTGGTCGGTGATGCCGAGCAGCTTCTCCACGCCCAGGCAGTACGCCGCCTCGTTGAAGATCGGCGCGAGGTAGTCCATGCGAGTGCAGAACGTGGAGCCCTGCGTCCACGTCCGGTACTCCATGTTCTTCTCGATGCCGGTGTGCAGATAGCCGATGCCGACCCGGGCCTCGGTGACCGTTTCGCCGTCGAGCGTCAGGACCAGCCGGAGCACGCCGTGCGTCGACGGGTGCTGCGGGCCCATGTTGATGACGAGTTGCTCGTCACCCTCTTCGGCCACGGCCTGGACGATGTTGTCCCAGTCCTGCCCGCCGGCGTTGAAGACCCGGCCCTCGGCCGCGTCGTCGGCGGCATAGGCGTCGTAGTCGGTGGCGGTCACGTGTAGGACCTCCGTTCGTCTGGCGGTGGGATTTCCGCACCCCGGTACTCGACGGGGATGCCACCGAGGGGGTAGTCCTTCCGCTGCGGGTGGCCCACCCAGTCGTCGGGCATTTCGATGCGGGTCAGCGCCGGGTGCCCGTCGAAGACGATCCCGAAGAAGTCGTACGTCTCGCGCTCGTGCCAGTCGTTGGTCGGGTAGACCGAGACGATCGACGGCACGTGCCGGTCCTCGTCCGGGCAGGTGACCTCGAGCCTGACCCGCCGGTTGTGGGTCATCGACAGCATGTGGTACACGGCGTGCAGCTCGGCGCCGGTGTCCTGCGGGTAGTGCACGCCGGACACCCCGGTGCACAGCTCGAAGCGCAGCGCCGGATCGTCGCGCAGCGTCCGGGCCACCTCGAGGAGGTGCGCCCGCCGTACGAAGAAGGTCAGCTCGTCGCGGTCGACGACGACCCGCTCGATCGCGTCGCCGAAGTCCGGGAAGGCGCGCTCCAGCTGGTCGGCGACGTCGTCGAAGTACGAGCCGTACGGCCGCAGGCTGGAGACCTTCGGGGACTGCCGGACGATGAGCCCGCCGAACCCCGACGTGTCCCCCGTCGTCTTGGCGCCGAACATGCCCGTACGGGCGATCGGCTGCTCGCGACGGTCGTCCTCGGTGTGGGCCGGCAGCTGGTCGGCGGCCTGCTCGGCTTGTTGTTCGGGGTGCTGGGAGCTCATCTGAGCGGCACCCCCGACTGGCCGAGGAGCGGCAGGGCCTTCAGCCTGACCTCCTCCTGCTCCTGGATCTCCTTGCGCCGGTGCGCGCCCAGCTTCATGTTCTGGATCTTGTCGTGCAGCTTGAGGATCGCGTCGAGCAGCATCTCCGGGCGCGGCGGGCAGCCGGGCAGGTAGATGTCGACCGGCACGATGTGGTCGACGCCCTGCACGATCGCGTAGTTGTTGAACATGCCGCCGCTGGACGCGCACACGCCCATGGAGATGACCCACTTGGGCTCGGCCATCTGGTCGTAGATCTGCCGCAACACGGGCGCCATCTTCTGGCTCACCCGGCCGGCCACGATCATCAGGTCGGCCTGCCGCGGCGATCCCGAGGCACGTTCCATTCCCCATCGGGAGAAGTCGTGCCGGGGGTCGCCGGTCGCCATCATCTCGATGGCGCAGCAGGCGAGGCCGAAGGTCGCCGGCCACACCGAGCTGCGCCGCGCCCAGCCGGCCAACTGCTCGACGGTGCCAAGCAGAAAGCCACTCGGCAGCTTTTCTTCCAGACCCATTTCCTTAGTCCCACTCCAGACCGCCGCGCCGCCACACATAGGCGTACGCGACGAGGACGGTGACGATGAACAGCACCATCTCGATCAGCGCGAAAAGCCCGCGGAACTGGTCGAACGCGACCGCCCACGGGTAGAGGAAAATGATTTCGATGTCGAAGACGATGAACAGCATCGCCGTCAGGTAGTACTTCACCGGGAAGCGACCGCCGCCGACCGGCTGCGGGGTCGGCTCGATGCCGCACTCGTACGCGTCGAGCTTGGCCCGGTTCCATCGCTTCGGCCCGGTGAACGAACCCATCACCACGGAGAAGGCCGCGAAGCCGAACGCGAGGACGCCCAGCACGACGACAGGAACGTAGAGATCCATGGTCGTCTACACCCCCCTCATAGCGATTCGCTGACTGGCCGGGATTGCCATCCTAGGCACGGCGATCATTTCGATTTCTCCCGGGGTCAGGCCGCCGGAGCGATCTTCGACATGGCATTGATCAGCCGATCCGTGGTGTCACCACCGCGCGGGTCGGTGAGGTTCGCGAGCAGCTTCAGCGTGAACCGCATCAACGTGGCGTGCGGCAGGCCGTGGCGGGTCGCGAACTTCATGAACTTCGGGTTGCCGATCGCCGCGACGAAGAGCCGCCCGAGCGTGAAATAACCGCCGTACGTCTCTTTCAGCACCCGCGGGTAGTCGTACAGCGCCCGCTCGCGCTGCGCGGAGGTCGGCCGGGCCAGCGCCTGCACGATGATGTCGGACGCGAACTCGGCCGACTCCATCGCGTAGGCGATGCCCTCCCCGTTGAACGGGTTGATCATGCCACCGGCGTCGCCGACGAGCAGTAGGCCACGCGTGTAGTGCGGCTGCCGGTTGAAGCCCATCGGCAGCGCGGCACCGCGGATCGGCCCGGTCGCGTGCTCCTCGTCGTACTGCCACTCCGGCGGCAGGCCGGCGGTCCAGCGCTTCAGCATCTCCCGGTAGTCGGTGTGCTGGAACGATTTACTCGTATTGAGCAGCCCCAGCCCGACATTGGACGTACCGTCGCCGACGCCGAAGATCCAGCCGTACCCGGGCAGCAGCCGATCGCCGTCCCACAGCTCCAGCCACGACTCCAGATAGTCGTCGTCGTGCCGCGGGCTCTCGTAGTAGCGGCGCACCGCCACGCCCATCGGCCGGTCGTCGCGCTTGCGCAGACCCATCCCCAACGACAACCGCGAGGAGTTGCCGTCTGCCGCGACGACGAGCGGCGCGCCGAACGTGACCTCGGCGTCGTCCTTCTTGGCGGTGACCCCGGTGATCCGGTTCGTCCGCTCGTCGATGACGGGCGCGAGCACGTTGGTGTTCTGGTGCAACCGGGCCCCGGCCTTGACCGCGCGCTCGGCGAGGATCTCGTCGAAGTCGTACCGGGTGCGCACGAGCCCGAAGTCCGGGTAGGCCGCCAACTCGGGCCAGGGCAGCTCGAGCCGTACGCCGCCGCCGTAAATGCGCAGGCCGTTGTTGCGGATCCACCCCGGGGCGTCGAGATCGACCCCCAGCCGGACGAGCGACTTCACCGCCCGCGGGGTCAGTCCGTCGCCGCAGACCTTCTCCCGAGGAAACGTCGTCTTTTCGAGAAGGAGCACGTCAAGCCCCGCCTGAGCGAGGTGGTAGGCGGTCGCCGAGCCCGCGGGGCCGGCACCGACAATGATGACGTCGGCTTCGCGGGAGGAGTCCTGCGCGCCGATGTGGGGGATCGCGGCTGGCTCGATCACGGAGTTCCTCTCTTGTGAAGGACTTCACAAGGCAACTACGAAGTCTAGTCCTCTGCGGATGTGCTCATTCACACAAGCCCTCCATATGGAGGCCCGCTGGGTTGGAAATGAATAAGGACAGACTTTCGCGACCCCAGCCTACGGGTACTCCGGCGGCCGAACGGCTACCCGGGTCGCCGGGCATGGTGCAGGGCCACCACGCCGAGCGAGAGGTCGCGCCAGCGCACCGATTCCCACCCCGCCGCCTGCAGCCGCTTGGCCAGCGCCGCCTGGTCGGGCCAGGCCCGGATCGACTCGATGAGGTAGTTGTACGAGTCCGGATTCGAGCTGACCTTCGCGAGCAACGGCATGCCGTACCGCAGATGCTGTTGATAGCCGAACCGGATCACCGGGTTCGGGGGCATGCTGCACTCGCACACCAGCACCCGGCCGCCGGGCCTGGTGACCCGGCGCAACTCGGCGAGGGCCTGGTCCACGTCGGCCACGTTGCGCAGCCCGAACGAGATCGTCACCGCGTCGAACGACTCGTCGGCGAACGGCAGTCGCAGCGCGTCGCCGGCGACGAAGGTCACCCCACCGGCGGTCTGGCCGTGCCGCTCGACCCCCACTTGCAGCATGCCGAACGAGAAGTCGCAGGCGACGACCGCGGCTCCAGACTGTGCGAAGGCCGCGGACGAGGTGCCGGTGCCCGCGGCGAGGTCGAGCACCAGCTCGCCGGGCCGCGCGTCGACCGCCCGCGCCACCGCGCGCCGCCACAGCCGGTCCTGGCCGCCGGAGAGCAGGTCGTTGAGCAGGTCGTAGCGCCGGGCCGTACGGTCGAACATCGCGGCGACGTCGGCCGGCTGCTTGTCGAGTGAGGCGCGGGTCATGCCGTCAAGACTCGCAGATCATCAGCGGTACGCAGTAATCCGGAGCCACGGCTCAGGCGTCACAACGAAGTGGTCTCGATTGAGCTGCCACTCGTGCCACAGCAGACCCGCCTCATCACGCCCTGTGGTACATAAGTGCGACTAATACAGAAATCAGGAGCACTCCCATGCGCCGACACCTCGCCGCGACCATCGCTGCGACCGTTGTGACTACCGGGCTGTTCACCGCCCCGCTCGCATCCGCGGACATCGCCCAGACGCAGGTGGTGTCGGCCAACCCGGTCGATAACACACCCAACGTCAAGGACGGCACCGTCCGCGCGTACGCAGTGGTGGGTTCCAAGGTGGTCGTCGGCGGCACCTTCACCCAGGTCCAGGGCGCCGGCACGTCGAAGGTGTACAGCGTCACCGGCCTGTTCGCCTACGACAAGGCGACCGGCGCCATCGACACCTCGTTCGGCGCACCGCAGCTGCGGAAGAACTCAACGGACACCAACGGCAACCTCCTGCCCGGCGAGGTCTACGCGCTGCAGCCCGGCGACAACGGCACCGTCTATGTCGGCGGTTATTTCACCACCGTCAACGGCGCGACCGTACGCAGCCTGGCCCGGCTCAAACTGGCCGACGGCAGCAACGACACGACGTTCAAGGGCGGCCTGGGCTCGAACGCCGGGGTGCGCGCGCTGGTCCGCCGCGGCGACCACCTGTACGCGGGCGGCACCTTCCGCAACATCGGCGGCGCCAACCGCACCGTGCTCGCCCGGCTCAACGCGACCACCGGCGCGGCCGACGCGAACTTCAACATCACGCCGGCGGCGCCGATGAACGGCGGCGCGCTGAAGGTGGAGAGCATCGCGGTCAACCCGCAGGACACCAAGGTCGTCTTCGACGGCAACTTCACCACCGTCAGTGGCTCCGCCCGCTCGCAGGTGGCCATGCTCAACGTCACCGACACCTCGGCGGCGCTGAGCGGCTGGGCGACGACCCGGTACGGCAACGTCTGCAACGCCAGCGCGTTCGACAGCTACGTCCGCGACGTCGACTTCGACCCGACCGGTTCCTACTTCGTGCTCGTCACCACCGGCGGGCCGTTCGGCAGCTCGACGCTGTGCGACAGCGCGGCCAAGTGGGACGCCAGCAAGACGACGTCGGGCCAGCAGCCCGTGTGGGTGAACTACACCGGCGGCGACACCCTGATCGCGGTGTCCATCACCGGCGTCGCCGTGTACGTCGCCGGCCACCAGCGCTGGCTGGACAACCCGCTCGGCCACGACACCAAGGGCCCGGGCGCGGTGGACCGGCCGGGGATCGGCGCGCTGAACCCGAGCACCGGTAAGGCGCTGTCGTGGAACCCGACCCGCACCCGCGGCCACGGCGTCGAGGTCATGATGGCCAGCAGCGACGGCGGCCTGTTCGTGGGGAGCGACACCGACGAGCTGGGCCACGAGTTCCACCAGAAGGCCGGCTTCTTCCCGGCGCCCTAATCTCCCTTGGTCACCGGTTTGTTACACCTGCCGGAGACCTAGTGGCATTACGACGTGGTGGTATTAGAGTCAGCCTCTGGCTTCACTCTGGTACCACCACGTCTCTCCCTTCAGGAGCGTCCCGAATGCGCCGAGTCGCCTCCGCTCTGGCCGCCGCGTCCGTCTTGGCCGCCGTGACCGGCACGGTCACCGCCTCGCCCGTCCAGGCCGACAGCACGCAGAGCAAGGTCGTGTCGGCGAATCCGGCCAACAGCACGCCGAACGCGCTCGACGGCACCGTCTACGCGTTCGCCGTGGTCGGCAGCAAGATCGTCGTGGGCGGCAGCTTCACGCAGATCAGGAACGCCGGCAGCAAGACGGTCGTCAAGCAGAAGTACCTGTTCGCGTACGACGCGAAGACCGGGAAGATCGACACCGGGTTCAAGCCGGCGCTCAACGGCACGGTGTACGCCCTGGCCACCGGGCCGTCGGGCACGGTCTTCGCGGGCGGGTCGTTCACCACCGTCAACGGCGCGGCCAACCGGGGCCTGGTCCGGCTCACCCCGACCGGCAAGCGGACCGGCAAGTTCGCGCTCGGCAACGGCAACGTGCGCGACCTCATCTCGCGGGGCAGCCAGCTGTACGTCGGGGGCGCGTTCACCAAGATCAACGGGGCGAGCCGGTCGCTGCTCGCCCGGCTGAACACCTCGACCGGCGCGGTCGACTCGAAGATCAACTTCAGCTTCAGCGACCCGATCAACGGCGGCGCGCTGAAGATCTACGACATGGCGCTGACGCCGGGCGGCAGCAGGCTCGTGACCACCGGGTCGTTCATGAAGGTGAGCGGCAAGTCGCGGCCGCAGGTCGCGATGTTCGACACGAGTGGCTCGCTCACCACCTGGGCGACGAGCCGGTACGGCCCGGTGTGCAACAACGCCGCCTTCGACAGCTACATCCGCGACGTCGACTTCTCGCCGGACGGCAAGTACTTCGTCATCGTCACCACCGGCGGGCCATTCGGCAACACGACGCTGTGCGACAGCGCGGCCAGGTGGGAGACCGCCAAGACCGGAGCGGGCCAGCAGCCGACCTGGGTGAACTGGACCGGCGGCGACAGCCTGTACGCGGTCTCCGTCACCGGTGCCGCCGTCTACGTCGGAGGCCACCAGCGCTGGCTGAACAACCCGTACGGCCACGACAGCGCGGGCCCCGGGGCGGTTTCGCGGCCCGGCATCGGCGCGCTGAGCGCCGGCACCGGCAAGGCACTGTCGTGGAACCCGACCCGCACGCGCGGACACGGCGTGGAGGTCCTGGACGCGTACGCCAGCGGCCTGCTGGTAGGCAGCGACACCGAAGAGCTCGGCCACGAGTACCACGCGCGGCTGGGCATGTTCCCGCTGTCCTGAGGCCCGGGCGGGCGGCGCCGCGAATCAGGGCGTCGGCGGGTCTTCTTTGGTGCGTGCCTCTTCGAGCTTGTCCGCGAACCGGCGGTGCCCCTTGCGTACGACGGACAGCACGGAGCCGGACATCTCGTCGCGCTGCCGGGAGAGCAACACGAAGCTGACCAGTCCGCTGATGAGCACCGCCAGCGCGAGCAGTAGCAGGCCGCGCGCGCCGAGGAGGTAAAGCACGCCGACCGTGGCCGCGAATAGCAGGATCCGGGCCGCTGAGTAAGCAAGTACGGGGCGCATGACCTTCCCGAGATTAGCCCACGGCTTGCGCGGCTGCGCGCCGAGGTCGGGGTCACGCGGCGGCCGGCGGTGCTCAGCCGTCAGCCGGGGAATCGGCGACCAGCGCGGGCTCGGCCGACCTCGCGCGCCGGGCTCAGCCGTTCGCGAGGGTTTCGGCGAGCAGCGCGGGGTCCACGTTGCCGCCGGAGAGGACGGCCACGTACGTGTCGCCGGCGGGCAGGCCGGGGCCATGGAACAGGTAGGCGGCGGTGGTCACGGCGCCCGCCGGCTCGGCCACCAGCCGAGCCTGCAGCGGCAGCCGTCGCATCGCCGTCCTGATCTCGTCTTCGGTCACCGTGACGATGCCGTCGACGTACTTGCCGATGTGCGCGAACGGCAGCCTGCCCAGGCCCTGCACGCGGAGCGCGTCGGCGATCGTACGGGCGGTCTGCTCGGCGGTCCACTCGATAGGCCGCCCGAGCTGCATCGACTCGCGGGCGTGCGCGGCCAGTTCGGGCTCCACGCCGATCACTCGAGTGGCCGGCCGCAACGACTTGATCGCGGTGGCGACGCCGGAGATAAGCCCGCCGCCGCCGATCGGCACCAGCACCACATCGACATCGGGAGCGTCCGCCACGATTTCGAGGCCGACTGTCCCCTGCCCGGCGATCACCCGGGCATCGTCGAACGGCGGGATCAGCGCATACCCGTGCGCCGTGGCCAGCCGGTCGGCCGTGGTCCGCCGCGCCTCCATCGTCGGCTCGACGAACACGATCTCGGCGCCCAGCGCCCGGCAGGCGTCCACCTTGACCATCGGTGCCGTCCGCGGCATGACGACAACCGCAGGGGCGTGCAGGGCCCGCGCGGCGTAGGCCACCGCCTGCGCGTGGTTGCCGCTGGAATGGGTGATGACCCCGCGCGCCCGCTCGTCGTCCGGCAGCCCGGCAATGGCCGCGTACGCCCCGCGCAGCTTGAACGCGCCTATCGGTTGCAACGACTCCGGTTTGATCAGCAGTCGCGGGTCGCTCATCGGAAACGGAACGAGCGGGGTGCGGACGGCGACGCCGGTCAGCCGTTCCGCCGCGCGTTCGATGTCGGTCAGGGTCACAAGGTCTGACATACGCCGCAGCTTAGAGTGTCCGGCGGTTGACGGTGAGTTCGAGCGGGGCGGCGGAAACAGCGGTCCGGCGGGCGTTCGCGGACGCGCCGAAAGATGCTGTGACGTGGGAGGAAGCATGGGCCGATGGGCCTGCTGTGGCCACTGCGATAGACATCCCGTTTACTTCATGTGATTCCCCCATGTCACCCAACTACGTTCCGTGATGTTTTCCGAAAACAAGGGAGAAATCGGTCTTGACCCGGCACACTTAGAAACAGTCCACCCGCACCAGAGCGGGACAAAGGGGGAGAGACATCGTGGAGAGCACGACTGAGCGCTTGTTGACCCCCGGAGAGGTGGCCGCCCTCTTCCGGGTTGACCCGAAGACGGTGACCCGGTGGGCCGCCGCGGGCAGGATCAGCAGCATCCGCACCCCTGGAGGACATCGACGGTTCCGCGAGTCCGAGGTGCACGCACTGCTGCGCGGCGATGAGCCGGTGGCCAGATAGCGATTGTCCATTCGGCTTGCGTTAATCCCCGCTCTGCTGCGTTTTCCATTCTTCGAACTGCCGAAGCAGCGCCTCGTCGCCTTCCCGCCAGCCGCGCCGCTTCTCCGCCAGCTCCTCCTCGGTCAGCGCCTGCTCGGCAAATCGTGAATAGTCGGGGTCGTCGGGGCCGATCTCGATGTACGCCTGCCCGATGACCTGCCCGGTCGACTCGTCGTCCGCCACGGCGCTGTGCGGCACTCGCAGGTTCCCGTTGGGGAGCCTGATCACATACATCGCTGATCACCCTTTAAATCTCATAGCGCCGGTTGAAGTAGAGCATCACGTTCAGCGCCGTGCGCGTATCGCCACCGAGCATGTCAACGAGCGCGGGGCGCTGCCGCGCCGCAATGGCGGCGAATGCATCGGCGAAGAACTCTTTGCGGCCGAGGTCATCCGGTTGTTTGTGGAAATCACTCGACAGGTGCGGCAGGCATTGCCGATAAAGGGCACGGAACTCCGCACTGTCGGATTGCCATTCCCCGGCAGGGCTATCAATATCGTCGAGCGCGTGGCCGACCTCGTGCATCATGACATCCGGAGTCGGCGAAGGCCGATCTCCGACCACGACCTTTCGATCGCCGTAAGCACCGGCGCAGATGTCCCAGGTGCCCCGTCCGCCGGGAAGTGGCCGCCCTTTCAAATAGGTCATGTCGTCAAGGTCGGCGACACCGCCGGGACCGACGTAAATCCCGTCCAGTCCGGCGGCGAGCTTTGCCTTGAGCGCGTCCGGCAGCGCGGCGAGGCTATCGATGGCCCGCACGACATCCGGGCCAGGAGGACCCGCGGCGACGTCCCACTGGCGGTACAGGACGCTCTCGACAGCGCCACAATGCCGCCGCCCGTCGTTCCGGTCCGCCTGTAGCGGCGCGTCCGGCGAGTGCGGGGCGACCCGTACCGGCGAGTCGTCGAGCTCGAAGTCGCTCCAGGCGAACCTGGGCGAATCCGGCGGCCGCCCGTTGTCGGCGCGCCTGCGGAACCGGCCGAGCGCGTCGCGCGGCTGCGTCGTCTCGCGCGGCTTGCGATGCCGTCCGCTCCGGTCATCCAACCTGTGCCGCATCACACTCCCCTCGGATTTCTGCCCGAAGGGTAACCTGCCAGCATGGTCTACGTCCTTGTTGCGCTCGTGGCTCTAGGCGTATGGCTCTACAGCCTGTTCGACGTGCTGACGACGGACGAGGCGGACGTACGGGCGCTGGGCAAGTTCAGCTGGTTCCTGATCGTGCTGGTGACGTTCCTGATCGGCGCTGTGCTGTGGCTGCTGTTCGGACGGCCTCGCCGCACCGAGATCGTGGTGCCCGAGTCGTACGGCCCGCCGCGGGGGCCGGACGACGACCCCGACTTCCTGCAGAACCTCGACCGCCGGCTGCGCGGCGACGAGTGACGGCCCCGGCGGTTCGGGCGGTTTCCGTCGCTATAGCCGTACGGCCTCAGCCGCCGGCGTAGGAGTGCATGCCGGAGACCAGGAAGTTGATGCCGAAGAAGTTGAACAGCAGGCAGCCGAAGGCGAGCAGCGAGATCACCGCCGCCTTGCGCCCGCGCCAGCCGGCCGTGGCCCGGGCGTGCAGGTACCCGGCATACCCCACCCAGGTGATGAACGACCAGGTCTCCTTGGGGTCCCAGCCCCAGTAGCGGCCCCAGGCCTGGTCGGCCCAGATCGCCCCGGCCATGATGGCGAAGGTCCAGATCGGGAAGCCGAACATGGTGATGCGGTTGGCGAGCCGGTCGAGCCGTTCGGCGCTGGGCAGCCGGGCGAGCAACCCCTCCCCGGCTGTGGCGCTCGCCGCCGCCCCGTCCGGGGTGCCCGCGCCGACAGCGGCCTCGCGGCGCGCGGCGAGCAGGTAGAGCACGGTGGTGACGGCGGCGATGGAGAAGGTCCCCGTGGCGGTGATCGCGGCGGTGACGTGGATGGCGATCCAGTACGAGTTCAGCGCCGGCCGCAGCGGCCCCGGGTCGTTGTAGAGCCAGATCGTGGCGACGCCGAGCCCGATGATGGCGGCGACCATGACGAACGGGCCGAGGAAACGTACCTTCTGCCTGGTCAAGATCACCAGGTACGCGGTCACGGCGGCGAAGCAGATCGCCGACATGAACTCGTACATGTTGCCCCACGGCAGCCGGTGGGCCGCCATGCCGCGGGTCACGATCTCGGCCAGGTGGACGCCCCAGCCGATCACGGTCATCAGCACCGCGAACCGGCCCCAGTCGACCTCGCGCCGCTCGGTCGCCTCGGCCTCGGCCGCCTCGTCGAAAGAGTCGACATCGGACTCGGACTCGGGCTCTGAGCCGCCGCCCGTGCCGACGAGGACCCGTTCCTGGACCTCGGCGGCCGCGGCCGCACGCTTCCGCCCGAACGCGAGGTCGGCGGCGTAACCGACCATGGCGATCACATATAGGAGCACCGTGCCGAGCATGAGCTGGTTGCTCAGGCTCGCGAGATCCTTGTCGATCAAGCCTCGTCACTCCCCTTTGTCGCATCCCCACCGGACAGGCCCCGCACCACGTCGTCGAACTCGGCGTGCGGCCCGCCGAGCGTGAGCCCGCCGACCTCGACCACCGTACGCCCTTCGTCCCCGGCGCCCGCACGCACCCACACCCTCCGCCGCCGTACCAAGAACGAGGTGACGATGCCGACAATCGCGATCACCGCGGCGACCAAGGCGGGGCCGCGCCCGGGGTCGTGGTTGACCGCGAGGCTCACCCACTGCCGGTAACCGGTGTACGTGATCGAGCCGGCGCCGCCGGGCAGCGTCACCGTCTCGCCGACCCGCAGCGGGCGCGGCTTGACGTCGATGCGCTGCATCTTGGCCGCGTCGAGCCGGTAGACGGACTGCGGTAGGCCCGAGTCGAGCCCGAGATCACCCTTGAACGGGAACAGCGCCACCATCGGGTTGAGCGGCGCCGGGAAGGCCGACACGGTTGTCTTCCCGTCCGGACCGGGGGCCGCCGTGGGCCAGAACAGCCCGATGAACCCGAGCTGCGTGGGCTGTGCGTCCGGCACCTTGATGACGCCCTCGGAGGTGAACGTGGTCTCCTCGTCCGGCAGGAACGGCACCGGCCCCTGGAAGGCCACGTTGCCCTTGCCGTCCCGTACGGTGAACGTCGGCGCGTACCCGTTGCCCAGCAGATAGACTTTGGCGCCGCCTACGCTCAGCGGATGGTTCACGCGCAGGTCGTACGGCCGTTCCGGCGCGGACGGGCTGTTCTTGACGCGCACCTTGGCGGCGAAGTCGGTCGGCTGGCCGCGCCGTTCGCCCGCCGTGACGTACCTCGCGCTGAACCGGTCGAGCGAGACCGAGAACGGCGGCAGTTTGCTTGCGGTGAATTCCCGGCCCGGGTGGAAGGCGTCGTAGTAGGCCAGGGTGTTGGAGAAGCCCTTGCCCTCGGTGAGCAGGACGTTGCCCTTGTAGCCGTACATCGCCCCGGCGGCGACCGCGAACAGCAGCGCCAGCAGCGCCAGGTGGAAGACGAGGTTGCCGGTCTCGCGGAGATAGCCCTTCTCGGCGGCCACCCAGCCGGCCCCGCGGTCGACCCGGAACCGCCGGCCGCGCAGCTCGGCGGCCGCCCGGGCCAGCACCTCATCCGGTGTCTCGTCCGTCTCGTACGACGCGGCCTGCGGCAGCCGGGTCAGGTGGCGGGGCGCCGCGGGGGGCCGCGCGCGGATCATCCGGAAGTGCTGCCACGAGCGCGGGATGACGCACCCGGCCAGTGAGACGAACAGCAGGATGTAGATCGCGGCGAACCACGGCGCGGCGAACACGTCGAACAGCGAGATCCGGTCGAGCAGCGGGCCGAGCGTCCGGTGCTCGTCGAGGTACTGCGCCACCTTCTCCGGCGCCTGGCCGCGCTGCGGCAGCATCGACCCCGGCACGGCGGCCACGGCGACCAGGAACAGCAGCACCAGGGCCGTCCGCATCGAGGTGAGCTGCCGCCAGCCCCACCGCGCCCAGCCGGCGAGGCCGATCCCCGCGGGCCGTACGGGCGGCGGCTTTGGCTCCGCGGACTCGGCGAGCAGGTCGGGGCGCGCCATCAGATCACCGTCCCGAAGCCGCCGATCCAGCCCTGCAGGCCCGCCGTGAGGTCGCCCCACAGCCCGGTGACGAGCAGCACGCCGATCAGCACGAGCAGGCCGCCGCCGATCCGCATCACGGCCCGATAATGCCGCTTGATCGCATCGAACGCGCCCAGCGCCCGCCGGTAGACCAGCGCGGTGATGACGAACGGAAGGCCGAGGCCGAGGCAGTAGGCGAATGACAGGACGGCTCCGCGGACCGCGCTCGCCTCGGTGACGGCCAGCGTCTGTACGGCGGCCAGCGTCGGGCCGATGCACGGCGTCCAGCCGAGTCCGAACAGCACCCCGAGGACGGGCGCCCCGGCCAGCCCCGCGGCCGGCACCCAGCCGGGCTTGAGGGTGCGCTGCAGCCCGGGGACGAACCCCATGAAGGCGAGGCCCAGCACGATGGTGACGGCGCCGAGCACCCGGGTGATCGGGTCGGCGTACTCCAGCAGCCAGCGCCCGAGCCCGCCGAAGACCGCCCCCACGCTGACGAACATCACCGAGAACCCGAGCACGAACAACGCACACCCGGCCAGCAGCCGGCTGCGTTGCCGGTCGGCGAGGTCCGCGCCGGACAGCCCCGTCACGTACGACAGGTAGCCGGGGACGAGCGGCAGCACACACGGCGACGCGAACGACACCGCCCCGGCCAGCGCGGCGATCGGCAGCGCCAGCAGCAGCGAGCCGCTGGTCACGGTGTCGCCAACTGTCAGGGCGGCGGCCGGCATCACCCGGGTGTCACCTGCTTCAGCAGCCCCGACAGCTTCGTGTACGTCGTGGCGCCGATGACCCTCGCCGCGATCCGGCCCTCCCGATCGAGCACGAGCGTGCTCGGCACGGCGTTGGGCGGTACGTCGCGGAACGCCAGCGTGACCTGCCCGTCCTGGTCGACGATGCTCGGGTACTCGACCTTGAACTTGCGGGCGAACGCCTTGGCGGGCTCCGGATCGTCCTTGATGTCGATGCCGACGAACTCGACGCCCTTGGCCTTGTTCTCGCGGTAGACCTGCTCGAGCGCCGGCGCCTCCCCCCGGCACGGCGCGCACCACGACGCCCAGAAGTTCACCACGACGACCTTGCCCCGCAGGTTCGCGAGGTCGAGGGCCGCGCCGTCGAGCGTCGTGCCGCGCGCCTGCGGCGCCTGCTTCCGCCGGCCCGCCGAGATGACCTTGCTGCTGCCGTCGCCCGCGACGTATCGGGAGTCGCCGCCGCCCGGACCGGTCTGCGCCGCCTGCGTGCCGGCGCAGCCGGCGAGCACCGTCGCGGCCGCGGCGGCGGTGGCCATCGCACGCAAGGTCATCGCTCGGGGGATCAACGGCTCTCCTACTACACGCTGTAGTACTGGGCTCTATTGTGCCGGTGCCTCACGCGCCGGGCACACTGGGGCGGCGAATAAGGTGCGCGGCGGGCTCGCGGTACGACAGGGCGACCAGACGGTCGCCGACGTACGTGAAGCTGGTGAGGCTGGCCAGCGCGCACTGCCGGCGCGCCGGGTGGTGCCACAGCCGTCCGCCCTCGGCCTTGCGCCGGGCGGTCCAGATCGGCAGCTGATGGCTCACGCAGACCGCCTCGTGGCCGCGGGCGGCGTCGCGCGCGGTGGCCGCCACCGCCAGCATGCGCGCGGCGATTTCGTGGTACGGCTCGCCCCAGGACGGCCGGAACGGGTTGCGCAACATCACCCACGCCGAGGGCCGGTTGAGCGCCGATACACCGAGCCCGAACTTGACGCCCTCGAAGCTGTTGGTCGCCTCGATCAACCGCTCGTCGGTCGTCACGGGGAGGCCGAACGTCTCGGCGATCGGCGCGGCGGTCTCCTGCGCGCGTTCCAAAGGCGAGGAGTACAGCGCCGCCACGTCGCGCCCGCTGAGCCACTTCGCCACCGCTTTGACCATGAGCACCCCGTCCTCGCTGAGGTGGTAGCCGGGCAGCCGCCCGTACAAAATGCCCTTGGGGTTGTACACCTCACCGTGGCGCAGCAGGTGAACGACGGTCTTCTCACTCATGGCGCTGCCAGCCTACCCGCGCCGCCGCGGCGTCCGGCGCGAGACGTCTCGGCTGCGTCTCGCCCGCCTCTCGCCCGTGTCTCGTGTACGTCTGGCGCTCGAATCTCGCCCTCGTCTCGCCCTCGTCTCGCCCTCGTCTCGTCTGCGTCTCGCCCGCGTCTCGCCCGCGTCTCGTGTCCGTCTCACCCACGCCTCGCCAGCCGGCTGGGGCGCGCGTTACGGTGGAGGCAAGACAGTGTCTAGGGTTCCGCGATCCGGTCCGTTCCGCGACTGACAATCAGGGCCGGCGGTCTGGACCGAGCGACACCGTGACCGTCCTCGTAGATACGGTCGCACACCTGACGGGACAAAAGCCTTGAGGGCTCAGTTCGGCATGCCGAAAGGAGCCTCTCGTTGCATCCCGCCGCCATCGTCCTCGTCCTCCTCGCCGCCTTCTGCCATGCCGGCTGGAATCTGATGGCCAAACGGCTGTCCGGCTACGACGAAGTCGCGTTCCTCTGGCTGGCCGGCGTCTGCTCGGCCGTGCTGTACGGCCCGATCGCGCTCATCGTCGTACTGCTGCAGCGACCCGTATTCGGCTGGGCCCAGCTCGGCTTCATCTTGGGCAGCAGCGTGCTGCACCTGGCCTACTTCCTGCTGCTGCAGCGCGGCTACCGTTCGGGCGACCTCTCGCTCGTCTATCCGCTGGCCCGCGGTACGGGACCGATGCTGTCCAGCCTGGCCGCCGTACTGTTCTTCGGCGAGCGGCCGGGCGCCTGGGGCACGGCCGGGATTCTCCTCATCGGCGCCGGGGTGTTCGCACTCGGCCTGCCGGACAAGCGCCTGACCTCGCTGACCGCCGTCTGGTTCGGCCTGGCCACCGGCCTGTTCATCGCCGCGTACACGATCTGGGACAAGCACGCGGTGTCGGCGCTGGCCATCCCGCCCCTGGTCTTCGACTGGGGCGGGGACCTGGGCCGGGTGAGCATGCTGACGCCGATCGCCCTCCGTGGTCGCCGCCGCGGCACTATCCACACCCTGTGGACAAAGCATCGGCGTTACCTCTTGGCGTGCTCGGTGATGATGCCGCTGTCGTACATCCTCGTGCTGACGGCTCTGCGGTTCAGCGATGTGAGCGCGATCGCTCCGGCGCGCGAGATCAGCGTGCTGATCGGCGTGATCCTGGGCGGGCGCCTACTCGCCGAGGGCGACCTGCCCCGCCGCCTGCTGGCCGCTGGTGCGATCGCGACGGGCGTCGTCGCCATCGCCCTCGGCTGACGGCTCGCTCCGGAGCCCGCGTACGTCCGGCAGGGTCAGCACGGCGAGGCAGGGCACCGCGATCAGGGCGCCCGCGCCGTACAGGACGACCGCGGTGCCGAGTGAAGCGGCGAGCGGCCCGGCCAGCGCCATGCCGAGTGGGTTGAGCGCCAGCGAGACGAGCCAGTCGTACGCCGAGACCCGCGAGATCGCCTGTTCCGGAATGTGCCGCTGTACGGCTGTCTCCCAGAGCGGTGACATGAACGCCAGCCCGCCCGCCATCGCGCCGTACGCCACGGCGATCAGCAGCGGCGGCCCGTGCAGGACGAGCGCAAGGAACGGCAGGGCGCCCAGCGCCAGCGCCAGGTTGGCCGCGACGAGCGGGTGCCGTGGCCGCGCCCGCAGGCCGATCACCGCTCCGACCACCGCGCCGATCGGGCCGCCCTGGGCGATCGCGCCCCAGGACAGCTCCCCGCCCAGCGCGGTGATCGCGACCAGTGGACCCACCGTGACGAACACGCAGCGGCCGAAGTTCCACATGCAGTGCCCGATGAGGTTGGTCCAGTACCAGCGGTGCCGGCGCAGCTCGGCCCAGCCCTCAGCGAGTTGGCGGGCGAAGCGCTCCGCCGGCCGCGGCGGCGGGTTCGGCACGCGCAGCCGGGCAAGGGTGACCGCGCTGACGGCGAACGTGGCCGCATCGAGCATGATCGCCCAGCCGGCACCGACGGTCAGCGTCAGGGTCGTCGCCAGCGCCGGGCCGAGCAGCCGCGATCCGTGGTTGGAGACGGCCATCAGCGCGTTGGCCCGCTGGAGCCGGCCCGGCTCGACCGTGGCCGGCACCAGCCCGGTCGTGGCGGGCAGGAAGAACGCCGAGGCGCCGCCCGAGACGGCCGCGAGCACCGCGAGGTGCGCGACGCTGATCGTGCCGCCGAGCAGCTCGGCGGCCATGATCACATGAGTGACGGCCCGGACCGCGTCGGCGATCAGCATGACCTGCCGCCGCGAGTGGCGGTCGGCCCACACGCCGCCGGGCAGGATGAGCCCGACCTGGACGATGGCCTGCGCCGCCAGGATCAGCCCGAGCTGGGTGGCCGACCCCGTCGCGGTGATGATGGCCAAGGTCAGCGCCACCGGGGTCACTGCGTCGCCGATGTGCGACAGCGTCTGACCGGACCACAGCAGCCGGAACCGGGGATCTTTGAGTGGGCTCATGTTTGATATATTACTATGAAATCATAATATATCAATCCGTATATTCAGAGAGCTGGGATACTGCTGTCATGTCCAGGCCCGACTCGATCGACCGGCACATCGCGCACTGGGCAGGGGAGCTGCCGGACCTCGATCCGGACATCGAGGGCGTCGTCACGCGGATGAGCAGGCTCGTCCTGCATCTGCGCCGACAGAAGGAGGCGGCGCTGGCCCAGCACGGCGTGAAGGAGTGGGAGTACGAGATCCTGCACCGCCTGTGCTCGGCCGGCCCGCCCTACCAGGCCACCCCCTCCGTGCTGGCCGAGTGGCTCGACACCCACCCGGCCACGCTGACCAACCGGCTCGACCGGCTGGAACGACGCGGCTACATCACCCGTCTGCACGACCCCGCCGATCGGCGCCGGCTCCTCGTCGCGCTCACCGACGCCGGGCACGCGGTCTGGCAGTCCGCGATGGGCGAGCAGGGCGACACCGAGCACACGCTGCTCGACGTGCTCTCCCCGGCCGACCGCAAGCACCTCGCCGACCTGCTCCGCCGCGTCGTCAACGCACTCGAGGAAGACGGCCCACCCCTGGTCCCCTCCTGGCCGACGTAGGCCTCCCGTACATAGCCTGCGGCACCTCGTCAGTCGGGAACCGCGCCGCAGTTGACGTTGGCGATGGTGGCGGTCATTCCGCTGGCGTGATCCGAGGCCAGCAGGACCGCGGCGGCGGCCACCTCGGCGACTCTCGGCAGGCGTCGCAGCAGCGTCTCGCGTTCGAGCAGGCCCCTCAAGTCGCCGGCCAGTCCGGTCGCGAAGCCCTCGAAGTCCGGGGCGGACGCGAGCAGCTCCGCGGTGCCCTCCGACCGCAGGCAGACGACCCGGATGCCGGACGGGCCTAGCTCCCCGGCCAGGGTCCGCGACAGACCCTCGATGGCCGCGCACGCCGCGCCGAAGCCGCCCATCGGGATGGGTGTCCGCAGCGCCGCCTGGTTCCAGGTCGCCGTCGCGGTGAGCAGCAAGATCACACCTGACCGCTGCTCGATCATGTGCCGGGCGGCCGCCCGTGCGGTCAGGAAGTGCGCCGTTGTCCCCACCGTGATCGGCGTCGCGTAATCCTCCCGCGACATCTCCACGAGCGGAGTCCCCTGCATCTCTCCACGGATTCCGATCGCGTTGAACGAGACATCAATGCCGCCCGCCCTCTCGACCACGGCGTTCACGTGTTCCTCGACGGCTCGCTCATCGAGCGCGTCAACCAGCGCGGTCTCCACCTGCCCGCGGGCGGCGGAGATGTCCGCAGCCACCGCGTCGAGCGCCGCGAGCGTACGCCCCACAAGGAAGACCCTCGCCCCCTCCCGCGCAAAGGCCCGCGCCGTCGCGCCGCCGATCAGCCCCCCGCCGCCATAGATCACCGCAATCTTGTTCTCGAGCAACACGTAGGTCTCCCGGGATGCGATCGTTTCGTGTCGCCCCTTTAGACCCCGCCCCAGTCAGAAACTCATCGAACCCATCACGCCAAGATCGCCCAGACGGTCTTGCCGGAGCGGGTCCGCTCCCAGCCGTACTCCAGCGAGAGGGCCTCCACGATATGCAGCCCGCGCCCACTCTCCGCCACATAGTCGGCGGGCTTCAGCACCGGCAGCACCGCCGAACAATCGCGCACCTCGATCAGCGGCCGCCCGCGCGCCGGCCTGAGCGACAGCGTGATCGGCCCGTACGGAGCGTGGGTGACCGCGTTGGTCACCAGCTCCGCCGCCACGAGCGCCCCGTCGTCGACCAGCTTCGGAAAGCCAAGCTTCACCAACCGGCGCCGTACGAAAGCACGCGCCTGCCTCGGGGCCTGCGGCTCCGGACACAGCGTGATCACTTGCTCCGTCGCCGATCTGTCGCGGTATGTGTCATCGGGCAGCGGGGTGCACATGGGGGCCTGTCTCCGTAGGAATCTTGCTGGACGTGTCCTCATGGTGGCGCTAAGCGACTAGCGTCACCACTGGAGCGAACTTGGCCCAACTCGATGTTTTGGAGCCGAACTCGTGGTCAATCGCAAGAGACAGGATCCGACCGAATCCGCGGCCGCGCTGTTCGGCTACAAGCTGCGCAAACTCCGCGACGAACGCGGGCTCTCGCAGGCCAAGCTCGCCGACGAGCTGCACTGCTCCGGCGACCTGATCAGCAAGATCGAAACCGCCGCCCAGGCCGCCACGATCGAGACCGCCGCCCTCATCGACGCGTACTTCGGCACGGACGAGCAGTTCAAGAGCTCCAGCCACTCGCCGCCAAAGAAGGAATCCCCGGCTGGTTCCGCCCGTACGCCGAGTACGAACAACAGGCCGGCGCGATCAGAAACTACGAGCCCTTGCTGGTCACGGGCCTACTTCAGATCGAGTCGTATGCCCGGCATGTGCTGCGGCCGGGCCAACGCGATAGCGCACTAGACCAAGCAGTCGCGGCCCGGATAGCTCGGCAGGCGATACTGCGGAAAGACGACCCGCCGTGGCTGGTGTTTCTCGTCCGTGAAGCGGCACTCCGCGAGGTCGTCGGCAGCGAGGAGATCATGGAGGAGCAGCTCCAGCACGTGCTCGACATGATGCAGGAGCCCAACATCAACGTTCGAGTCCTCCCTGCGGGCGCGCCGGTCTACCCTTCAGGTGGATTCACGATCTTCAGCTTCGACGACGCACCCGATGTCGGGTACGTCGAGAGTGTGAACGGGCACGGTCACGTGATCGAACCGAACGCGCACGTGGAAGGGTTGAAGGTCACGTTCGACTTGGTCAGCTTCGCGGCACTGCCGACCGAAGCATCGGAGAAGCTGATCCGCGACATCATGGAGGGCATGTGATCACTGTCGACTTCGACGCCGTCACGTGGCGAAAGAGCAGCCACAGCGGCCAGGAGGGCGGCACGTGCGTCGAGCTGGCCGACGTGTCCGCGGCATGGCGGAAGAGCAGCCACAGCGGCCAAGAAGGTGGCCCATGCATCGAGCTGGCCGACGTCACCACATCCGTAGCCGTCCGCGACTCCAAGAACCCCGGCGGCCCCAAGCTCCTCTTCACCCGCCACGAGCTCCGCACCCTGGCCGCCCACATCAAGTCCAACACGCTGGACTCCTGACCGACACAGCCCCGTTCCCAATCTTGGGACCGGGGCTGTGTTTCTGATGAAATGCATCTGTCGTCGTTGGCCGACGATTCCATCCTCTGCTGCCCGAATCTGCAAGCGCTTCGCCATTCCCAGCGTACCGACGCATCGGCCGCGATCGCCTTTCTCCGCGCTACCTGCCAGCCAATCATGAAAGCTTTCAGGGCTGGCCACGTACGGACGCTCCGGCCGATTGCCATCGCCGACTCCCGAAATGTCCCATAGGCGTCCAGAGCTTGACCTGCTCATCCGCGTAGCACGCATTGGCTCAAGAAGTCGCAGGTAGTCGCGACAGAGCGGGCACTCCGGCGTGATCACCAAGCGGCGCTCCTGACATCCAAAAGCCCGGCGCCACATCATTGCTAATTTCGGCACGATCAATCCTGCCCTTGCGATCGGGCGGGTATGTGCAGCCCTGTTCTGGTCAACCTCGCCAGGACGGGGAATACTTGTCTCGACCGGAACTCCAGAGGTGACCACGCGTGGCACAGAAGTTGCTTCCGATGCCAGCTCTCCCAACCAGTACATCCGCGCCCGTCATAGCGCGTTAGAGATATTGCGTTGTCAGCCGACATCTGGAAGACAGGCCTATGACCCTGACCGGCGTACTTGATCTCACGACGGAACCCACGAAGCGATACTCGGTCACGATAATTGGCGATATTCGAATAGAGTTCAGAACACGCCTCGCCGAACGGCCCTTCCGCCGCCTTGGGCCCAACTATCTCGAATTTGCGCCGATAGAAACCGTGATCGCGGGTACCGCGATCAACTTTGGCAGACAGGCTACGCGCTACTTCCGGGACATCCACATTATTTCCCGCATTGGAGAAGATGAGTTCCACAACCTGATCAACGCCGCACTCGAGGACGCCGCAGCGACGTCCACGCTGGCCACTACAGAGAATCAACGTAATGGCGTAACGTTGCTAATCAGGGACAGCGAAGGCTGCCGCGTTATTGTCTCCGGAACCCCTACTCCGATCGCCCAGCTATCCGCTGCGGACGTCAAGGCGGCTCAGGAGCACATAGCGACCGCGCATGTCTTGTTTACCGATGGCTACCTCCTCCTTAACCCCGTATCTCATAGAGCGGTGCTGCAGGCGGCGGAGATCGCCCGGGCTCACTCGGTGTTGTTTTGCCTTGACTTGGTACCCCACGACATGCAGCGATACATGCGCCTCCGGGACCTACGACCAGCAATTGATAGTACGGACATAGTCATGGGCAGTGCACGCACACTTGCCGAGTTGGTCGATCTGCCCGCGCCATACCCTTACCCGATCGATCTCTTGCCGGAGCTCGCGAGACGACTCGAGTCGATCGCCGGCCGGACCATCTGGTTTCTCCGACTGGGTGATCGAGATATGGAAGAGGTCGGCGCCTGTAAGGATGGCGCGGTCTATTCTCACTACTACACGGGTTATGCGAAGTATCGGGCGATTGCCGGATTTGGCGACCGGGTTGCGGCCTTGGAACTATATGACCTACTTTCCGCCAATATCCAGAAAGCCGAGGAGGTCAATCTCAAGGAAGCGCAAACTTTTCCGCGCGACTCACCTATATCCTGAGCGCGAAATCGTCACAGGAAAGGAGTCGAGGTGATCGAGAATCTTCATCACAAGGTGGATCGCCTTATCCCCACGGTCGGTGTGGGGGCGATGGTGCTGCGTCACGGCAAAGTTCTTCTAGGCGAACGAATTGGACAACATGGTGCCGGCACGTACGCGTGGTGCGGCGGTGGCCTCGAGTTCGGCGAATCACCCGAGGATGCGGCCGTCCGCGAGGTACTTCAAGAGTCCGGCATGACCGTAACACGTGCCGAACTGCTCTGCGTCAGCAATATCCGAGAGTATGAACGACACTACATCGACTTCGAGTTCCTCGTCGAGGCGGTAGGCGAGGCCGAGCTTAAGGAACCGGAGACCTGTAAGTCATGGAACTGGTACTCGCTCGACGATCTCCCCATGCCGCTGTTTCGCCCCGTTGAAATAGCATTGGAAAGTTACTACAAGCGCCACGGCAACGAGGTCATACTGAACATCTAGTGCATAATACCGGAGGTGCCGCATGGCTCGTCTCCGCCTTAGCAGACGTCGGGCGAGGCTGAGTCCGGGCAGCTGGATATATTTGCTCGTCTACGCCCTCATCTTTGTGGTTGGTATCTCCATCTACCAAATTCGGAGCGCGTTCACTTTCGCGGTCGGCACTTCGCTGGTGGCCACTGGCGTGGCCGGATGGGTCATCTTCTTTTGGGTCAGACAGAGTGATACGAGCGCTCGGGCCCTCCAGAGTCTCGCCGGGCTGGGGATAACCGATGCGTTCGTCGTACGATCCGTTCCGATTCGTAACGAGTACGAGGCGCGGTTCAGATCCTCGCGAGACCAGATCAGTATTATGGGATTCGGCCTGCGCGCGCTGCGGGAGGACTTTGGCGACCAGTTCGCGGACTGGGCGCGGTCCACAAGTGTCCGCATCCTTTTGCTCGATCCGGAGGCACCGTCCGTACGGGTCCCATATGCCGACCAGCGTGACGCCGAGGAGAACAACCCGGTCGGCAGCATAAGAAGCGACGTGGCTGCGATGCTTTCCTTTACGGTTGACATGAGAAACAACTATCCAGACAGCTTTCAAATCAGGCTGTACAGCTGCCTACCCAGCATCAATGTTTGCATTATCGACGATGAGGCCTTTTGGGGACCTTATATCTTGGGGCGGCAAAGCCGTAATACCGTCACGTTCTTGTGTCGCCGGGGCGGGCATATGTATACCACTCTAGTTGATCATTTTGAGCAGATCTGGAACAGCCCGACCATGTCTCGTTCGATACAGGAGAAGTAAGCGATGTCAGTAAGTCTCTCCTGCTATCCGCGGCTACACCTTGGACTGCTCGATACAGCCGGCGTCAGCAGCAGGGTCTTTGGCGGCGCTGGTTTCTCCCTCAGCGGGCCCACCATGGTGATAGACGCATGTGCGTCTGGCCAGACTCGTGTCTCGGGCCATGGTCTCGACAGCGAAGACCGCGCGATGCTTGAGCGACTCCTCGACCGAACCCAGGTGCCGCCCACTGACATAAGGATCAAGGATCTGATCCCTCGTCACGTTGGTCTCGGGTCAGGCACCCTGCTGGCGATGGGCGTACTCGCCGCGGTGAATCACCTCCAGGGGTTGCGGCTCTCTCGCGACGAGATATCCGCCATGAGCGAGCGAGGCGGAGCATCTGGCATCGGCTGGCACGCCTTCTGGCGGGGAGGATTCATCGTTGACTCTGGCCAGCCCAATATCTGTCAGTCGCTGCTGCCCAGCGGTAGCTCGCGGCCGCTGGAATGCCCACCGCTGACCGCGCACCTACCAGTCCCATCGTCCTGGCTGTTCACGCTGCTCTTGCAATCCTCCGAGTTGCGAGTCTCCGGCATCCGGGAGCGGACCTTCTTTGAGCAGAACACACCCACCCCGGCCCGCGAGTGCCTCCTGGCATTCGCCGCCCTGTATCACGCGATAGTGCCGGCCGTTGCCACGAACAACATCGGTCTGCTTCGAGAGGGCCTGTGTAGGTATCAGAGCCTCGGTTTGAAGCGACTGGAGATCGCATACCATGGCCCACCCCTCCGCGGGTTGCTCGATGCCATCAACACCGTCGACGGATGCGCCTACGGCATGAGCAGTCTCGGCCCGCTGGTCTTTACGATCTCCGATGTGAGAGACGCCTCGACAACCAGCGCCATCAACGACATCGCCACCAAATTCGGGATCACCCCTATCTCCGTCGGAGGCCGAAACTTCGGCCATCACCTCAACGGCGAGATCTCCTGCCGCGTGACGCGACAGTCCGGAAACGGGCGCTAACCACGGACCGTACGCCTTCCATGCGGATGGCTCCGGCCAGCGTTCCCCCACGGTTCGCCGAAGCCCTGCAGTTCGGCCTGGAAGGCCTGCAGCTTGGCCCGCAGCGCCTGTGCTGATGAGGCGATCCCGCCCCTCGGCTCGGTGGATCTCCTCCGCGTCGACCTGCAACTCCGCCACGCCAACTCACCGCAGTTCGATGCTCGCCATCAATCCGGCGGGCGCCTGACTGTAGGTGTGCATGTGCTCCAGGCTGAGGCGGCCGTCACCGTCCCGCCTATGGCAGCGAGAGCCTGATGCCGTCGGCCTCGGCCTGTTGAGCGTCAAGGAAGGCGTGGGTCCGCTCCAAGTCGGCCTCTGCGGTCACTCGATCGGTGAAATCAATCCGCGCCGTGTATTTGCGCGCGAAGGACAGCATTCTGATCAGCGCACGGTAGTTGCCGTTGTGCGTGGCACCACGCAGGGCGGACAAGTAATTCCCCCGGTAGACGATCGGGATGATGATCCGAACCTCACCGGCGGCAACGAGCTCGGCGTTCATCATGATTCTGGCGATCCGCCCGTTCCCGTCGTTGAAGGGATGCACCTCCGCTATGAGGAACATCATGTAGACGGCCCGTTCAAACGGCCCCACAAGTTCCTGACCGATCTCGAAGCCTCGCCGGAGCGTACCCTTCACGAGATCAGGCGCGACGAACTCGGTGAGACCTGCGCGATTGGCCCTGGTCTTGAACTCACCTGGACGCTTGTCTGGACGGCTCCCCAGCAACACCGCATGGCGTTGCTGAAGGAGCTCCAATAGGCCATCGCCAGTACGCGGGACAGTCGCCAGCTCAATCGGATCACGAACTAGCTCGTACGTGCAGAGCACGTCGTGCGCGTCCTGCGGTCGCCCCTCCGGCATCTTGCCGTCAAAGACGATTTCGGCCGCCTCATCGACCGTGAACTCCGTGCCTTCGATGAAGTTGGAGAAATAAGCCTCGTAGAAGGGAAGCAGCTGCCGGCGTATTACCATCGCGGAAAGGTTCGGCACAACATCGGGCGGAAGTTCTTGCAGGCGCGCGATCAGATTGGCGAACGCCTCAAGGCGTTTTTCGTCGCACGGGACACCGGCGGCGCGAGCGCGGAGAGCTGGTGAGACGAGTTCGACGGAACTCTGGGTGGTGAGTGCGGCCGAGATGAGCGTATCGAGTTCACGAAGCTGGACCTCACGACCTAGTTCGGCGGCAATCGAGCGGGCATTGTCTCGCAGCGCGTTCAGGCCGTCCTCGCCGCGCTGCTGGAGGAGCCGTTCGATCCACTCCTCGATTTCTTCCCGCGTCAGCCGGCGTTCCGCTCCCCGGCCGGTCACCAGGTTGTCGAGGAGTGCCCGTGCCGTAGAACTCATCCACAGCCCGTCCGGAAGCTGCATGTCACCATGGACGGCGCCCGTCCCGGCTCTCGGAAAGATCGTCAAGCCCGGCAGGTCGAGCGGCCGACGACGGCTGTGCACGACGTAGAGCGCCCCACCGGCGGGCATCCCGCCCGTACACACCGAGCGATCGGCAATAACAGCACCCGGTAGTTCGTGCGCCAGGATCCGCCAGATGTGCCGCCGTACGATCTCCGCCGGGTCGGCGGCTGTGTCTCGGGCGTAGATGCCCCTGGCGACTCGCTGCAAGGTGCCGCGCTGCACGGCACGGCTGAGCACCGCGCGATCGTATTCATCGAAGAAAACTAGGTCGGGCCAGTCCGACACAGGACTGGGAGCCATCCAACACCTCGATCCGCGACTGATCAGCGGTCAACCTTCTGCGCAAGTCTAGGAGCCAACGGTCAACCTTTTGAGCGTTTCGATGGAGGCCGATCAACCTTTTGGCGCTTGCGGTCAACCTTCCGGGCGTTCCAACGCGCGCACTGGTCAACCTTCTGCGCGGTTGATCAGGCTTCAGGGTCGGTGAGGTCGGGGGGTGGGGGTGGGGCGACGGCGCGGAGGGCGTCGACGGTGGCGCGGATGGCGGGGCGGCGGGCGGCCTCGGTGCGCCAGATGGCGTACAGGCGCCGGGAGAGCAGCGGGCGCAGCGGCAGCACGCGGACGCCGTCGGGAATCTCGCAGCGGCCCAGGCGCGGCAGGATGGCGGCGCCGAAGCCGGCGGCGACCAGGGCGAGCTGGCTGCCGTACTCGTAGGCCATGTGGTCGACGTGCGGTTCGTTGTCGGTGGCGCGAAGCGTGTGGGTGAGCCAGTCGTAGCAGATGCTGTCGGGCGTGGAGGTGATCCACGGGTCACCGGCGAGCTCTTTGAGGTCGACGGAGGCCTGTCCGGACAGCGGGTGGGAGGCGGAGAGCGCGAGATCGGCCACATCGTCGCAGAGGACGCCCTTGGCGAGGCCCTCGGGGAGGGCGAGCGGCTCGTTGTTCCAGTCCTGGACGAGGGCGATGTCGAGCTCGCCGCGGGCCACCAGCGGGATGCTCTCGGCCGGGTCGGCCTCGCGCACCTTGACGCGCAACTGCGGATGGTCCTTGCGGATGGTGGTGAGCGCCGCGGCCACCAGCCCGCGGATGGCCGTCGGAAAGGCGGCCAGGGACAGCTCGCCGACCGCGGCGCCGCGATGGGCCTCGAGGTCGGACTGCGCCACCTCGACGAGCGACAGGATGCGGTCGGCGTGCCCGACGAGCAGCTCGGCGGCATCGGTCAGCCGGACGCCCCGCCCGTTGCGTTCCAGCAGCTTCTGCCCGGTCTCTCGCTCCAGCTTGGCCACCTGCTGTGACACCGCCGACGTGGTGACGTGCAGGACGTCGGCCGCAGCGCTGACCGTGCCGTACCGCGCGATCGCGTGCAGCGCGCGAAGCCGCTCCAAATCAAGCATGTAGTTATTCTACACAATAGGCTTAAAAGAAATTCGCTTGTCCTTAAGCGACGGTGGGGCACATGATCGCTAGGTGCGATCCCGCCATATGTTGCTCGCCACCCTCGTCGCCGCGATCTGGGGCTTCAACTTCGTCATCATCGAGGTTGGGCTGGACAACTTCCCGCCGTTGCTGTTCGCGGCGCTGCGCTTTGCCGCCGCCGCGTTCCCCACGGTGCTGTTCGTACGGCGGCCGAACGTGCCGTGGCGGTGGTTCGTCACGATCGGCCTGCCGCAGCTGCTGGCCACCGCGCTGGTCGTCGGCGGAGTCGCGATCGTGAGCCTGCGGCGCCGGATTTGTACGCCAACCGCTGTGAGTCCCGAACTGCAACCGGCCGCAACGAGGTGAAATGCGAATGGACGGAATCCATGTATCGCTCGTGACGCCGTTCACCCGCGCCGGCGAGGTCGATCTGGCCTCGCTGGAACGACTGGCCCGGTACGGCGTGGAGCACGGGGCGGCGGGCCTGGTCGCCCTCGGTACGACCGGGGAGCCGGCGATGCTCACGCCCGAGGAGCAGGGCGCCGTGCTCAGGGTGTGCCGGAAGGTGAGCGACGAGCACGGCGTACCGCTCACCGTCGGGGCCGGAACGATCGGCACCGAGGCCACCATCAAGCAGGCGCAGGAGTGTGCCGAGATCGCGGACGCGCTGCTGGTCGTCGTCCCGTACTACCTGCGGCCGTCGGACGAAGGAGTGCTCGACCACTTCGCCGCCATCGGGGCCGCCGTCGACGTGCCGCTGCTGCCGTACAACATCCCGTACCGGACCGGAAAGACGCTTCGCCCGCAGACGCTGCTCACGCTGCTGGCCCAGGAGTACGTCGCCGGCATGAAGCACTGCGCGGGGGCGATCGACGATGACACGCTCACCCTGCTGGCGAACGCCGGACCGGACGCCTCGGTCCTCTGCGGCGACGACGCGTACCTCTACCCCATGCTCCAACTCGGCGCCGCCGGGGGCATCACGGCCTCCGCCACCCTCGCCCCGGCCGCGTACGCCACCATGGCCGAGGCCGTCCGTACCGGCGACGCGGCGACGGCGAGGTCGCTGCACGACGGGCTGCTGCCGCTCGTGGACGCGCTGTTCGCCGAGCCGTCGCCCGGCGTGCTGAAGGCGGCACTGGCCGAGCGGGGGCTCATCGACGACCCGGCCGTACGGTCGCCGCTGCGCCCGCCGAGCCGCGAGCCGGTCAGCCGAGCCCTGCAGGCCCTGTCACGCCTCGACGGAGGAGGCGGCGGCGCGGGCGGCGTACGGTAGCGCGTCGAGCACCCGGTCGAGGGCGGCGGCGTCGTGCGCCGCGGACAGGAACCACGCCTCGTACGACGACGGCGGCAGGTAGACGCCCCGCTCGAGGGCCGCGTGGAAGAACGCCGCGTACGCCTCCGTGCGCTGCTCTTGCGCGGCGGCGAAGTCACGAACGGGGTCACTCGTGAAGAAGACCGAGAACAGGTTGCCGGCCGTCTGCAGGCGGTGCGGCACGCCCTCCTTGGTCAGGGCGTCGGACGCCGCCTGCCCGACCGTGGCCGCGGCGGCGTCGAGGCGCTCGTAGACGTCGTCGGTGGCGTTCCGCAGGGTGGCCAGCCCGGCGGCGGTGGCCAGCGGGTTCCCGGACAGGGTGCCGGCCTGGTAGACCGGGCCGGCCGGGGCGAGGCGTCCCATGATCTCGGCGCGGCCGCCGAAGGCTGCTGCCGGCAGGCCGCCGCCCATGACCTTGCCGAACGTCATGAGGTCGCCGGCGACGTCCTCCCGGCCGTACCAACCCGAGCGCGTGACCCGGAACCCGGTGAGCACCTCGTCGATGATCAGCAGTGCACCGTAGCGCGTGCACACCGCCCGGAGCAGCGCGTTGAAGCTGTCGAGCGGCGGCACGACGCCCATGTTGGCCGGGCAGGCCTCGGTGATGACGCAGGCGATCTCGCTGCCGTGCTCGGCGAACGTCTCCTCCAGCTCGGCGACGCCGTTGTACGGCAGCACGATCGTGTCGGCGGTGGTCGCGCCGGTAACGCCCGGGGTGTCGGGGAGCGCCAGCGTCGCCACGCCCGAGCCCGCCGCCGCGAGCAGCGCGTCGACGTGGCCGTGGTAGCAGCCGGCGAACTTCACGACCTTGGCCCGCCCGGTGAAGCCGCGCGCCAGCCGGATCGCCGACATCGTGGCCTCGGTGCCCGAGTTGACCAGCCGTACCTGCTCGACGGGGGTCCGCGCGACGATCTCTTCGCCCAGCTCGACCTCACGCTCGGTCGGCGTGCCGTACGAAGTGCCTCGCGCCGCCGCCTGCTGTACGGCCTCGACCACCGCCGGGTGGGCGTGCCCGAGGATCATCGGGCCCCACGAGCAGATCAGGTCGACGTACTCGTTGCCGTCGGCGTCGGTCAGATACGCCCCGTGCCCGGACGCCATGAACCGCGGCGTACCGCCCACGGCCCGGAAGGCACGCACCGGAGAGTTGACCCCACCAGGGACGACGTCGTTGGCCCGGTCGAACAACTGTTGAGATCGGTCCAAAGCTGTCACACGCACTAGTCTGTCACGCACCTTGACGTGAACTCCGTGTGACCGATATGCCACGGTAATGGGGCGCCTGAGGCCATACTGACCGGGTGCGAAAGGGGTGGGAGGTGCCGGGAGGTCGGTCGGGACCGGGAGGTCGCTCCGAGCCGTCCGGGATGCCGGGCCGCGGCGGCGGCCCCGGCTGGACGGTCCCCGGTTACTCGCATGTTCGGGAGCTCGGCGCCGGTGCGTCCGGCGTGGTCATGCTGGCCGTCGACGACATCACCCAGACCCAGGTCGCGGTCAAGTACCTCCGGCGTGGCGACGCGGCGCTGCTGCGCCGGCTGCGCGCCGAGACCGAAGCGTGGTCCCGGCTCGAGGACCCCAATGTGGTGCTGCTGTACGAGTACGCCGAGTCGCCACAGGGTGCCGCGCTCGTCACCGAGTTCGTCGACGGGGTCAGCCTGCGGCGGCTGCTCGCCGTCGAGGGCGGCGTCCGACCGGAGGCCGCGCTCAGCGTGCTCAGCGGCTCGCTGCTCGCGCTGGCAGCCCTGCACGACGACGCACGACTGCTGCACCGTGCCTTCAAGCCCGAGAACATACTGATCGCCGGCGACGGAACGACCAAGATCACCGACATTGGGCTCGGCGAGGCGCCCGGCTACCAGGGGCCCGAACGCGACATCGGGCCGGCGACCGACATCTACGCGGCGACCAAGGTGTTCGTCGAGTGCCTGACCGGGCCGCAGGCCGTACCGGAGCCGTTCCGCGGCCTGGTCATGGCCGGTCTGGCCGCCAATCCGGCGGGCCGCCCGGCCTCCGCGGCGGGGTTCCTGGCCGACCTCGACGAGATCGCCGCGACCGCGTATGGCGAGACCTGGGAACGTACAGGACGGTCCCGGCTGGCCGACCACGTTGCCCGGGTTCCGTACGTCCCCGGGGAGTGGGCGGCGCCGGCCGAGCCGAAGTCGCCCGCCGCCCGCGAATCGGCCGGCCGACAGCCCGCCCAAGAGCCCGCGGCCGACGCTGCCCGGCCGAAGCGGCAGCCCGAGCCAAAGCCCCCCGAGCCAAAGACGGTCCAACCTCAGCCGGCCAAGCCCCAGCCGGCCAAGCCCAACGCGGCCGAGCCCAACGCGGCCGAGCCCAACATGGGCGAACCCCGCCGGGCCGAGCCCCACGCGGGCGAACCTCAGGCGGGCGAGCCCAAGGTCGAGGAGCCGCCCGCCGAACGGTCGCCCTTCGGAATGTCTCCCTTCGGCCCGTCGCCGTACGGGCTGCCCGAGTACGAGACGGAGTCCACCGGCCACGGCGAGCCGCGGCGTCCGCGGCAGTGGCCGGCCCGCGGCCGGACGGCCCTCGGCGTGGGCATCGTGGCCGCCGTGGCCATCGCCGCGACGTGGTACGTCGTCGCCGGACGGAACTCGCAGGACCCGCTCGCGAGCGCCCAGACCACCCCACCCCGGCCGACCAGTGAGCGGCCGCACCCGTCGGCGGGCCCGGCCGACCTGGCCCAATCGATATCCAAGGCGGTGGCGACCCGCCGCTCCGCGACGTTCACGTACCGGGCGGCCGGGGTGGCCGCCCAGGGCGCGCTGCGATTCACCGCGAACGCCGCGACGGCGTACGACATGAGGGTGACGCCGCTGACCGGAGCCCGCGTCGACCGGCGGCACCCCGCCACTCGGGTGATCTTGTTCGGCAACAATGCGTACGTCGCCCGCGGCGGCTGGAAGTCGTACCCGATCGCGGAGGGCGGGCGGCCCGGCGATCCGGGGCGGCTGTACGCGACGCTGGCCGCCGACACCAGGTGGAGCAGTTCGGTGCACAACATCCTGGCGCTGCTCAGGTCGACCACACAGATCAAGCGGACCGACCTGACGTATCGCGGGGTGGCCAGTCTGGCGCGGCTGCGCCGGGAGCCCATGGTCGCGGAGCTCTACAAACAGGCCCCCCGCGGCTCGGCCGTCCGTTTCACCATCGAGATGGCCCAGAACCAGCTGCCCAGGCAGCTCATCGTGACGATCAAGAGCCCCGGCTCACGGCGCACGTTTCGTACGACCTACACCGGCTGGGCGCAGAACGCCCCGATCACACCGCCCCGTTAGCGCTCAACGGCCCTCGGCGCTGTCGACGAGGACCTCCAGCAGCCGGACCGGGTCGGGGAGCGGGGCGGAATCGCGGGGCGGGCGCAGCCAGCGGACCTCACGGCCACCGGGCAACGGCGACGGCGGCGCCACCACGAAACTGTCCCGGCAGTGCCACCGCATGCCCGGCGTCTCGGCGATGTTCTCGGGGAAGCAGTCGAGGTGGCAGGACCACCATTCGTCCTCGTCGTCGGGGGCGCCGCGGGTGGCGACGAAGAAGAGGTACCGTTCGTCGCCGTACGACGCGACCGGCCCGAGCGGAACGCTTTCCCGGAGCGCGCGGGCCAGCGCGACCGCCCCCACCTCGGCCGGTACGTCGAAGACGTCGAACACCCGGCCCGTCGGCAGGATGATGCCGGCCTCCGGCCGTTCCGTCCACCATCGGGCCAGTACGTCCGGGTCGTCGGTGGCCTGCATCCGCCACGCCGCAGACAACGGATGGGCGCCGGGGCTGGGACAGCCGATCCGGTCGCACGAACAGGCCCGTGCGCCGGCGTCGAGCGGCCGAACCCCCTGGCTGCACTGCCAACCCATGGCGGCGTACCCTCGTGCCGCAGTGGCCAGTCGATTGCGGGCGCGCTGCCGCCAGGTCCCCGAAACCGCCAGCATGATGATCCCCCTCCTCGACAACCTCCTCTGATAATGGCGAGCCGGCTCCGCGAAACACGCACCAACCCCCGGAAACAGCCCCAAGTGACTAGGCAACGCCGCAATCATTCGACGTGAAGATATCCTGCGGGTGGGGTGGTGAGTTATTTCCGGGTCCGATGAGACGCTGCAGGCTCTGCGACCGGCGCAATTGCCGCCCGACGTGGCCGACTTCACCGGTCGTGAGGAGCAGCTGAACCAGTTGCTGGAATTGCTGCGGCCGGGGTCCCCCGACCAGGCCGTCGTGATTACAGCGCTGGCCGGAATGGCCGGGGTGGGCAAGACGGCGCTCGCCGTCCACGCGGCGCACCGGCTGCGCGACCGCTATCCCGAGGGGCAGATCTACGTCGACCTCCGCGGCGCCGACCAGGTGCCGCTCGACCCGGCCGGGGTGCTGGCCCGGATGCTGCGCACCCTCGGCGTCGCCCGCACCCCCGACACGCTCGAAGAGCGCACCGAGGTATTTCGCAGCCGATTGGCCGATCGCGCGGTGCTGCTGCTGCTCGACAACGCGGTGACCGAACAACAGGTCCGGCCGCTGCTGCCCGGCAGCCCCACCTGTGGCGTCATCGTGACCAGCCGCAACCACCTGGCCGGGCTGGCGGGGGTACGGCTGATCGACCTCGATGTGTTCGAGCCGTACCAGGCGGTCGAGCTGTTGGCCCGCATCATCGGCGCCGAGCGCGTGGCCGCCGAGCCCGACGTCGCGGAACGTCTCGTCCGGCTGTGCGGCTACCTTCCGCTGGCCGTACGGATCGCGGGCGCCCGGCTGGCCGCCAAGCCGCACTGGCCGATCATCCGGCTCGTCAGCCGGCTGGAGGACGAGCACCGGCGGCTCGACGAGCTGCGGCTGGGCGACCTGGAGGTGCGGGCCGGCGTCACGCTGAGCTATGAGGCCCTCGACCCGCCGGCCAGGCGGGCGCTGCGGCTGCTCGGCCTGCTGGACGTACCGCACTTCGGCGCGTGGGTGGCCGCCGCGGTGCTGGGCGTCACCTCGCCCCGCGCCGAAGACCTCATCGAGCGGCTGGTCGAGGCCCAGCTGCTGGAGGTGATGGGCGGCAGCGGGGGGCCCTTTCGATACCGGTTCCACGACCTCATCCGGGTGCTGGCCCGCGAACGCGCCGAGGCCGAGGACTCCCCGGCCGACCGCGGGGCGGCGATCCGGCGCGCCTTCGCCGGGTGGCTCACGGTCGCCGAGCGGGCCGACGCGCGGCTGCCCAGCACCGCGCTCGGCGTGGTCCGTGGCCCGGTACAGCGGTGGTACGGCGAGCTGCCGGCCATCTCCGACCCGCTCATCTGGTTCGAGAGCGAGCGCTCGTGCCTGGTCGCCGCGGTCGCCCAGGCCTGCCGGCACCGCCTCGGCGATCTCGCCTGGGAGCTGGCCCAGACGCTCACCGACTTCCTCGACCTGCGCGGGTCCTACGACGAGTGGCGGGGCACGCACGAGCGCGCCCTGGAGGTCGTACGAGATAACGAGAATCGGCTCGGCGAGGCGGTGTTGATGCGCGGGCTCGCCCAGCTCGGCACCTACACCCAGCCGCCCGCCGAATACCTGCGGGCGGCCGACACGGCGCGGGCGTTGTTCGCTGAGCTCGGCGAGACGGTCGGCGAGTCCGACGCGCTGTGGCTCTGCGCGCACGCACATCGGTCGTCCGGCGACTTCGACCAGGCGCTGACCTGTCTGCAGGGCGCGCTCGAACTGGCGGTGAAGGCCGGGCACCGTACGGGCGAGGCGTTCGCCTGGGAGGGCTTCGGCGAGGTGCACCGCGAGCAGGGCCGGCTGGTCGAGGCGATGGACTGCTTCGAACGCTGCCTCGCGCTGTGGCGCGAGCTGGGCCGGTCCCGGCACGTCGCGCTGGCCCTGCACGACCTCGGGCTCGTGCACGGCGAGCTTGGGCAGCACGAGGCCTCTGAGCTACGCCTGCGGGAGGCGCTCACCCTGTTCCGCGCCCTCGGCGACCGGCTCAGCGAGGCCGGCGCGGAGCACTCGCTCGGCGAGCTCGACCTGCGGCAGGGCCAGGCGGCCGGCGCCGCCGGCCACCTGCGCCAGGCGCTCCGGCTCTGGCGCGAGCTCGACGTGCCCTACCGCGAGGAACAAACCCTCCGCCTCCTCGACCGCGCCACCCAGGCCCGCTGAGCCCGAGGCAACCCTCCTCGACCGCGTCACCCAGGCCCGCCGAGGCCAGGGGGGGTGTCCTGCTGCCGTCAGCCGGTCACGGGTACTGAGGGCGGGTGAATCGCGGTCACCGTTGCCGACGATGGTCGACCGTGACGGTGCAGAACTCCTCGCCCGCGTCGAGGTTGCCGGTCACCGCCACGGACGACCCGCGCTGAGCGCTACGAGCGGGTGCCGCATTACGACAGGGCGCGGGCGACCTCGGTGGCCCAATAGGTGAGGATGATGTCGGCTCCGGCGCGGCGGATGCCGGTGAGCGACTCCATGATGATCCGCTCCCGGTCCACCCAGCCGTTGGCCGCGGCCGCCTCGACCATGGCGTACTCGCCGCTCACCTGGTACGCGGCGACCGGCACGTCGACCATGTCGCGGGCGCGGCGGACGACGTCGAGGTAGGGCAGGGCGGGCTTCACCATGACGATGTCGGCGCCCTCGTCGACGTCGAGCGCGATCTCGCGGAGCGCCTCCTCGGCGTTGGCCGGGTCCTGTTGGTAGGCGGAGCGGTCGCCGAACTGGGGGGCGCACTCGGCCGCGTCGCGGAACGGGCCGTAGAAGGCCGAGGCATACTTCGAGGCGTACGCCATGATCGCGACGTTGAGGTACCCGGCCTGGTCGAGCGCGGAGCGGATGGCCCGCACCTGGCCGTCCATCATGCCGCTCGGCGCCACGATGTCGGCGCCGGCCGCGGCTTGGGCGACCGCGATCGAGACGTACCGCTCCAGCGTCGCGTCGTTGTCCACCTCGCCGGAGGCGGTGAGGATGCCACAGTGCCCATTGTCGGTGTAATCGCAGAGGCAGAGATCGGCCGTCAGCACCGCACTGTCGCCGAGGTCGGCCGACAGGTCGCGCAGCGCTTTCTCCACGATGCCCGCCGGGTCGTCGGCCGCCGAGCCCCGGCCGTCCTTGACGGCCGGGATGCCGAACAGCACCAGCCCGCCGACCCCGGCCTCGACCGCCTCGTGCGCGGCCTTGCGGAGGGTCTCGCGGGTGTGCTGGACCACGCCGGGCATGGACGCGACCGGCTGCGGCTCGGCGATGCCGTCCTTGACGAACAGCGGGAGCACCAGGTCGGCCGGGTGCAGCCGGGTCTCGGCCACCATGCGGCGCAGCGCGGCGGTGCGCCGCAGCCGACGCGGTCGCGCGACCGGGAACTGTGCGCTCATTCCGGGTGACCTCACTTTCGGCGACGGGCTCCGCGCCGCATCTGGCTGGGCTTGCGGAGCGGCTCTCCGGCGGCGATCTGCTTCGCGCGCCGCTCTGCACCGTACTCCGCCAGCGCCTCGGCCAGCGCGGTGACCGCCGGTTTTTCCGCGGTGACGTGGACGCGCAGGCCGTACTCCTCGGCGGTCTTCTCGGTCTGCGGGCCGATCACCGCGATCACCGTCGTCTTGTGCGGTTTGCCGGCGATGCCGATCAGGTTCCGTACGGTCGACGACGACGTGAACAGCACGGCGTCGAACCCGCCGCCTTTGATCGCCTCCCGGATGGGCGCGGGCGGCGGGGCGGCCCGGACCGTCCGGTAGGCCGTCACGTCGTCGCACTCCCAGCCCAGCTCGGTCAGGCCGGCGATCAGCGTGTCGGTGGCGATGTCGGCGCGCGGCAGCAGCACCCGGTTGATGGGGTCGAGGTCGGCGTCGTACGGCGGCCACACCTCGAGCAGCCCCTCACTCGACTGCTGGCCCGTGGGCACCAGGTCGGGCTTGACGCCGAACTCGACGAGGGCCGCGCCGGTCTGCTCGCCGACGGCCGCGATCTTCAACCCGGCGAACGCGCGCGCGTCCAGTCCGTACTCGCCGAACTTCTCCCGTACGGCCCGTACGGCGTTGGTGGATGTGAATACGACCCACTCGTACCGCCCGGTGACCAGGCCTTTTACGGCACGGTCCATCTGCTGCGGGGTTCGCGGCGGCTCGACGGAGATGGTCGGCACCTCCTCGGGCACCGCGCCGTACGACCTGAGCTGCTCCGACAGCGAGACCGCCTGCTCCTTGGTGCGGGGCACCAGCACCCGCCAGCCGAACAGCGGCTTGCTCTCGAACCACGACAGCTCGTCCCGCCAGCGCACCACGTCGCCGACCACGATGACACCCGGCGGCTCCATTCCCTTCGCGTCCGAGGCGATCTTGGCGAGGGTGGAGACGACGGTTTCCTGCTCGGTGGTGGTGCCCATGGAGGTCAGCGCCACCGGGGTGGTGTCCGGGCGGTCCCCGGCCACCAGCGCCTTGGCGATCTGGCCGACAGCGCCGACGCCGTTGAGGATCACCAGCGTGGCGTCACCGGCGCTGAGCGGCTCCCAGTCGGTCACTTCGTGGGCGTCGACGACCCGTACCTCGGGATGCTCGTCGTCGGTCAGCGGGATGCCGGCGTGGGCGGGCACCGCGGTCGCCGCGGAGACGCCGGGCACGATCTCGAACGGGATCCCGGCCTTGGCGCACGCCGCGGCCTCCTCGGCCACACCGGCGAACAGCGCGGGATCGCCGTTCAGCAGCCGTACGACGAACCGGCCCGCCTTCGCCTCACCGGTGACGGTCGTCGCCAGGTCGGCCGGCTCCATGTCGGCGGCGCTGATGACGTCGACGTCGCCGCGGCACGAGTGCAGGAACTCCGGGCCGGCGAGCCGGTCGGACACGACCGCGTCGGCCTGCGCCAGCAGCTCGGCGGCGCGGACGGTGAGGAGGCGCGGGTCCCCCGGCCCGGCGCCGACGAACGCCACCCGTCCGGGTGGGGTGGTCTCGGGATCCTTCTTCTTCGCGGAGCTCAAGGTGCCTGCTCCCCCATCAACTGGTCGGCCCCGTCGGCGAGGAGCTGGGCCGCGAGCTCGCGTCCCAGCTCCTCGGCTCGCGCCGGTTGGCCGATTGCGGACAACCTCACCTGACGTGCGCCGTCGTAGGAGACAACCGCGGCGGTCAGGTGCAGTTTCTGAAAATCCTCGGTCGCGTAGGCGCCGACGGGCGCCGAGCAGCCGGCCTCGAGGGCGGCCAGCACGGCGCGCTCCGCGGTCACCGCGGCGCGGGTCGCCGGGTCGTCGATCGTGCCCAGCAGCTCGACCAGATCGGCCCGGTCGGCGCGGCATTCGACGGCGAGCGCGCCCTGCCCGGGGGCCGGCAGCATGACGGCCGGGTCGAGCACCTCGGCCACGTCGTCCAGCCGCTCGATCCGCACCAGCCCCGCGTACGCGAGCACCACGGCGGCGAGCTCGCCGTCGGTCACCTTGCGCAACCGGGTGTCGGCGTTGCCGCGGATCGGGACGACGTCGAGGTCGGGCCGGACCGCCCGCAGTTGCGCCACCCGCCGCGGCGAGCCGGTGCCGACCCGCGCGCCCCGCGGCAGGTCGGCCAGCTTGACCGGGCCGCCCCGGGGGTGGTGGGGCGTAACCAAGGGGGCGGAGCAGAGCGCGTCTCGTGGGTCGTCACGCGTCGGGGTCGCCGCCAGCGCGATGCCCTCCGGCGGCGCGGTCGGCAGGTCCTTCAGCGAGTGCACGGCGAAGTCGATCTCACCGGACAGCAGCCGCTCCCGGATCCCGTTGACGAAGACCCCGGTACCGCCGATCTGGGCAAGGTGCGCCTTGGATACATCACCCTCGGTCGTTACCCCGACCAGCTCCACCGCATGTCCCGTACGCTGCGACAACGCGTCTGCGACCAGCTGGGATTGGGTGGTCGCCATCAGGCTCTTGCGGGTGCCGAGTCGCAGTGCGCTCATGTTTGCTGGCCTTTGCCGGGGTCGATTTTGTCGGGGTCTGTGTTGTCGATGTCGGGGCGGGTGACCGCCTCCGGCGCGTTCGGGTCGAGGTCGAACAGCTCCCGTAGCGCCGCCGCGTAGGTGTCGCCGGCGGGGCCCGCGGCCAGCTCCTTCACCCGTACGGTCGGGGCGTGCAGCAGCTTGTCGACCACGCGTCGTACGGCCTGCTCGATCTCGGCGCGTTCCTTGCCGGCCAGCCCGGGCAGCCGGCCGCCGAGCCGGGTCAGCTCCGCGTCGACGACCTCGGCGGCCTTGCTGCGCAGCGCGACGACGGTCGGCGTCACGGCCGCCGCGCGGGCGGCGCTGAGGAAGGCCGCGACCTCGTCGGCCACGATGGCGCGGACGGCCTCGATCGCCTCGGGACCGATGGCGTGCACCGCCTCCTGGGCCCCACGCAGGTCGTCGAGGCCGGACAGCGCGACGCCCGGCAGCTCGCCCACGGCCCGGTCGATGTCGTGCGGCAGGGCAAGGTCGAGGAAGAACAGCCGCTTACCGGGGTCGGCCGGGACCATGTCGGCGGTCACGACCAGGCCGGGCGCCCCGACGCAGGACACGACGAGGTCCACCTCGGCCAGCGTCGCGCCGACCTCGGCCAGCGTGATCGCCCGCGCGGGCACCGCCGCGCTCTCGGCCAGCCGGACGGCGCGGGCCTGGGTGCGGTTGGCGACGAGGATCTCGCCCACACCCGCGCGGGCGAGCGTCGCCACGGCCAGCCCGCTCATCGAGCCGGCCCCGATGACCAGCGCCCGCTTGCCCGCCAGCGCGCCCAGGTGGTCGGCGGCCACCGCCAGCCCCACGCTGACCAGGGACGCGCCCACCTGGTCGATCCCGGTCTCGGTGTGCGCGCGTTTGCCGACGCGGAGCGCCTGCTGCATGACCTCGTGCAGGGCGCGGCCCACGGTGCCGTGCCGCTGGGCCAGCTTGAGCGCCTCGCGCACCTGCCCGAGGATCTGGCCCTCGCCGATCACCATCGACTCCAGGCCGCAGGCCACCGCGAAGGCGTGCTGGATGGCCCGGTCCTCGTAGTGGACGTACAGGTATTGGTGGAGCTCGTCGAGCAGCACGCCGGAGTGGCGCGACAGCAACTCGGCGATCGCGGAGACGCCGCCGTGGAACTTCTCGACGGAGGCGTACACCTCGACGCGGTTGCACGTCGACACGACGGCGGCCTCGGCCACATGTGCGGAGTTCCGGACGTCGTGCAGGAGCTTGACCAGGTCGTCACCCGTGACGGCCACGCGTTCGAGCACGGGAACCGGGGCGCTGCGGTGGCTCAGCCCGACGACCAGGATGCTCATACGGTCAGCCTGCCCTCTACGTACTCGGCGACCACGGGGTCGGCCATCGGGCCCCCTGCCTTGCGCTGTTCATGGAAGGCCAGGATCTGCAGCTCAATGGACAAGTCGACCTTACGCACGTCGACGCTGTCCGGCACGGAAAGCACGACGGGCGCGAAATTGAGAACGCTGGTAACGCCGGCCTCGACCAACCGGTCGACGACCGACTGGGCCGCGCTCGCGGGAGTCGCGATCACCGCGATGGACACCTCACGGTCCTTGACGATCCGCTCCAGATCGTCGGTGTGCTCCACGGTGAGGCCGGAGATCCGCTCGCCGACGACGCCCGGGTCGGCGTCGAGCAGCGCCGCCACGCGGAAGCCGCGCGAGGCGAACCCGCCGTACCCCGACAAGGCGCGGCCGAGGTTACCGACGCCGATGATGGCCACCACCCAGTCCTGGGTCAGGCCGAGCTCCCGGGAGATCTGGTACACGAGGTACTCGACCTCGTAGCCCACGCCGCGCGTGCCGTACGAGCCGAGATGCGAAAGGTCCTTGCGCAGCTTGGCGGAGTTGACGCCCGCGGCGGTGGCCAGCTCCTCCGACGACACTGTGGCGACCCCCATGTCCTGAAGGTTGTGCAGTGCCCGCAGATACACCGGCAACCGTGCCACGGTGGCCTCTGGAATGCCCCGACCGGCGCGATCGCGGGTACGGATCTGTCGTCGTGTCACAACCTGCTCTTCAGGGGGATCGACACGCGACCGGAACCTCGGAGGCGCATCTGAAGCCCGTCGGCCCGGCCGCTCAGGACCACCTCTCAGATTAAGCCTTTGTGAACACACGCACAAAGTTGGGACGGTTCCGCAGTTGCGCAGCCTCTGGGTCGGTGGTTTAAAACCGCAGGTCAGCTTGGCTATTGAGGGCCGCTGGGCCGATGCGGGACCAGCAGTGGATGTGACCTACGAGACATCAGGCGGGCGCGGAGCGGTCCATGATGGCCCTCCGCAGCCGGGCCTCGTCCACCCGCCAGAAGTCGTGCTGCACCCCGTCGATGAGCGTGACCGGGATCTGCTCCCAGTAGCGCCGGGTGTCCTCCTCCGACCGGGTGATGTCGCGCTCCTCCCAGCGGACGCCCAGCTCGCCGGCCACCCTGGCGATCACCTCGCGCGCCTCGTCGCACAGATGGCAGCCGGGCTTGCCGAGCAGCGTGATCACTACGTCCACGGCCGCGGCCCGCCCATCGGCAGCTCCTGTCCCGCCGGCGGGCCCATCGGGAGCACCTTGGCGGCGTCGAGCCGGAGCTCGATGATGTTCGTCGCGATCACGTGCGACCTGCTGTCGGCCATGAACTGGCGGACGTACGGCTGCCGCTGGTGCTCCTCGAACGCGGCCTGGTCGCGAAACAGCTGGTAGAAGATCCGCTGGGTCGGCGCGCCCACCACCTCGTGGCAGGCGAAGATCAGCGTGCCCGGCTCGCCGCCATGCTGCGCGGCCTGCACGGCCTCGCGGCTCAGCCGGTCGAACGCCGCCTCCCGGCCGTCGAGAAGCGTGTAGACGGTGATCTGGCCGTACGCGCCCGGCGGGATGGGCTGCCGCGGCTGATCGGCGTACGGCGGCACCATCGGTTCGGCGTACGGCTGCGGGGGTGCCATCGGTTCGGCGTACGGCTGCGGGGGTGCCGCGGGCATCGGCGGCGGGGCGCCGAGCGGCATCGACGCCGGCTCCGGGCCGCTCCCCCGGCGATGCCTGGGGCGCGGGTCCTCGTCGTAGCCGCCGTCGTAGCCGCTCCGCGGCCGGTCGTCATAGCCCTGCTGCTGGTACCCGTCGTAACCGTCATAGCCGTCATAGGCCTCGTCGTACTCGCCGGGCCGCGGAATGGTGCGGACCGCGCCGAACCAGATCAGCGCCGAGGCGGCGCCGAGCGCGAATACCGATGCCCCCGGCGGCAGGTACGCCCGGGTGCCGCTCACGATGAGCACCCCGGCCAGCGCGATGAGCGCGACCGGCAGCAGGACGTCGTACGACTCGCGCTCCATGTCGCGCGCGTGCAGGGCCGTGACCAAGGCGCAGACGACGAGGGTGGCCACGGCGATCAGGTGCGAGCCCGCGATCACCGTCTGCGGCAGCCACTCGTAGTGGTCGTCGGGCTTGGGCAGCTCGGTGCCGAACTTTCCGCGCAGCGGGTCGAGCGAGACGATCACCGCGGAGACGATCGAGTACGACACTACGACCAGCCGGGCCAGGAACTTGACGGGCACGGGCCGGGTCACCAGCTCCACGACCCCCATCGCCAGCCACAGCGGCGCGATGAGGGCGGCGCCCAGCTCCATCACGCGGAACAGCGGGCCGTTGAAGCCCGCCAGCAGGCCCACCGCCATGGCGCCCAGCCCAGCGCACAGACCGACCTGGGTCAGCGCCCAGGCGAACAGATGGGAACGCCGCTGGTCGAAAGCGCGCGACACCAGCGCCCCGGTGCCCACCAAGGCGCCCAGGGCGGCGACCAAAGCTACGCCGACTACGACCATCGCGCCCCATGGTGCCTGATAGTTGGCGCGTTCGTGTAACCACGTCCCACAAAGGGACCCCGAATCGAAACGCCCGGATGGGATCCGCCGCAGACCACAACCGTTGCCACCGTACTCATGAGTATCTAACATGAACTCCCACTCCGGTGGTCTCGTTGGCCCACGCCCTAACGGAGAGCCCCACCCCAGCCCCGAGGAGCGTCATGTCCCTCGACTTCGGCGGTTCGCGCGCTGCCGCCGCTCCGGATAGTGCCGGGGGTGCTGCGGAGGGTAAGCCGTCGCAGGGGTCCGACGATCTCAAGGACCTCGTGCTGCGGGCCAGGAACGGCGAGGCCGAGGCCTTCGGTGTGCTGTACGGCCGGTACGTCGAGATCGTCTACCGGTACGTCTATTACCGCGTCGGCAGCCATGCCATGGCCGAGGATCTCACCAGCGACACGTTCCTGCGGGCGCTGCGCCGGATGGGTGAGTTCAGCTGGCAGGGCAAGGACTTCGGCGCGTGGCTCGTCACGATCGCCCGGAACCTGGTGACCGACCACTTCAAGTCCAGCCGCCACCGCCTCGAGATCACCACGCCGGATCTGCTGGAGAGCGATCGGCTCGACGAGGGGCCCGAGCGGGCCGTGCTCGATTCGATGACCAACCGAGTCCTGCTGATGGCCGTCGGCAGGCTCGGTTCGGAGCAGCAGGCGTGCGTGGTGCTGCGGTTCCTGCACGGGCTGTCGGTCGCCGAGACGGCACTGGTGATGGGCAAGAAGTCCGGCGCGATCAAGGCCCTGCAGTACCGGGCCGTACGGTCGCTGGCCCGGATGCTGCCCCAAGACCTCGTGGCCTAGGGGACACCCCGGCCATCTAAGCTCGGGGGCATGCGGCGATTCTGGCAACGACGCGACGAGGAGGACCATGTGGTCGCCGGGGAAGCGGCCGCCGCTGCCGCCGAGTCCGCCGAGCACCGGCCCGAGCCCGATCCCACGGCGGCCGCGTTCTTCGACGTCGACAACACGATGATGCGCGGCGCGTCGATCTACTACTTCGCGCGCGGCCTCGCGGCGCGCAAGATGTTCACGGCGCGCGACCTGGCGAAGTTCGCCTGGGGCCAGGTTGCCTTCCGGCTGCGCGGGGCGGAGAACGCCGAGCACATCAGCACGGCCCGGGAGGCGGCGCTGGCGTTCGTGGCCGGGCAGAAGGTCGAAGATCTCGTCCAGCTCAGCGAGGAGATCTACGACGACCTGATGGCCGACCGGATCTGGCACGGCACCCGGGCGCTGGCCCTGCAGCACCTCGACGCCGGGCAGCGGGTGTATCTCGTGACGGCCACGCCGGTCGAGGTGGCCCGCGTCATCGCCCGCCGGCTCGGGCTGACCGGCGCGCTCGGCACGGTCGCCGAGTCGAAGGACGGCGTCTACACCGGGCGGCTGGCCGGCACCCTGCTGCACGGCCCGGCCAAGGCGGAGGCCGTACGGGCCCTGGCCGTCCGTGAAGGACTCGACCTGGCGCGCTGCGCGGCGTACAGCGACTCGTACAACGACCTGCCGATGCTGTCGGCCGTGGGTCATCCGAACGCCGTCAACCCCGACTCCGACCTGCGCGATTACGCCAAGGAGCAGGGCTGGCCGAGCTACGACTTCCGCACCGGCCGAAAGGTCACGATCGTCGGCCTGTCGACCGCCGCCGGAGCGGGCGCGCTGGCCGGTGGGGTCGCGGCGGGCATCGCCTTGCGCCGCCGCTACCGGGGCAATGAGCCGCATCCGATGCTCGGCGCCACGAGAGAGGCCGTGGGCGCGACCAGAAGGTCGCTGGGCGGTTCCAGGAAGTCGCTGAACGGCGGCAGCGCTAGGCGGCCGCGCTCGCCGGCTCGGCGCCGATGACCGTGCGGGCGAACCTGGCGGTCACCTGAATCGCGGCGCGCGCCTCCGGCACCACCTTGTGCAGGGCCTGGAAGACGTGCATCTGGCCGGGCCAGATCTGCAGCTCGCAGGTGACGCCGATCTCGATCAGCACCTCGGCCAGGTGCTCGGCGTCGGACCGCAGCGCGTCCGACCCGCCCGCCTGGATCAGGAATGGCGGCAGCCCGGACGTATTGCACTTCAGCAGGCCCAGCCGCGGGTCGTCGAAGTCGTGCTCCCCCGCGTACAGCAGGCCGAAGCGGCGTCCCAGGGCGGGCACGATGTACGGGTCGCGGCACTCGCGGTCCCACTCGATGGACAGCTCGCAGGTGAGATCGGCCCACGGGGAGAACAGCGCGATTCCGGCGGGTGACGGCAGGCCCAGGCGGCACACCTCGACGGCGAGGGTGGCGGCGAGGTGGCCGCCCGCCGAGTCGCCGGCCACGACGATGCGCCCGGCCGGGATGCCGTGCTCCAGCAGCCACCGGTACGCGTCGATCGCGTCATCGATGGCGGCGGGGAATGGATGCTCGGGGGCCAGCCGGTATTTCGGAACGAACACCGGGAGCCCGCTGTCCAGCGCCAGCCGTGACGTAATCACCCGGTGAGTGCGGGGTGAGCAGAACACGTATGCGCCGCCGTGAAGGTAAAGCAGGGCCGTGTTCTCGACGGAGTCATCGCTGCGAAGCCATTCCCCCGGTACGGGCGCCGCTGTCTCGGGTTCGACCCGTACATGGCGGTCGAGGCGGAGCAGCCGCGCCCCGCCGTCGACGGCGAGGCGCAGGACGCCGATCGGGACACCGACGCCATGGGCCCGCTGGATAATCGGCCGGAACCCGAGCCGAAGTGCATGCACGAGTACTTGGCTCTGCGGGCTCGGCCTGGTGGGTATTACGGCTTCGGGATCGTCCACGACCCTTCACCCCGATGCATTTCCGAACTGTTTCCCTCGTGTTAAATAGATGCCCAGTTTGCGCGATTTGTTCACATAACAACTTTGTAGAGTCGGTACATGATCAGCCGCGCAGTCCCCCGCCGGATCTGGCCGGTCGCCCTGATCGTGCTGGTGGCGTTGAACCTGCGGCCTGCCATCACGGCGGTCGGGCCGTTGCTCACCCAGATCAGGGACGATCTCCATCTCTCCGGCGCCGCGGCCGGCGCGCTCACCACGCTGCCGTTGCTGTTCTTCGGCTCGTTCGGCCTGATCGCCCCGTTCGTCCGGCGGAGTGGCGAGTGGCTGCTGGTGAGCAGCATGGGCGTGCTGGTCGTGGCGCTGCTCGTGCGGGCGATCCCGAACGAGGTGGCGCTGTTCGCCGGGTCGCTGCTGGCCGGCATCGGGATCAGCGTGGGCAACGTGGCGGTGCCCGGGATCATCAAGCGCGATCACCCCCACTCGATCACGCTGGTCACCTCCGTCTACACCATCGCGGTCTCCGGCGGCGCGGCGATCGCCGCCGGCACCGCGGTCCCGGTCGCCGACGCCCTCGGACACGGCTGGCGGCTGCCCCTGGTCCTCCTCGCCGTACCGGCGCTGCTGGCCGGCCTCGCCTGGGTGCCCAGGACGCGCGGCGCGCCGGCGCGGACCCCGCCGGCGGACGCCCCGCTGGGCATCTGGCGCCACCCGCTCGCCTGGGCGGTCACCGCGTTCATGGGGACGCAGTCGCTGCTGGCCTATGTCGTGTTCGCCTGGCTGCCCACGATCTACCAGGACCGGGGCATGGACGAGGCGGCGGCCGGCTATCTGCTCGCCGCCTCGGCCGTCATGCAGGTCATGGGGGCGCTCGCGGTGCCCATCATCGAACGGCGGCTGCCGGACCAGCGCCCGCTCGTGCTCATCACCACGGCGTTCGTGCTGGTGGGGTTCGCGGGCGTCGCCTGGGCGCCGATCGGCACCGCCTTGCTGTGGACGGTGATCCTCGGGCTCGGGCAGGGTGCCGTCTTCGCCATGGCGCTGTCGTTCATCGGCCTGCGGGCGGCGGACTCGCACGTCGCGACCCGGCTGTCCGGCATGAGCCAGGGCGTCGGCTACGCGATCGCGGCGCTCGGCCCGCTCGGCATCGGCGCCGTGCACGACCTCACCGGGAGCTGGACGGTCCCGGCGATCATCCTGCTGGTCATCACCTTTCTCATGGCCGTCCCCGGCGTCGCGGCGGGTCGTACCGGGACGGTCGGCGCCGAACCCGAGCCCGTCGGGGGTTCCGGCCACCCGCGATAGCGTGCATTCATGAGCAGCTCGCTTCGGGTCCTCTGGGACGACAAGCTCACCTCGTACGATTTCGGGCCGACCCATCCGCTGAACCCGGTACGGGTCGAGCTGACGATGGCCCTGGCCCGCGAGCTCGGCGTGCTGGGCCAGCCGAACGTCGAGGTGCAGGGCTTCCAGTCCGCCGGTGACGACCTGCTCCAACTCGTCCACGACGCGGACTACATCGCCGCGGTCCGGAAGGCGGGCGACACGGGCCGGCCCGACCTGGCCTGCGGTCTCGGTACTCCTGACAACCCGGTTTTCCTCGGCATGCACGAGGCGTCCGCGATGGTCGCCGGGGCCACCACCGCCGCCGCCGAGGCCGTCTGGACCGGGGTGGCCGAGCACGCGGCCAACGTGGCGGGCGGCCTGCACCACGCGATGCGCGGCGCGGCGTCCGGCTTCTGTGTCTACAACGACCCGGCGATCGCGATCGCCTGGCTGCTGGAGCAGGGCGCGAGCAAGATCGCCTACGTCGACGTCGACGTCCATCACGGCGACGGCGTCCAGGCCGCCTTCTACGACGATCCCCGGGTGCTGACGATCAGCCTGCACGAGACCCCTCGGACGCTCTTCCCCGGCACCGGCTTCCCGCAGGAGACCGGGGCCGACGCTTCGGCGGTGAACGTGGCGCTGCCGCCCGGCTGCGACGACGCCGGCTGGCTGCGGGCGTTCCACGCCGTCGTACCGCCGCTGCTGCGGGCCTTCCAGCCCGAACTGCTGGTCAGCCAGCAAGGCTGCGACAGCCATGCGATGGACCCGCTGGCCCACCTCATGCTCACCGTCGACGGCCAGCGGACCGCTTACGAGGCGCTGCACCGGCTGGCGCACGAGACGGCGGGCGGCCGCTGGGTGCTCACCGGGGGCGGCGGCTACGAGCTCGTCCAGGTGGTGCCGCGGGCGTGGACGCACCTGCTCGCGGAGGCCGCCGGGCACCCCGTCGACCCCGCGACGCCCACGCCGGACGCGTGGCAGGAGTTCGTACGGCAGCGAACCCAGCAGAGCGCTCCCCTCCGTATGACCGAGGGAGCGAACGTGGAGGTGCAGACGTGGGAGACCGGCTACAACCCGGCGAGCCCGATCGACCAAGCGGTGATGGCCACCCGCCGGGCGGTCTTCCCGGAACACGGCCTGGACCCGATGGAGCCATGACCGCCTCTGTGACCCGCGACGAACTGCGCGAGCACCTCATCCGCACACACATCGCGGGCACGGTCGCCACGCCGCGCCAGGGCAATCTGCGCAACTACCGGAAGATGGCGGCCGGCGACCCGGACTACCTCTTCGGCCTGGAGCTGAAGGAGTGGACGCCCGAGGAGGTGCTCGCCCTCATGGCCGAGCGGTGCGGGGTGAACCCCGACCCCGGCTTCTTCTACGGCGACGACACGATCGATCCAGACCTGACGATCGACGCGCTCGACGCGATGGCGGCGCGGCTGGCGATCGCCGCGGACCGCCGCGAGCAGGTCCTGCTGGCCACCGGGCATCCCACCGGACTGCTGCCGGTCTACCTCGCCACCGGGCGGGCGCTGCGGGCCCGCGGCTGTACGGTGCTGACGCCTGCCACCGGCTGGTCGTACGAGATCACCACGCCGTACGGAAAACGCCGTCGGCAGATCCGGTACCTGGAGGGCGTGGCGATGCTGAGCGGCGGCGGATCGCTCCATCACACCCACGACGCAGCCCCGATGAGAGCGATGCTGGAGGAGCTCGCAGGAGAATCCGGAAACTGGCCGAATCTGGCCATGGCGGATCACGGTTGGGCCGGGGCTGCCGGACAAGCGGGGATTGACACCGTAGGATTCGCCGACTCAAACGATCCTGCCCTGTTCGCAGGGGCGGCGGAGGCAAAAATTGCCGTCTGCGTGCCGCTGGACGACAACGTGCTTCCTCATCACTACGCGCCGCTCACCAGCTATCTGCTGTCCCAGAGTGGCCTGATTGCCTGAGGTCCCCTCTTGCCACACCAGGTTCACGACTTACGCTGGATAAAGTACACGTGCGTGATCAAAGTCACCTAAAGGTCCGGTGCGCGGCACGTGTGGAAGAGGGCGTCCGATGAGCTCAGGCGAGCGACCTCTCAGTGAGGTCAGGTTCCTGACTGTGGCCGAAGTGGCGGCGGTGATGCGGGTGTCCAAGATGACCGTTTACCGCCTCGTCCACTCCGGAGAGCTGCCTGCTATCCGTGTGGGTCGCTCATTCCGTGTTCCCGAGCAGGCTGTACACGATTACCTGCGCGACGCGTTCATCGAAGCCGGGTAGGGAGGCAAGGCGTGGGCCGTCCGCGGTCCACGCGACCTCTCTCCGGTCAGATAACGGGGGGGCACGGGGGCTACCGTGGGGCAACAGTGACCGGCGGCGTTATGGCCGCCGGTCCAGCGGTACTCTTGGGGCTTGGGTCGCACAGGCGGCTTATTCGCAAGACCTATACCTCGTGGAGCCGTGCACGTCAGCGGACGCGGTCGGCGCTGCGAATAAGCTTCTGGGTAGCGCCTGCGACCTGTCTCTGTACGCCACCCGGTAGTCCCTAGTGAGGTTTCGTGGGCTCAGTCATTAAGAAGCGCCGCAAGCGGATGGCCAAGAAGAAGCACCGCAAGCTGCTGAAGAAGACGCGAGTGCAGCGGCGCAACAAGAAGTAAACACGCAAGCGAAGCAGCCGTAAGGGGAGGGGCGCACAGTGTCCTCCATGCGCACCTCGAGTACGGCCAAGGTCGTGCTGGTCACAGGGGTCTCCCGGATGCTGGGAGCCCGCGTCGCCGGCGAGCTGCAGGCCGACCCCGGCATCGAGCGGGTGATCGGAGTCGACACGGTGCCGCCGGCGGCGCCGTTGGGGCGCACCGAGTTCGTCCGAGTCGACATCCGTACCTCCAGCATCGCGCAGGTCATCACATCGGCCGAAGTCGACACAGTCGTGCACCTCAACCTGGTGACCGCGTCGACCGGGGCCCGATCGTCGATGAAAGAGATCAACGTCATCGGCACCATGCAGCTGCTGGCGGCCTGCCAGCGCTCGCCGGCCATGCGCCGGCTCGTGGTGCGGTCGTCGGCCGCGGTGTACGGCTCGTCGCCGCGCGACCCGGCGGCCTTCGGCGAGGACGACGAGCCGGTCGAGCAGCCGTCGTCGGGGTGGGCCAAGGACGCGGTGGAGGTCGAGGGCTACGTCCGGGGCCTGCAGCGCCGCCGGTCCGACCTGGTCGTCTCCGTGCTGCGCTTCGCCAACTTCCTCGGGCCGGGGGTCGACTCGCCGCTGACCCGGTACTTCCGGCTGCCCCTCGTAACGACGATCCTGGGCTTCGACCCGAGACTGCAGTTCGTCCACGAGGACGACGGCGTAGAGGTGCTGCGCCGGATGGCGGTCGAGGACCATCCGGGCATCTTCAACGTGGCGGGCGACGGTGTGCTGCTGCTCTCGCAGGCCATCAGGCGGGCGGGGCGGCCGACCGTGGCGCTTCCCGCGCCGGCGGTCGCCACCCTCGGCGACGTCGGCAAGCGGTTCGGCGGCCTGAAGGGGTTCTCGCCGGAGCTGCAGCGCTGGCTGACGTACGGCCGGGTGATCGACACCTCCCGGCTGGCGGCCGAGCTGACCTGGCGGCCGAAATACAGCACGGAGGCGGCGTTCGCCGACTTCCTGCAGAGCCAAGGATTCGGCGGCAACCTGCCGCTCTCCGTCTTCGACCGGCTGACCGACCTGATCGGGGGTGTGCGATGACGAACGCCGACCATGCATCGTCCAACGGGGAGGCCCAGGTCATTCCGCTCAACGCGCACCAGGGCAACGATACGGACGGCGCCGGGCGGAACCCGTTCGAGCGCGAGGTCGCCTCGCTGCTGCGCTTTGTACGGCGCCGGCTGGCCGGCGAGTACGAGGTCGACGAGTTCGGGTTCGATCCCGAGTTCATGGAGACGTTCCTGCTGCCGCTGGCCCGGGCGCTCTATCAGCACTGGTTCCGCGTCGACCTGCAAGGCCTCGAGAACGTCCCGGAGAAGGGCGCGGCGCTGCTCGTCAGCAACCACTCCGGCACGCTGCCCATGGACGCGGTGATGCTGCAGGTCGCCGTGCACGACAACACCGACCGCACGCTGCGGCTGCTCGGCGCCGACCTCGTCTACCAGGTGCCGTTCCTCGGGCACATCTCGCGCAAGAGCGGCCACACGCTGGCGCACCCGGCCGATACGGCGCGGCTGCTCGCCAAGGGCGAGCTGGTCGGGGTCTTCCCGGAGGGCTTCAAGGGCGTCGGCAAGCCGTTCAGCCAGCGCTACAAGCTGCAGCGCTTCGGCCGCGGCGGCTTCGTGGTGTCGGCGCTGCGCAGCCAGGTGCCGATCGTGCCGGTGGCCATCGTGGGCGCGGAGGAGATCTACCCCAAGATCGCGGATCTGCGGCCACTGGCCCGGCTGCTCGGGTTTCCGTACTTCCCGATCACGCCGACGTTCCCGCTGCTGGGGCCGCTCGGGCTGGTGCCGCTGCCGTCCAAGTGGGTGATCCAGTTCGGCGAGCCCATCCCGATGGACGAGTACGGACCGGAGGCCGCCGACGACCCCCTGACCGTCTTCAACCTGACCGACCACATCCGCGAGACCGTCCAGCACATGCTGTACGACCTGCTGCTCCGCCGCGGCCCCGCCTTCTTCTGAGCTACTCGGCGCGCTGCTGAGCTACTCGGCGCGCAGCGCGACCACCGGGTCGAGCCGGCCGGCGCGGCGGGCGGGCACGACGCCGAAGAAGACGCCGACCGCGGCCGACACGGCGAACGCCAGCACCGGCGACCACCAGGTGATCGCGGCCGGCACCGGGGACAGCGCGGCGATCAACAACGCGCCGCCGCCGCCGAGCAAGATGCCGATCGTGCCGCCGAGCGAGGTGAGCAGCACGGCCTCCAGCAGGAACTGGGCGAGGACGTCCCGCTGCCGGGCGCCGAGCGCCTTGCGCAGGCCGATCTCGGCGGTCCGCTCCCGCACGCTGACCAGCATGATGTTGGAGACGCCGACGCCGCCCACCAGCAGCGAGATGCCGGCGATCGCCGCCAGCACCCCGGTGAGCGCGCCGAGCACCTTGCCGATCGTGCCGAGCAGCTGGGTCTGGGTCACCGCCGAGAACTTCTCTCCCGTGTACTTCTGCTCCAAGGCCCCGACCAACCGCCCCTGCAGCCCCGAGATCGCGTTGGCCGACGGGGCCTTGACCGCGAGGAAGTCGATCCGCGTCACGCCGAACAGCCGCTGGGCCGTCGTGACGGGGATGTGAATCTCGGCGTCGCGGGCCTGGCCCAGCGTCGAGCCGATCTCGCTGAACACCCCGATCACCCGGAACCGTACGCCCGAGGCCACGGTCACCTGACGGCCGATCGGGTCGACGTCGCCGAACAGCCGCTCGGCGATCTGCGACCCGAGCACGACGACGCGGCGCCGCGTCTCGACGTCGACCCGGCTCAGGTAGCGGCCCTTGTCGAGCGGCCGGTCGAAGACGTTCTGCAGGTTCTCGTTGGCCCCGACGACGGACGCGAACGCGTCGTTGTGCCCGGCCCGGATGGACTCGCCCGAGCTGACCCCCACCGCGATCTGCCGCTCGTCGCCGACCACCCTGCCGAGGTACGTGACGTCGTCCAGCTGCAGCCGGCTGATCGACGGGGCCGAGCCGAACGAGAACTGACCTGGGACCACGAAGATGATGTTGGAGCCCAGGCCCTCGATCTCGTTCTGCACCAGGTTTCTGGCGCCGGAGCCGATCGCGACGAGGACGACGACCGCGGCCACCCCGATCACCACGCCGAGCATCGTCAGCGCGCTGCGCAGCCGGTTGACCCGCAGCGCCTCGACGGCGACCCGCAACGCCTCCAGCTGTCTCATGGCGACGCTCCGCGCCGCGCCTCGCGGGCGCTCGAGGTGGCTTCTTCCCTCGTCACTCGCCGCGCTCGCAGAGCTCGCTCCGCTCGTCTGCTCGCAGTGTTCATTTGCTCGCTCCGCTCGCGGGATCGCTCCTCAGTCCAGGCGCCACCGCCCGCTCGGGGCTCACGAGGTGTCGCTCTCGACGACGCCGTCGCGGATGTGGATCTGCCTGCCCGCCCGCTCCGCGACCTCGGCCTCGTGGGTGACCAGCACCACGGCCACGCCGCGCTCGGTGTTGAGGCGCTCCAGCAGGTCCATGACCTCGTGCCCGGTCTTGGTGTCGAGGTTGCCGGTGGGTTCGTCGGCCAGCACCACCCCAGGGTCGCCGACCAGCGCCCGCGCGATGGCCACCCGCTGTTGTTCGCCGCCGGACAGCTGCCCGGGCCGATGTCCGACGCGATGCCCGAGCCCGACCGTCTCCAGCGCCGCCAGCGCCCGTTGCCGCCGCTCCGCCCTGGCCACGCCGCGGTAGACCAGTGGCAGCGCCACGTTGTCACGCGCGCTGGTCCGGGCGAGCAGGTGAAACCCCTGGAAGACGAAGCCGATCGTGTTGTTGCGCAGCTCGGCCAGGTCGGTGTCCGACAGTGAGGCCACGTCGCGGCCGCCGATCAGCATCGTTCCGGACGTCGGCCGGTCGAGGCAGCCGAGCAGGTGCATGAGCGTCGACTTGCCCGATCCGGACGGCCCCACGATCGCGACGAACTCGCCCGGGTCGATCCGCACGCTCACGCCGCGCAGCGCCGGCACCCCCACACCCTCCATTTGGTATGTCCTGGTGACGTCGACCGCCTCCACGGCAGCGCCGCTCATGTGCCCGGCAGCTTCTGGCCCTGGCGTACGTCGTCGGCGCCGCGTACGACGATCCGCTCACCCTCGCCCAGCCCCGACACCACCTGCGCCACCGTGTCGCCCTGGGCGCCCAGGCGTACCACCCGGCGCTCCGCGCGGCCGCCGGCCACGACCCACACGGTCGCGTTCTGCCCGCTCGTCACGATCGCGGACGACGGTACCGACAGCGCGCTCCTGGCCTCGCGAACCCGCAGGTCGACCACCGCGCTCATGCCCGGCTTGGGCCAGGGCGCCTGGCCGCCGCCCGCGTACGTTCCACTGTCGAGGGACAACGTGACCTTGTACGTCACCCCGCCGCCGCTCGACTGGGTGGGCGTGGCGCCGACGCCGGTGACGGTGGCCTGGTAGGTGGCGCCGGGCGCGGCGTCCAGCTCGACTGTGGCGGCCACACCTCGCTTGATCTGCAGGATGTCGGTCTCGTCGACGTCGGCCGACAGCCGCAGCCGGGAGACGTCGGTGATGGTGACGATGGCGTCGCCACCGGCCACCGGCACGCCCTCGGCCACGGTGGCGGCGTCCTTGGCCCCGCCGCCCGCGCCGGACAACCCTGCCGTCAGGCTCGCCTGGCCGCCGGATTGGCCTTGCAGCTGGGCGGGCAGCTGGCCGGTCAGGTCGGGCAGCCCGCCGGCCGGACCGCCGAGGCTGACCACACCCTTGAACGGCGCCTTGAGGTCGAGCGCCTTGACCGTACGTTCGGCCGCCCGTACCGCGGCCCTGGTCTGCACGCGCTGCGCGGCGGCGATGGACGACATCGCCGAGGTCACACTGCCGATGCCCGCGTTGAGCTGGGCTACCGCGCTGCTGGCGGCCGACGCCGCGGCCGCGTACTCGGCCTGCGCCTTGGCGATCCGCGCGAGCACCTGCGCGCGGACTTTTAGGTCGGGGATCTGGGCGGCCGCGGAACGTGCGGTGGCGAACCCCTGCCGGGCCGTGCGGTCGCTCTGCCGCCGGAACGCGGTCAGGTTCACCCCGGCCGGCACCGCACCGCCCGACGCCGCCTGCCGGTCGGCGTCGCGGGCCTGGCTGAGCTGCTCCTCGGCACTGGGCGAGGAGACCTTGGCCACGACCTCGCCTTTGTGAACCTCATCGCCGTCGGCGACGCGCAGCTCCTCGATGGTGCCCTGGGCGGGCGCTCGCAGCGTCGCCGTCGCCCGCGCCGTCACGGTGCCGGGGGCCTCGACGACCTCGGCGACGTCGGCCCGGCTGACCGCCCCGATTCTGATCTTGGACGGCTGCCCACCAGAGCAGGCGGCCGCCGCCAGGAGCAACCCGGCTATCGCCGGCAACAAGACAAGACGCCGCAATGACACGGAGGTCATCGTAAAGGGTGAGCAAATCCCCGGCGCCTCAGCCCACCGTGAGCCGGCCGCCGGCTATCGATCGGGCGTTACTGACGTACCCAGGGCGCTTCCCGCTGCGGCTGCGCCGGCTCGACCGGCGCGGGCGTCTGCGGCGCCCGGCCGAGGATGAAGCCGAGGACTGCGGCCAGGGCGGCGACGCCCTCCCCGATCGCGCTGATCGTCTTCTCCGTGTACCAGACCGGTTCGTGCATCGCCGGCAGCGGGCCGATCACCCCGACGTCGACGTAGTAGTAGAGGATGACGGCGCCGAGCACGCTGCCCGCGACCACGAAGGCGATGGCGTACGTCCATCGGGTCGCCCAGGCGAGCACCAGCACCGCTACGACGGCGGCCAGGATCGCCTGAGCGCGGAAGAGTGTGTCGCCGCTGATGCTGCCGCCCGGAACACCGGCCATGTCAGGCGCGAAAATCCAGTGGATGTAGGCATCCACGGCGAGTCCTGCCGCGACGAGCAGGCGGAGCAGAATTCTCATATCCTTATTACCGGATCCGAGGTCGTTTCGGTTCACCTGCGGCCTACCCCTTAAGGGGTGCCCGACGCCTCTCAGTCACGACCGCTTCAACCTCGCAGCCCGTTTTCCCCCTCGCTTCCGTGCCTGTCGGCGCCCGCCTACGACGGTTTCGACACCGCACGGATCCGGCGGTCGACACCGCACGGATCCGGCGGCAGGCCTTAGCCCCCGGCCAGCTCGCGACCCCGGTCGCGGGCGGACTCGATCGCCTCGATCACGGCCGCGCGGACACCGTGCCGTTCGAGCTCGCGGATGGCGTTGATCGTCGTACCGGCCGGCGAGGTGACCGCCTCGCGCAACAGCACCGGATGCTCACCGGAGTCGCGCAGCATGATCGCGGCGCCGACTGCGGACTGGATGACCATCTCCAGCGCCGCGGCACGCGGCATGCCGAGCAGGATGCCGGCGTCGACCATGGCCTCGACGAGGTAGTAGAAGTACGCCGGGCCGCTGCCGGACAGCGCGGTCGCGGCGTCCTGCAGCGACTCGGGGATGCGCAGCACCTTGCCGACCGGCGAGAGCAGTTCCTCGGCGCGCTTGAGGTGGTCCTCGTCGGCGTGCGACCCGGGCGAGATCACACTCATCGCCTCGTCGACGTGCACCGGCGTGTTCGACATGACCCGTACGACCGGGACGCCGTCGCGCACTCGCTCCTCGACGAAGGAGGTCGGAATGCCCGCCGCGATCGAGATCACCAGCCGCCCGGCGGGGATGTGCGGCGCCACGTCGTCCAGCAGCACCGCCATGTCCTGCGGCTTGACCGCGAGGATCAACGTGTCGGCCCGCGCGCCGGCGTCGGCGTTGGTCGCCACCTCGACGCCGTACCGCTCGCGCAGCAGTGCGCCGCGCTCCTCGCGCCGGGCGGTCACCATCATCTCGGACGGCTGCCGGCCCGCCCGGAGCACCCCGGACAGCAGCGCCTCGCCCATCTTGCCGGCACCGAGAATCGCGATCATCGAATTACCCTTCAGGACTTGGTGGCGAGCGAACGGAGGATGAAGCCGACGTTGGCCGGGCGCTCGGCGAGCCGCCGCATCATGTAGCCGTACCACTCCTCGCCGTACGGCACGTACACCCGGACCTGCGCCCCCATGTCGAGCAACCGCCGCTGCTCGTTCGGCCGGATGCCGTACAGCATCTGGTATTCGAAGGAGCGCGGGTCGCGCTCGTTGAGCACCGCCAGCGCCCCGCCGATCTCGATGAGCGTCGGGTCGTGCGTGGCGAGCATCGGGTAGCCCTTCCCCGCCATCAGCACCTTCATGCAGCGGACGTACGACTTGTCGATCTCGGCACGGCGGCCGAACGCGACCGACTCGGGGGCGTCGTAGGCGCCCTTGCAGAGCCGCACTCGAGAGCCCTCGTACGCCAGGTTCGCGCAGTCCTCCTCGGAGCGGCGCAGGTATGCCTGGATCACCGCACCGGTGCCGGGGTAGTCGGTGCGCAGCGCACGCAGGATCCGCAGCGTCGAGTCGACGGTGGTGTGGTCCTCCATGTCGAGAGTGATGGTCGTGTCCGCGGCACGCGCGGCCGCGCAGATGCGCCCGGCGTTCTCGATCGCGAGGTCCTCGCTCAACGCTTGGCCGAGCGCGGTGAGCTTCACCGAGACCTCGACCGCCCCGGATCGGGGGCCGCCCTCGCCCGCGGCGCCGATGCCGCCGGCGCGCAGCTTGTCGAGCAGCGCGACGTAGTTGTCGGCGATCGCGGTGGCCTGACCGGCGTCGAGCGTGTCCTCGCCGAGGTGGTCCACGGTGACCAGGAGACCGTCGCCGACCAGCTCGCGGGTGACCCGCAGCGCGTCGTCGACCCCAACGCCCGCGATGAACCGGCGCACCACGCCGCGGCTGTACGGCGCGGTCTCGACGAGCCTGCGTACGCCGCCGCTGTGGGACGCGGCCAAGAGCGCCTGACGGAGCACCATTCCCCCTCTCACACGGGACGACGCTGTCCCGTTCGGTCCACCCCAAGGTTATTCCGGAGAGAGGAGGGAACGGTGCGCCGCCGTGCCCATGCCGCCCGCGATGGCATGGGCACGGCGGGGATGGGGTCAGGCAGTACGGCGGCGGAGGGTCGCGGCGGCGAGGACGAGGGCCAGCAGCACGCAGCCGCCGATGACCGCGATGTCGCGCCACAGCGCCGCCGTAGCCGCCGCGGACGTGGTGACCTTCTGCATGGCCTCGATGGCGTACGACAACGGCATCACGTTGCTGAGCCACTCCAGCACCGTCGTCATCTGGTCACGCGGCACGAGCAGCCCGGAGAGCAGCAACTGCGGCAGCACCAGCGCGGGCATCATCTGCACGGCCTGGAACTCCGTGCGCGAGAACGCGCTGGCGAACAGGCCCAGCGCCACGCCGAGCAGCGCGTTGAGCAGCGCGGCCAACGTGAGCACGGCGACGGAGCCGGCCAGATCGAGGCCAAGCCACGTCATCGCGATCGTCAGAACGAGTCCGACCTGGATCAGCGCGGTCAGGCCGAAGGCGATCCCGTATCCGAGCAGGAGGTCGAGCTTGCCCAGCGGCATCGTCATGAGCCGCTCCAACGTCCCCGATGTACGCTCCCGGAGGGTGGCGATCGAGGTCACCAGGAACATCGCGATGAACGGGAAGAGCCCCAGCAGCATCGGCGCCCAGCGATCGAACACCAACTGGTTGTCGATCACGTAGTAGAGCAAGACCATCAGCACACTCGGCACAAAGATGATCAGCGCGAGCGTACGGTGGTCATGCCGAATCTGGGAGAGGATCCGGCGCACGGTGGCCATCGTGATCGCGGGGTTCATACCTGGATCGCCTCCTTCTCTTCGATGAGATGGACGAACGCCTTCTCCATGTCGCCGAGCCCGGTGTAGGCGCGCAGCGCGTCCGGGGAGTCGTCGAAGAGGAACTCGCCGTCGCGCATCAGCAGCAACCGCTGGCACCGGGCGGCCTCGTCCATGACGTGGCTGGAGACGATCAGCGTCACGCCGTCCTCGGCCAGCTGATGGAACAACCGCCACAGCTCGTTCCGCAGCACGGGGTCGAGGCCGACTGTGGGCTCGTCGAGCACCAGCAACTGGGGCTGCCCGAGCAGGGCTACGGCGAGGCTGGCGCGGCTGAGCTGGCCGCCAGAGAGGGTGGACACCACCTGTCCGGCCTGCTCGGTGAGGCCGACCTCGCCGATGACGCGCTCCGCGTCGGCGCGCGGCGCGCGCAGCACGGACGCGAAGTAGCGCATGTTCTCGATGACCGTGAGGTCGGCGTACACCGCCGGGTCCTGCGTGGAGTAGCCGACGCGGTCACGCAGCACGGGGCTGCCCGCCGGGCTGCCGAGCACGGTCACGGTGCCGCTCGCGACGATCTGCACGCCGACGATCGACCGGATGAGCGTGGTCTTGCCGCAACCGCTTGGCCCGAGCAGGCCGACGATCGAGCCTTCGGGTATGAGGAAGTTGAGGCCGTGCAGCACTTCGTGCCCGCCGCGGACTACCCGCAGGTCGACGACCTCCACCGCTGAACTCATCATGTGTTGAATTTATTCGGAACGCAGGCCTGCCGTCAAGGAGACAAAGGTCTCGCGGCGGGCCTCGTCAGGCGTCCGCGCCGTCGAAATAACGCTGGAGGGTGGGGGCAAGCAGCTCGACGAGCTCCGCATCACTGGCGGAGGCGATCGGCTCGACCTTGAGCACGTACCGCAGGAACGCCACGCCGATCATTTGCGCGGCGGCGGTCTCCATGCGCAGCAGCGGGATGTCGAGCTGCTCGGCCACCCGCGCGATGATCGCGGCCGACACGAACTGGCGCAGCAACTCGGCCGCCTGCTCGGTGGTCATGGCCGAGCGCAGCAGGCCGACGAGTGGTTCCCTGGCGTCGACCTTCCCCCACTCGTGCAGAAACGTGGTGGCCATCCGGGTACCCATCTCCTCGCGCGGCCCGCCCAGCACGTACGGGAGGACCTCGGCGGGGTTCACCGGAAACCGGACGGCGGCGATGAAGAGCTCTTCCTTGGTGCCGTAGAAGTGGTGCACGAGGGCGGGGTCGACGTCGGCGGCGCGGGCGATGGCCCGGATGGATGCCCGGTCGTACCCCTTCTCCGCGAACAGCTCACGCGCGGCCGTCAGGATGGCCTCCCGCGTCTCGGTCGGCCCGGGCCGCCGGCCGGGCGGCCGGCCCGAACGCCGTCGAGACGACGTGGCCATCAGAACAACGCCGCCATCAGGACACCCGACCCTGCGGGGACACCTCGCCGCCAGGAGTTACTTCCCAGGTGCGGCTGGCGGCGAGGTGGAGTCTCGTGAACGCGAGCGCCTCGGCGAGGTCTTCGACCCGCTCGGCCCGGGTGGTGGCGCGGCGAGTGTTGACCTCCAGGACGACGTGACCGCGGTAGCCGCCCGCGGCCAGCTTCTCCAGTACCTGCTCGCACGGCTGGTTGCCCCGCCCCGGTACCAGGTGCTCGTCGCGGTTGGCGATGCCGACGCCGTCGGCCATGTGGATGTGCGCGAGCCGGTCGCCGAGGGCATCGGCCATCACGACGGCGTCGGAGCCGGACAGCGCGGTGTGCGACAGGTCGAGCGTGACGCTGGGAAAGTCCTGGTCGACGGGGTTCCAGTGCGGCAGGTACATCCCGACCTCGTTGCCGCGGGCCTTGACGGGGAACATGTTCTCCACCGCGAAGACGACGTCGGTCTCCTCCTGCATGCGGGCCAGGCCGGCGACGAACTCCTTGGCGTACTCGCGCTGCCACCGGAACGGCGGATGCACCACGACGACGGAGGCGCCGAGCTCCTCGGCGACCTCCTGTGAGCGGCGCAGCTTACCCCAGGGCTCACGGCCCCACACCCGCTGGGTGAGCAGCAGGCAGGGTGCGTGGATGGAGCGGATCGGGATCTGGTGGTAGTCGGACAGCCGGCGCAGCACGGTGAGGTCTTGCGAGGCCGGGTCGGTCGCCACCATGACCTCGATGCCGTCGTAACCGAGCTGTGCGGCCAGTTCGAACGCCGCCGGCACCTTCTCGGGATAGACCGACGCCGTGGACAGCGTGACCGCGGCATCGGGCACCCGAACCGCCCGCGCGATCGCGCCGTTGTGCTGCCGCGTCAATGCTCCCTCGCCGGTGCTAGCTCGGTCACCGCTATGCCGCCCGCCGGTCTCGCCACCGCGGGCGAACGCGGGCGAGCGTGCCGGTGCGCATACGAAAGCCTATGCGCTCGCGCCGGAAATCGATCCGAGCCGCGCGTGGCCTGGCCTCGGGCGCGTCGCCTACCTGCGGAGACACGGTCGCAGACGGGTCGGGCGGACAAGGGTGGTGAGCAAGCTCACCTCCGGCGCCGGGCTACCCTGCCTCGCATGACGAGGACCGCATGGCCGGGATGACGGCCGCATGGTGAGGATCGCCGCGGGGGCGGTGCCCAGCCCGAACATCTGGAACTTTCCCAAGGTGTACGAGCTGGAGAACCGCGCGGTCGACCCGGACGGGCTGATCGAGGCGGCGATGACCCGGATCCGGCCCTGGGACGGCGCGACCGTGCTCGACATCGGCTGTGGCTCCGGCTACCACCTGCCTCGGTTCGCTCGTACGGCCGCCAAGGTCATCGGTGTCGAGCCGCATGCCGGCCTGGTCAAGGCCGCACGGCGCCGGGTCGCCGGTCTCACGAACGCGGAGGTACGTAGCGGCACCGCCCAGGCGCTCCCCGTCCCGGACGCCTCGGTCGACGTGGTGCACGTACGGTGGGCGTACTTCTTCGGGCCCGGCTGCGAGCCCGGCCTGGCCGAGGTGGCGCGGGTGCTGCGGCGCGGCGGGTCGGCGTTCGTCATCGACAACGACGCGACACGGTCGACGTTCGGCGGCTGGTTCCGGCGCTGGCTGCCCTCGTACGACCCGGCGGAAGTGGAGCGGTTCTGGACCCGCCAGGGTTTCACCCGCGAGCCGCTCGACATCCGCTGGGCCTTCGAGCGCCGCGCCGACCTCGCGGCCGTGCTCCGCATCGAGTTCCCGGCCGAGCTGGCCGGCCGGTTCCTCGCCGAGCACGCGGGCTGCGAGGTCGATTACGCGGTCAATCTCTGGTGGCGCTACTACTGACCGGGGAGATCGGCTCCCCCGAGCGGGGCAGTGGAGTCTCCGCCGACGCGGGATGTACGGACGGGGCCGGCGCCGAACACTGACGGCATGAACAGGATCCTCGCCGCGACGGGCCTTCTCGCTATGGCTCTGTCCGCCGCAGCATGCGGCGGAGGGGCCGGCGCCGGCCAGGCCGCCGCCACCCCCTCCGCGCACAGCTCCTCACCCAGCGCCGCGCTCTACCACCAGGCGGCCGACTGCATCCGCCGGCACGGCGCCCCCGCGTTCCCCGACCCGATACGAAACCCGCAGACCGGCCATTGGGACCTGCCCCCGGGCACGCGCAAGCCGCCGCAGAGCGTGCTGAACGCCTGCCGCTCGATCCTCAGCCAGATACCGGAGACCAGGGACGACGACGAGGAAAGCGCCAAGCCGCTGAGCGCCGCCGACATGGCCAAGGCCAGGCAGCACTCCGCGTGCATGCGCCAGCACGGCCTGCCCGACTGGCCCGACCCCGACGCCACCGGCAACGTTCATCTGCCGCAGCGGTACGCGCAGCTCGGCAAGAGGGGGATCGTCTCGCAGCTCAGGGCGTGCCAGAAGTACATCGTGCCGAACACCGGCATCATCGTCGAACGGCCCGGCAATGGGTAGGCGCCAGGTGACCGTCCTGGGCGTGGCCGGGGTTGTCGTGGTCGGGGCGGCGGCCGTCGGGGGGCGGTGGGCGCTGGCGGGCAACACCGGCTCCCCGGCCGGCACGCCGACCGCCTCGATCGCGACGTCGACGGCGCAGGTCGTCCGGGCCGATGTGGCCGATCGCCAGCTGGTCGGCGGGACGCTGAGCCATGCCGGTTCGTACAACCTGATCGCCCCCGGCGGCCAGGGCACGCTCACCCGGCTGCCGGCGGCGGGCACGGTCGTCCGCCGCGGCCAGACGGCCTATGAGGTGAACGGCGACCCGGTGCCGCTGTTCTACGGAGCCCGCCCGCCCTGGCGCCCGTTCGCGCTGGGCATGACCAACGGGCCCGACGTACGGGAGCTCGAACGCAACCTCGTGGCCCTCGGATACGGCTCCGGCGTCACCGTCGACCGGCACTTCTCGGCCGCGACCTACTGGGCCGTACGGCGCTGGCAGCACGCAGCCGGTCTCCCCGTCACCGGGACCGTGCCGCTCGGGCAGGTCGCCTTCCTGCCGGGCCCGCTGCGCATCGCCACCCACGACGCCAAGGTCGGCAGCGCCGTCCACGGCGGCGCGCCGATCGAGCACGGCACCAGCAGCACCCGGACCGTCGAGGCCCAGCTCGACCCCGCCCTCGCGCCAACGGTGAAGAAGAAAGACAAGGTGCTCGTCACGATGCCCGACGGCCGCGACGTCAAGGGCAAGATCACCAACATCAGCGCGGTCGCCGTCAACCAGACCAACAATGACGAGCCGGGGGCCCCGGCGACGCCGCTCGTCCCCATCACGATCTCGCTGGACCATCCGGGCGGCGGCGGTCTCGACCAGGCCCAGGTGCAGATCGCGATCACCTCGGAACTGCACCGGCACGTGCTCGCCGTACCGATTCTCGCGCTCCTCGCCCGCCCCGGCGGGACGTACGAGGTCGTGGTCACAGAAGGTGGTTCAGCGGGCGCGAACCGGCGCCGGGTGCCGGTGCAACCGGGCCTGTTCGATGAGACGGCCGGGGTCGTCGAGGTCGAGGGGCCGGGGCTCGCCGAGGGACAACGTGTCGAGGTGCCCGATGACCGTACTTGAGCTGCACGACGTCTGGAAGATCTACCCGGGCGAGCCGCCCGTCGAGTCGGTGCGCGGCGTCAGCCTCACCGTCGCCGAGGGCGACATGATCGCGGTCCGCGGCCCGTCCGGCTCGGGCAAGTCGACGCTGCTGCACCTGATGGCCGCGCTCGACCGGCCGACGCGCGGGGTCGTACGGCTCGCCGGGCAGGCCATGTCGGCCGGCCGAGGCACGGTCAGCGACCGGCGGCTGTCCGGGCTGCGGGCGCACCGGGTCGGCATGGTGTTCCAGCAGTTCTTCTTGCTGGAGCACCTGAGCGCGCTGGACAACGTAGCCCACGGGCTGCTCTATCGGGGCGTGCCGGCGGCCGATCGGCGACGCCGGGCGGCGGACGCGCTGACCAGGGTCGGCCTCGGCCATCGGGTCGGGCACCGCGCGGGCAGGCTGTCGGGCGGCGAACGGCAGCGCGTGGCGATCGCCCGCGCCGTCGTGGGCCGCCCCGCCATCGTGTTCGCCGACGAGCCGACCGGCAACCTCGACTCGGCGACGGGTGCGGAGATCCTCGCCCTGCTGCGCGAGCTGAACGCCGACGGGACCACCTTGGTGATCGTCACCCACGAGGCGGCGGTCGCGGCGGCCTGTCCGCGGTCGATCGAGCTGCGCGACGGCCAGGTGGTGGCCGCATGAGAAGTACGTTGCGCATGCGCGACCTGCTGCCCGTCGGGACGCTCGGGCTGCGGGCCCGGCGGGTCAGGGCGGCGCTGTCCGGCCTCGGCATCGCGATCGGCATCGCCGCCATCGTCGGGGTGCTCGGCATCACCCGGTCCAGCCAGTCGCAGTTGCTCGCGGAGATCGACCGGCTCGGCACGAATCTGCTCACGGTGGTCAACGGCCGCGACCTGAACGGCGCGGAGACCGAGCTGCCGGCCACGGCCACCGCCGGGGTCGGCCGCGTCGACGGCGTGCAGCACGTCGCGCCCACCGCCCAGCTGACCCAGCTGAACGTCTACCGGAACGATGTGGTCCCGACCGGCCGGACCGGCGGGCTCGCGGTCCGGGCGTGCGACGTCTCGCTGCTCACCACCCTGGACGGGACGGTCCGGCAGGGCCGGTTCCTCGACGCCGCGTCGGCGCGCTATCCCGTCACGGTGCTCGGGTACGACGCGGCGCGCACCCTCGGCATCACCGCGCCGGGCGACCAGGTCTGGATCGACAAGCACTGGTTCACGGTGGCCGGGATCCTCGATCCGTTCCCCCTCGCGCCCGAGGTGGACCGGTCGGCGCTCGTCGGTTTCCCCGTGGCGCAGCGGCTGCTCGGCTACGACGGGCGCCCGAGCCGGATCTACGTACGGGCGGACACGCGGCGCGTCGCCGAGGTATCCGGCCTGCTCGGCCCGTCGGCCAACCCCATGCACCCGGAGGAGGTGGACGTGAACCGGCCGTCGGACGCGCTGACGGCACGCGTCGCGGTCGCCCAGTCCGGGGCGGCGCTGTTCCTCGGCCTCGGCGCGATAGCGCTGCTGGTCGGCGGCATCGGCATCGCCAACGTCATGGTCATCTCCGTGCTCGAACGCCGGACGGAGATAGGGCTGCGGCGGGCGCTCGGCGCGGCGCGGTCGCACGTGGCCGCGCAGTTCCTCACCGAGTCGCTGGTGCTCGCTGTCCTGGGCGGGGCGAGCGGCATCCTGATCGGCGCGGCCGTCACCGCCGGGCTGTCGCACATGCGCGGCTGGACCGTGCTGATCCCCGGGACGGCGGTGTGGGGCGGCCTCGGCGTCGCGATCGCGGTCGGCGCGGTGGCCGGTCTCTACCCGGCGCTGCGGGCCGCCCGCCAGTCCCCGACCGACGCCCTCCGGACGTCCTGACCCGTTCCATCGCGACTTCCGCCGTGCTCATGCGCCGCTCCCCCAACCCCAGCGCGTGAGCACGGCGGAGCCGTACGTTTCCTCGGCGTCGCAGCCGTACGTTTCCCCAGCGTCGCAGCCGTACGTTTCTCCGGCGTCGCAGCCGTACGGTCACTCGTCGGACAGGGCCGAGTCGAGCGGCACGAGGCCCTGCTGCAGCCCGAAGATGGCCGCCTGCGTACGGTCGGACAGCTGCAGCTTGGCGAGGATGCTCGACACGTGCGACTTCACGGTCTCCTCGCTCAGCGTCAGGGCGCGGGCGATCTGCCGGTTCGACCGGCCCCGCGCCAGCGCGGCCAGCACCTCCCGCTCGCGCGGGGACAGGACGGCGAGCGGGTCGCGGCGGGTGCCGTCGCGCACCTGCCGTATGAGCAGGGCCGCGATCCCCGGCTCCAGCACGCTGCCACCCCGCGCCGCCGCCCGTACGGCCTCGACGACGCGCTCGACGGCCGTTGTCTTCGGCAGGTACGACAGGGCCCCGGCGCGGACGGCCTCGACGACGCGGTCCTCCTCATGGAACGAGGTCAGCACGACGACGGCGGGCGGATCGTCCCGGTTCTGTTTCCGGACGGCCGCCAGCACGCCGAGGCCGTCCAGTTCGGGCATCACCATGTCGAGCAGCACGACGTCCGGGCGGAGCGAGCGGATCGCGGTGACGGCCCGCCGCCCGTCCTGGCACTCGCCCACCACCTCGATGTCGTCCTCCTGTTCGAGGACAAAGCGCAGGCCCTGCCGTACGACCTGGTGGTCATCGACGATCAACACCGAGATCATGGTGTCTCCCTCATGGGCAGCCGGACCCGTACGGTGGTGCCCGCGCCCGGGCTGCTGGTGACCTCGAGACCGCCGCCGAGCTCGGCGACCCGATCGCGCATCGCGCCGAGGCCCATCCCGTGGCGGTCGCGTACCCCCTGCGGGTCGAAGCCGCAGCCGTCGTCGCTGACCTCCAGCGTGACCACGCCGGTGCCGTTGCCGAGCATGACATTGACCGTCTCCGGGTCGCCGTGCTTGACGGCGTTGCCGAGCGCCTCTTGGGTGACGCGGAGCACCGCGTGCTCGGCGGGCGGGTCGAGCCGTACCTCCGCCAGCTCTGCCACGACGTTGATGCCGAGCCGGGTCTCGTACGCCCGGCAGAGCTCCTCGATCGCGGGCACCAGCCCGGCGTCCTCGAGCGCGACCGGGCGCAGTTCGAGCAGCAGCGCCTGCATCTCGCGCATTGTGCGACCGGCCGTACGCTCCAGCGCCGCCGCCTGGGTGCGCAGCTCGCCGTCCTCGGGGAGGCCACGGCGCAGCCCGCCGGCCAGCAGGCTGAGCGAGAACAGGTCCTGCGAGATCGAGTCGTGCAGCTCACGGGCGATGCGGGCGCGCTCGGCCTGCCGGGCCCCGGCGCCGGCCAACCGCCGTTCGGTCTCCAGGGCCGCGCCGAGCTGCTCGGCCATGCGATTGACGCTGTGCTCGAGGGTGCCCACCTCGTCGGCGCCCGCCACGGCGACACGTGCGCCGAAGTCGCCGTTCGCCACGCTCGCCGTCATGCCGGACAGCCGGAGCACCCGGCGGATCAGGCGGCGGGTGCTGAGCAGGCCGAACACCACTCCGACGGGCAGGACGAGCAGCAGTACGACGCCACCGCCGATGAGAAGCGGCCGCAGGGTATTCAGCGCAACGCCGTTCGCCTCGCCTCTGGGCACCTGAACGTAGACCCCGCCGATCACCTCGGGCTTGCCGACGATCCTGAGATTCTTGGCGTACGCGCCGTCCTTGCCGGTCGGCGGGGGTTCGGGCGGAATCGGCTTGACCTCGGTCTCCATGAGGACCGGGGCGACCGCCCAGACCACGTCAGTTTCGTTGACCCTCGAGGTGCCGGCCCCGCCCACCGTGGAGGGGAACGGAACCGGAAGCTGATCTCCCTGGCGGAAGGCGTTGGGCGCGGTGCTGGTCAGGATCACGCCATCCGGACCAACGACGGCCTCGAAGGCGGCGGCGCGCTTTTCGGGCACGGGCGGGATCTTAAATCGGTCATCCGGTCCGCCCCCGAGAAAGGCGCCGTCCCGGCTGTTGTCCTTGACCGCCTTGTTCAGGGCCTGCTCGCCGGTCGCGGCATCGCCCGAGAGGTACGCCTTGGTCGCGATGGCGCCGATCCGCTTCGCGTCCAGGTTGGCCTGTCTTTGCACTATGTCGGCAGCGGAGCCGCCGAGCACGCCGGGCAGCAACAAGGCCAGCAACGTCACCTCGACGACGAGGACGGCTGCGACCGTGACGAGCACGTACGAGGCCGCCATCCGCACGCGCAGGCTTGCCATCGATCCTCCCGCTGGTCAGCGTAACCGCGCGGCCGGTTCCGGTCCTCCCTCGAAAGTGCTGAAAGGCGCTCCCCCGGAGGGCCGTCGCGACTTTCCTGGGGCAGTACGGCTGTACCGGGCAATCCGCCGGCCGGGCGGCGCCGAATTCAGGGTGGATCGACCGGAAGGAGAACGTGATGAGCCGTCGTACCAAGCGAATGTTCATCGCCGTCGTCGCAACGGTCACCGGTGTTGTTCTGACGTGGATGTCGGCCGCCGCGGCCCTGGCCGGCATCGTTTTCAACGCGCTGGACTAACCGGAATCCAGCCGTACGGCCCGCTCCTCCATGGCCTGAGCGGGCCGTACGGTCCTGTCACCTAGCTTTTCGCCGCGGGCGCAGCGCTGACCGCGGTGGCTGCGCGGTCGGCGACGACCCGCATGCCGGCCGCGTTCGGATGGATCGGCGCGGCGATGTTGGTGGGGATGAGCCCCTCGACCCACTTGTTGCTCGACGACGCGCACATGTCGTGGCCGTTCCCGCCCGCATAGGCGTCCACGAAGGTTGCGCCATGCTGGGCGGCCTGGTCGGCGAGCATGCCGTTGAGCGCGCGCTCCACCCCGTCGAGGTACGGCACGTCACCCCACGAGATCGGGACGACCGGCCAGCAGCCCCGGCCCGAGGGCAACAGCCGGAGATAGCCGACGAGGAGCACCTTGGCCTGTGGCGACCGCTGGTGGATGCCTTCCAGCGCCGCCGCGATCTTGGGTGCGGTGTCGGCGATCCGCTGGTCGAGCTGACTGCCGAAGTGCGACTTGCACGGCGAGCCGAACGGGTTGTTGAAGCTGAGCTCGGCGCAGGTCTCGAAGATCCCTGTGTAACCGATGTCGTTGCCGCCGATGCCGAGGCTCACCAAGGTCGTGTCGGCGGTGAGAGCGTTGAATTGCGGCGGGTTGGTACCGAGCGTGACGTCCTGAGGCGACGTCATGTCGCCCGTGTCGGCACCACCGCAGCTGACGTCCACAAATGTGGCCGCATTCAGCTGCGCGGCGAGCAGCGACGGGTAGTTGTGGTCCGACCGCAGGCAGCCCGCCGGGGAGCCATGCTGGTTCGGGATGAGCGGTCCCGAGGTGAACGAGTCACCGAGGGCCACGTAACGGGACACGGCGGCCTCCGCTTGGGCGGGGACCACTAGAAGGGGGAGTAGGAGCAGGGCGACCATCCAGCGCGGCTTGACCATTCAACCCTCCCAGGGTTTCCGCACTGATCAGACGACGCGTCAGAATCTGAGTCAACTTCGCTGTCCACAACCGGCCGTCATCACTTGGATACCGTCAGTCACGCTGGGTTCGGCAGTCTCACGTGTCCCTGAAGTCAAATGTCGGTGCCGGGCCGTACGGTCGCTGACATGGCGAAGGCAGTAGGCGCGGGGCGGGCGAAGGCGGCGTTCCGATGCGCCGAGTGCGGCTGGCAGACCACCAAGTGGGTGGGCCGCTGCGGTGAGTGTCAGGCGTGGGGCACGGTCGGCGAGGCCGGTGCGGCGGCCGCGCCGCGCGTCGTCCAGGCCGGCCCGGTGTCCGCGCCGGCGCGGCCGATCGGCGAGGTCGACGTCCAGTCGGCGCGCTCGCGGGCGACCGGGCTCGACGAGCTCGACCGCGTGCTGGGCGGCGGCCTGGTGCCCGGCGCGGTCGTACTGCTGGCCGGCGAGCCGGGCATCGGCAAGTCCACGCTGCTGCTCGAGGTCGCCGCGTTGGCGTCATCGGCGCGCCTCCGGCACGACGCACGACCGTCCCCGGTGCTGTACGTCACGGGAGAGGAGTCCGCCGAGCAGGTACGGCTGCGGGCCGACCGGGTCGGCGCCATCACCGATCACCTCTTCCTCGCCGCCGAGACCGAGCTGGCCTCCGTGCTCGGCCAGGTCGACGTCGTTCAGCCGAAGATGCTCGTCGTCGACTCCATCCAGACGATCGGCACGGCCGAGGTCGACGGCACGCCCGGCGGCGTGACGCAGATCCGCGAGGTGGCCGCCAACCTGATCCGGGTGGCCAAGGAGCGCGGCATCACCGTCGTGCTGGTCGGGCACGTCACCAAGGAGGGCGCGATCGCGGGGCCGCGGCTCCTCGAGCACCTGGTCGACGTGGTCCTCTACTTCGAGGGCGACCGGCACAGCCGGCTGCGCATGATCCGCGCCGTGAAGAACCGCTACGGCCCGACCGACGAGCTCGGCTGCTTCGATCTGTCCGAGATGGGCATCGTCGGGCTGCCCGACCCGAGTGGGCTGTTCCTCACCCGCCGCGACGAGCCGGTGCCCGGCACCTGCGTAACCGTCACGCTCGAAGGCCGGCGCCCGCTGGTGGCCGAGGTGCAGGCCCTGGTCGCCCAGTCCTTCCTGCCCAGCCCGCGCCGGGCGACGTCGGGCCTGGAGTCCGCCCGGGTGGCCATGGTGCTGGCGGTGCTCGGCCGGCGCTGCCAGATCCCGATGCACGAGCAGGACGTCTACGTCTCCACGGTCGGCGGCGTGCGGCTCGCGGAGACCTCGGTCGACCTCGCCGTCGCGCTGGCCGTCGCCGGGTCCAAGGTCGAGCAGTCGCTGTCACCCGACGTCATCGCCCTCGGCGAGGTCGGCTTGGCCGGCGAGGTGCGGGCCGTCCCGGGGGTCCGACGGCGGCTGGGCGAGGCGAGCCGGCTGGGCTTCAAGTGCGCGGTGGTTCCGCGCGGGTCGCTGGAGCTCGGCGAAGGCACTCCGCTGAAGCGGTCCGCCCGACCCGAGGGGGTGACCGTCGGCCGGGCGAGTACGGTGTGGCGGCCGTCGACCGGCGCGGCCGACGGCGATGACGGAATAAGGGTGATCGAGGTCGACAGCCTTGGTCAGGCCCTGCAGGTCGCCTATACGGCACATTAAGGCCGCTCACACTTGAGTAGGAGCGGCATTCATAGCGAATGGCGCTCTGGAGGAGCCGGTCGGTAACCGTCCTCGGTAAACTGAGCGCCGTCGAGCGACCTGCGGGGGTCTCGTGCCAGCACAGCTAAAGAGTCAAGACGAGCGACGCCGGTTGACGCTCGCCGCGGTCGCCCCGGGCACTGCCCTCCGAGACGGGCTGGAGCGGATTCTGCGGGGGCACACCGGCGGGCTGATCGTGCTCGGCTACGACGACACGGTCGCCGATCTGTGCACGGGCGGCTTCGAGCTCGACGTCGAGTTCTCCGCCACGCGGCTGCGCGAGCTGGCCAAGATGGACGGCGCGATCGTGGTCGACGACAGTCATTCGCGCATCGTGCGGGCTGCCGTCCACCTGGTGCCCGACCCGGCCATCCCCACCGAGGAGTCCGGCACCCGGCACCGCACCGCGGAGCGGGTCGCCAAGCAGACCAGCTTCCCGGTGATCTCGGTCAGCCAGTCCATGCGGATCATCGCGCTCTACCTCGACGGTGTCCGCTACGTCCTGGAAGATTCCGCGGCCATCTTGTCCAAGGCCAACCAGGCCCTGGCCACCCTGGAGCGCTACAAGCTGCGGCTCGACGAGGTGGCCGGCACGCTGTCCGCGCTCGAGATCGAAGACCTCGTCACCGTACGAGACGTCAGCGCGGTCGTGCAGCGGCTCGAAATGGTGCGCCGCATCGCCGACGAGATCGAGGGCTACGTCGTCGAGCTCGGCACCGACGGCCGGCTGCTGTCACTGCAGCTAGACGAGCTGGTCTCCGGGGTCGACATAGACCGCGAGCTGATCGTCCGCGACTACCGGCCGGGCGACCTCCGCAACCGCCGGGTCGCCGACGTGCTCAGCGCCCTCGATACCCTGTCGGCCACCGAGCTGCTCGACCTGCCCATCGTGGCCGACGTGCTCGGCTTTTCCGGCACCGACGCCCTCGACCTCCCGGTGAGCCCCAAGGGCTACCGCTTGCTCGCCAAGGTGCCCCGCCTGCCCAACCTCGTCGTCGAGCGGCTCGTCGAGCACTTCGGCGGCCTGCAGAAGCTGCTCGCCGCCAGCATCGACGATTTGCAGGCGGTCGGCGGCGTCGGCGAGTCCCGCGCCCGCAGCGTCCGCGAGGGCCTCTCCCGCCTCGCCGAATCCTCCATCCTGGAACGCTACGTATAACCCGATCGCCGGTCAGCGGAGGCGGAAGACCTGCTTGTTGACCTTGATCTTGCCGACCTTGACGGCGGCGACGTACGTACCGGGGCGGGCGGCGGATCGGTGGCCCGAGCACGCCCAGGCGAGCAGCCCGATCAACGACAGACCGCTGCCCAGCGCGATCGCCCGCCGTCGCCAATACGCTTCTGTGGCGCCCCCTCTGGATTACGTACAGTGTCCGGATCCATGCGGACAGTATGCTTTCCCGATCTTGTCAAGTAGTGGCGACCCGCCGTGCAAGGATCGAGACGTCATGCCCGAGTCCCGATACGTCACGCCCGTTCTCGACTGGTACGCGGCGAACGCCCGCGATCTGCCGTGGCGCCACCCCGACGCCACACCGTGGGGCGTTCTGGTCAGCGAGATCATGCTCCAGCAGACCCCGGTCAGCCGCGTTCTGCCGCGCTGGCGGGAGTGGCTGGCGCGCTGGCCAACACCAGCCGCACTCGCCGCCGAGCCCGCCGGCGAAGCCGTGCGAGCCTGGGGCCGTCTGGGCTATCCGCGCCGCGCGCTGCGCCTGCACGAGACCGCCCGCGCGATCGTCGACCAGCACTCCGGGCTGGTCCCCGACACGTACAACGCGCTGCGCGCCCTTCCCGGGATCGGCTCGTACACCGCGGCTGCCGTCGCCGCCTTCGCCTACCGGCAGCGGCATGCCGTCCTCGACACGAACGTGCGCCGGGTCCTCACCCGAGTCGTCGGCGGCAAGGAGTACCCGGCCAAGACGCAGACCGCGGCCGAGGTACGGCTGGCCGAGTCCCTACTGCCGCTCGACCCGCCGGTCGCCGCGCGCTGGTCGGTCGCGATGATGGAGCTCGGCGCGCTGGTCTGTACGGCCCGTACGCCCCGGTGCGCCGACTGCCCGGTGGCCGCCGACTGCGCCTGGCGGCTGGCCGGTCACCCCGCCCACGACGGCCCGCCTCGGCGCGGCCAGAGGTACGCGGGCACCGACCGCCAGTGCCGCGGCCGACTCCTCGCGGTCCTCCGCAACGCCGCCGAGCCCGTCGCGAAGTCCGCTCTCGACATCGTGTGGTCCGACCCGGTCCAACGCGAACGCGCCCTCGACGGCCTCATCGCCGACGGCCTCGTCGACCCCCTTGACGACGGCCGCTACGCCCTCCCCGCATAACTACGGCCGCTAGAGTCGCGGCATGTCGATCACGCCCCCTGCCCCTGACTCACCGCTTCGCCAGCGGCTGCGCGACGCCCTGCGTATTGCGATGAAGGCGCGTGATCGGCTCGAGATCGGCGTCTTGCGCTCGACGCTGGCGGCGATCGACAACGCCGAGACGGTCGAGGTGGGCGCGGCCGCCGACCGGGGCAAGGCGATCGAGGAGAGCCCCGTCGGCGCTGGCGCCGCCGACGTCGTCCGGCGCACGCTGACGGAGGCCGAGGTGGAGCGGATCGTGCGGGCCGAGGTGGCAGCACGCGAGGCCGCCGCCCGCGAGTACGACACGGCCGGTGTCCCGCAGCGCGCCGAACTGCTCCGCGCCGAGGCCCGAGCGCTCCTTGCCCACCTGGCAGAACCCGCCTAGCCGGCCGGCCGCCAGGACTCGGCTCCGCGAAATGGTCATGCCGTCCGGCAGGCTCCCCAACTAACCGCCGCCAGGCCCACGTACGACACATCGGATCAGTAGACCTTGACCTGTACGGTCTTAGTCGTACGAGCGATCTTTTCGTCGGCCGTCACCAATGGACAGTCGAGTATTTCCGCGAGCGCGACATAGGTCGCGTCATAGGCGTTCAGGTTTCCGTGTAGATCCCAAGCTCGACCGCCGGTCACATCATCGGGATGTCTCGTCAAAGGCAGGCTCTGCATGACGAGACGAGCACCCTCGGCCCTTGGCGAACTGATCTTCTTGCCCAGAACAAGTCCCCTGAGCGCGCTCCTGAACTCGTAGTCGAGCAGGTGAGGCACGTGGAGTTGCTCTGTCGAAATCACGGTGAGCAATTCCTCGGATGGCGATTGCGCGACGAGCGCCTGCACGAGAGCGGAGTTGTCGAGGATGATCACGATTCCCTGGTCCTGCGCACCTCGGCAAGAATTTCCTCGTTGGTGGTTCCGCCACCAAGCTCCCGCAACGCAGCCAGCCGGTCCCGGATCTCGTCTGGAGTGGGAGTCGCAACAACCTCGGTGAGAACCTGAGCGACATAGGCTGACAGAGACTGGCGTGCGCGAGCCGCCCGCGCCTTAAGTTCCGCGACGGTCTCCTCGTCCAGCCCTCGGACCTGAAGCGTTCTGTCCATCCTGCTCCCCCACGTGGTATATCGATGATACTCGATAGGGAAGCATTGTGCATGTTCGACAGGCGCTACATGCATAGTGATGCCAGATGGCCGCCGCTCCGACGAGAGCGCGCTCGGCCGGCTAGTGCGGTTAACTCCCGTCGTTCGATCACGCCGAGGATGCGCTCCCGACCCCTGCTCCAACCGACCATTGATGTCGCCTCACTCCTCTTTGATGTCAGGCTTGATCACCGGAACTCGGGGGCGTGTATGCAGTTCAGTGAGAAACGCGTCGTCGTTGTCCCGCCGGCTCCGTGGCGAGACAACGACACGCGACCGGTCTGGTGATGAGGCATGTGCTGAACGTAGCGGGGGCCACCGACAGTTCCGGTCGATCAGGCGGCGAGGTCTTTGGGCCAGGCGATGACGTCGAACCAGACGACTTTGCCGGTGTTGGTGAGGTACGCGCCGTGATCGTCGGCGCTGGCGGCGACCAGGGACAGCCCTCGGCCCGACTCGTCGTACGGGTCGGGGGTGTGCGCCGACGGGAGCCGGCCGTTGGAGTCGTGCACTTCGACCCGGAGCCGCTCGTCCGTGCGGGTGAGGAGCAGGCGAATCGCCGAGCCCGGGGCATGCTGGACCGCGTTGGTGACGATCTCGCTGGTGCACAGTTCCAGCCGGTCGATGATCTCCTCGGCGATCGCCCACGCCCGCGCGGTGAGAATGACTTCGCGCCGTGCGTTGCTCGCCGCCGCCGGCTCGTTGCGCAGCCACACCTTTTTGAGCGGTACGGGCAGGGTGCTGCACACCATGCGAGGTCCCTTCCACCGTCGTTGTCGAAGATTGCCTGACCAGGGTGTCATCGCCCGGTTACGCTCGGGGGGAGACTTATACGTACAACCAAGGTGTGCAATGCCTGCTCCCCGAGAACTCGACCCCCTGTCATCGTTGGCCGCGTTCTTCGGCGCGGAGATCCGCCGCCTGCGGGAGTTGCATGGCTGGCGCCAGGAGGAACTGGCCGAGAAGCTCGGCTGGTCGCTATCGACCGTCGCCAGCGTCGAGACCGCTCGCCGCAACCCACCCGAGGGCTTCCCGGAGAAGTCTGACGAGGTGTACGGCCTGCCCGAGATGCTCACTCACCTTGCCGAGCTGGTCAGATCCGTTCCACGCTGGTTCGAGCACTACATCGAACTCGAAGCCCAGGCCAACCGGATCAACCTCTGGACCAACAACCTGATCCCGGGACTCTTCCAAACTGAGGAATACGCCCGAGCAATCATGATCGCTGGACGGCCCTTGGACCCGCCAAGCGTGATCGATGAGCGCCTGGCCGAGCGGATGGAACGACAGCGGATTCTGAATCGACCATCTCCACCATTGATCTGGGCCGTATTGCACGAGTCCGCTGTGAAACAGCCGGTGAAGAGCGTCGGGGTGACAAGAGCACAGTTCATGCGGCTCGTCGAGCTTGCGCAGCGCCCGAATATCACCATCCAGATCCTGCCGTTCGCGGCGGGCGAGCACGCCGGGATCAGCGGTGGATTTTCACACTTCGTCTTCGCCAATCAGCCACCGGTCGCTTTCGCAGAGGGGCGGGGTGTCACCGGGCGACTCATGGACCGCGACGACGAACTCGAGGTGGCATCGCGGCCTACGATCAGATCCGAGCGGCGGCACTGTCGCCCGAGGCGTCGATCGGCTTTATCACAGGAGCGATGAACGACATATGGATCAACCGGACTTGACGAACGCTCAATGGCGCAAGTCCCGCCGCAGCGGGGAGCAAGGCAGTTGCGTCGAGTTGGCCCGGGTTAGTCAGGTGATCGCGGTACGCGACTCGAAGAACCCCGGCGGCCCGGCCCTCGCCTTCTCCCGAGCCGCCTGGCGGGCCTTCGCCAACACCCTCAAAGACCACGCGCGCTGACCTACCGCCGTGATCATGCATTGGGAACGAGTGCATGATCACGGCGGACAGTGTTAGTCCAGTCCGTTGAACGAGATGCCGGCCTGGGCCACTTCGGGAAGCCAAAGCAGAACGAAACCGGTGATCGCGGCAATGCTGACCATGAATGTGCGCCTGACGCGTGGGCTCATGACGCCCTCCCATTTCCGGTAGACCCACCCGGAATTCGGCGCCACCCACCCGCCGGATTGCCCACGCGTTCCCTCAGCCCCCCGGGCGACGCCTCAAGAGCTGGGGCGGATCGATGTCTACCGGGAACGGCCGGGTGAGGTGGATCAGGCTCTGCGAGACCCCGATCTGCTCATAGGTCCCATCCTTCAGGGCAAACGCCGTCAGCTTTGGCTGCGGCTTCAGCTCCAGGACCCAGTAGTCCTCGATCCCGACTTCCGCGTAGGCATCCAGCTTCTCGCCAAAGTCTCGGTTTCGGCTCTGCCTGCTGCCACAGATCTCGACGGCCAGGACAACGTCGGCCGCGTCATATTCGTCAGGCTCGGCGTCGAAGGCGTCACCATGGACCACCAACACATCAGGAATCTTGAGCCAGTCGCCCCTGGCTCCGGTGATGGTGTCCACCTCGTTGACGACCCCCAGCCCCGCACCCGCTGCCTCAATCGCAGCTTCGAGCACGTTCGCCATGCGGCGTGAAGCGACCTGGTGAGGGGACGAGGGGCTGGGGCTCACGATCAGGACACCATTGTCGATCTCGTATCGGTGGAACTCGTCCTCCGGCAACTTCCGTATGTCATCGACGGTCCACGGACCGTGATGGTCGGTCAACGATATCGACATGAAGTGCCCTTCCCAGCCCGTTCGCGCAATGTAAGGGTACTTAGCGCTACCAGCATGTGCAGTCTGAAAGGTGTTGGAAAGTAGACGGCAGGCACTGCGCAACGTAAGGCCCCGCACCCGAGTGGTGAGTGCGGGGCCTTGCCGACAGGATCGGGTTAGTCGGTGTGGTTGACCGCGGAGTCTTCCATCGGCGGCGGGGTGTCGGGGACGGTGGACGGCTTGGGTTCGCCCTTGAAGGTGAACTTGGCCGTCTCGCCGGAGCCCTCGACGCCGACGATGACGATCTGACCCGCCTTGAGCTCGCCGTACAGGATCTTCTCGGACAGGTTGTCTTCGATCTCCCGCTGGATCGTGCGGCGGAGCGGACGAGCGCCGAGAACCGGGTCGTACCCGCGCTCGGCGAGCAGGTCCTTGGCCTCCGGCTTGAGCTCGAGGCCCATGTCGCGGTCCTTCAGCCGCTCGTCGACCTTGGCGATCATGAGGTCGACGATGAGGACGATCTCCTTCGGCGTGAGCTGGTGGAAGACGATGGTGTCGTCCACACGGTTGAGGAACTCAGGACGGAAGTGCTGCTTGAGCTCCTCGCTGACCTTGGCCTTCATCCGGCCGTAGTCGCCCTCTTCGTCGTTGGCTCGCGTGAAGCCGGTCGACAGACCCTTGGAGATGTCGCGGGTGCCGAGGTTGGTCGTCATGATGATGACCGTGTTCTTGAAGTCGACGACCCGGCCCTGAGCGTCGGTCAGCCGGCCGTCCTCCAGGATCTGGAGGAGCGAGTTGAAGATGTCCTGGTGCGCCTTCTCGATCTCGTCGAACAGGACGACCGCGAACGGCTTGCGCCGGACCTTCTCCGTGAGCTGACCGCCCTCCTCGTACCCGACATAGCCGGGCGGCGAGCCGAACAGCCGCGAGACGGTGTGCTTCTCCATGTACTCGGACATGTCGAGCTGGATCAGCGCGTCCTCGTCGCCGAACAGGAACTCGGCGAGGGTCTTGGAGAGCTCGGTCTTACCGACGCCGGACGGGCCGGCGAAGATGAACGAGCCGCCGGGACGCTTCGGGTCCTTCAGGCCGGCGCGGGTACGCCGGATCGACTGCGACAGCGCCTTGATGGCGTCGTTCTGGCCGATGACCCGGCGGTGCAGCTCGTCCTCCATACGGAGCAGCCGGGCGCTCTCCTCTTCGGTGAGCTTGAAGACCGGGATGCCGGTCGCCGTGGCGAGCACCTCGGCGATCAGTTCCTCGGTGACCTCGGCGACGACGTCCATGTCGCCGGCCTTCCACTCCTTCTCCCGGTGCGTCTTCTGCGCGAGCAGCTGCTTCTCCTTGTCGCGCAGCGCGGCGGCCTTCTCGAAGTCCTGCTCGTCTATGGCCGATTCCTTCTCGCGCCGAACGTCGGCGATGCGCTCGTCGTACTCGCGCAGGTCCGGCGGAGCGGTCATGCGGCGGATGCGCATCCGCGAGCCGGCCTCGTCGATGAGGTCGATCGCCTTGTCCGGCAGGAACCGGTCGCTGATGTAGCGGTCGGCCAGCTGCGCGGCGGCCACCAGGGCGGCGTCAGTGATCGAGACACGGTGGTGCGCCTCGTACCGGTCGCGCAGCCCCTTGAGGATCTCGATTGTGTGCGACAGCGACGGCTCGGCCACCTGGATCGGCTGGAACCGGCGCTCGAGCGCGGCGTCCTTCTCCAGGTGCTTGCGGTACTCGTCCAGCGTCGTCGCGCCGATCGTCTGCAACTCGCCGCGGGCCAGCATCGGCTTAAGGATGCTGGCGGCATCGATCGCACCCTCGGCGGCGCCGGCGCCGACCAGGGTGTGCAGTTCGTCGATGAACAGGATGATGTCGCCGCGGGTGCGAATCTCCTTGAGCACCTTCTTGAGCCGCTCTTCGAAGTCGCCGCGATAGCGCGAGCCGGCGACCAGCGCGCCCAGGTCAAGCGTGTACAGCTGCTTGTCCTTGAGCGTCTCGGGGACGTCGGCCTTGACGATCTTCTGTGCCAGCCCCTCGACCACGGCGGTCTTGCCGACGCCGGGCTCGCCCACCAGCACCGGGTTGTTCTTGGTGCGGCGGGACAGCACCTGCATGACCCGCTCGATCTCCTTCTCGCGGCCGATGACCGGGTCGAGCTTGCCCTCGCGGGCGGCCTGGGTCAGGTTGCGGCCGAATTGGTCCAAGACAAGAGAGGTCGACGGCGCCGACTCCGAAGGACCGCCTGAGGCGGCCGGCTCCTTGCCCTGATAACCGTGCAGCAGCTGGATCACCTGCTGCCGTACGCGGTTGAGATCCGCGCCCAGCTTCACCAGCACCTGAGCCGCAACGCCCTCACCCTCACGGATCAGGCCCAGGAGGATGTGCTCAGTGCCGATGTAGTTGTGACCAAGTTGCAATGCTTCGCGTAGTGAAAGCTCAAGTACTTTCTTCGCCCGCGGAGTGAACGGGATGTGCCCGGACGGCGCCTGCTGTCCCTGGCCGATGATCTCCTCGACCTGCTGGCGCACCGCCTCGAGGCTGATCCCTAGGCTCTCCAGGGCCTTGGCTGCGACACCCTCGCCCTCGTGGATGAGACCCAACAGGATGTGCTCGGTACCGATGTAGTTGTGGTTGAGCATCCTGGCCTCTTCTTGAGCCAGGACGACAACTCGCCGTGCGCGGTCGGTGAACCTCTCGAACATCTCGTCGCTCCTCACAGAGCGGTTGAACCGGGACCGGTATGTCCGACCCCTGTCCTTCCGCATGCTAGCCCGCCCCGAGGATGTCGCCCGGTGCACTCCCACCAAGAGACGTTCCCCGACGTTGGGCTGTTCATCCTCATCCAACTACCGGTGCGGGGCGTCATGTTCCGGCTACGCCGCAAGCGAACGACGCTTTCCCTGCACTCTCCCCGCCAGAGCAGCCAAAACCAATAGGCGTTCAACTCCGAGTGTGTGCACTTCGCCACAAGCGAACGCTTCGCGAACCGCTAACCGCCCGCCAACCCAACGACAGGCGAACACCTACTCTCCCAAACGCCCCGCGGTGGGCGAACAGTCCCGAGAAGCGCCCGCCTCGCCAGGAGCGAACAGCCGGCGGGCCGAGAAGCCCCGCGAGAAGAGATACGGACCGGCGAGACATACGGTTCGCGAGAGGCACCGCGCCCGCCAGAGTTACAGCGCCCGGGGAGATACGGTCGCCGCGAGAGATACGGCGCCGCTGGAGATTCCATGGCCCCTATAGATACGGAAGGGCCGCCGCGAGAAGCGAACGGCCCGCTCTCCCGAAACGGGACAGCGGGCCGGGTGCTTCCGGATGCGGATCAACGACCCATTGCGGCCTCGAACTCATCGACGATCGACTGTGGGATACGACCGCGTTCGTTCACCTTCTTGCCACGCGACTTGGCCCAGGCCCGGATCTCCGCACTGCGCTCGCGACTTGAGGCGCCACGAGAACGGCGGCGACGCGCCGTGCCCGCCTTCCGTGCGTGATCGACATAGGACTGCAGCGAATCGCGCAGCTTCTTAGCGTTGGCGCTGCTGAGATCGATCTCATAGGTGACGCCATCGAGCGAGAACGATACGGTCTCGTCCGCCTCGCCACCGTCGAGGTCGTCGACGAGTAGCACCTGAACCTTCTGTGCCATGGGGACAGACCTTTCGTGGGAGCAAACTACATTCTTGGTTGCCAAAGATATACTGCAATCCACTCGGCTGACAATTCAACACCCACAGCACACAACTTTTTCCACAGTAACGGACCGTAATCAGCCGATCGGAACCCTCCAGGTGCATACTCATCCGGTCGGCCTCCGCGTCATGTGTGTCGTCAGGTGTTGTCAAGCTACGGCAAGATGATCTTGGTCTGACGACGAATCCCACAGCATCGGCAATGCGCTGACCGATAGCCGATCAGCAGGCCTGTTCCCCACCATGACGGATTAACCCCCCTAGTAACGTACTTTCCCAACATGTCGTGCGGAATGCGCGGTCGCGGACACCGCCGACGCGGCCGTCGAACTGCTCGCGAACCCGATACCTCCAGGCCAAGCCGCATACCGAGTGGTGGTATACCGCGACGAAATCCGTGGCCGCTCTTGCCGAGGTACGGCTTGCGCCCCGCACGGCGCTCGCTGCAAAGGGTTGCACGCACCTCGGCAAAGCACCTGGCGCACCCCGCAAAGCGCCCTACGCGCCTCCGCAAAGCACCCGCTGTAGCCCCGCAAAGCGCCTGAGGAACCCGCGCAAAGTGCCTGACGTACGCCCGGCAAAGTGCCGGGCGTCGCCTGCATAAGCGCCGGAAGCGCCCCCCGCATAACCGCGTGGCGCACGCCGCATAACAGCCAGAACGGGAGAGGCGTGCCGGATAAAGAACGCACACCGTCCCGCTCGGGTTCCTTCCCGACTCTTCCGGCGGGCGACACGAACCGCCGAGACCGGGTGAACGACGGCGGACCTTCGGGCGGGCATGGCAGGATCCGGAACGCGACGATCCGACCGGAATGGACGCGACCTCGATGTTCTATGCGGACCTGCACATCCACTCCAAGTACTCCAGAGCCTGCAGCAGGGACTGTGACCTGGAACATCTCGCGTGGTGGGGAGCGCGCAAGGGCATCTCGGTGCTGGGTACGGGCGACTTCACGCATCCCGCCTGGGCGGAGGAGCTGCGCTCCACGCTGGTGCCGGCCGAGACCGGACTGTTCCGGCTGCGGCCCGAACTCGAACAGCGCGTCGCCCGTACGTTGCCCGCCGGCTGTCAGAGACCGATGCGTTTTCTGCTGTCCGTCGAGATCTCCACCATCTACAAGAAGGGAGATAAGACACGGAAGGTGCACCATCTGCTATATGCGCCGGACTTTGCGGCCGCCGAGCGTATCACGAACGCGCTGGCGAAGATCGGTAATCTCGCATCAGATGGGCGCCCCATCCTCGGTCTGGACTCCCGTCATCTTCTCGAGATCACGCTGGAGAGCGATCCCGGTTCGTACCTCGTTCCGGCACACGCGTGGACGCCATGGTTCTCGGTTCTCGGTTCCAAGTCCGGTTTCGATGCCGTCGCCGATTGTTACGGAGACCTGGCCGACCATGTGTTCGCCATCGAGACCGGCTTGTCTTCCGATCCGGTCATGAACTGGCGAGTCGCATCCCTCGATCGCTATCGCCTGGTCAGTAACTCCGACGCACACTCCCCGCCCGCTCTCGGCCGCGAGGCCTCCATGTTCGAGACGCCGTTCGACTATTACGCGATGCGATCCGCGCTGGAGACCGGCGCGGGCTATCGAGGTACGGTCGAGTTCTTTCCGGAGGAAGGGAAGTATCACCTCGACGGGCACCGAAAATGCTCCGTACGCCTCGATCCCGGCGAAACCCGCGCGCAGGACGGGAGATGTCCGGAGTGCGGCCGACCGCTCACTGTGGGCGTTCTCCATCGCGTCGAGGAACTGGCGTCGTATCCAGAAGGCCGGCGACCACCCGGTGCCGCCGACTTCCAAAACCTCGTACAACTACCAGAAATCGTCGCCGAGCTCCGGGGCGTGGGACCGCGTACCAAGACTGTGGTCGGCGAGATCGCCTCACTCGTGGCCGCGCTCGGTCCGGAATTGTCGATTCTGTCGGGGGTTCCGCTCGACGACATACGCCGGGCCGGCGGCGAGACACTGGCCGAGGCGATCGGCCGGCTGCGCCGCGGTGAGGTCATCCGAGAAGCGGGTTACGACGGCGAGTACGGTGACATCCGGCTGTTCCAACCGGGAGAACTGACAAGCGCCGCGATGTTCGCCGCACCGGACGCGCTCTTCGACGTTACCGAGACCCCATCCCCGTCCGTACGAAATTCACCAAAGACTCTCATTCCGGAGAAATTCTTTACGAACGGAACGTCCGAAACTCCGACCGTGCCGGACGCGATCCCCGCGCCATCGACCGGCACCGGCAGCCACGGCATTCTCGGCGGCCTCGATGCGGAGCAGCGGGCCGCCGCCGCGCATCCGGCCGGCCCGCTCCTGATCATCGCCGGGCCCGGCACCGGCAAGACCCGGACCCTCACCCACCGGATCGCCCATCTCGTGCTGGACCGCGGGGTCGCCCCGGACGACTGCCTGGCGATCACCTTCACCCGGCGCGCTGCGGAGGAGATGCGCGAGCGCCTCGGCCGGCTGCTCGCGGACCGGGCCGGCCGAATCACGGTGACGACCTTCCACGGTCTCGGCGCGCTCATTCTTCGCGAACAACACGAACGGGCCGGGCTCCAGCCGCACTTCGAGATCGTCGAAGACCTCGAGGCCGTCGCGGACGATACAGGTGACACAGCCGACAAGGTCGACTTCACCGGTCTGCTCGACCTGCCCGTACAGCTGCTGACCAAGGACCCGGATCTCGCCGCGGCCTACCGGGACCGCTGGCCGTGGATCAGCGTCGACGAATACCAGGACGTGGACGAGACGCAGTACGCGCTGCTCCGGCTGCTCAGCTCCGACGGCGGGAACCTCACCGCCATCGGCGACCCCGACCAGGCGATCTACTCCTTCCGCGGCGCCGACGTCGGCTTCTTTCTCCGCTTCACGACCGACTTTCCGGGCGCGACCACCGTCCAGCTCACCCGCAACTACCGGTCCGGCGAGACCATCGTCCGCGGGGCGGTTCAGGCGATCGCGCCGGCCAGCCTGGTCCCGGGCCGGCAACTGACCGCGCACAGCACCGACACCCAGCACATTGGGATCTTCGAGGCCGCCGATCCGCAGACCGAGGCCGAGTTCATCACACGGACGATCGACCGGCTGCTCGGCGGCACGTCGTTCCATTCCCTCGACTCCGGACGGGCCGACGGGCACCACCCCAAGCACAACATCGACTTCTCCGACATCGCCGTCCTGTACCGCACTGACGCCCAGGCCGGCCCGATCATGGCGGCGCTGACCCGGGCCGGCGTCCCGTACCAGAAGCGCTCGCACGATCGGCTGCTCGCCCGCCCGGGTGTACGGGAGATCGCCGACGAGCTCAAGCATCACGGCGCGGGCCCGCTGACGGAACGGCTCAAGGCCGCACGGTCGACCACCCGGTTCGAGCGCGAGATCGAGCTGCGGTCGGCCGCCGAGCTGCTGGCCCCGCTCGCTAAGCGCTGCGGCGACGACCTGGAGGCGTTCCTCGGGCAACTGGCGCTGGGCGCCGAGGTGGACGCGTACGATCCACGCGCCGACTCCGTCGCCCTGCTCACCCTGCACGCGGCGAAGGGACTGGAGTTCCCCGTCGTGTTCCTGGCCGGCTGCGAGCACGGCCTGCTGCCGCTGTGGCTCCCCGGCGCGACCGATCACGACGAGGCCGAGGAGCGCCGGCTGTTCTTCGTGGGCATGACCCGGGCCCGCGAGCGGCTCTTCCTGTCGTATGCCCGCCGCCGCGCGCGGTTCGGCGCCGAGCGGGATACCGGCGCGTCGCCCTTCCTGCGCGCGCTCAGCGCGTCGCTCACCGAGCGGCTCGACGGCACCGGAGCGGTGCGCGACCGCCCCCGCGACCGCCAGCTCCGCCTCCTCTAACCCGAGCTCGCCTCGCGGGCCGGATACCTCTAGCCAGAGCCCGCAGGCCTTAGTCCACGTCCGAATAGTCCACATCCGTACGGACCACCGTGGTCGCGGCAATCCGGTCGTGCAGGGCCTGCCGCCGCGTCGGCTCGAGCACCATGCCGACATTGACCACCCAGAAGATCCCGGCGAGGACGCTGAGCACCGGAATCGGCCGGGCGGCGATCGGCAGCGCGAACACCGCGGCCCGCAGCGCCGTCCGGCTCAGGCCCACCGAACCGTTGCGCTCGCCGGCCGTGACCACCCTCACCCCGGTGAGCCACTTGCCGACCGTACGGCCCCAGATCGCGAGCAGCAGCGCGTCGTAGACCACGTAGAGACCGGCGACGCCGATCGCCGTGACGTTGTCGGCCGGGCGGGCGCCGTAGGCCGCCTCCGGCAGCGCCGCCCGGGCGACGAGGGCGACCGGCAGCCCGACGATGAGGGTGTCGATGAGCCGGGCCACGAGGCGCGGTCCGGGCTCGGCGACGACGGCTCCGGCCATCGGTTCCGCGCCCAGCGGGAGTTCCCCCCGGGCTACTCCTCTTCTTCCCAGGTGACGTTGTCGTCGACGACGACGGTCGCCGCGTAGCGGTCGTGGATGGCCTGATGCAGCGGCTGGTCCCAGGCCGCGCGCAGGTAGGCGACGAGCAGGCCCGCCGCGGCCACGAACACGAGGAGTACGGCGGCCGTGAACACCTTGACCGCCACGAGCAGGAACAGGAAAACCGGCAACTGGTAACCGACGTTGTTGATCGCGGCCCGCCAGACGCCCTGGGTGGCGGTCACGGGATCGCCGGCCGGGTCGGTGCGGACGACCCGGAGCCCGAGGACCCGCTTGCCGATCGTCTGGCCGTACAGGGCGAGCTGAATCGCCTCATAGACAAAAGGAAGCAGGGCCGCGACGAAGAACAACGTGAACATCGCGCCGCCCGACCAGCCGCCGCCGTCCTCGCCGGCCTTGGTGCCCGAGGTCTGCAGCCCGAACGCGGCCACCATGAGCGGGAAGATCAGGCCGAACCCGAACACGGCGACCAAGAAGAAGTCGATCAGCCGGGCCCCGGCCCGGCGCCGGATCGCCGCCAGCGCCAGATCGGCCGCCGGCGGGTACTCCTCCTGCCCGCTGCGCAGATACGGCGCGTACGCGTCCTGTGGTGACTGCTGCGACCCGTGTGGACGTTGTTGTCCGTACGGCTGCTGCCAGCCTTGGGGTGGCGGGCCGGCCGGCGGCGGACCCGATGGGGGTTGCCCGGGCGGTCCGTACGACTGCCCGTAGGGACCGCGGCCCGGCGGGTAGCCGCCTTGCGGCGGGGGGTGGCTCATCGTCTGTCGTCCTCCAAGCGGAGCAGCATCCGCGTATTGCCCAATGTGTTCGGCTTCACTCTGTCGAGGTCGAGGAACTCGGCCACGCCCTCGTCGTAGGAACGGAGCAGCTCTTCGTACACCTCGGGCGACACCGGCGTGCCATGAATCGGCCGAAACCCGTGACGCGCGAAGAACTCCACTTCGAAGGTTAGGCAGAAGACGCGCCGTACACCCAGCCCCCGAGCGTTTTCGAGGAGTTTGTTCACGATTTGGTGGCCGACGCCGCGGCCGCGCACCCGCCGGTCGACCGCCACCGTACGCACCTCGGCGAGGTCCTCCCACATGACGTGGAGCGCACCACAGCCGGTGATGCCCAACTCGGCGTCCTCGGCCACCCAGAATTCCTGGATGTCCTCGTAGAGCGTCACCGTGCTCTTCTCGAGGAGACGCGGGCCGGGCCCCGAGTACGCGTCGACCAGCCGCCTGATCGCCGCTACGTCTCGGGTGCGGGCCCGTCGGATCGTCAGCTCCACAAGCAGCACAGAGTAATGACTGCACGGGAACCGACCGGACGCCCGCCCCGGGCTGTATGCGACGTACGACCGCAAAAATCGGACATTCGACTGCAGGAAGTCCGGGAACTGCTACATTTCTTTACGATTTGTGGATAGGTCATTACGCTTTGTAGCTGAGAAATCTCGAGACCTAGCGGACTAGGCAAATACGACTACGCACGAACAGTTCTGCGCCGTCGATTTATCCACCAAAGGTGATGTACTTCACATCGCCCGATAGCGCGAACGGATCAAAAGCTGTGGCGGCGACCTGCGAATTTGCATGTTCCGGTTGGCATTCGCCCCGGACTTCGTTAATCTCCAGCGCTGGTAACAGCTGTCACCTAGGCGGCTGCAGACCCGCCGAGTCCATGGGACGCAGCCAGCGTCCCGCGGAGCCGGGGACCCACCTTCCCCTGGGGTGAATCCGCGTAGCACACCGGACCGAGCCAAGGACGGCACCGAGCCGATGCGCGGGCGGTAGGGCGAACTCCGGCCCGAACCCGTCAGCTAACCCGGTAGGCGGTCAAGGAGAGGAGCCTTTGATAGTGGAGCCGATGCGCCCCGAACAGGCGCTGCTCAATCCTGCCCGACCGCGTGCGAGCATGCGACTGTGCCGCCGTGCCATCGCCATCGGCGGTACGGCACTCGCGATCTCGCTGTCGCTGCCCGCCGGCGCCGGTCACGCTGACCCCAATCCCAGCGTGAAGGAGATGAAGGCTCAAATAGACAAGCTGAACGACCAGATGGAGCAGCTGACCGAGCGCTACAACGGGCTGCGGGTCAGGCTCCAGCAGGCCGAGCGGGCCGCGTCCGTCGCCTCGGACAACGCCGCCCGGCAGCAGAAGGCGCTGTCGGTTGTGCAGCAGCGAGTCGGCTCGCTGGCGGCGACGAGTTACATGAACGGCGGCGTTGACGAGACGGTGGCGTTCGCCACGGCGCAGGACCCCCAGACGTTCCTCGACCAGGCCTCCACGCTGAACTACTTCGCCACCCAGAACGGCACCAAGTTCCAGTCGCTCGCGAGCGCCATGCAGGCCGCCCAACGGGCGCAGAAGGCCGCGCAGGACCGCGCCGACGAGCTCAAGAGCCTCCGCGGCGCGGCGAACTCGCAGAAGACGAAGGTCGAGGAGACCTACAACAAGCTGCGCGAAAAGATCATCAAGAAGTCGCCGCAGGAGATCGTCAACATCCCCGCGGTGGGCGGCAGCGGCAAGGCCGTGCAGGCGCTACGCGCCGCACTCACCAAGCTGGGCAGGCCGTACGTCTGGGGTGCCGCCGGCCCGACCTCCTTCGACTGCTCCGGGCTCACCATGTGGGCCTACCAGCAGGTCGGCATCAACCTGCCGCACTACACGGGCAGCCAGTGGAACGCCGGCACGCACGTCTCGCGCAGCCAGCTGCAGCCAGGCGACCTGGTCTTCTTCTACCCCGACCGGCACCACGTGGGGCTGTACATCGGCGGCGGCAAGATGCTGCACGCGCCGCACACCGGCGACGTCGTCAGGATCGCCAACGTCGATGATCGGCCGTTCGCCGGCGCCGTCCGAGTCGCCTAGGGCCGTTCACGTACGTACAGGAAAGCGTCGGGGCCGGTCGTCCTTGCCCAGGATGACCAGCCCCGGCGAACCTCTCCGCGGGAGGGCTTTGTCGTCCAGTGAGGCGATCCCCCCGGTCGCCTCGGTAGACCAGGCTCAGATCAATTGTCTGCGCGCCGCCCACACCACAGCCTCGATAGGTGTGTTCACCCCGAGACGATCGCAGATGGTTCGTAGCCTCCGCCGCAGCGTCCGCGCGCTCAACTCGAGCTTGCGGGCAGCCACATCGGCGGTGACACCGCTGGCAATCTGAGCGAGGAGCTTGACCTCTTCCTCGCTCAGGCGTGGCTCATCGGTGACGCGGCGTACGAGTGTCGCCTGTTCCACTCCGTCCTCCCTCGTCCGTGATGACCGCGGGGATGCAGCCGGACGCTGCACGGGCACGGATAGAAATGGATCTCTGCGCAGCTGGCCGAAGTTGGCCGTTGAGTTGTTTGCGGGGCGCGACCTAGGAACTTCGAGTAACGATTCAATCGTTGAGTCGACGAACGGAGCCGCCACCCCGGGTGCGCGAGGGAGTGCGCCGTCGCCGCCGGGGTAGTCCGGCGTGTGTCCGGGATAGGTCATGACTACTGACTCGCCCCCCGTCCCTTTCACGTCCGTTCCCCGACAATGATCGTGAATCGTTTCAAGCTGTGCTTCGGCTCGGAACGGTAGGCGGCCAGATCCGGACCGTCAAGCGGAAAATGGTAACAATGTGTGCGCATGGGGTGCTGTACCGCTACTATGCGCAGGCGGGTTCTCCGTAATAGGCCAATGACCTGGGGAAATGCCTCCGCTACCCGAAGGGAGAGTGGTGACGCGAACCAGCATCCGTGAGGTAGCGAGACGTGCCGGAGTCTCTGTAGGGACAGTTTCGAATGTCCTAAATCGGCCAGATCTCGTGGCCGAAGCTACCCGTGCCCGGGTGCAGGAGGCCATCGACGAGCTGGGTTTCGTACGGAATGAGTCGGCCCGGCGGCTACGCCAGGGTCACAGCCGTACGCTCGGAGTGGTCATCGAAGACGTCGCCAACCCCTACTTCACCGATGTTGCCAAGGGCGCCGAGGCCGCGATGAACGCCGACGGCTTCGATGCGGTGCTGTGCACCAGCGACGGCTCGGCGGGCAAAGAGCAGCGCTGTCTCGACTTCCTCGAAGAACAGCGCGTCTCCGGTGTTCTCATCACGCCGGTCGACCTCCGTTCCAACCGGGTGGCCCGGCTGCGGGCCCGGGGCATGTCGGTCGTGCTGCTCGACCACCGCTTGGGCGGCGTCGACATCTGCTTCGCCCGCGTCGATCACGCGGCGGGCGGCGACATCGCCATCAGCCACCTCGTCGGGCTCGGCCACTCACGCATCGCGCTGGCCACCGCCTCGGTCGAACCGGAGCCGTGCCGCGAACGCCGGGAGGGGGCGGCGGCCGCGCTCAAGCGCGTCGACGGCGCCTCGATGGTGACCCTGTACCAGCCGGCACTGACCGCGACCGCAGGTCAGGAGGCGGCGCACCGGCTGCTCGACCTCTCGCCCGCGCCATCGGCCGTGTTCTGCGCGAACGACCTCCTCGCCATCGGTGTGGTCAACGAGCTCATGCGGCTCGGCGTGAAGGTGCCGGCCGAGATGGCCGTCGTCGGCTACGACGACATCGAGCTCGCCGCGACCGCCGCCATCCCGTTGACCACGGTCCGCCAGCCCCGGCACGCGCTCGGCTGGGCGGCGGCGGAGCTGGCCATCGCCGAGGCGACCGACGGCGAGACCCACGACCACCAGCAGCTGGTGCTCACCCCCGACCTCGTCGTACGGGAATCCGCCTAAGCGATTTTCGTGCCGTTATCCCGGCCATTGTCGCCGCCATTTACGGTGCCTGCACTTGGCCCTTGGCAGGCACGCAGGAAGCCTTTTGCAGACGGGGTGTACGCCTTCGGGAACGGGGCCAGTGCGTGAATTTCGCTCAGCGGGCGGTGCTCTCGCGGAGCACGACTTCGCCCTCGATACTGGCGATTCGCGGGCTCGGCCCCGGCTCGTCGTCGAGCACCATAGACGCCGCGAGATGCCCCATCTCCGCCAGCGGCAGCCGTACGGTGGTCAGCGACGGCGCGACATCACGCAATGTCGGAATATCGTCGAATCCGGCCACGGCGATATCGTCGGGCGCGCGCAGCCCGCGCTCACGCAGCGCAGCCATGGCGCCGATGGCCATGACGTCGTTCACGGCGAAGACGCAGTGTGGCCGGTCCGCGCGGTCCAGCAACTCGGCCGTTGCGGCGTACCCGCCGTCGCGGGTGAACGCGCCCTCGATGACGATGGGCGGCTCGAGGCCGCGCTCGGCGAGGGCGCCCCGGAAGCCCTCCACCCGGTCACGCGCGGTGAGCAGGGTCGGTGGGCCGCCCAGCACGGCGAAGCGCTGATGGCCCAGGCCGACCAGTGCATCGGCGAGCGCGCGGGCACCGGCCTGGTTCTCCGGCAGCACTGTGTCGGCGCCCAGCTTGTCCTGGCCCACCGTGGCCACCCGCCCGCCGCCGCCGATGAACTCGGTGACCTCGTCGGCCAGCCGCTTGGTGCGCTCGACGTCGGTGGTGCGGCTGCCGACCAGGATGAGGGCCTGCGCGCGCTGCGCCCGCATGGTCGTGACGTACTCCAGCTCGTAGTCCTCGCGGTGCAGCGTGTTCCCCAGCACCAGCAGCCCGCGCGAGCCGGCGAGCGAGATGGCCCCGGACGCGATCACCGAGAAGTACGGGTCGGCGATGTCGTGCACGACGAGCCCGATCATCTTGCTGCGGCCCCTGGCCATGGCCTGCGCGTGCGCGTTGGGGGTGTAGCCGAGATCGGCCGCGGCGGCGAGGACCCTGTCGCGATAGTGCGGGCTCACCGCCCGGGTGCCACCGTTGATCACGCGGGAGGCGGTCGCCAGCGACACCCCCGCACGTTCGGCCACATCGGACAGCGTGACGACCGAGCGCGCCTTCATACTCCACCTCGTTCCATGCCAGGAGCGGGGTACCCGCACACAGCGTAATGCCGCGCGCCCTCGCTAGCGCGTATGGCATTTCACCGAATAACGTTCTAGGGCGGCCCGAAGTGTCGGGTCATGGCAGAAACGACACGATTCCCGAGTTACGACGCGGGCCCAAGCAAAGATGTGAGGAGGCAGACGGTGACGGACGTTGCCACCGGCGCCACCGCAATCCTCGGCTTCGACCCCTTCGATCCGGCCTTTCACGCCGATCCGTATGCCCATTATCGACGACTCAGCGCGACCGGTCCGCTGATCCGTACTCAGGCCGGCGTCTGGGTGGGGACGTCGCACGCGCTGTGCAGCCAGGTGCTGCGCGACCCGCGGTTCGGGCACCGGCCGGCGGGGGACGGCGGACTGTTCCGCAACCAGCGGCTGGACGAGGGGCAGCGGTCGTTCCTCACCCTCGACCCGCCCGACCACACCCGGCTGCGCCGCCTGGTGAGCAAGGCGTTCACCGCGCGCCTGGTGGAACGGCTGCGGCCGCGGATCTCCGAGCTGGTCGACTCGTTGCTGGACGGCGTGTCCGGTCGAGTCGACCTGATCGCGGCGCTGGCCTATCCACTGCCCGTCGTGGTGATCAGCGAGCTGCTCGGCGTGCCACCGGAGGACCAGAGCAGATTCAAGATCTGGTCGGACGCGCTCGCCCGCGGCCTCGACCCCGACTTCATCCTGCCGGCCGAAGAGATCGAGCTGCGCGACCGGGCGCGGGAGGAGTTCGCCGAGTACTTCCGCGAGCTGGCCGCGCGCCGCCGTACGGAGCCGGGCGACGACCTGCTCAGCGCGCTGGTGGCGGTCTCCGACCACGGCGACGTGCTGACCGAGGCCGAGCTGCTGGCCACGTGCATCCTGCTGCTCGTCGCCGGGCACGAGACGACGGTCAACCTCATCGGCAACGGCGCGCTCGCGCTGCTGCGCAACCCCGATCAGCTCGCGTGGTTCCGCGCGCACCCAGAGGCGGCCCCGGGCGCGATCGAGGAGCTGCTGCGGTACGACCCGCCGGTGCAGCTGACGGCCCGCAGCGCACTGGAGGACGTCGAGCTCGCCGGCAGCCAGGTCACGCACGGCCAGGTCATCCTGCTGCTCACCGGCGCGGCCAACCGGGACCCCGCGGTTTTTCCCGACCCGGACCGGCTCGACCTGACCCGGTCGCCGGAGCGGCACCTGTCGTTCGGCTTCGGCATCCACTACTGCCTGGGCGCGCCGCTGGCCCGGCTGGAGGGCCGGATCGCGCTGACCAAGCTGTTCCAGCGCGAGGTCGCTCTGACGGATGAGCCGTTGACCTATCGCGCCAACCTCATCCTCCGCGGCCTCGCGGAGCTGCCCGTCCGCGTGGGCGCGCGCCGCTAGCTGCGCCCACGCGCGGCCGCGCGGCAACGAGCCGGGTTACTCCGGCTTGACCAGCGGGAACAGGATCGTTTCGCGGATGTTCCGGCCGGTGAAGGCCATGATCATCCGATCGATGCCGACGCCCACGCCACCGGTGGGGGGCATGGCGTACTCGAGGGCGCGCAGGAAGTCCTCGTCGAGCTGCATCGCCTCCGGATCGCCCCCGGCCGCGAGCAGCGATTGCTCGGTCAGCCGGCGGCGCTGCTCCAGCGGGTCGATCAGCTCGGAGTAGGCCGTGCCGAGCTCGGTGCCGAAGCCGATCAGGTCCCACTTCTCGGTGAGCAGCGGCTCGTCGCGGTGCTGCCGGGTCAGCGGCGAGGTCTCCAGCGGGTAGTCCATGATGAACGTCGGCTGCAGCAGGGTGTGCTCGACCAGCGCCTCGAAGATCTCCTGCACCACCTTGCCCGGCCCCCACTTCGGGTCCCACTGGACGTCGCGCGCGTCGGCGTACTTCCGTACGACTTCGAGCGGGGTGTGCGGGGTGACCTCCTCGCCGAGCGCCTGGGAGACCGCGCCGTACAGCGTGACGCGCGGCCACTCGGGCAGCCCCAGGTCGATCTCGTGACCATCGCGGACGACGACCGAGGTGCCGAGCGCCGCCACCACCGCCTGCTGGTACATCCGCTGGGTGAGGTCGGCCATGTCGTTGTAGTCGAGGTACGTGCCGTACGCCTCGAGCATCGTGAACTCGGGGTTGTGCGTGGAGTCGGCGCCCTCGTTGCGGAAGTTGCGACTGAGCTCGAAGACCTTCTCGATGCCGCCGACGACGAGCCGCTTGAGGTAGAGCTCGATCGCGATGCGCAGGTAGAGCTCCATGTCGTAGGCGTTGATGTGGGTCTTGAAGGGCCGCGCCGTCGCCCCGCCATGGATCGGCTGCAGCATCGGCGTCTCGACCTCGAGGTAGCCCTCGCCGTGCCAGAAGTCGCGCACCGCCCGTACGGTGGCGCTGCGCAGCCGGGCCATGGCGCGGGACTCGTCGTTGACGATGAGGTCGACGTACCGGTACCGGACCCGGGCCTCGGGGTCGGTCAGGCCGGCGTGCTTCTCCGGCAGCGGGCGCAGGCACTTCGACGTGATCGCGAACCGGTCGGCCATGATCGACAGCTCGCCGCGCTTGGACGTGATGACCTCGCCCTCGACGCCGATTTGGTCACCCAGATCGACGTCGCGCTTCCAGGCTTCCAGCGCCTCCTCGCCGACCTTGGCCAGCGACAGCATGATCTGGAGATCGCCGCTCCCGTCGCGAATGGTGGCGAAGCACAGCTTGCCGCCGATTCGGTTGAACATGACGCGACCGGCGACGCCGACCTTCTCCCCCGTCCCGGCGCCCGGCTCCAGGTCCGGAAACCGCTCGCGGACCTCGGCGATCGTCGTCGTGCGGGGGAAGGTCACCGGGTAGGGGTCGATGCCGCCGTCGCGCAGCCGCTGCAGCTTCTCCCGGCGGACCCGCATCTGCTCCGGCAGGTCGCCGGGCCGCGCCCCGGCGTCGTTGGTCTCGTCGCTCACACCGTCAGGCTATCGACGCCGCCATGAGGCAGGCGAACCACTTAGTGCCCGCGCAGGCCTTTAGGGGGCCGAGGTGCCGATGTTGCGCTCGTAGATCAGCCGCAGGCCGATCAGGGTGAGCCAGGGCTCGTACACGTCGATGCTGTGCGCCTCGTCGAGGACGAGCGGCGCCAGGCCGCCGGTGGCCACCACGGTGATGTCTTCGACGTTGTCGGTGAGCTCCTCCGACATGCGTTCGACGACGCCGTCGACCTGCCCGGCGAAGCCGAAGATGATGCCCGACTGCAGGGCCTCGACGGTGTTCTTGGCGATCACGCTCCGCGGCCGTACCAGCTCGATCTTGTGCAGCTGGGCGCCGCGCGACGACAGCGCGTCGACCGAGATCTCGATGCCGGGGGCGATCGCGCCGCCGACGTACTCGGCCTTCGCCGACACCGCGTCGAACGTGGTCGCGGTGCCGAAGTCGACGACGATCGCCGGCCCGCCGTACAGGTGGATCGCGGCGAGCGCGTTGACGATGCGGTCGGAGCCGACCTCCTTGGGGTTGTCCATGCGGACGGGCACCCCGGTCTTGACCCCTGGCTCCACGATGACCGCGGCCACGTCGCCGTAGTACCGGCGGCACATCTCCCGCATCTCGTGCAGTACGGACGGGACGGTTGAACACAGTGCGATGCCGCTGATGTCGGTCTCTTCGAGCAGGGGGCTCTGCTGGATCAGGCCCTGCAGCACCACGGCGATCTCGTCGGCGGTGCGCCTGGCGTCAGTGTTGATCCGCCAGTGCTCGATGACCTCCTCGCCCTCGAACAGGCCGAGGACGGTATGGGTATTGCCGACGTCGATCGTGAGCAGCATCGTGTTTCCGGTCAGGTGAAGTCGAGGCCGATGTCCAGCGCGGGCGCGGAGTGCGTGAGCGCACCGACGGCAAGGTAGTCGACCCCGGTCGCGGCCACCACTCGCGCCCTGTCCACCGTAAGCCCACCGCTCGCCTCGAGCTCCGCCCGCCCGCGTGTCATCCGCACGGCCTCGGTCATGTCGGCGACGCTCATGTTGTCCAGCAGGATCGAACCGGCGCCCGCCGCCAGCGCCTCCTCCACCTGGCCCAGGGTGTCGCATTCGACCTGGATGTGCAGGTGCGGGTAGCGCGCGCGGATCGCCTCGTAGGCCTTGGTCACCGACCCGGCCGCGGCGACGTGGTTGTCCTTGACCAAGGCCGCGTCGGCGAGCGACATCCGGTGGTTCACGCCGCCACCGCACCGTACGGCGTACTTCTGCAGGGCGCGCAGCCCAGGCAGCGTCTTGCGGGTGTCGCGGACCTTTGCCGTAGTGCCGGCGACGGCGTCGGCCCACCGCCTCGTCGCGGTGGCGACCCCCGACAGATGGGTGAGGAGGTTCAGCGCCGTGCGCTCCGCGCGCAGCATCGCCCGCGTCGGGCCGGTGACGGTGATCAGCTCCGCACCCGCCCGCACCCGGTCTCCGTCGCGCACCGGTCGCGAGGTCACGGTGAGGCCGAGCCGCTCGCAGACCACCTCGGCGACCGGCAGGCCGGCCACCACCCCGTCCCGACGCGTGACGAGCCGACCGGCGGACGTCTCGTCCGGGCCGAAGATCGGCTCGCTGGTCACGTCGATGTCGCCGTCCTCGGCGAGGGCGACCCGTACGAGGTTGTCCACAGCCTGTGGATCCAGCCCGGCTTCTGTCAGCCGTCGCGCCAGCTCCGGCGTCACGGCGTGCTCCTGAAGTCTGTGGTGAGCCCGGTGTCGTCGAGACGGGTCACGAGATGGCCTTGCCAGGCGGCGTCGTCGCGGTCGGAGAAGTCGGCCCGCCAGTGGCTGCCCCGGGTCTCCCGGCGCCGCCGTGCGGCCGCCACGATCGCCGTCGCCACGGCGTGCACGTTGGTGGCCTCCCAGGCGTCGACGCACGGCTCATCGGTCGTACGTCCGGCCAGGCCGGCGAGCTCCCGTTCGGCCGTGGCCAGCCCGTCCTCGTGGCGCAGCACACCGGCGCCCGCGGTCATGACCCGCTGCACCTCCGTACGTACGGCGGGCTCCAGCAGGCCCGCGGGGGCCGGCACATGATCACCACCGGTGGGCGCGGCCGGGAGTCCGGCGGCCAGGGTGTCGGCGATGCGCTCGGCGAAGACCAGGCCTTCGAGGAGTGAGTTGGACGCGAGCCGGTTGGCGCCGTGCACGCCGGTGCAGGCCACCTCGCCGCAGGCGTACAGGCCCGGCACCGAGGTACGCCCGGACAGGTCGACGCGTACCCCGCCGCTGGCGTAGTGCGCGGCGGGCACCACCGGGATCGGCTCGGCCACCGGGTCGATGCCGAGCTCGCGGCAGGTCGCGAGGATCGTCGGGAACCGCCGCTCCCACGTGCGCGCACCCAGGTGCCGCCCGTCGAGGAGGACGTGGTCGGCGCCGGTCTCCCGCATTCGGGTCATGGCGCCCTTCGCGACGATGTCCCGGGGCGCCAGCTCGGCGAGCGGGTGCCGGCCGACCATGAACCGATCGCCGGCGGCGTCGATGAGGTACGCGCCCTCGCCGCGGACGGCCTCGCTGATCAACGGCTGCCGGCCCTGCGCCGTCCGGCCCAGCCACAGCACGGTCGGGTGGAACTGCACGAATTCGAGGTCGGTCACCTCGGCCCCGGCGCGCAGCGCCAGCGCCACGCCGTCGCCGGTGGACACCTCCGGGTTGGTCGTGGCCGAGAACACCTGGCCGAGCCCGCCGGTGGCCAGGACGACGGCCCGGGCGCGTACGGCCCCCACGCCGTCGCGTTGCCCCTCGCCCATGACGTGCAGGGTGACCCCGGCCGCCCGGCCCTCGTCGAGGAGCAGGTCGAGGACGAGAGCGTGCTCGACGATCTCGATGTTCTCCGCTTCCTTGAGTGCCGCCAGCAGCGCCCGGCTGATCTCGGCGCCGGTGGCGTCGCCGCCGGCGTGCGCGATGCGCCGCTTGTGGTGCCCGCCCTCGCGGGTCAGCGCGACCTTTCCGCCCACCGCCTCGTCGAAGTGCGCGCCCATGTCGATGAGCCGCCCGACCGCCGCCGGCCCCTCGGTGACGAGCACTCGTACGGCGGGTTCCGAGCAGAGCCCGACGCCGGCCGTGAGCGTGTCCGCGAGGTGCTCCTCCGGACTGTCGTCATCGGCCAGCGCCGCCGCGATGCCGCCCTGTGCCCAGCGCGTGGAGCCGTCGTCGAGCAGCGCCTTGGTGACGAGCAGCACCCGGCCATGCGACCGCACGCGCAGCGCCGCCACCAGTCCGGCGATGCCGGAGCCCACGACGACGATGTCGGCGTCGACCGTCCAGCCCGCGTCCGGAGCGCGGAGGCGTCGGGAAATCATGAACCCTCCTCGGGGTTGGTTCTCGTCATTGTGACATTAATCCCCGATGAGGTATTCCGCGGGGGTGGCTCAGTGGCCGGGGTCCCCCCGCTCGGCGCCGCTCCGCACGGTCAGCGGCACGTTGTCGATGAGATGGGTGCCGCCGACCCGGCCCGCGACGGCGAGCACCGCCGGGCCGGTGTAGGAGCTGGTGACCTCGGTGAACGTCGTGGGCTCGACGAGCACCAGGTAGTCCAGTTGGAGCGGCGGGTCGGCCTTGGTGGCCTCGTCCAGGACGGCCTGCGCGGCCCGCAGGATCTCGGCGGCCGGAGCCGCGCCGGCGTCTGCGCCGGCGTCCCTGCCGGCGTGCAGGGCGCGCGACAGCGCCAACGCGGTCCGCCGCTCCGCCGCGGACAGGTACCGGTTCCGGCTGGACAGTGCGAGGCCGTCCGGATCGCGCACCGTCGAGGCGCTCGTGATTCGTACCGGCACGTTCAGGTCGGCGACCATCCGCCGGATCAGGGCCAGCTGCTGGGCGTCCTTCTCGCCGAAGACCGCGATGTCGGGGCGGACGAGGTTGAACAGCTTGAGCACGACCGTGAGGACACCGTCGAAGTGGCCGGGCCGGGTGGCGCCCTCGACGATGGCGCCCATCCGGCCCGACCTGACCCGGACCTCGGGGTCGCGCGGGTACATGACCTCGTGCCCGGGCGCGAAGATCAGTCCGGCGCCTTCCTCGGCGCATACCTCGATGTCGGCGGAGAAGGTACGCGGGTAGCGGTCGAGGTCTTCATTCGGCCCGAACTGCAGCGGGTTGACGAAGATGCTCACGGCGACCATCCCCTCCGTACCGGCCAGCTCTCCGGCCACCCGGATCAGCGACCGGTGCCCCTCGTGCAGCGCGCCCATCGTCGGCACGAGCACGAGCGGCCCGTCGCCCTCGCGCACGGCGGCCAGTTCGTCCGAGGTGGTGGCGATGACAGGCGTCATGGGTGATCTCTTTTCGATCGGCACTGTCAGTCCGCCAGTGCCTCGAGCAGCCGCTCGGCGTCCTGCGGCTTGAGCAGTCCGCTGGCCAGCGCCCGGTCGGCGGTCAGCCGGGCGAGCGCGATGTACGCCCGGCGGCCCTCGGGCGAGATGCGGCCGAGTTCGGCGACGTGGCCGGCGACCGTGCCGGCGTCGCCGCGCGCGACCGGGCCGGTGAGGCCGTCCATGCCCAGCCGCAGCGCGTTGTCGAGGGCGGCGCCGAGCAGCGGGCCGAGCATGGCGCCCGGGTTGGCCACCCCGGCCGCGCGCAGCAGGTCCATCGACTCCACGACCAGCGTGACGAGGTGGTTCGCGCCCCCGGCCAGCGCGGCGTGGTAGAGGGTGCGCTTGTCCTCGGGGATCCAGACGGGCTCGCCGCCCATCTCGACGACCAGCGCCTCCGCCACCGGACGCAACGGGTCCGGCGCGGTGACCCCGAAGGAGATCCCGGCCAGCCGGCTCACGTCGTCGGGCCGGCCGGTGAAGGTCATCACCGGGTGCAGGGCCAGCGGCAGTGCCCCGGCTCGCGTGGCCTCGTCGAGCACGCCCGTACCGTACCGGCCGCTGGTGTGGACGAGCAGCTTTCCCGTGACCTCGACGCCGGTGGCGACCAGGCCGGCGACCAGCGTGGGCAGCACGTCGTCGGGCACGGTCAGCAGGACGAGATCGGCCTGGGCCACGACGTCCTGCGGCGGCGCGATCGGCACGCCCGGCAGCCGGTCCGCGGCGCGGTCACGCGACGCGTCGGACACGGCGGCGACCGCCACCACCCGGTGCCCGGCGAGGGACAGGGCGGCGCCCAGCGCGGTGCCGACCCGGCCCGCGCCGACCACCCCGACCGACAGCCGGGCCGGACGTTGTGATGCGTTCACTTCGTTCCAGTCCTCGTCATGGGTACCGGACGGGGACAAGACTACCCGCGGGTACCGCGGGGCCGATCTCCCCGGCCGATCGTGACGGCTCGGTTCGTAGGTTACTGAGCGTACGGGGCCGACCCGGGGCGGCGCGGCTCACGAGGCGAGCGACGGCGGCAGCGGGATGCCGGCGGACTGGACGAGCCAGCCGAAGCCGCCGAGCCCATTTGGATCGGTCAGCTCGGCCGCTTCACCGGCGTCGCACAGCGCGCTCAGGTAGCCGCGGGGATCGCGGCGGGCCATGTCGACAGGCGGGCGGGCGCCGGACACACCCAGGCCGCGCAGCGCCTTCCGCTGGCTGGTGAGCAACGTGGCGGTCGCGCCTGCCCGCCGCCCGGCGTCGGCGCACGCGTCCATGGCGACGTGCGCGGTGACGTCGCACGAGCCGTCGGGCACCGGAGGGACGACGTGCCCGTCTCGGTAGCCGGTGAGCGTGCCGTAAGCCGGGCGGCCCGCACGCGAGTGCCCGTAGTCGACAGCCACGGCGAGCCCGCGCCACAGCCGGGCGATGACCGCGGCCCATGCGGCGCAGCGCGGATGGCCCAGCTCGGCGCGGTCACCCGGCTCGTGCAGCGGCCACCAGCGCGCCAGCCAATCCGTGTCCTCGGGCGCTGGTTCCTGCCCGATCCGCTCCGCCCCGGACATCGGGTCGACGAGCACCAGCCGCGGCCCGTCCGGGGTCTGCTCGACGACGTCGAGGGGGACGTTGTCCAGCCATTCGTTCGCGATGACCAGGCCGCTGATCTCGTCCGGGAGCGACTCGCTCCACCGGACCCCCGCGGGCAGGTCGGGCGGGCGCGGAGCGAGCTCCACGGCCGTGGGCTCCAGCCGGTCCGCGAGGTGCGGTACGGCCGGCATGATCTGGGTGAGCAGTTCCCCGGAGCCCGCGCCGATGTCGACGAGTTGCACGCGCGCCGGGCGGCCGAGCGCCTCGTCCACCTCGGTCAGCAGCCGTCCCAGCGCGGCGGCGTACCGCCGGGAGGCATGGACGGACGTGCGGAAGTGCGCGGCGGGTCGCTCACCCCGCCGGTAGAAGCCGCGCTCGCCGTAGAGGGCCTCCTCCATGGCCCGCCGCCAGGTGACCCAACCCACATCGGTCCTCATACCCACAGCCCAGACGTTAGCGGCTCGGTCCGAGACCGTACGGCGGGGATGGTTCGGCCCCCGCGTAACCGGTCTCGCGACTACTAAACGTCACGGTTCGATGACCAGGCGATTACGGTGAGCGATCGGCCGCGAGATTCCCCGGCGACCACCTCGGTGTAGCTGAATAACTACGTAACGTAATCACCTGGGTCGCACGCGACCCAGTCACAAAGTACGGAGGATTCAGTTGCTCAAGAAGATCGCCGCCACGGGGGTGGTCGCTTCCGCGGCCGCCGGTGTGATGCTGCTCAGCGCGCCTGCCTACGCGGGTGCCCAGACGAGCGGTGACGCGTCTGTGCTGGGCGGCAACCAGGTCATCGCGCCGATCTCGATCCCGGTCGACGTATGCGGCAACGCGGTCGCAGTGATCGGGGTAGCCGGGGCCGGCTGCCAGGGCGGCGCGAAGACGGGCCACGCGTCGCACTACTAAACCCTGCAGCAGGGCCGTGCAGGCCCGTCCGAGGGGCGCCCCCGAACGGCTCCGGAAGGCATCGGGGGCGCCTCGCCCTATCTGCGCGGACGCCCTAGACCGTCACGTGCAAGGCCTGCAGCCCGCGCAACACGAAGCCGGGCTTCCATTTAGGCTCGGCGGCGAGCGAAAGATCCGGGGCCAGCCGGAGCAGCGCACCGAACGACTCGGCCAGCTCGACGCGGGCCAGCGGCGCTCCCAGGCAGTAGTGGACGCCGAGCCCGAAGGTGATGTGCGGGTTCGGATCACGGCCCAGGTCCAGCGCGTCGGGCCCGGCGAAGACCGCCGGATCGCGGTTGGCCGCCGCGAACTGCAGGGCCACCTCGGCACCCCGCGGGATCTTCGTGCCGGCCATCTCGATGTCGCTGAGCACCCACCGCTCGAACATCGGTGCCGGGGTGTCGTACCGCAGCAGTTCCTCGACGGCCGAGGGGATCAGCCCATGGTCGGCGCGCAGCCGGGCCAGCTGATCCGGGTTGCGGAACAGCGACCACCACGAGTTTCCGGTCGCGTTGACGGTCGCCTCGTGGCCCGCGTTGAGCAGTAGCACACACGTGCCGATCAGCTCGTCCTCGGTGAGCCGGTCGCCCTCGTCGACCACCTGCGCCAGCGCGCTGATCAGGTCGCCGCGCGGTGCCGCTCGGCGGGCACGCGACAGCCCGCGCAGGTAGTCGGAGAACTCCACCGCGGCCCGCGCGGCGGTTCGCTGGGCGTCCTCCGACGGGTTCAGCTCGAACATCAGGCAGATGTCCGCGGACCACGGGCGCAGCAGATGCCGGTCGGCCGGCGGCACCCCGAGCATCTCGGCGATCACGGTCACCGGCAGCGGCTCGGCCATGTCGGCGATCAGGTCGCCGCCGCCCCGATCGACCAGATCGCCGGCCAGCTCCTCGGCGAGCCGCCGGATCATGGGCCGCAGCCCCTCCACCATGCGCGCGGTGAACGCCTTGGACACCAAGCGGCGCAGCCGGGTGTGCGCGGGCGGCTCGACGTCGAGCATGCCGGCGCGGATGAGGTCCCAGAACGGCCGGAGGAACTCCGGCTCGGCGTGCCGGCCGAACTCCTCGTGGGTGGCGACGTGGAGGTACGTCCGGCCCAGCCGCCGGTCACGCAGCAGGGCGTCGACGTCGGCGTAGCGGGAGATCACCCACTGGCCGGTCGGCTCATGGAAGAAGACCGGCGCCGCGCGCCGCAGCCCCTCGAACACCGGGTACGGATCGGCCACGAACTCCGGCGCCCACGGATCGTACTCCATGAAGCCACGATAAGTGGGCCAAGACCGCGACACCCGGTGGCTACTGGACCCAGCGGCCGGGCCCCTTGTCGGCGGCCCGGGCGCGGCGGGCCCGTTCGGCGGTCGCCTCCGCGATCGCGCGCGCCTCGCCCAGCTCGCGGTTGACCGCCGCCACCTCGACCGGCCCGGGCGGCGCGTCGATGTGCACGGTGCCGATGCCCAGCAGCCACTGCAGCGGGCCCGACACAATGTGGACGCTCTGCGCCCGCGCATGCGGGATGATGTCGAGCCGCTCGCAAACCATGCCGCGACGGGCGACGAACACCACGTCGTTGCTGCCGGCGGCCGCCTTCCCCCAGAACGCCTTGGCCGACGACGGCGACAGCGGTACGGCCTCGACGTCCGTACCGGGGAAGATCTCGGCCACCAGCCGCATGGCCACCTCGCGGGGCCCGATCGGCAGCAGTACGGACGACATGACCTGGCGCTCCCCGACGTACCCGGCGACCGTGACGTCGACGCGGGCCCATCCATACGGCCGCCACAGTAGGGGCTCGATGACCCGGACGGCCTGCACCCGGCCGGGCGGCACGGTCTGCATGCGGGTTTCCAGCAGGCCCGAGCGCAGCCGCAGCCCGTCGGGGGACGCGGAGATGCTGAACCCGCCGTACACGATCAGCGGCGCGGCCACGGCCCGGAGCAGGCCGAGCAGGATCGGCACCGCGGCCCCGAGCACCCCCAGCTCGGCGTAGATGATCCCGATCGACACCAGCACGACGAAGAGCACCGACGCGCCGAGGACGGGCAGCTTCAGCGTGAGCGAGGCGAACAGGGTGCCCTGCTTGACCCGCCAGAACAGCCGTTCCGGCGCCTCCGGCGTGTAGCCGGGCAGCCCGGCGGCCCGGGCCAGCAGCTCGGCGCGCAGGTCCTGGGCCGCCGCCCGGCCGAGATAGCGCAGCGCGATCTCGGCCTCGTCGCCGCCCGCGAGCTCGATCCGTACCTCCGCGAGGCCGAGCCCGCGCGTCACCAGCGGTCGGACGAGATCGACGGCCTGCACCCGGGAGAGCGGAATGCGCCGGGTGCGGCGGCGCCACAGCCCGGTCTCGACCATCACGTCGTTCTCGCTGATCCAGAACCGGGTCACCGCCCACACCCAGATGCCGCCGCCCGCCCCGGCCAGCACGACCAGGCCGGTCACCACGAAGAACCAGCGCAGCTCGGTAGAGGTGATCGCGAACTTCGGGTCGGACGTGCCCTCCGAGATCACGAGGGTGACCACGAAGAGCAGGTAGACGATGAGGATCGTCAGGCCCCGCAGCACCGCCGTCGCCCAGTGCGGCCGGTGCCGCCCCTGGGAGAACCGTGCGGTGGCCCGGTAGCCCGAGCCCGGCGGGCTGAACTCCGGCGGCCCCTGGCCCTGATGGGCCTGCCCGGGGTGGACATAGCCGGGCGGGATGTACTGCGGGTACGGTTCACCCGGCCCGTAAGGACGCTGCCCATAGGGGCCCGGCCCGTACGGTCCCTGGCCCGGCGGATGCTGACCGTACGGCCCGGTCATAGGCCGATCGCCCGGTTTTCGCCGCGCTGGGTGAGGCGATCGCGCAACTGCGCCGCCTCGGCCGCGGGCAGCCCAGGGATGCGGGCGTCGGTGCCGGCGGCCGCCGTGTGCAGCCGTACGGTCGCGATGCCGAGCAGTTGCTCCAGCAGGCCCGCCGTCACGTCGACATACTGCATCCGGCCGTACGGCACGACGACGAGCCGCCGGACGATCACGCCGTACGTGACGAGCAGGTCGTCGGCGCGCTCGACGTAGCCGAGCGACCGCTGGCCGAGCTCGGCCACGACCCAGCCGAGCCCGCAGGAGATGGCCACGGCCACCACCCAGACGATCGTGCCGACCACGCCGCCGGTCCACCACACCGCCAGCCCGCCGACGGCCGCGGCCGCCACGCCGGCGAGCAGCACGGAGATGCGCCGGTGCCAGGCCAGCCGCGGCGAGACCGGCGTCCACCGCGTGCCGGGCGGCGGCACAAAGGCCTGGTCGGCAGAGCCGTTCGAGCCCGTCGGCACGTTCGACTGTGCGGCGCCGTAGGGCGCCTGGGCCGCGCCCGGCGGCAGCATCTCGGGTCGTACGGCGGGCCGCCCGGGCGGCTGGCCCTCGTACGGACGATCATCTCGAGGCGCGTTCATCTCGTTCCATAGTCAACCGGAACCGCCGGAGTCTCGGCACCCCTCCCGTGGCACGATTGGTACAACTACCACGCCGCGGCTGGCGAGGAGGTTCGGTTGACTACCCAGCGGACCGTCGGCATCGGGGCGGGCGCCAAGGAACTGGCCACCGAGGACATGATCCTCAACATCGGCCCCCAGCATCCGTCCACGCACGGCGTGCTCCGGCTGCGGCTGACCCTCGACGGCGAACGCATCGCCCACGCCGAGCCGATCATCGGCTACATGCACCGGGGCGCGGAGAAGCTGTTCGAGGTCCGCGACTACCGGCAGATCATCGTGCTGGCCAACCGGCACGACTGGCTGTCGGCCTTCGCCAACGAGCTGGGCGTCGTGCTGGCCGCGGAGCGCATGCTCGGCATGGAGGTGCCGGAGCGCGCGGTCTGGCTGCGCACGCTGCTGGCCGAGCTCAACCGCGTGCTCAACCACCTGATGTTCCTCGGGTCGTACCCCCTCGAGGTGGGCGCGATCACGCCGATCTTCTACGCGTTCCGCGAGCGCGAATACCTGCAGCGCGTCATGGAGGAGATCTCCGGCGGACGCATGCACTACATGTTCAACCGGGTGGGCGGGCTCAAGGAGGAGCCGCCGCTCGGCTGGCTCGACCGCGCCGGTCAGGCCGTGCAGGGTGTGCGCGGGCGGATGTCCGACATCGACAACCTCATCCACGGCAACGAGATCTTCCGCGCCCGCACCCGCGGCGTCGGTGTGCTGAGCCGCGAGCAGATCCTGCAGTACGGCGTGTCCGGCCCGATCGCCCGGGCCTCCGGCGTCGACTTCGACCTGCGCCGCGACGAGCCCTACCTCGCCTACGGGGACCTGGACGTACGGGTCGTCACGCGCACCGAGGGCGATTGCCTGGCCCGGTTCGAGTGCCTGCTCGACCAGGCGCAGGTGTCGCTCGACCTCGCCGAGGTGTGCCTGGCCCGGCTTGCCGAGCTGCCGCCGGGCCCGATCAATGTGCGGCTGCCCAAGGTGCTCAAGGTGCCGGAGGGCCATACGTATGCCTGGACGGAGAATCCGCTCGGCATCAACGGCTACTACCTCGTCTCGCGCGGTGAGAAGACGCCGTGGCGCATGAAGCTGCGCTCCGCCTCGTACAGCAACATCCAGGTGCTGTCCGAGCTGCTGCCGGGCAACCTCGTCGCCGACATGATCGCGATTCTCGGCTCGATGTTCTTCGTCGTCGGCGACATCGACAAGTAGCCGTTTCTGCGGATAGGCCTTCAGGTGCGGCTCGCGTCGCGGTGGTCGTCCTCGTCGTCCGGGCCCTTGGGCACTCGGCAGCTGTACTCGAGGAACAGAGCGGCACCGACGAGCACGAGCGCGGCGACGACGGAGCCGGCGCTGACGATGAAGTCGCGGCGCGGGGTGTCCTTGTCGAGCGACGACGCGAGATAGAGCACGAAGCCGCCGAACACGCCGGCCAGCGCGGTCGCGGCGTACGCGCTCGCCTTGGCCAGCGCGACGAACCGGGCGACGACGAGCGGCTCCACCGGCTTGGTGTCGGGCTTGCGCTGGATCCGCGCCCGGGTGTTGATGGCCGTGACGATCTCGCCGAGGGCGAGCAGGAGCAGCGTCGGGACCGCCGTCCACGGGAGGGGCGGCAGCGAGACGTACGCGAGCTGCAGTATCCCCCAGACCAGCGCGGCGACGCCGACGACGAGGGCGACCAGGATCGCCGGACGGGTCGGACTCACGCTGCCGCCTCGCTGCGCTCGTCGGCCGCGTTCGCCGAGACCGCTGTGCTTATTGTTCGCTCGACTCCTTGCCTGGCGGCTCGTCGCTCGCTCACGCCGGCGGCTGCAGACTCATGTCGTCGCGGCGGTGCACACCGGAGTTGGCCTTGGCCGCGGGCAGGTCGGCGACGGCGCCGTGCCCGGGGAGCCAGGCGTCCGGCTCGACGTCCTGCCACGGCACCAGCACGAAGCTCCGCTCGTGCGCGCGGGGGTGCGGCAGCGTGAGGTCCGGGTCGTCGGAGGAGACGTCGCCGAACTGGACGATGTCGATGTCGAGCGTGCGCGGCCCCCAGCGGACGGTGCGTACCCGCTCCATCGCGTCCTCGATGCTCAGCACCCGTTCCAGCAGCGTCTCCGGGGTCAGCCGGGTCTCGGCGATGAGCACGATATTGAGGAAGTCAGGCTGATCGGGGCCGCCGACCGGCGCCGTCTCGTACACCGGCGATAGGGCGACGAAGTCGAGCCCGGGAGCGTCGAACAGCGCGTCGACGGCCTCCTGCAGGTTGTCGAGGCGGTCCCCCAGGTTGCTGCCGAGCGACAGCACGGTGCGATGCTTGACCAGCATGTGCCCACCGGTCGGCGTACGGTCGGGCTGGGTCATTGGCGGCTCCTGTTCATGGGTCGCGCTCGTCTCTCCTCGTCCTCGCCGCGCGACGGCTAGGCGCGCACGCGATGGATCGTCACGGACACGTCCTCGAACGCATGTGGGATGGGCGCGTTCGGCTTGTGCACCGTGACCTCCACCTCCTCAACGTGTTGAGCGTCGAGACAGACCGCCGCCAGCCGTTCGGCCAGCGTCTCGATCAGATTGACCGGCGGTCCCTCAATAAGGGACACCAGGCGGCCCGCGAGTGTTCCATAGTCGACGGTACGCGACAGATCATCCTGGGCGGCGGCCGGGCTCGTGTCCAGCCCGAGCACGACGTCGACCACGAACTCCTGACCCAGCTCGCGCTCGGCCGGCAAAAATCCGTGCCGCCCGCGCGCCCGCAACCCCGTCAGCGCCAGCCTGTCCCCGGTCACCTGTCCAGGCGTCCCGGCGCGCTCGGTGATCACTGGTCGGGCTCCTCGTCGTCGACCGCTCGGTTCAGCACGGGTGAGCCGTGGTGCAGCCAGAGCCGCCAGTCGCCGGACTCGTCGCGGACGAAGATGTTGGTCGTCACCACACTGCCGCCGGCCAGGAACCCGGTGTCGGTGTCCTCGTCGGCTGTAAGGATGTTCTCCCCGCAGGTGACGATGGCCTGGTCGCCGTGAACGTCGATGTTCACGTCGGTGAGCACGAACTGGATGTACGGCGTGTTCGCCATGATCAGAGCCCATGCCCGCAGCACCTCGGCCCGCCCGCGCAGCATCGGCCACCCGGGATGCACACACGTCACACTAGCCGCGAACTGCCCCGCGGCCCACACCTTCGACATGCGCTCCAGGTCGACGGCTTCGAAGGCGGCGTAGAACTCGGTGTTGGCCAGTTCCACTGCGCGCTCGTCGTCCATGGGATCACCCACGGGCGGCGGTGATTTCGGCGGCCACCCGCACGGCGTCGGCGTTCGGCCGGACCTGGTGGACGCGCACGCACCACGCGCCCGCAGCGGCGGTGATCGCCGTGATCGCGACCGTCGCGTCGTCGCACTCGCCGAACGGTCGCGGCGTGCCGTCGGGCGCGGCGAGCAGCCGGCCGAGGAACCGTTTGCGAGAGGCCGCGAGGAGCACCGGGTGGCCCAGTGCCCGCAGGGCGTCGAGGTGGGCGAGCAGCGACCAATTGTGGCCATGCTCCGGACGCTTCGCGAAGCCGAGACCCGGGTCGACGATGATCAGCGACGGGTCGACGCCCTCGGCCACCACGGCGCCGATCCGGGTCTTCAGCTCGTCGACGACCTCGCGTACCACATCGGCGTACACCGACCGTTTGTCCATGTCATGGCTGTGCGCGCGCCAGTGCATCACGACGTACGGCACGTTGGCGGCGGCCACTACGCGCGGCATCGCCGGATCGGCCAGCCCGCCGCTGACGTCGTTGACCAGCCGGGCCCCGGCGGTGATCGCGGCCGCGGCCACCTCGGCCCGCATGGTGTCGACGCTGACGGCCACACCCTCCGCGGCGAGCGACTCGATGACCGGCAGCACCCGCCTGCGCTCCTCGGCCTCGGAGACCCGCTGCGCGCCGGGCCGCGTGGACTCGCCGCCGACGTCGACGATGTCGGCGCCCTCGGCGACCAAGTCGAGCCCGTGCCGGATCGCGGCGTCGGTGTCGAACCACAGGCCCCCGTCGGAGAAGGAGTCGGGGGTGACGTTGACCACGCCCATGACGAGACAGCGCCCGGGATCGGGAAGCCCCGGAACGGCCCTGGCGGAGGTCGTCGTCACACCCGCCAGCCTATGCCCCTCGTGTACCTCCACGGGACGGCCGGCGGACGCCCGGGATGCGCAGCCGCGGCCAGACGATGAAGGCCTCGGCCTCGAGGGCGGCGAGCGCGATCCGCGGGGTGTCGTTGAGGCTGGGGTAGACGAAGAAGCGCGGCTGCCAGACCGGGTTGAACTTGCTGTTGAACTTGTACAGCGACTCGATCTGGAACCACCGGGACAGGAAGACCAGCACCCCGCGCCACGCGCGCAGCACCGGGCCGGCGCCGATCCGCTCACCGCGGGCCAGCGCCGCGCGGAACACCGCGAAGTTGAGCGACAGCCGCTTGACGTCGAGGTCGGAGGCGGCCTTGATGGCCTCCACGATCAGGTAGTCGTTGAGGCCTGGCTGGGCGGCCCGGTCGCGCCGCATCAGGTCGAGCGAGAGCCCGTCGGTACCCCAGGGCACGAAGTGCAGGAAGGCGTGCAGTTCGCCGTCCTTGGTCGCGGTCGCGATGGCGCAGTCGCCGTCGCCCGGCTCACCCATGCGGCCCAGCGCCATGGAGAACCCGCGCTCGGTGTCGGTGCCGCGCCAGGCGCCGGCCTGGTTCCAGAGGGACTCGAGCTCCTCGGCGGTGAAGTCCTTCTCGCGCCTGAGCTCGGCGACGTAGCCCTGCCGCGCCACCCTGTTGACCATCTGCCGTACGTTGCGCATCGGCCGGCCTTCGAGGCTGAACTCGGCGACGTCAATGAATGCCTCGTCGCCGAACTCCAGGGCGGCGAGGCCGCCCTCACGGCACCACACCTCGGCGCCCACCTCGCTGCAGCCCATCACCGCGGGCACCCAGGCGTGCCGGTCGGCCTCGTCGAGGAAGGCGTTGATCGCGCCCGGCCAGGCCTCGGGGTCGCCGATCGGGTCGCCACCGGCGAGCATCACACCGGAGACCACCCGGTACGTGACGCACGCCTTGCCGGTCGGCGACCAGATGACGCTCTTGTCGCGACGCAGCGAGAAGTAGCCGAGCGAGTCGCGGGCGCCCTGCTTGACCAGCAGGTCGCGGATCTTCTGCTCGTCGTCGTCGGACAGCGCGGGCGCGGGCTCGGCCGGACGGAGGAACAGGAACGCCGTGACGAAAGCGGTGAACAGGCCGAGGCTGCCCAGGATCAGGTCGAGCAGATCGTTGCGACGGTCGATCTTGAAGTCGACCGGGCCGTGCACGCCGACCAGCCCCATCAACACGTGCTGCAGCCGGGTGCCGAACGAGTAGTCGGCGCGCAGCGCGTGATGGTTGAAGGCGATGAACGTCAGCCCGATGACGATGCTCGTGACAGCGAGCATCGCCCCGACCCACAGTGCCCGCCACCGTGTACGGGGGTCGCCGACGGCGTAGAACTCGTCGCGGTAATAGATCAGCGCGCCCAGCATGAGCGCGGTGACCAGGGCCTCACCGATGGCGAACTCGCGGACGACGTGGAACACGATGCTGAGTGCCAGCAGCACCACGACCGCGCGCCACGCCCGCGCCTTCCGGCGGCGCAACGCGTGCGACAACAGTATGAGCAGCAGGCCCGTGATGACCGTCGCGGTACGGGCTGCGTTGGTGAAGGCCCCCGGAATGATCTCGGTGATGGTCAGCATCCGGTTGTGCCACTCGGGGGCGACCCCGCCGAGCACGTCGATCAACCCGGTCAGCAGGCACAGCCAGCCCGCGACGGCGGGGACCCAACGGCGCCGCCTTCTGCGGTCCGGCTCACGGGCGGTCGGAACCTTGTCCGGGCCGCTCGCCGTTTCGCCCTTCGTATCCACCATCACGGCCCCACAGCGTAGCCAGCCTGCACCCGACTCCGTGCCGGAAAGCCCGGACGGCTCGGGCGGCAGGGCGGCCGCGAGCGCCCGGCGGGTACGCCTCCGCCACGGTAACACCGTGGGCCGGCGGGCCCCACTGGCTCGCGCACCACACCAACGTGCCTGATCAGCCGGTGATCGCGGGGATGCCTGGCGGCACCCCGATCGCGTCCGGGCCGACCGTGAGGGTTACAGATCCGTCCCGATCCCGATTGGGTTACGGGGTCTATGAGCGGCCGAGGATGAGGCTCATCGCCTCGGCGCGCGTTTCGGCGTGGTCGCGGAAGTCGCCGCGTACCGCCGAGGTGACCGTCTTAGCGCCCGGCTTCCGTACGCCGCGCATCGTCATGCACAGGTGCTCGGCCTCGATCACCACGATCACGCCGCGCGGCTCCAGGACCTGCATCAGCGCGTCCGCGATCTGGCTGGTCATCCGCTCCTGCACCTGCGGCCGCCGGGCGTACACATCCACCAGCCTGGCCAGCTTGGACAGCCCGGTGATCTGGCCCCTCTTGTTGGGCGTGTACCCGATGTGCGCCACGCCGTGGAACGGCACCATGTGGTGCTCACAGGTGCTGTAGACCTCGATGTCCTTGACCAGGACCATCTCGTCGTGGTCGACGTCGAAGACGGTGTTGAGGACGTCCTCGGGGGTCTGCCGCATCCCGGCGAACTGCTCGGCGTAGGCGCGGGCCACCCGGGCCGGGGTGTCGACGAGCCCGTCGCGATCGGGATCCTCCCCGATCGCGATCAGGATCTCGCGTACGGCCTTTTCGATGCGCGCGTGGTCGAATGCGGCGGGAGGCTCAGGGGGGTCGCCCTCCCTGAACGGCACGCCGTCATCCTCAGCCGGAGGCACGCCGTCAGCCTTCGCGGTCGCCCTGCTCTTCGGCCGGCTCGACGGACCGCTGACCGCCGTTGCCCTGCGCCAGGTCCTGTACGTCCTTGGGACCCATGAGGGCAAGCTCCTTGGGCGTCAGCACCGGCGGCCGGTCGGACGGCAGTCGCTTGCCGTAGCCCGTATAGGACTTCTGCAGCGGCCGCTTCTCGATGGGCGAGAAGACCTCGAGCACCTGGTCCTTGGAGAGGGTCTCCTTCTCCATGAGCTGGAGCACGAGATCGTCGAGGACGTCGCGGTACTCGACGAGGATCTCCCAGGCGACATCGTGGGAGGACTCGATGAGCCGCCGCACCTCGTCGTCGATCGCCGAGGCGATGTCCTCGGAGTAGTCGCGCTCGTGGCCCACGTCGCGGCCGAGGAAGACCTCACCCGCACCGGTGCCGAACTTGCGGGCGCCGAGCCGCTCGCTCATGCCGTACTCGGTGACCATGTTGCGCGCGATGGAGCTCGCCTTCTCGATGTCGTTGGCCGCGCCGGTCGTCGGCTCGTGGAAGACGAGCTCCTCGGCCGTCCGGCCGCCCAGCAGCATCGCGAGCTGGTCCATCATCTCCGAGCGCGTGGTGAGGAACTTGTCCTCCATCGGCAGCGTCATGGTGTAGCCCAGGGCGCGTCCGCGCGGCAGGATCGTCACCTTGTGCACGGGGTCGGCGTTGGGCAGCGCATGCGCCACTAGGGCATGGCCGCCCTCGTGATAGGCGATGATCTTCTTCTCGGACTCGGACATGACTCTGGTCTTGCGTTCCGGCCCGGCCATCACGCGATCGATCGACTCCTCGAGCGTGGCCATGTCGATCTGCTTGCGATCGAAGCGCGCGGTGAGCAGCGCCGCCTCGTTGATGACGTTGGCCAGGTCGGCGCCGGTGAAGCCGGGCGTACGGCGCGCGATAGTGTCGAGGTCGACGTCCGGGGTGAACGGCTTGCCGCGCGCGTGCACGCGCAGGATGCCCTTGCGGCCTTCGAGGTCCGGGCGGTCGATGACGACCTGCCGGTCGAACCGGCCGGGGCGCAGCAACGCCGGGTCGAGGATGTCGGGCCGGTTGGTCGCGGCGATCAGGATCACGCCGCCCTTGACGTCGAACCCGTCCATCTCGACGAGCAGCTGGTTGAGAGTCTGCTCACGCTCGTCGTGCCCGCCGCCGAGGCCCGCACCACGGTGCCGGCCGACGGCGTCGATCTCGTCGATGAAGATGATCGCCGGGGCATTGGCCTTGGCCTGCTCGAACAGGTCGCGGACCCGGGACGCGCCGACACCGACGAACATCTCGACGAAGTCCGACCCGGAGATCGAGTAGAACGGCACGCCCGCCTCGCCGGCGACCGCGCGGGCCAGCAGCGTCTTACCGGTACCGGGCGGGCCGTACAGCAGCACGCCCTTGGGGATCTTGGCGCCGATGGCCTGGAACTTGGCCGGGTTCTGCAGGAAGTCCTTGATCTCCTGCAGCTCCTCGATGGCCTCGTCGGCTCCTGCCACGTCGGCGAAGGTCGTCTTCGGGGTGTCCTTGGTGAGGAGCTTCGCCTTGGACTTGCCGAAGTTCATGACGCGCGAGCCGCCGCCCTGCATCTGGTTCATGATGAACAGGAAGATCAGCACGACGACGACGATCGGCAGGAAGCTGAAGAGCAGGCTCACGAACAGGTTCTGCTTGGGGACCTGCACGTTGTAGCCGCCGGGCAGCTGGCCTTGCTGGGCCTTCTGCTGGAGCAGGTTGGCCAGGTCCTTGCCCTGACCGTCCACCCAGGAGGCCTGCTGCTTCTTGCCGCTGTCCTTAAGAGTGATCTCGATCCGCTGGTCCTTGTCGACCACCAGTGCGGACTTCACCTGGTTGTTGTTGATCGCCGCGATGACCTTCGAGGTGTCGGTCTTCTCGTACGACCCACCGGGGTTGACACCCCACATCACCAGGGCGACCAACAGGCCGAACAGCAGGATCCACAGCAGCGGACCGCGGAAATAGCGCTTGACGTCCATTTATCCGGCTCCCCTTCCGGGGCCCGTCCCTCCTGACCAGCGTCTGCGAAAACCCCATCAGACCTTCATGCTCGCACGGAGGCCTACTGAGGCGGTCTCCCTAGTGGTTACCCCGCTTTACAGCCGGGATACCGAAGGTACACCGGCCAGGGTGAAGGTCACAGCCAACGATCACCGGCGTACCATCTCGCAGGTAGCAACGTACTGGCTAGTCAATGTTGTTCCCACAGTGGCCGGGCGCCCGTATGGCCTGGCCGGCAGGCAGGAGCACTTCTAGGCGCCGCCGTACACATGGGGGGCGAGCGTCCCGACGAACGGCAGGTTCCGGTACTTCTCCGCATAGTCGAGGCCGTAGCCGATGACGAACTCGTTCGGGATGTCGAAGCCCACGTATCTGACGTCCACCTCGATCCGCGCCGCCTCGGGCTTGCGCAGCAGGGCGCACACCTCCAGCGAGGCGGGGTGGCGCGACCGCAGGTTGCTGATCAGCCAGGCGAGCGTCAGCCCCGAGTCGACGATGTCCTCGACGAGCAGCACGTCGCGGTCGGTGATGTCGGCCTTGAGGTCGAGGATGGTGCGCACCACTCCGGACGACTTGGTGCCGGAGCCGTACGACGACACGGCCATCCAGTCCATTTCGACCGGGATGGACAGCGCCCTGGCCAGGTCGGCCATGACCATGACCGCGCCCTTGAGCACCCCGACGAGAAGTAGTTCGCGATCCGCGTAATCGGTGCTGATCTGGGCGGCCAGCTCGCTGATCTTCGCTTGCAGTTCGACCTCGGGAATGAGCACCTTCTCCAGATCGGCGCCCATGTCCTGTTCGTCCACAACCCCCCCAAGGAGCGTTACCGCCTGAGCAGCAGCAGCCTCCCATACCGCCGTACGGCCCGTACGCACCCGGGGAGGTCAACGTGCTGTTGCCCGTGCCAGGTCGTGACGAGCCGGTCCATTTCGTCGACGTGCACGGCGGCGAGGGAGCCGGGCGGGCTGCCCGCGGCGATCGCGGCCTGGCGCAGCACTCTCGTACGGACGGCGCGCGGTAGCCCGGCCAGGGCCGTCACGTCCAGCGCGCCGTCGTCGTCCGCGGCCTCGCGGGCGCCCCGCTCGGCCCAGGCGTCGAGGGCATCGGCGTCGTCGCGCAGCAGCCGGGCCGTACGGGCGAGCGCGGCGGCCACGCCGGGCCCCAGGGCTCGCTCCAGGGCGGGGAGGGCGTCGTGCCGGGCCCGCACCCTGGTGTACGCGGGGTCGGCGTTGTGCGGATCGTCCCAGACCCGCAGGCTCAGCGCCCGGCAGGCCCGGTAGGTGGTGGCGCGGTCGAGGTCGAGCAGTGGGCGGACGAAGCGGACGGCGCCTCGGTCGAAGGCCGCCGGCATCCCGGCCAGCGAGCGGGCGCCGGAGCCGCGGGCCAGCCGGAGCAATACCGTCTCGGCCTGGTCGTCGAGAGTGTGGCCGAGCACTACGGCCGGCGCCGTCAGCCGGGCGGCCGCTTCCTGGAGTGCGTCGTACCGGGCCGCCCGCGCCGCCGCCTCCGGGCCGCCGCCGTACTCGTCCACTTTGACCGCGACCGACTCCACGGGCTCGAGGCCGAGGTCGCGCAGGGTTCGTACGACTTGGCCGGCGCGCTCCGCGGACCCGTCCTGGAGCCCGTGGTCGACCGTGATGCCGCCCGCGCGCCGGCCCGCCCGAGGCGCCTCGAACGCGACGCCGGCGGCCAGCGCGAGTGAGTCGGCGCCGCCGCTGCACGCGACGAGCACAAGCGCGTCCTGGTCGAGCCCGTTCAGCGCCCGGCGGACGGCGTTCCGGACGGCCGCGACCGCCGGATCGGGACCCACGGCACGCTCAGGACTTGTCGTCGCCCGGGTCGGCGTCGCCCGGTCGCGCGTCGCCCGCGTCGGCCTCACCTGGCCGCTCGTCGCCGACGTCGGCGCTCGGGCTCTCGGCGCCGCTCAGCGCGCGGCCGTTGGAGCCGGCCTCGATGGCGTGAGTGCCGACGACCCGGGCGATCCAGCTCGCCGGCTCCTTGATCTCGTCCTGCGTGGGCAGCGTCTCGGGCGACGTCCAGACCCGGTTGAACTCGGCCATGCCGACCTGGCCGACCACCGCGCGGACGAACTTGGAGCCGTCGGCGTACTGCTTCATCTTGAGGTCGAGGCCGAGCAGACGGCGGATCGTCTTGTCGAGCCGGCCGCTGCCGTCGCGGCGGCTCTGGAACCGGGAGCGGATCTCGGCGACCGACGGCACCACCTCGGGCCCGACGGCGTCCATGACGTAGTCGCCGTGGCCCTCGACGAGGGTCATGATCGCGGTGAGCCGGTCGAGGATCTTGCGCTGCTCGGGCGTCTGCATGGCTTCGATCAGGCTGCCCTCACCGCCCCGGACCGCGTCGGCGACCGCACCGGCCGCCTCGCGCAGCCGCTCCAGCAGCGCCCCCGGGTCGAGGTCGGACGCGAGCAGGAACTCCGTCATCTGCTCCTGTACGTACGTGCGCAGCCAGGGCACCGAGGCGAACTGCGCCCGGTGCGTCTCCTCGTGCAGGCACACCCAGAGCCGGAAGTCGTCCGGGTCGACGCCGAGCTCATGCTCGACCTGGACGATGTTGGGCGCGACCAAGGTGAGCCGCCCGGTCGGCGCCCGGCCGTCCGGATCCGGCGGCAGGAACAGTTCGTACTGCCCCAAGACTCGCCCTGCCATGTAGGCGAGGATCGAGCCGACCTGAATGCCGGTGACCCGCGAGCCCACGGCCTGCATGACCGCCGCGCCCGCGCCGCCGCCGAGCAGACCGGGGCCGCGCCGCTCGGCCAGCTGATCCATCAGCGGCTCCAGCACGACGCGAAACCCGTCGACGTTGGCCCGGATCCAGCCGGGCCGGTCGACCACCTGCGCCGGAGACGGGTCGAGCGCCCCATCCATGCCGGTGAAGTCGCGTACGTGCCCCTGCGCCACCTGCGACAGCTCGCGCAGTTGGGTCACGACGCGCCTGGCATCCTCCGAGCTGACCTGCGGGCCCGGCCGGACCAGGCGAATTCCGGTTTGGACGGCGACGTTCCAGTCGATCATCGAAGTGACCACTTAATTACCCGCTCTCTGGCCTATGGTCGGGCCTCGACTCCCACCGTACGTTCCGTACCCAGTAACGAGGCGTCTCCCGGCCCAACGAACGGACGGCTCGGGTAGCTCCCTGCAGCTCAGTCTCTCAGCGGCACCCGCAGCCGGCCACCACCGAGGCGAGGCGGTCGAGGGCCACCCGCGCCGCCGCCACCGACTTGACGTTGTTGACCATGAAGGCGAAGGCGAGCACCCGCCCGTCGGCGTCGTACGCCAGCCCGGCGAGGGTGCTCACGTCGGACAGCGTGCCGGTCTTGGCTCGTACGGCCCCCGCGCCGTTGTGGGTGCCGCCGCCGGAGTACCGGTCCTCGAGCGTCCCGGAGAAGCCGGCGACCGGCATACCGGTGATCACCGGCCGCAGCTCGGGGTGGCGGCTGGACGCGGCCAGCGCCACGATTCTTGCCAGCGCCGACGGCGAGATCCGGTTGCGGACGGACAGCCCGCTGCCGTCGTACACCTGGACACCGTCGGCCACGCCGATGCCGGCCAGCACCTGGTGCACCGCCTGGGCGGCGCCGGCGAAGTCGGCGGACCGGCCCTGTTTGATCGCGACCTGCCGGGCCAGCGCCTCCGCCAGGTCGTTGTCGCTGCACTCGAGCGTGTGCTCCACCAGGGCCGTCATCGGCGGGGACTGCACCATGGCCAGCTGCCGGGCGCTCTTCGTGGCCGCGCTTCCCCGACCAACCTGCCCCGACCCACCGCCCGAGACCTGAGAGCCGAGCCTTGCCTGGATGCCGCGCCGCGACAGCAGTTGAGCGAATTTCTGCGCGGCGGCCACCGGCGGGTTGGCGGCACGTGGCGCCGTGGCGTCCTCTTCACAGATGTTCGGCCGGGCCCGGCCCTCGTCGACGGCGAGGGCGGTTACCGGGGCGACGCTGCCCTCGGGAATGTAGTTCGGCTTCCAGCCCGGCCCGGTGCGCGATCCGTCGTACAGCGAGGTGTCGTAGTCGAGCCGGACGCGCTTGGTGCCCGCCGCCTTGAGCGCGGCCGCCGTACGTTTGGCCAGGTCGGGCAGCGAGGCGTACTTGGGGAAGCCGCTCGTGGGCCGGCTGGCCAGCGTGGGGTCGCCGCCGCCGACGAGCACGATTCTGTTCTGGCCGGAGGTGACGACCTTGGTGGTCAGGCGGTGATCGGCGCCGAGGGCGGCCAGTGCGGCCGTCGACGTGACGATCTTGGTGGTCGACGCGGGGACGAGCGGGATCTGCGACCGCTGGTCGTACAGCACCCGGCGGGTGGTGGGGTCGATCACGATCGCGTTGATCGGCGCGCCGGCCAGCTGCATCGGCCCGGTCAGCTGAGCGGCCAGCGTGCCGGCGCTGGGCAGCGGCGCCGCGGTGCCCGCGGCCGCGGTGCCGCCGTTCGGCGAGACGATCGCGCGCTGTGCCACGGCCGGCGGCTGGACGGCGAGGTCGCGTTTGGGGGTGAGCTTCACCACGGCGGCGCCGGCGACCGCGACGAACACGTTGAGCAGGAGCAGCGTGCCGGCGGCCACGATCGGCTCGCGTCTGAGCAAGTGCTCGAGCACGACCACCCCTCTCGCCGCGTCGCTACTCGGAGTCGTGAGACATCCTGGTGTACGGAGAGAAGGTTTTCACAGACCGGCGACCGCTCGGGGAGCGGAGGACATCGTGGAATTCGACGTGGTCATCGAGATTCCAAAGGGACAGCGCAACAAATACGAGATGGATCATGAGAGCGGCCGGATCCGGCTGGACCGGATGCTGTTCACGGCGACCCAGTATCCGGCCGACTACGGGTTCATCGAGGGCACCCTTGGGGACGACGGCGACCCGCTCGACGCCCTGGTGCTGCTGCAGGAGCCGACGTTCCCCGGCTGCCTGATCCGGTGCCGCGCCATCGGCATGTTCCGCATGCAGGACGAGGCCGGCGGCGACGACAAGGTGCTGTGCGTGCCGTCCGGCGATCCCCGGCACGAGCGCATGCGCGACATCGGCGACGTGCCCGAGTTCGACCGGCTGGAGATCCAGCACTTCTTCGAGGTCTACAAGGACCTCGAGCCGGGCAAGTCGGTCGAGGGCGCGAGCTGGGTCGGCCGTACCGATGCCGAGGCCGAGATCGAGCGGTCCCGCAAACGCCTGATCGACAAAGGCCACTGACGGGGCCGGGACGCCGCGTAGAGCGCAAGGCCAGAGCAGTCGAAGTCCCTGATCCCGGCGCCCTGAGCGACCCTGCGACCGGGGTTACTCAGGCGGCGCTGGGTGAGGTCTCGCTCGGCTGCGGTGCCGGGCTCCTCGAGGGCTCGGCGGGCGGCGTGGACGATGGCTGCGAGGGTGCCGGCGACGGCGTGACCGTCGGCGTGGGGTCGCTCGGCGGCGGACGGATGGGGCCACTCGAGGTGGGCGTCGTGGTCGGCTCCGCCGGGGTCGACTCTGTCGGGCCGGGCTCCGTCGGCGGCGGATCTGTCGGGGTCGGGTCCGTCGGCCAGCCGGGCGGGGACCCGTTCGGCGGCGAATACGTGCCCCCACCCGGCGTGCCAGGTGTGCCGACCGGCCAGCGCATGTGATCACGGGGTGGCAGCGGCGCCAGGGGCGGCGCGGCCGAGTCGCGGGCCCCGAGCGGAAAGGTCGCCGACACCGGTGACGCACCACCCCCGCCGGCCCCCGAATCGGACGGCGGGGTTTGCGCGCGCGGCCGTACGGGAGGCTGTGGCACCTGCACGCTGGGCGTGGGCCCAGAGGCCGTGGCCCGGCCGACGCGGTGATCAGGCGCGACGCCGACCCACCGGACGAGGGTCAGCGCGACGCCCACGACGAGGACGGCGGCGGCGGTCCCGCCGACCAGGTGCAGTCGGCGCCGCCCCCGCGCGCCCGCACCGGAGGTGGCGTCGCCCGAGCCGCGCCAGGGCAATGCGTGCCGCCGCGGCAGGGGAAAGCCGTTCGGCGCGAACGCCTCCAACCGGTCGGCCACGAAGAGCCGGTAGGTGACCAATTCCGGATCGATGAAACAGCTCATCACCCGGAGCCGCAGCGTGTCCGGCGGCGTGGCCTGCGGCAACATGCCGTACACCTTGGCCGGGGACACCGCGCCGGCCCGGAACGTGCCGCAGACCTGGCACTCCTTGGCATGGTCCAGCAGCCGTGCGCGCAGCTCGCCGGTGAGCTCGCCGTGACGGTCGCGCAGGACGACGGCCCGGCCGGGACAGCCGTACGGGCCCTCGTGCGCCAGGATCTCCGCGGTGAGCGCCGCCCCGAGCTCGCCGCGCGCCTGTTCGAGCGCGGCCTGCACCTCTTTGGACGACATGGCGAAAACGGCGGCGAGGTCGGGGATTGATAGCTGATGGCGGACCTGCAGCTCGATGAGCTCCCGGCTGAGCTGCGGCAGGGCCATCACAGCGCCCCACGCCGTGATCCGCTGGTCGACGTCGTCCTGGTCGTGGCTGGCGATCTGGATGTCGGGCCGCCGGCCGGCCGGTGGCAGCCGCCGCCCGCACTCGACCCGGGCGATCGCGTACAGCCATGGGCCGAACCGATCGGGGCCGCGCAGCCTGCCGACGTGCGCTTCGGCCACGATGAGCGTGTCGCGGAGTGCCACCTGGGCGGCGTCCCGGCTGCGCAGCTGGAACCAGCAGAACGCGTAGAGGCGGTCGGCGTACGCGTCGTAGACCGCGCCGACCGCGCCGGGATCGCGTGATCGCACTGCCTCCACTAGAAGCCGGTCATTCATAACGCCGAACGTAAAGCCATTACGGCGTTCGTTCTACCGATTCAACAGAACCTGTACTACGTAACCGGAATTCTCTATCGAGTTCCCGCGAATGTGATTGGCGAACTATCCTTTAGAAAGGCAATTAGCGTCGTTGATTGGGATTTTTCATGACTTGTCTGAAACGCGGGCATCATGTGCGCCATCAGGTGTATCTGACGTGACGCGATTGAACACACACGCTACGGATACGCCCAGTAGCTAAGTCGCCCGCACTCTCTGACACCTGTGTCCGGGTTGTCAAAAAGGCGACGAGCGGATGCGTACGAGCAGATCGACGGGGCGATTATGACTGGATCATCTGGCAGCGTCCACGCTTCGCCGTGATGCAAATCGTGACGGCCTGTTCACCGGGAAGCTCGTCAGATTTCGCGGATGGGGCGCGCCGCCGGTCTATGCCTGCCGACATCACGATATTGACACTGTCATCGTTACAGTGTCACTATCGAGCCATGGAGAGCGCGTGGACGATCAGTGAGCTGGCCGAGCTGGCGGGCGCCGCCCTGGCGGACGAGCCCGTGCAGGTCAATGGCCGCGTGCGCGATACGCCCAACGAGCGGCTCATCCGCTGGTACACCACGATCGGCCTGCTCGACCCGCCGTCCGGGCGCCGCGGCCGTTCGGCCTTGTACGGCCCGCGTCACCTGCTCCAGCTCGTCGCCGTCAAGCGACGGCAGGCGGCCGGCAGCGCGATCGCCGAGATCCAGGCCGAGCTCACCGGCGCCACCGACGCCACGCTGCGCGACATCGCCCGGGTGCCCGAGTCGGTGCTGCCCTCCGGTCCGGATCGAACTCCCGCCGCGCGGCGCGCGGCCCGCGCCCGGTTCTGGGCCGATGCGCCGTCCGCCGCGGCGCCCTCCCCCGCCGTACGTCCGGCCGCGGCCCTACGTTTCGCACGTACGGCCGCCGACGGGCCGGAGGAGGCACCCGGTGTGGTCGTCGTACCGGGGCTGCGGCTCGCGGCCGGGGTGACGCTGCTGCTCGACGACGGCGCACATGAGTTCTCCGCCGACGACCTCGCGGCGATCGAGGCCGCCGCCCGGCCGCTGCTCCACGAGCTCCGCCGCCGCGGCATCCACGCGGCACCGCCCGAAGACCCCGACCGTACCGAGCCGGCACCACCGGCCGCGCCTGGAAGGTAACAGGTATGACCGTGCACATAACGTCGTTGCCCGAGCAGCCGCCGTCGCTCCCCGACGCGGGCCTGGGCACGCTCACCACCGAAAAGGGAAACCTGCCGCTCGACACCGTCGACGTGCACGCCACGGTCACCGGCCTCATGGCGGGGGTCGAGGTCACGCAGGGGTACCGCAATCCGTTCGACGTGCCGCTCGAGGCCACGTACGTCTTCCCGCTGCCGGACCGGGCCGCGGTGACCGGGTTGCGCATGGAGGCCGCCGACCGCGTCATCGAGGGCGTGCTCAAGGAGCGCGGGCAGGCCCGGCAGGACTACGACGCGGCGATCGCCGCGGGCAAGCGGGCCGCGATCGCCGAAGAGGACCGCCCCGACGTGTTCACCATGCGGGTCGGCAACATCCTGCCCGGCGAGCGGGTCACCGTTCGGCTCAGGCTCGACCAGCCCCTGCCGTACGAGGACGGGGCCGCGACGTTCCGGTTCCCGCTCGTCGTCGCGCCCCGCTACATCCCCGGCGCGGCGCTCGACGAGTCTCCGGCCGGGGACGGCGTGGTGCGGGACACCGACGCGGTGCCGGACGCCTCGCGGATCAGCCCGCCGGTGTTGCTGCCCGGCTTTCCCAATCCGGTACGGCTGTCCGTCACGGTCGACGTCGACTCGGCCGGGCTGCCGCTGACCGAGATCCGATCGGCCCTGCACGTGGTGGCGACGTCGGAGTCGGACGGCCGGACGACCGTACGGCTCGATCCCGGCGAGCGGTTGAACCGCGACTTCCTGCTGCGGCTCGGCTTCGCGCCCGGGGAGTCGTCGGCGCTGTCCCTGACCCCCGACGCCGAGGGCTCGGCCGGCGCCGAGGGCACGTTCACGCTCGTCGCGCTGCCCGCCGGCGGGACAACGGTCCGACCACGCGACGTCGTGCTGGTGCTGGACCGGTCCGGCAGCATGGGCGGCTGGAAGATCATCGCGGCCCGTCGCGCCGCCGCCCGGATCGTCGACACCCTCACCGGGACCGACCGGTTCGCCGTACTGTCCTTCGACCACGAGCTCGACTCACCCCCCGACCTGCCGGAAGGCCTGGCCCCGGCCACGGACCGCAACCGGTTCCGGGCCGTCGAGCACCTGGCCGGGCTGGGCGCCCGCGGCGGCACCGAGATGCTGCCGCCGCTCCAGCGTGCGACGGCCCTGCTCACCGACCCGGAACGCGACCGGGTGCTGGTGCTGATCACCGACGGCCAGATCGGCAACGAAGACCAGATCCTCCGGTCGCTGGCGCCGGCCCTGGCGGGCGTGCGCGTGCACACCGTCGGCATCGACCGCGCCGTCAACGCGGGCTTCCTGCACCGGCTGGCCACGGCCGGAGGCGGCCGGGCCGAGCTCGTGGAGTCCGAGGACCACCTCGACGAGGTGATGGAGCACATCCACCACCGGATCGCGGCGCCGCTCGTCACCGGCCTTTCATTGTCGGCCGACGGCCTCGACCTGGTGCCCGACACCGTCACCCCGGCCCGGCTGGGCGCGTTCTTCCCCGGGGTGCCGCTGGTCGTGCGCGGTCGCTGGCGGGGCACCCCGCGCGGCGCCCTCGCGCTGCGCGGCACCCGGCCGGACGGCACGGCATGGGAACGGCGTACGACGGCGACCGTCTCGGCCAACCCGGCGGCCACCTCGATCTGGGCCCGGGCGCACCTGCGTGAGCTGGAGGACCGGTACGTCACGACCGGCGCGGCCGACCTCGAGCGCCGGATCGTCGACACGTCGCTGCGGTTCGGTGTGCTGTGCCGGTTCACGGCGTTCGTCGCGGTCGACAACCGGATCGCGGCGTCCGGCGAGCTGCCGCATCAGGTGACGCAGCCGGTGGAGTTCCCCGACGGCTGGGCCGCTCCCCAGCCCGGCCCGATGTTCCTCGCCGCCGGGCTGCCCGCGGCGCCGCCCGGCTTCGCGGCGGACACCGCCCGGCCGGCCCAGGCCCCCCGGCGCGGATCACTCGCCATGCCCGAGGCGGCCCTGCCCAGGCCGGCGCGGCGGCGACCCCAGCCCGCCGACGCCTGGGGCGAGGCGCGCCGCCGGCTCGAGGAGGAGCTCACGGCCCTGCGCGCCGCGGCAAGCCAATCCGAGGACGACCGCCGACGGCTGCTGATCGAGTTCCGTGACCGGCTGAACGCGCTGCTCGCCGGGCTGCGCACCGCCGGGATCGACGACGCCCGGTTCAAAGAACTGTCCGACCTGCTGGACAGGCTGACGGCCTGGCTCGGCTCGGGCGATCCGGTGGCCGACGTCTGGGACCGTACGATCCGTACTCTCGCGGCGGCCACGGCGGCGGAGCGGCCGGCCTTCTGGAAGCGACGCCCCCGTCCCGCTTAGTCCATCGCCGAAGTCATCCAACCGTCCGCCTCATGCGAATAGGTTCGAACGAATTCGTCGGACGCTCCCGTCACGTACGCGCCATCCCGAAGAGGGGGCACTGACCCGGGCCGCCGTCCCACCAGGGAGGGCTGGGGCGGCGGCCCGGACCATGCCGGGCGCTCTCGTACCCCATGGGATGAAAGCCCATCGAAACCAGCGGGCCGCCGGACCGGCCAAATGCCCAGGTCACCCTCATTTCCCGAGGTAACGGAGAAACAAGTTAACTCCTGAGTATTGCCGTCCTTACCGGAACAAGTCACTCTAGGGCGACGCCCCCGCCCGTGAGATGGGAGACCCCCGCCATGACTCCGGCGTTCCATGTCAGACGTATGCTTTTCGCCGGTGTCGCGGCGATGACGCTCGTCCTCGGTCTCGTGCCCTCCGCCTCGGCCGCCCCGGCGACCGGAACCATCCTCAGCGCGCGCGGCCCCGGTGCGCTGAGCGGCCAGTACCTCGTCGGGCTCAAGAACAACGCCACCTTGCGGGCGCGCGGCGTACCCACGGTCGCGCGGCAGCTGACCGGCCGCCACCATGGCACGCTCGGCTACACCTACCAGAAGGCGCTGCGCGGTTTCTCCGTACGCATGAGCGAGGCCCAGGCCAGGCAACTCGCCGCCGACCCCGCGGTCGCCTTCGTCGAGCAGGACCACGAGGTGCACATCGCCGACACCCAGCCGAACCCGCCGTCCTGGGGTCTCGACCGCATCGACCAGCGCAACCTGCCGCTGAACAACGCCTACGACTTCAGCACGACGGCCTCGAACGTTCACGCGTACGTGATCGACACCGGCGTACGGATCACGCACCAGACCTTCGGCGGCCGGGCCGCGTACGGCCGGGACACCGTCGACAACGACAACACCGCGCAGGACGGCAACGGTCACGGCACCCACGTGGCCGGGACCATCGCCGGCTCGCAGTACGGCGTGGCCAAGGGCGCGCAGATCGTCGCCGTCCGGGTGCTGAACAACTCCGGCAGCGGCAGCACGGCGGGAGTCGTGGCCGGCATCGACTGGGTGACCGCGAACGCGGTCAAGCCCGCCGTGGCCAACATGAGCCTCGGCGGCGGCGCGGACACCACGCTCGACAACGCGGTGACCAACTCGATCAACTCGGGCGTCACCTACGCCATCGCCGCCGGCAACGGCGACGCACTCGGCCGTCCGCTCAACGCCTGCACCCAGTCGCCCGCGCGCGTGCCCGCCGCCATCACGGTCGGCGCGACCCAGCAGAACGACGCCAAGGCCTCGTTCTCCAACATCGGGACCTGCCTCGACATCTTCGCCCCCGGCGTCGGCATCACGTCGTCCTGGAACTCCAGCGACACCGCCACCAACACGATCAGCGGCACGTCGATGGCCACCCCGCACGTGACCGGCGCGGCCGCGCTGATCCTGGCCGGCAACCCGTCCTTCACGCCGCAGCAGGTACGCGACACGATGGTCAACAACGCCACGACGGGCGTCGTCGGCAGTCCGGGGAGCGGCTCGCCCAACCGGCTGCTGTACACCGGCACGGGCGGCACCACCCCGCCACCACCGCCGGCCTGCTCCGGCACCAACGGCACCGACGTGGCCATCCCCGACGCGGGCGCCGCGGTGACCAGCACGATCACCATCTCCGGCTGCGGCCGCAACGCCGGCTCCGCCTCGACGGCCGAGGTGCACATCAACCACACCTACCGCGGTGACCTGGTGATCGACCTGCTCGCCCCGGACGGCACCAGCTACCGCCTGAAGAACTCCAGCGGCTCCGACGGTGCCGACAACGTGAACGCCACGTACACGGTGAACCTGTCCAGCGAGGCCGCCAACGGCGCGTGGCGACTCCGGGTCCAGGACGTGTTCGCCCTTGACAGCGGCACCCTCGACAGCTGGACCCTCACCCTCTAGTCAGCGCACCCAAATAACAGGAGCCCAGGTCACCGGCCTGGGCTCCTGTGCGCCGCCGGCATTCCTGGTGTTCAGTCGGCGGGGACGCCGGGTAGGCGCAGCCGGGCCAGCGTGCCGCCGCCCTCGGCGGGCAGCACCGTCACGTCGCCGCCGGACTCCCTGGCCACGAGGTCGACGATGGACAAGCCGAGGCCCGAGCCCGGCAGGCTGCGCGCGGACGGCGAACGCCAGAACCGCTCGAAGACGTACGGAAGCTCCTCGGGCGGGATGCCGGGGCCGTGGTCCCGTACGGTCAGCTCGCCCACCCCCACGCCGTCGTCGGCGTGCAGCCGTACGTCGACCGTGCCGCCCGGCGGGCTGAACTTCACCGCGTTGTCGAGCAGGTTCATCACGGCCCGCTCCAGCGAGCCGGCGTCGCCGCGCACGTACCAGGGCTCGGTCTTGGCCTCGATCCGCAGGCCCGGGCCGCGCAGCCGGGCCCGTTCCACCGCGTTGCCGACCACGTCGTGCAGCGCGATGATCTGGTTCGCCGGCTGGACGGACGGCTCCGCCGGCGTGTGCCGGGCCAGCTCCAGCAGGTCGCCGACCAGGCTGGACAGCTCGCGGAGCTGCGCCTTCACGCTGGTCAGCACGTTGTGCTTCGTGTCGGCGGGGAGGTCGCGGCCGAGGACCTCGCTGCGCAGCAGCAGGTCGATATTGGTCCGCATGCTGGTCAACGGGGTGCGCAGCTCGTGCCCGGCGTCGGCGATCAGCATGCGCTGCCGGTCGCGCGACGCGCTCAGCGCGCTCGTCATGGTGTTGAACGAACGGCTCAGCCGGGCGATCTCGTCCTTGCCCTCCTCGGGGATCTCGGTGTCGAGGTCCTCCGTACGGGCGATGTGCTCGACCGCGTCGGTGAGCCGGTCCACCGGGCGCAGGGCGGCCCGCGCGATGAGCAGGCCCGCCGTCGCGGCGCCCACCACGCCGACCGCGGCGACCACGATGAGCAGCAGCGCCAGGTTGTTCAACGTGTGGGCGGTCTCCGACAGCGGCGCCGCCGTCGAGATCGCCACGCCGGGTCGGCCGGGGTCCTGCCTGGTGCAGATCCGAACGGCCGTGCCGTCGGTCGCCGTGCCGTTCCGGAACACGTGATCGAGCTCGCCGTTGGCGACCCGTACGTCCGAGGCGGTGACGACCAGGGCACCCGAGCCGGGGAGCGTGCACCGGCCGCCGTCGGCCTTGACCACCTGGGTGGTGAACTGGGGGTACGGCGTGCCGCTGTTATCGGTGTACGGCTCGGACTGGCAATTCGCCATCGCGAGATCGATCGGGCTCGGGCGGCCGCGATGCTCCAGCCGGTCACCGCCGGGTCCAGGGGCGCTCAGTGACCGGTCGAGCTGCCGGTACAACTGGTCGCGGGCCAGGTACCAGCTGGCCGCCGCGCAACCGGCCACCGCCACCGCCACCGCCGCCGCGGTGAGCAGGGCCAGCCGGGCCCGCAGCGTGAGCCGCCGGGTCAGCGTCATGGCGGGCCCGCCGCGCGAAGGGTGAACCCGACCCCCCGTACGGTGTGGATGAGCCGCGGCAGGCCGTCGATCTCGGTCTTGCGGCGCAGATACATGACATAAACGTCGAGCGAGTTCGACGCCGGCTCGAAGTCGAACCCCCACACCGCCTCGAGGATCTGCTCCCTGGTCAGCACCTGCCGTGGGTGCGCGAGGAACATCTCGAGCAGCATGTACTCGGTGCGGGTCAGCTCGAGCGGCCGCCCGCCGCGGGTGACCTCGCGGGTGAGCGTGTTCATCCGCAGGTCGTCGAAGGCCAGCACGCCGTCGGCGCGCTCGCCCCCGCCGGCCGTGCCGGACAGCGTGCTCCTGCGCAGCAGCGCCCGGATCCGGGCCAGCAGTTCGTCCAGCTCGAACGGCTTGACCAGATAGTCGTCGGCGCCGGCGTCCAGCCCGGTCACCCGGTCGCCGACCATGTCGCGCGCGGTCAGCATGAGCACCGGCGTGGTGTCGCCGCGGGCGCGCAGCCGCCGGCAGGCGGTCAGCCCGTCGAGGCGCGGCATGAGTACGTCGAGCACGACGAGGTCCGGCTTTTCGGCCTCCGCCTTGTCGAGCGCCTCGAGCCCGTCGCTCGCGGTGACCACCTCGTACCCCTCGAACTCCAGGCTGTTCGTGAGCGACTCGCGGACAGCGGGCTCGTCGTCCACGACCAGCACGCGGGCGCGCGGCGACGAAGCGGCTGAGCTGTCCATAAGCGCACCGTAACCCAGCACTCGGCCCGCCGCGCGCCGCCGACCGGGCGCACGGGCCGCTTCTCATCCAACTCTCACAAACCGTTGACGTGCGACTCATCGGGCCGGCGGTGCACCTGGATGTACGGTGGCGCGAATACGAGTATGGGTTCCGCACGGGGGAACCGCCCGTACGTACAAGACGTATGACCAACAAGGGCCCATGGCGAGACGAGGACGCGTGAGGGTACTGCACAGCCCGGCCGTGGTGGCCGTCGCCGTCGCTGTCGGCATCGGGACGTCCGCGTGCATGGGCTCGACCAAGGCCAAGGACACCACGACGACGCCGCCGCCGGGTGCGCCGCCCGGCCTGGGCACCTACTACCAGCAGCAGCCGGCGTGGCGCGACTGCCAGGGCAGCTTTCAGTGCGCCACCGTCAAGGTGCCCGTGGACTACTCCAAGCCGGGGTCCGGCGACCTGAAGATCGCCATGATCCGGCTGCCCGCCAAGAACAAGTCCAACCGCATCGGCTCGCTGCTCACCAACCCCGGCGGGCCCGGCGGCTCGGGCATCGAGTTCCTCCGCGGCAGCGCGACGGAGTTCTCCCAGTCCCTGCGGAACCGGTTCGACCTTGTCGGTTTCGACCCGCGCGGGGTCGGGGCCAGCGAGCCGATCCAGTGCCTCAGCGACCGGCAGCTCGACAAGTACTTCGCCACCGACTCCTCGCCGGACGACCAGAGCGAGATCAACGACCTCGTCGCCGAGGGCAAGCAGTTCGCGGGCGGCTGCAAGGCCGAGTCCGAGCGGCTGCTTCCGTACGTCGGCACGCTCAACGCGGCCCGCGACATCGACGTGCTGCGCGCCGCGCTCGGCGACCGGCAGCTGAGCTACCTCGGCATCTCCTACGGCACCTACCTCGGCGCCGCCTACGCCGACCAGTTCCCCAAGAACGTACGGGCCATGGTGCTCGACGGGGCGGTCGACCCCAAGCTGTCCATCGAGGAGACCAACCTGCAGCAGGCCAAGGGGTTCGAGACGGCCCTCAAGGCGTTCGCCACCGACTGCGTAAAGCAGCCCGACTGCCCGCTGGGCAGCGACGTCAACGGCGCGCTCGACAAGGTCTCCGAGTTGCTCGCGCAGACCGACAAGACCCCGCTGAACAACTCGCTGGGCGACGGCCGCCAGGTCACCGAGGCGCTGGCGGCCGCCGGCATCGCCTCCGCGCTCTACCTGAAGGAACTGTGGCCGACGCTGCGGCTCGCGCTGTCCCAGGCCATCCAGAGCCGCGACGGCACACTGCTGCTCCGCCTGTCCGACGCGCTGGTGGAACGGAAGGAGGACGGCACCTACTCCAGCCTCATGGAGGCCAACATGGCCGTGAACTGCGTCGACAAGCCGTACCCCGAGCTGGCCCAGTTCGAGAAGGACGCCGCCACGGCCAAGAAGGACGCGCCCCGCTTCGGTCCCTTCATCGTCTGGGGCAGCCTCCCGTGCGCCTACTGGTCCACCAAGGTCACCCAGGAGCCCCGCGCGCTGACCGCCGCCGGCGCCAAGCCCATCGTCGTGGTCGGTACCACCCGCGACCCCGCCACCCCTTACAGCTGGGCCCAGGGCCTGTCCTCCGAGCTCGAGTCCGGCGTCCTGCTCAGCCTCGACGGCGACGGCCACTCGGCCTATCTCCAACACAACAACTGCATCACCCGGGCCGTCGACAACTACCTGATCGACGAGTCCGTCCCCAAAGACGGCACCCTATGCAAGTAGCAGGCGCGCCGAGCACCCGGCTGAGCCGGTAAACTGCTTGCCGCCGCCACCGTACGAGCCCGTACGGTGGCCTAGCGCCCGCCGCCTTAGCTCAGTCGGCAGAGCGAGTCACTCGTAATGACTAGGTCGTCGGTTCGATTCCGACAGGCGGCTCCCGCAGGAGGCCTGAGTCCAGCTATCCGGGCTCGGGCCTCCTTTCGCTGTCGGCAATCGCGATTGCGGCGTTGACCTGGGGCAGGGGGTTTCTCATCCGAGGTTAAGAATCGGCTCACGGCCTTCCCACACAGGCCGCCGACCGTGGTTCCATGAGCCAACTGATCACGGAGCCGGCCGCGCCCGGCAGAGCGGGACCGGCCGGCCGGGCCGGACCGGCGAGCGGCGACGGCGGTGCCCGGCGCGAACGTCTCGTCGAGGTCGTCGTGCCGGTCCACAACGAAGAGCGCGCCCTCGATCGCGGCGTCCGGCGCCTGCACGCCTATCTGAGCGAGACGTTCCCGTACGCCTTCCGCATCACCGTCGCGGACAACGCGAGCACCGACGGGACCATGGACGTGGCCCGGCGGCTCGCCGTGGCGCTCCCCGGCGTGGTCGTCGTCCACCTCGACGCCAAGGGACGCGGCCGGGCGCTGCGGCACGTGTGGGCCGCCAGCGACGCCGACGTCGTCAGCTACATGGACGTGGACCTGTCCACGGACCTGGACGCGTTCCTGCCGCTGGTCGCCCCGCTGATCTCCGGGCACAGCGATCTGGCGATCGGCACCCGGCTGTCGCGGGGCGCCGCGGTCGTGCGGGGGCCGAAGCGGGAGCTCATCTCCCGGGCGTACAACCTGTTGCTCCGTACGACGCTGGCGGCGGGGTTCACCGATGCCCAGTGCGGGTTCAAGGCCGCCCGTACCGAGATCGTGCAGGCCCTGCTGCCCGCCGTCGAGGACGATGCCTGGTTCTTCGACACCGAACTGCTGTTGCTGGCCCAGCGCAACGGGCTGCGCATCCACGAGGTGCCGGTCGACTGGGTGGACGACCCGGACAGCCGCGTCGACGTCCTGCGGACCGCGCTCGACGACCTGCGCGGCATGGTCCGGGTGGGCCGCCGCATGGTGTCCGGCGCGTTCCAGGCGCCCGTCGGCAGCCAGGCTAAGGGCAGCACCCGGTCGCGTGCCGAGCTGCCGTCCGGAATGGCCCGGCAGCTGCCGATCTTCGCGATCATCGGCGTGGTCTCCACGGTCGCGCAGCTCGTGCTGTACCTGCTGTTGCGGGCGATGGCGCTGCCGCCGCTGGCCGCCAACGCGCTCTCGCTGTTCGTGACGGCGATCGGCAACACCGCCGCCAACCGGCGGTTCACGTTCGGCGTGTCCGGCGCGGCGCGGGCCTTCCGGCACCAGCTGGAGGGCGGCATCGCCTTCCTCATCGGGCTCGCGCTGAGCACCGGCCTGCTGACGGCCCTGCACTTCGTCGCTCCGGAGGCGAGCCGGATCGTCGAGCTCGGCACGCTGGTCGTCGCCAACGGCCTCGCCACCCTTGTCCGCTTCCTGCTGCTGCGCGCCTGGGTGTTCCACCCGCGGCGGACCGGACGGCGGCAGCCCGCACCCGTACGGGAGAACCTGCGATGACATCGTCGATCACCACGTCGCCCGCGTCGGACTGGGCGCCATCGCGGCCGCCGGGCGCGGTCGCGCGGTTCGTGCGCGGGAACCCGGCCGACCCGCGCTGGGCGCGACCGGCGTTGCTCGGCCTGCTCGCCGCCACCGCGCTCCTGTACGTCTGGGGCCTGGGCGCGTCCGGCTGGGCCAATTCGTTCTACTCGGCCGCGGTCCAGGCGGGCGCGACCAGCTGGAAGGCGTTCTTCTTCGGCGCGTCCGACGCGGGGAACTCCATCACGGTCGACAAGACGCCGATGGCGCTGTGGCCGATGGCGCTGGCCGCGCGGGTCTTCGGAGTGAACGCCTGGAGCATCCTCGTGCCACAGGCGCTGATGGGCGTCGCGACCGGCGGCGTGGTGTACGCCACCGTACGGCGGGGGCTCAGCGGGCTGAGCCGGCGGACCGCGACCGGGGCGGCGCTGCTGGCCGGCGGCGTGCTGGCGCTGACCCCGGTGGCCGTGCTGATGTTCCGGTTCAACAACCCCGACGCGCTGCTGGTGCTGCTGCTCACGCTCGGTGCGTACGGGATGGTGCGGGCCCAGCAGACCGCGAACACGCGCTGGCTGGTGTTCGCGGCGAGCATGGTGGGCTTCGGGTTTCTGGCCAAGATGCTGCAGGCGTTCCTGGTCGTGCCGGGGTTCGCGCTGGTCTATCTGTTGACCGCGCCGACGTCGTTGCGCCGGCGGCTGTGGCAGCTGCTGGTCGCGGGGGCCGCGCTGGTCGTCTCCGCCGGCTGGTGGGTCGCGATCGTCGCGCTCGTCCCCGCAAGTGCCCGTCCGTACATCGGCGGCTCGCAGCACAACAGCGTGCTTGAGCTGGCCCTCGGCTACAACGGCTTCGGCCGGCTCAACGGCGACGAGACCGGCGGGCTCGGCAATCTCAACCGCGAGGCTGGCTGGCTGCGCATGTTCGGCTACGACGCCGGGGCGCAGATCTCCTGGCTGCTGCCCGCCGCGCTGATCCTGCTCGCCGCCGCGTTCTGGGTGACCCGCCGGGCCACTCGCACCGACTCGGTGCGGGCCGCGGTCGCCGTGTGGGGCGGCTGGCTGCTGGCGACCGGCCTGGTCTTCAGCCTCATGCGGGGCATCTTCCATGCGTACTACACCGTCGCGCTCGCCCCGGCCATCGCGGCGATCGTGGGCATGGGCGCGGCGCTGCTGTGGGAACGGCGCCGGGAGCCGGGCGCGGCGGCGTTGCTGGCCGCGGCGGTCGCGGCCACCGCGGTCTGGACGTACATCCTGCTGGGCCGGGCCGCCGACTGGAACCCGTGGCTGCGGCCGGTCGTGCTGATCGGCGGCCTGGGCACGGCGGCCGCGCTGCTGGCGGCGGGCCGGATGACGCGCCGGGTGCTGGCCACGGCGGGCGCCGTCGCGGTCACCGTCTCGCTGGCGGGCCCGGCCGCGTACGCCCTGAATACCGCGAGCACCCCGCACATGGGGGCGATCCCATCCGCCGGGCCGTCGAGCGGCTCCGGCGGCCCGGGTGGGCCCGGCGGGCCTGGTGGCAATCCGGGTCAGCGGCCCCGGTTCGGGGGGCAGTTCCCCGGCGGGCCTTTTGGCCAGTTCCGAGGCGGTTTCCCCGGCGGCGCGCCGGGCGGGTTCCCGGGCCGCCAAGGCGGCGGAGGCGGCGGCCTGCTCAACGGGTCCACGTCGAACGCCGAGCTCACGGCCCTGCTCAAGCAGAACGCGAGCGCGTACCGGTGGGTCGCGGCCGCGGTCGGGTCCAACAACGCGTCCGGCTACCAGCTCGCCAGCGGCCGGCCGGTGATGCCCATCGGCGGATTCAACGGGACCGACCCGTCGCCGACGCTCGCGCAGTTCGAGGCGTACGTCGCGGCCGGCAAGGTGCACTACTTCATCGCCGGCGGAATGGGCGGGGGCATGCGCGGCGGCCCGGGCGGAGGCGGCGGCTCCAGCCAGGAGATCGTCTCGTGGGTGGGGGAGAACTTCACCGCGCGGACCGTGGGCGGCGTAACCGTCTACGACCTGACGCAGTAGGCCCCTGGTTGCGGCCCGCCGGGGAACCAAAAGCCCTTCTCACACCGTATGAGATCGGCATTAAGGAAACTCTCAGACTCCGCCCGGAGGGTGGATCCGGAGTACAGAAGTCAAACCGCGAAGGGGGGCGGAAGGCCATGGAGAAGCAGGAACGGATCCGGCTGCGGGACCGCGGAACGCGGTCGGTGCGGCGGGTTACCACCTGGGTGGCCGTCGCCGCGGTGGCCGGGGCCGCCGCGATCGGCACGGTGCTGGGGATCGGCCAGAACGGTACGTCGGCCTCGGAGTCGACGTCCACCCAGTCCGGAACCGGCTCGGACACCAGTGGTTCCAGCTCGACAACCGGCAACGGATCGGACCAGAGCGGCGGTCTGCAGCAGCCGGACCAGGCGCCCGGCTCGTCCGGCGGGCAGGGCGGCGTGACGTCGGGGGGCTCGTGATGCGCGCGCACGACGGCACGGCCCAGCAGAGCTTTCCGCTCTGGGGCGGGGTCGCGACCGTGGCCGTTAGCGAACCCCGGCGGCTCGCCGCCGCCCGGGCCACGGTCGACCGGATCGTCGCGGCCGTGGACGAGGCCGCCAGCTCCCACCGAGACGACTCCGACCTGGCTCGCGTCAACGCGGCCGCCGGCGAGGCCGTCCCGGTGGACGGGCTGTTCATCGAGATCCTGCGGGCGGCGATCCGGGCGGCCGAGCTGACCGACGGCATGGTCGACCCAACCGCCACTCGGTTCTCGGCGCACCTCCGGGGCGACTGGCGGTCGATCCTGGTCAGCCGTACGCGGGGGGTCGTGTCCATCCCCGCAGGCGGCGCGCTGGACCTCGGCGCGATCGGCAAGGCGTTCGCGGCCGACAACGCGGCGCGACTGGCCGCGGCGGAGGCCGAGTGCGGGGTACTCGTCGCGCTCGCCGGCGACATCGCGGTCGCCGGGCCGGCCCCGGACGGCGGCTGGAGCGTACGGGTCGCCGACGACCACCGGCGCGGCCCGCGCGGCGAGCTGCCGCCGGGCCAGGACATCACGCTGCCGGTGGCGGGCGGCCTCGCCACCTCGAGCCTGGCCGTACGGACCATCGAGCTGCCCGGCGGCCCGGTCTCGCACATCGTCGATCCGCGCAGCGGCCTGCCGGTGCGCGGGCCGTGGCGTACCGCCTCGGTGGCGGCCGGCAGCTGCGTGGACGCCAACACCGCGAGCACCGCGGCGATCGTGTGCGGCCCCAGCGCGGTGGGCTGGCTGGCGGAACGCCGGCTGCCCGCGCGGCTCGTGCACATCGACGGCTGGGTGTCGACGGTCGCGGGCTGGCCCGCGGACCACGAGGCCCTCCCCGGTTTGAAGGTGGCCGGCTGATGACGCTCTGGTTCGCCACGCGGGCGCTGGGCCTCGTGACGCTGACGCTGTTCAGCACCGTCATGGTGCTGGGCCTGCTGACCGCGGGCCGGCGGGCGCCCTGGCGACAGCCGGCCTTCGTGATCACCGGGCTGCACCGCTCGCTCGCGCTGTTGTCGGTTGTCTTCCTGGGCCTGCACATCGCGACGAGCGTGCTCGACGACTTCGTGACGATCCGGTGGGTGGACGCCGTGGTGCCATTCGGCGCGGCGTACCGGCCGTTCTGGCTGGGCCTCGGCGCGACCGCGCTCGACCTGATCCTCGCGCTGGTCATCACCAGCCTGCTGCGCACCCGGCTCGGGCTGCGGACGTGGCGGGCCGTGCACTGGCTGGCGTATGCCTGCTGGCCGATCGCCGTCGTCCACGGCGCCGGTATCGGCACCGATACCCGGCTGACCCTCGCCTTCGACGCGATCTGCTGCGTCGCGGTGGCGGCCGCCGCGGCCGTACGGCTGTCCGCCGTCGCTCGCGCCGGTACGTACCGGCAGCCCATCACCGGGGGAACACGATGATCACGATGTCGACGACGCGTGACCGGCTGCTCGCCCTGACGGCGGGCGCCGACGCCGCCAGACATGCCGGGCTGGCCGGGCCGCTGCCGCTGCGCGGGGCGGTACGGCCGGGGCGGCTCGGCCCGCTCGCGCAGGTGGTGGCCGCGTCGGGACTGCGCGGGCGGGGCGGCGGCTGGTTCCCGCTGATCCGCAAGATGGAGGCGGTGGCGGCCGGCGCGGGATCCCGCCCGCCCGTGGTCGTGGTGAACGGCATGGAGGGCGAGCCGCTGAGCGAGAAGGACACCTACCTGCTCAACTGTGCGCCGCACCTGGTCATGGACGGGGCCACGCTGGCCGCGGAGGCCCTCGGGGCGCGGCGGATCGTGCTCGCGGTGACCGGGGATACCTATCGCCCGCTCGTCGGCGGCACCCGTCCCGGCCTACGGTCGCTGCTGCAGGCCCTGGCGCGGGACCGGACGGCGTACGGCGTGGACCCGGTCGAGATCACCGTGCTGGAGGGGCCTGACCGGTACCTGTCCGGCCAGGAGACCGCCCTCGCCAACTGGATCAACGGCGGCCCACCGGTGCCCACGACCGCGCGTCCGTTCCGCAAGGGCGTGGACGGGCGGGCCACCTTGGTGGGCAACGTCGAGACCTTCGCGCACCTGGCGTTGATCGCCCGGCGCGGACCGGAGTGGTACCGGGCCGTCGGCACCCCGGACGCCCCCGGCACGACGCTGCTCACCGTGTCCGGCGCCGTCGGCCACCCCGGCGTACTCGAGGTGCCGCTCGGTACGCCCGTACGCGACGTGCTGACGGCCGCGGGCGTGCTGACCGAGCCGTCCGCCGTGCTGCTCGGCGGGTACGGCGGCGCCTGGATGTCCGGCCGGACGGCCACCGGGCTCACCCTGGATCCGGAGTCCATAGCCGCCGCCGGGGGCGCGCTGGGCCCGGGGATCGTGCACGTACTCCCCCAGGGCGCGCACGGGCTCGTCCGCACGGCCGAGATCGCCCGCTGGATGGAGAACCAGGGTGCCCGGCAGTGCGGGCCCTGCCAGTTCGGGCTGCGGGCGGTCGCCGATGACCTCGACTCGGTGATCCGCGGCGACGCGGTGGCCGGCGACCGGCTGCGGCGCCGGCTCGCGCTGCTGCCCAGGCGCGGCGGGTGCGCCCATCCGGACGGCGTCGCACGGCTGGTGGCCAGCGCCCTGGAGGTGTTCGCATGAACAAGGAACTCCGCGTCGACTTCATCGCCTGCGACGGCGCCGGAGTGTGCGCCGAGCTGCTGCCCGAGCTGCTCTCACGCGACGAGTGGGGCTACCCGGTCGTGACCGAAGCGGCCGTACCGGGGCGGCTGCGCGGCCACGCCCGCAAGGCCGTGGCGCTGTGCCCGAAACTGGCTCTGCACCTCGACTTATGACACCCTGCGGGCCGCGTCACCACCGCCGGCCGCGCCACGTGTTGGTCGCCGACCGGCCGTCCGGTGGCCATCTGACGGCAACATGCGGTAAATCTTGGGGGTTGCCGTGAGAGAGGCCTGCGACGTAGTCCCCCATGGATGCCAACCCTCGCTCGACCGATCCTGACGCCCCCCGCTTCGACCGGACGACCCTGCTGGCCGCGGCGCGCCGCTGGGTCGTCCCGGTGGCCGCACCGGCCGCCATCGCCCTGATCATCGCCGCCGCCGCCGACTTCTTCGACCGTCCGGACAAGACACGGAGCAAGCCGGCCGCCCCGGCCGCGCCGCCCACCGCGGACACGGCCGTGCCCACGCTGATGTCCAAGGACCGGCCGCTGCCGCGCTTCGTCGTGAGTGTCCGCCGGACCGGGTCGGCCGTGGTCGTCCGCGACGTCCGTACGTTCGCGTCCCTCGGCCAGGTCGCGGTGCCGCCGAAGCGGCGGTTCCAGCAGGTGGCCGCCGCCGGCGCGAACTCCTACATCGTCTCCAGCTCGGCTCGGGACGGCACGGTGTTCTACCGGCTGCGGCTGGCCGGCGACGGCCGGCCCGCCGAGCTGGCGGCATTGCCCGGCGTACGGGTGCCCGGCACGTCCACGATGTGGTCGGACATGGCGACGAACCAGGACGGCACCTTGATCGCGTACGTCTCGTACGGCGCGAAGAGCGGAAAGATCGCGGTCGACGTCGTCTCGGCGGCAACCGGCATGCGGCGCACGTGGACGACCTCGCACGAGGGCCGGATCGGCGGCCTGTCGTGGGCGGGCAACACGCTCTCGTTCGTCTGGACGCCGACGCGGGGAGCCACCGTCGTACGGCGCCAGGTCAGGACCCTCGACACCACACGGCCGGGCGGCGGCCTCGGCGTCAGCCGGCCCGTCCTCACCCTGCCGGACGGCGCGGACACCGCCGTGCTGAGCCGCGACGGCGCGACGATCGTGGCCGGGGTGACCAATCCTTCCGGGCTGACACTGACCGCCTACTCGGCCGCCGACGGCCGGCAGACCAAGGTGCTGTGGCGGCGCGCGGGCGACGCCGCGCGGGTAACCCGCCTGGTGCCCGACGGCGCCGGCGGGGATCTCATCGCAGCTCAGTCGACCGGCCGGCTGCTGGTCGGCGTCGCCCACGGGCCAGGGGAGTTCGCGGCGGGCGATATCGCCGATCTTGCATGGTGAACGTATGGTGGCCATATGAGCATGGTCATGGCGGTCAGCTTCACCCGGTACGGCCGGCTCTACTACCTCGACCCCGGATCGCACAGCCCCAAGGTCGGCGACAAGGTACTCGTCCCGACCGACTCCGGGCCCGAGGTGGCCGAGTGCGTCTGGGCCCCGCAGTATGTCTCCGAGGAGATCGGCGGCATGCCCGTCTGCGAGGGGCCGGCCGAAGATGAGCATCTGGCCCGCGACGAGGCCAACCGGCGTCGCCGCGCCGAGGGCCGCAGCATCGCCAAGCGGCTGATCCGCAAGCACGAGCTCCCCATGAAGGTCATCGGCATCGACTACCTCGACGCCGACAACGTCTACAAGGTCTACTTCTCCGCGCCGCATCGCGTCGACTTCCGCGCGCTCGTGCGCGACCTGGCCCGCAACATGCGGGCCCGCGTCGAGCTGCGCCAGGTCGGGCCGCGCGACGAGGCCCGGCTGCAGGGTGGCATCGGCCCGTGTGGGCGCGACCTGTGCTGCGCGACGTTCCTGAAGGACTTCGAGCCGGTCTCGGTCCGCATGGCGAAGGACCAGGACCTGCCGGTCAACCCGCTGCGCATCGCGGGCGCCTGCGGGCGGCTCATGTGCTGCTTGAAGTACGAGCATCCGCTGTACGTCGAGTCGCATCGCCGGATGCCGCGGCTGGGTGAGCGTGTGGAGACCCCGGACGGCGAGGGCACCGTGGTGGGCCGCAACGTCCCGTCCGACACCGTCAGCGTCAAGCTCGACGGCGGCCAGCGCTGCGCGTGCCCCTCGGCCTCGGTCTGCTCGCCGCGCAAACAGCACGACGCGCTGTACAGCGAATCCGGCGACGAGGCCTAGCCGCTCAGCGTCGACTCGACGAGCCTTAGGCCGCTGCCGTCGGCTCCAGTAGCCGGCTGAGGAGGTCGTCGAGGCTGAGCAGGCCCGTGACGGCGCCGTCGGCGCCGGTCACCAGGGCCAGCTGGGCATGGGCGGCCTGGAGTGTGGCGACGGCCTGGAGTACGGATGTCGTGGCCGGGAGCCGGGGCACCGGAAAGGTCAGGTCCTCGGCACGGTGCGACGGATCGCCGGCGAGCAGGGCGTCGCGTACATGCAGGGTCCCGGCGATCCCGCCGTCCGGGCCGCGCACGAGCAGCCTGGTGTGCCCGCTGCTCGCCACCTGCTCTCTGATCTGGGCCGGCGAGGCGTCGTACGGCACGACGGTCGCCGCGGCGGCCGGGATGACCAGCCGGGCGATCGTCGCCTGGCGGGTGGTGATCGCGCGGTCGAGCAGGGCGTGGTCGTGGGCGTCGATCAGGCCGAGCCGCTGCGATTCGTCCAGCAGGAAGCGCAGCCGCCGCGGATCGGTCCGGATGGCCGGGCCGTCACCCGTACGGACCCCGAACAGCCGCAGCACGCCGTTGCTGATCCCGTTGAGCGCCGCGATCACCGGCCGGACGATCAGCGTGAAGCCGCGGAAGCCCAGGGCGAGCAGCATCGCGGACCGCTCCGGATGCGCGATCGCCCATGACTTGGGCGCCATCTCGCCGATCACCATGTGCAGGAACGTCACCACGGCGAGCGCGACGCCGAAGGCGATCACATGGGTACCGGTCTCGGAGACCCCGGCCGATTCGAGCGGCGGCGCCAGGACTGCCTCGAACGCCGGCTCGACGACCATGGCGAGGCCGAGCGAGCACATGGTGATGCCCAGCTGCGCGCCGGCGAGCATCAGGGACAGCTCATTGATCCCGGCCACCGCGGCGGCCGCGGACCGGTTGCCGCGCGCCGCCATCCGCTCCAGCCGGTACCTCTTGGCGGCCACCAGGGCGAACTCGGCGGCGACGAAGAACCCGTTGCCGAACAGCAGGGCGATCGTCGCGATCGCGGCCAGCGGCAGACTCATCGCGGGCCCCCTCCCTTGCCGCCGAGCGTACGGAGGCGCACCTGCCCGGCCACGCGCCGGCGCAGGGTGAGCACTTGTACGGCGACCCGCCCGGGACTCTTGCCGGCGGGCAGCCGGTCGACGTCCTGGTCCACGATGACGGTGTCGCCCGGGCGAGGCATCCGGCTGAGCCGCGCCATGATCAGGCCGGCGACCGTGTCGTACGCCGAGTCCTCGGGCAACCCGACGCCGGTGAGCACGTTGATCTCGTCGATGCGGCGCCCGGCGTCGACGATCACGCCGCTCTCGTCGCTGGTCACCAGGTCGGGGTCGGGGTCGTTCTCGTCGGCGATCTCGCCCACCAGCTCCTCTGCGACGTCCTCGAAGGTGACCACGCCGGCCAGGCCGCCGTACTCGTCGACCACGCAGACGAATTCCTCGCCGCCCTCGTGCATCCGCTCCACCAGCGCGTACAGCGGCAGGCTGTCCGGGACCAGCAGCGCGGGGCGGGCCAGCCCGTCGACCGGCCGGTCGCCCGCGGTCTCGCGGACCAGCTCGCGTACGCCGACGACGCCGACGATCTCGTCGACAGCCGGGCCGAGCATGGGGTAGCTGGTGTGGCCGGTCTTCCTGATGACCCCGAGCAGCTCGTCCACGGTCATGCCGGCGTCGACCGTCACCACCCCGGGGCGCGGCACCATCACCTCCCCCGCCGTGTGCTCACCGAAGGTGAGGGCGTGCTCCAGCAGGCCGGACAGGTCGGCGGGCAGGTGGCCGCTGCGCCGGGACTCGCCGATGATGTCGCTCAGCTCCTCGAGCGTGGCTCCGTGGTGCAGCTCCTCGACCGGCTCCACGCCGACGGCCCGCAGCACCTTGTTGGCCGCGCCGTCGAACAGCCTGATCAGTGGCCCGGCCACGGTGAGGTACGCCAGGGTCGATGGGGCCAGCATCCGGGCGAGCGGCTCCGCCCGTACGATCGCCAGGTTCTTCGGCACCAGCTCGCCGAGCACCATCTGCAGCACGGTCGCCACGACGAAGGACACGACGACCGAGACCGCGAGCGACGGGACGCCGACGGCCGACAGCGCCGGCTCGACGACCCCGGCCAGCGCCGGCTGGGCGATGAACCCCACCACCAGCGCGGTGACGGTGATGCCGAGCTGGGCGCCGGACAGCATGAACGACAACCGGGCCATCACGGCCAGCGCCCGGCGCGCCCGCCGGTCGCCGTCGCCCGTCGCCTGCTCGAGGGCGGCCCGGTCCGCCGTGGTGTACGCGAACTCCTGCGCCACGAAGTAGCCGGTCGCGGCGGTCAGCAACACGACGGCGGCGAGGCCGGAGAGGGTGCTCAGCACTCCGGAGATGATGTCATGAACGTCACTCGGACTCGATCTGCAGGGCGGAGGCTCTGGCCCGGGCCTCGGCCATCGCCTCGTGGTAGCGGGAATCCCAGTCCACGACGGCGTCCGGGATCTCCGCGATGACCTGCCGGTTGAGCTCCACGGTCGCGCCGCGGATCTCCGCCACCTGCCGGACGAGCACGACCGTACGGCCGTCCTTCATCTCGGTCGCCGTCGTCCATGTGGCCCGCCGGACGGCCTTCGTACGCTCCGCCTGACTCGGCCCCCGCATCGCGCTGATCACTAGGTAGATGACCAGCGCGATGACGAGGAGCGTGATCGGCATCGCCAGGATGCGCATGAGTCCAACTTACTTAGTCGGAATGGCGACTCCTCCAGGGTTCCCCGGTGCGTACACCGTGATGCCCTGCGGCAGCGCCTTGAGCTTCTCGATGTCGGCGCAGGTCGGGCACTTGTTGTAGCCGTTCTGGCGGGCCTTGTTGGCCTGCGCCTCGGCCTTGGCCTGCTGCACCTTGGCCTGGGCCTGGGTGACCTGGGCGAAGGCGGCCTGCGCCTCGTCGACGGCGTGCTGCACGTTGTCCGGCAGGGTGATCCGGACCAGGTTGAAGTGCAGGTCGGTGATGTAGTTGCCGCCGAGCGTCTGCTGCAGGTCCTGGGCGAGGCTGGTGTTGATCGCGGTCTGCACCTTGGCGATGTTGGCGTTGTTGCTCTGCGCCTTCACCGGCTGGCCCTGCGTGTTCTGCTGCGGCAGCTGCGGGTTCGCCGTGTTCTGCACCAGCGCGCAGGAGGACACCAGCTCGGCGCAGCGGAAGCTGTTGATCTGCGTGCGCAGGTCGTTGTCGATGACCGGGCGGATGATCTGGTCGAGGAAGCCGGACCAGCCGTCGTCGCCCTCCCACGCGTACCGTGAGTCGCCGTCGAGACCGCGGAACTTCCGGGTGCCGTACTTGGTGTCGAACTGCTTCAGCGTCTCGTGATCCAGGTTGAGCGTGAAGTAGAGCGTGCCCTCGATGCCCATGTTGACGCCGTCGCTGCTCGGTACGGTCACCACGTCGACGCCGCTCCGCTCGCCGCGCTGCTCGTTCGAGGTGATGGTGTAGAACCGCTGCTGAGCCGGATACTTGTGCACCTTCGAGGCCAGGCCGATCCACGTGATGCCGGACGCCGGATCGATGATCTGCCGGATCCGGTTGTTGTCGAACGGGCCGCCGTTGCGGACGACGGCGATCTCGCCGCCGCCGGTCCGCTCGAACCCGCTGAAGAAGTTGATGAGCAGGGGAAGGCCGATGAGGACGACGACGACCGCGATGGCGATCGCGCCGACTCGGCCGATCTTCGGTGCTTTGGGGCGAGCGGGCCTGGTGGGCATAGTGGCTCCTTTTGCGAAAATTTCGGCATTTGGACGGCGGAATCCGCCGGTTCCGTTCCGTAGATCGCAGGAGATCGTATGCCAGCACGCCCCGGCCGACGGCCCTATCTGCAAGGCCATCCGGGCGGGCTAAGACGTGGCGAGGGCCGCGCGGGCCGCTTCCACGGTGCGGGAGCGGTAGGACGCGCCGTACAGGACGACGTGCACGAGCAGCGGGTGGAGCTGGTGCAGCGGCACGCGCGCCCGCCAGCCGTCGGCGAGCGGCGCCACCTCCTGGTAGGCGGCGATGATCCGCGCCAGCTCCGGCGTGCCGAAGAGGGCGAGCATGGCCAGGTCGGTCTCGCGGTGCCCGCCGTGCGCCGCCGGGTCGATCAGCCAGCCGCGGCCGGCCGACCACAGCACGTTGCCCGACCACAGGTCGCCGTGGATGCGGCTGGGCGGCTCGGCGGGCCCGGCGAGAGCCGCGACGTTGTCGATGACCCGCTCGACGAGCCGAACGTCGTCGGCCGCCAGCGCCCCGTCGGACGCGCGCAGGAACGGCAGCAGGCGGCGCCGCGCGTACCACTCCGGCCAGGAGTCGGCCTGGGTGTTGTCCAGCGGCAGCTCGGCGATGAAGCCCGGCCAGGGCGCACCGTACGCGGGCGCCCCGGCGGTGTGCAGGGCCGCCAGCTCGCGGCCGAACCGCTCGGCCACCGCGGGAGTCACGGAATCGGGCGGCAGCCACGGCAGGACCAGCGTCGTGTCGTCGACGCCCAGCACCTCGGGCACCGGCGCACCGGCGACCTCACCGAGCCAGCGCAGGCCGGCCGCCTCCGCCGCGAACACCCCGTCCGGCCCGTTGGCCGCCTTCACGAAGACCGTACGGCCGTCGGCGAGCGTCGCGCGGTGCAGGGTCCACTCGTGGCTGGCGCCGAGGTCGTCCACGCTCGTGACGTCGACGCCGAGCAGCCCGGCCAGCGTCACGTACGGTCCTTGAGCCCGTTGCGCACTTCGTCGAGCAGGCCGGGTACGGCGGCCTCGATCAGCGCCAGCGCGAGGGCGAAGTCGGCGCTGTCGCCGTAGTAGGGATCGGGCACGTCGAGGTCGTCGCCCGCGCCGGGGTCGAACTCGCGAAGCAGCCGTACCTTGGCCGCCGCCTTGCCGTCCGGAGCCATCTGGCGCAGCTCTCGCAGGTGGCCGGAGTCGAGCGCGACGATCAGGTCGTAGCGGTCGAACCACTCCGGCTCGAACTGCCGCGCGACGTGCGCCGAGCCGTAACCGGCCCGCCGCAGCGCGGCGACCGTACGGTGGTCGGCCTCGTCGCCCACGTGCCATGAGCCGAGGCCCGAGCTGTCGACCTCGACGTCCAGGCCCTCCTCCTCGGCGTGCTGACGGAAGACCGCCTCGGCCATCGGCGAGCGACAGATGTTCCCCGTGCAAACGAAGGCGACCCGGTACGGCATGTGATCCATCCTGCCCGACCCACGAGACGGCGCGGCCCCCGCCATCGGGCGGGGGCCGCGCTCAGTCGATGTTGCTTACCTCTGGACGGCGTGCAGCGCGTCGATGATGCCGGCGCCGTAGAAGCCGTTGTGGCTCTTCGGCCCCTCACAGGTGTGGGTGTCGGTCACCGTCTGGAACGACCCGTCCGGCTGTTGCACCAGCCGGGTGTAGGTGAAGTCACGCGGCGTCGGGCACGCGTGCTCGGTGGCCGTACCGCTCAGGATCGCTCCGGCGACGTTCGGGTCGAGGGTCAGCCCGCCGTGCGCCCGGTCGCGGTGGCCGTACTTGCTGACGATCAACGCCACCACGCCGACGGTGTGCGGCGAGGCCATCGAGGTGCCCTGCAGGTACTGGTAGTACGCGCAGGCCGAGCCCTTACAACTACGGATGACGTTCGGCACGTTGGGCGTACCGTCCGGGTTGAGCTGACCGCGCTCCGCCGCGAGGTGCTGCGGATAGGCGGCCAGCACGGCCCGCGTGACATCGCGCTTGTTGTCGGCGGTGTCGTAGGTGTCGCCACCCGGTGCGGACACGTCGATATAGCCGTTGCCGAAGCTGGAGTAGTACGACTTGCGCGTGCTGATACCCAGCGCCGACACGTCGATGACGTTCTTGCCCTCGCTCGGCTCGGAGACGCAACTCGGCGGAATTGTCCGCTCGTACGGCGCCTCACCGGGCTCGTCGGCGAAGTCGGGGCTGGTGTCATCGATGAAGGTCTTGGTGTAGTCGGCCGCCTCGTTGCCGGCCGCCGCGACCAGCGTCACGCCGTGCCGGTGGGCGAAGGCCAGCGCCCGCTCGTGCGCGGCGATGACCGTCCGCTGCTCGGCCTGGTTGGCCGGCGAGTCGGCGGGGTTGTCCGCGCAGTTGAACAGCCACGGGTCGGTGTAGAAGCTCATGTTGACGACGTCGATCCCCGCGTGTCCCGCGTAGGTCAGCGCGTCGATCACCGGCTGGAGGAAGAAGAAGCCGGAGTCCTGGCCCGCCCGGATGTTCACGAGTGTCACGTCCGGCGCAACTCCGGCCATGCCGAGCCCGTTGACCGGCGAGGCGATGGTGGAGGCGACGTGCGTGCCGTGCTCGTTGTCGTCCTCGTCGACCGGGTCGACGCACGACGGGTGCTCACACGGTCCGTCCACTTCAGCGCCGTTGGCGTCCACCGGGATGTCGGTGGTGAAGTTGCGGCTGAGCGACTTGTTGAAGTTCGGGGCGATGTCCGGGTGGGAGCCGTCGATGCCGGTGTCGATGACCCCGACGAGGACGCCCTTGTTCCCCTTCTCCACTCGGTACGAGCCGTCCTTCGTGGCATGGATCTGCTTCATGTCCCACTGCAGGTCGGCGAGCGGCTCCGCCTTGCTGGAACCCTTGCTGAGCGCCGCGGCGCCACGTCCGCCCGTGCCGTCCTTCTCGACGGCCCGGCCCTTCGCGGCCGCGGCGGGCGCCGCTCCGGGGGCCTCACCGACGACGCGGTTGCGCGCGACCCCGTCGAGAGCGGACTGGCGACCTGCATCGGCCATGAAGCCGCTGTTGGTGGTACGCACCGTGGCGACGCCGACGTCAGTGTTCTCCTTGACGATGGTGGCGCCCGCCGCCTTGAGCGCGGCGTGGGCCTTGTCCAGGGAGACGCCGTCCTTGTAGAGGACGACATACTCTCGTGTCTCACCCGATGATCGGGCCTGGGTTGGTCCCGCGTACGCGGGAATCGCCAACGCCGTCGTAACGACGGCGCAGGCGGCGATAAGCGCGGTACGCCGCACTGCGCACCTCCTGGTGAGAGGAAAATGCCCGGATTTGCGGGCTCGGCGCTTGACGCTACTGACTCACCGGCCAGTAGTCACGCCTCGATGTGTAACGAACTGGAGCTGTTCTTGTTAAAAGCGCCACCAGAACAGCCAATTGACCGCTAGCGGCCAGCGCCCCTGCCATCAGGGCTTATGAAGAATTACGGACGGTCAGCGGGGGCGGCGTGGCGTGGCCACCGGCGCGGACCACAGGCCGATCGCCATGGCCTCGACGGCGAGCAGGGGATTCACGTTGGCCTCCAGCCGCTCCCGGCACAGCATGATCGCCTCGAGCCGCCGCAGCGTGTCCTCCGGCGTATCGGCGACCGCCCGCGACCGCAGCTCGGGCCCGCGGTCGGAGTTGACCAGGTCGACCTTCGCGCCGAACTGCACGGCGAGCACGTCGCGGTAGTACGAGGCGAGGTCGAGCAGCGCCCGGTCCAGGGCGTCGCGCTTCACCCGGGTGGCCCGGGACTTCTGCCGGTCCTCCAGATCCTTGAGCGCCCCGGCCGTACCGCGCGGCATCCGGCCCCTGGTGTTCTCGCCCAGCGCCTGCCGCAGCTCGGCGGTCTCGCCCTCGTCGAGCTCCTCGGTCGTGGCCTTGGCCTCCGCCTCGGCCGCCGCCACGATCGACGCCGCGGCGTCGATGCTCTGGCTGAGGCCGCCGATCCGGCCCGGCACGCCGAGCACGTCGGCGCGCCGCCGCCTGGCCTCCTCGTCGGTGGCGAGCCGCCGGGCCCGGCCGATGTGCCCCTGCGCCGCGCGCGCCGCGTCGGCGGCCACGTCGGAATCGATGCCGTCGCGGCGCACCAGTACGTCGGCGACAGCGTCGCTGGGCGGCGTACGCAACGTCACCAGGCGGCACCGGGACCTGATCGTCACGAGAAGATCGTCGGGCGACGGTGCGCACAGCAGCCACACCGTCCGGCCCGCCGGCTCCTCGATGGCCTTGAGCAGCGCGTTGGCCGCCTGCTCCGTCGCTCGGTCGGCGTCTTCGAACAACACGGCCTGCCAGCGCCCGCCGCTCGGCGACATGGCGGAGCGCAGCACCAGCTCCCGGGTCTCGCGGACGCTGTACGACAGCCCGGACGGCCGGACGATCTCGATGTCGGCGTGCGTGCCCTGCAGCGCGGTGTGGCAGTCGGCGCAGTGCCCACAGCCGGGCGTCGGCTCGCGGCACTGCAGGGCCGCGGCGAAGGCCCGGGCGGCCACCGAACGACCCGACCCCGGTGGCCCGGTGAACAGCCACGCGTGTGTCATGCCGCCGCCCTCGCCGGCGAGGGCGGCCCGCGCGTCCTGGGCAGCGGTACGCAACTGTGCGACGACCGTCTCCTGCCCCACAAGATCGTCGAACACCGTCACGCCCCAAATGCTAGGCGACTGCGGAGACCTCTTGCGGGAGTCTCGCGTCAGGCGTCGGTGATGGCGGGAAAGGTGCTGGTGATGTCCTCGGAGGCGGCCGGGATGGGGTCGGGCAGGATCTCGCGGATGCGGTCCTGCAGCCGCCGTGTGATGATCTCCGGCGGCTGACTGCCGTCGACCACCAGATAACGGTGCGGCTCGGCCTCGGCCAGCGCGCGGAACCCGCGGCGCACCCGCTCGTGGAACTCCCTGGGCTCGGACTCGATGCGGTCGGCCGGCGAGGCGAACCGGCCCAGGCCGACGTTGGCCGGTAGGTCGAGGATGATCGTCAGGTCGGGCACCAGGCCCCCGGTGGCCCACGTGTTGACCTTGGCGATGTCCTCCGCCGGCAGCGTACGGCCGAAACCCTGGTAGGCCAGCGACGAGTCGACGAAGCGGTCGGTGATGACAATGGCGCCACGCCGCAGGGCCGGCTGGATGACGGCGGCCACGTGCTCGGCGCGGTCCGCCGCGTACAACAACGTCTCAGCCCGCGACGACAGCCCAGTGCTCTCCTTGTCGAGCAGGATCGCGCGCAGCCGCATGCCGACCTTGGTGGCGCCGGGCTCGTTCGTCGTGACCACGTCGTATCCCTGATCGCGCAGCCAGATCGCGAGCAGCCGCGCCTGCGTCGTCTTGCCCGCGCCCTCGCCGCCCTCGACGGCGATCAGCACGCCGCGGCCGGTCACCCCCACCGGCTCGGACGCGACGTAGGGCACCCCGCTCAGCGCGCCGTACAGGTCACGGCCCAGCGGGATGCCGCGCCGGTCGTCCATCTGCCGGTAGGCGACCACGCCGACGAGGACCGCGATCACCGCCGCGACCACCAGCACGACGTTCGTGCCGTCGAAGCGGTAGACGTTCTCGTTGGGCAGATCGACCTTGTGCGCGCCGATCACACCGGACAGCAGCGGCGCCGCGACCAGCACGAGCAGCAGGACGACCCGTACCAGTGACTGCAGGAACGCGAACGTACGGCCGCGCAGCTCGTCGTCGACCTCGAGCCCGACGAGGGTGTAGCCGGTGACCCAGGCGATGCCCGCGCCGCCGCCCATCACGGCCGTGAGGAGAACGACGATCACCAAGTTGTGGATGAGGGAGATCAGCACCAGCGCGATGCCGGAACCGATGATCGACAGGCCGAACAGCCGCCGTCGGCTGAAGTCGCGCAGCATCCGCGGCCCGAGGAACATGCCGAAGGCCATGCCGAGGAAGACCGACCCGAACACCACGCCGTACGCCGCGTCGCCACCCTGCAGCGCCCCGACGTACACCCGGGCCACGCCGATGACCGCGCCTCCGGCGGCGAACGCGCCGATGATGCCGATGACCAGGCCGCGCACCATCGGGGTCGAGCCGACGAACCGCCAGCCCTCGATGATCTGCTTCGGTACGGACGGCACCGAGATGTGCTGGTCGCGGCGGCGCGGAATCTCCCGCAGCGTGAAGATCGTGATCGCGGAGATCAGGAAGGTCACCGCGTTGAAGTAGAGCGCGACGTTGGCCTGCTCCTGCGCCCCGGTGATGACGGCCCCGGCGACCAGCGAGATCGCCGAGAACAAGCCGGCGGCGACCGGTGCGGAGCCGTACGTCGTGAGCAGACTCAGCTGGTTGGCCTGCTCCAGCCGGTCCTTGGGCACGAGGTTCGGGACCGTGGCCTCCTTGGCCGGGATCCAGAACAGCGTGATGCACTCGACCAGGAACGTCGCGACGAGCAGCCAGTCCAGCCGGCCGACGAGCGGGATCGACAGGAACAGGCCGAACCGGAGAATGTCGGCGATGACCATCGTGCGCCGCCGGTCGAACCGGTCGGCGACCGCCCCCGCCACCGGGCCGAGCAGCACGGCGGGCAGCAGCTTGACGACGAGCACGCCGCCGATCGCGTAGCTCTCGGCCTGGTAACTCGATTCGTCGGCGATCGTCCTGGCCAATGCGGTCAGGGCGAGGATGCTCAGCCAGTCCCCCAGACTGGACAGCGACAACGCGATCCACAGCCGGCGAAACGGCTTGATCGACAACACGCCGCGGGAGTCGGCGGCGGTGCCCGTTCTGGTCATTGTGTCAGCGTATCGGCGTCGCCTGGGGTAGGCGGCCTAGGAGCGTGACTTCGCGGTGCTCCGCTTGGTAGAAGATGTCCGCTTCTTCCGGCCACCGCCCGCCGCGACCCTTTCGCGCCGCTCGGCGAGCAGCTCCGCCGCCCGCTGAATGGTGATCGATTCCACATCGTCACCCTTGCGCAGGCTCGCGTTGGTCTCGCCATCCGTGACGTACGGCCCGAACCGGCCCTCCTTGACCTCCACGGGCTTGCCGCTCGCCGGGTCGGCCCCCAGCTCCCGCAGCGGCGGCGCGGCGGCGGCCCGGCCCCGGCCGCGCTGCTTCGGCTGGGCGAACAGCTCCTTGGCCTGCTCGAGCGTGATCGTGAAAAGCTCCTCCTCCGACTGCAGGGATCGGCTGTCGGAGCCCTTCTTGACGTAGGGCCCGTACCGCCCGTTCTGCGCGGTGACCGGCTCGCCGTCGAGCTCGCCGAGCGTGCGCGGCAGCGACAGCAGCCGCAGCGCGTCGTCGAGGGTGACGGCGTCGAGATCCATGGTCTTGAACAGCGAACTGGTGCGCGGCTTGGCGTTCTTCGGCGCGTCCTCGGGCAACCGTTCGGTGACGTACGGCCCGAACCGGCCGGACTTCGCGATGACCTCGTGCCCGGTCTCGGGGTCGACGCCGAGCTCGCGGTCGCCGCTGGGCTGGGCGAACAGCTCCTCTGCCCTCTCCCCGGTGAGCTCGTCCGGGGCGAGGTCCTCGGGGATGTTCACCCGCTCGCCGTCGCGGTCGAGGTACGGGCCGTACCGCCCGACCCTGATCACGATGTCGCTGCCCGGGATCGGGAACGAGCTGATGCCCTTGGCGTCGATCTCACCGAGGTCGCTGACCAGCTCCTTCAGGCCCTCGTCGCCGTTCTCGCCGAAGTAGAAGCGGCGCAGCCACGGCACCCGCTGGGCCTCGCCGCGCGCGATGTCGTCGAGGCAGTCCTCCATCCGGGCCGTGAAGTCGTAGTCGACCAGGTTGCCGAAGTGTTTCTCCAGCAGCTGGACCACGGCGAACGCCAGGAAGGACGGGACGAGCGCGGTGCCCTTCTTGAAGACGTACCCGCGGTCGAGGATCGTGCCGATGATCGTGGCGTACGTCGACGGCCGCCCGATCTCGCGGTCCTCCAGCTCCTTGACCAGGCTGGCCTCGGTGTAGCGGGCGGGCGGCCTGGTCGAGTGGCCCTCCGCCTCGACGCGCAGCGCGGTCAGCGGGTCGTCCTCGTCCAGCCTCGGCAGCCGCCGCTCCTGGTCGTCGCGGTCGGTCGACGGGTCGTCGGCGCTCTCGACGTACGCCTTGAGGAAGCCATAGAACGTGATGATCTTGCCGGACGCGCCGAACTCGACCCGCTCGCCGGTCGTCGAGGTGCCGGCCACGCGGATGGAGACCGACTGGCCCGTGGCGTCCTTCATCTGGCTGGCGATCGTGCGCTTCCAGATCAGCTCGTACAGCCGGAACTGGTCGCCGGACAGCCCGGTCTCGCCCGGCGTACGGAAGCTGTCGCCGGCCGGCCGGATCGCCTCGTGCGCCTCCTGCGCGTTCTTGACCTTGCTCTGGTAGACGCGCGGCTTGTCCGGGACGTACTCCGCGCCGTACAGCGCGCGGGCCTGGTCACGGGCCGCGGTGATCGCGGTCTCGGACAGCGTGATGCTGTCGGTACGCATGTAGGTGATGAAGCCGTTCTCGTACAGCTTCTGCGCCACCTGCATCGTGTACTTCGCGGAGAAGTTCAGCTTGCGGCTGGCCTCCTGCTGCAGGGTGGTGGTGCGGAACGGCGGATAAGGCTTGCGCGTGTACGGCTTGCGCTCGACGGACTTGACGACGTACGGCCGGTCCGTGAGGCGGTCGGCCAGGCCGCGGGCGTGTTCCTCGTCGAGGTGCAGGACGTCCTGCGACTTGAGCACGCCGCGCGCGGTGAAGTCGCGGCCCTGGGCGACGCGCCTGCCGTCGACCGAGACGAGGGTCGCGGTGAAGGAGGACGGCTCCTCTGGCTTGCCGTTGTCGAAGTCGGCCTCGATGTCCCAGTAGTGGGCGGGCACGAACGCGATGCGCTCGCGCTCCCGCTCGACGACGAGGCGGGTGGCCACCGACTGGACGCGGCCCGCCGACAGCTTCGGCATGACCTTCTTCCACAGCACCGGGCTGACCTCGTAGCCGTACAGCCGGTCGAGGATGCGCCGGGTCTCCTGCGCGTCGACGAGGCGCAGGTTGAGCTCTCGCGGGTTGTCGGCGGCGGTGCGGATCGCGTCCTTGGTGATCTCGTTGAAGACCATGCGCCGGACCGGCACCTTGGGCTTCAGCACCTCGCGGAGGTGCCAGGCGATGGCCTCGCCCTCCCGGTCCTCGTCTGTCGCGAGGTAGAGCTCGTCGGCCTCCGCGAGCAGCTTCTTGAGCTTGGCGACCTGCTGCTTCTTATCGGTGTTGACGATATAGAGCGGTTCGAAGTCACGGTCGACGTTCACGCCGAGCTTGGCCCACGACTCGCCCTTGTACTTGGCGGGGACCTCGGCCGCGCTCCCAGGAAGATCCCGGATGTGGCCGATACTGGACTCCACGACGTAGCCGCGGCCGAGGTATCCGGCAATCGTCTTCGCCTTGGCGGGCGACTCGACGATCACCAGGCGGGTGCCGCCGGTCCCCGACCCGCCTTGGCTGCGCGCTGCTGCGCCGTTCTTGGCTGGCACGTTCGCTCCAACCTCACTGTCCTGGTACGACTTATCTTTATCTGGTATCGCTACGTCTTGACTGCTTCTTCTTACGCCTTGCTTTGTCGGCCTGCGGCGCGAGACCCTACGCTTTACTCCCGACCCCTCTCAACGCCGAAGGACTGTCGTCTCGTTCCGGTGGCTCTATCTGGTGGGCTTGTTCCGGAGGAGAGGATGGCACGCCCGTCATAATGCACGTAATGGTCGAGTACACCTACCTCGTCCTCCGATTGCCCCGAGGAACCTCGCGAGATGCCGCACGGCAACTGCTGACCGAGCACGCCGAACTCGGTGGCTGGGAGCTCGACAGGTTGCGCCTGTACCCCGACGGGCGTCGTCATATCAGACTCCGCCGAAGAATAATCCGGCAGACCCGTACCTTCTGAGCATTATGCCCACGGGATCTGAGTGGGCATCTCCCGCCGATGGCATTACGTGCCTGTTCCACGACGCCGAGTCATCATAAGTGACTCGCGCCATCTCCGAAACCCGTACATGGCTTTGCCCGCCCCGGGCCGCGCCCCCGAGACGGGCAAAGCATCTGTTTGCCCACCTGGAAGGTGCCGCGGCGGCCCAGGGCCGCCCCGCACCCAACGCGGGCAAGGCTCTTGCGCCTCCCTCCCGTACGAGCCGTACGAGATGCGGCGTACGGCTCGTACAGGGGGAAGCGTTCGTGGTCGTGCGGCGGTCAGGCGTCGCGGTGCCTCACGACCATGGCGACCGGCTCAGCGACGGCCGAACCGGATGCGCCGGGCGATCCCGAGGACCGCGGACGAAGCGGCCAGCAGCGCCCCGACGGCCAGGACGTACAGCGAGTGCTGCATCCCGCTGGACATCGCCTCGTTGGCCGCAGCGGGGGCGATCTCCTGCGGCGCCATCGGCAGGTCGATGTCGCTGATGACGGGCAGCTCGGGCAGGTCCGGCAGGGCCAGCGGGGCCGGAGCCGGAACGGGAGCGGCCTGCTGCGCCGTGACCGGACCGGGAACGGTCGGCAGCGCGGGCAGCGCGGGCGCCGCCGGGGCCGCGGGCAGCGCCCCGGCCAGGGCGTCGACGAGGTCGCCGGCGGACCCGGGCAGGGCCGGGACGGCCGGTGCCGGAACGCCGGGCACCGCGGCCGCGTGGACGGGCATCGCCACCGGGGGCTGCACCGGCAGTTGCCCGACGAGGTGCTGCGGGTCGACAGGCAGCTGCGGCAGCGCCGCGGGGGCCTGCACGGGCACGCCCGCCGGGAGCTGCGGCAGCCCGGCCGGGAGCCCGGCGGGCGGCTGGATGGGCAGGTCGCCGGCCGGCAGCTGGACCGGGAGGTCCGGCGCGTCGACGGGCACGGGCAGGGTGTCGGCGGGAGCCGCGGCGGCCCGCTGCTCCTGCTTCGCGACCGGCGCCTGCACGGGGAGCTGCGGAGCCCCGACCGGCAGTTGCGGAGCCTGCACAGGGGCCTCGGGCAGGGCCGGGAGCGCCCCGGCCGGGTTCATCGGCAGCGCCTTGGTGATGCCGGGCACGGTCGGCAGGCCCATGGCCACCGGGGCGCCGACGGCCTTGGACATGTGGGAGCCGTAGTAGCCGCCGCCCTCGCCGCCCTGGCAGCCGGCGGCCGCGTCACCGAGGACCGCTGCCGCGTTGCCGCAGACGTCCACCGGCGCCTTGACCGGAGCGGTGATCTGGTTGCCGCCGCCCACACTGCTGTTGCCGGACGTCGTGTTGCCGCCGTTGGCGCCGGTCTTGGCGCCGCCTTCGCAGAACGCGGCGGCGTCGCCGGCCACGGCCGCGGCGTTGCCGCAGACCTCGGCCGGAGCGCTCACGGGAGCGTCGGCCTGGTTGCCGCCGAGCACGGAGTGCCGGCCGGAGGTCGTGTTGCCGCCCGACCCGCCGTTGGCGACGGTGGCCCCGCCCTCGCAGGACGCCAGCGCATTGCCGCCAGCGTTGCCGCAGATGTCCACGGGAGCGCTGACCGGCGCGGTGGCCTGGTTGCCGCCGAGCACCGAGTGCTTGCCCGAGGTCTGCTGGCCGCCGCCGTACCCGTTGCCGCCGTTCTTCACGGTCGCGCCGCCCTTGCAGGCCGCTACCGCGTCGCCGAAGACGGCCGCCGCGTTGCCGCAGACGTCCACCGGAGCGCTGACCGGGGCGAAGAGCTGGTTGCCGCCGCCCACGCTGCCCTCGCCCGAGGTCCGGTCACCGCCGCCCCCCGAGCCGTTCTTGACGGTCGCGCCGCCCTTGCACCCGGCCTGGCTGGAGCCGAAGACCGCGACGGCGTTGCCGCACGCGTCGATCGGCGCGCTGATGGGCGCGCTGATCTGGTTACCGCCGCCGACGCTGTTCTTGCCGGACGTCGTGTTGCCGCCGCCGGAGCCGTTCTTGACCTCGGCGCCGCCCTTGCAGGAAGCGTCCGAGGTGCCGAACAGCGCGAGCGAGTTGCCGCAGGCGTTGATCGGGGCGCTGATCGGCGCGCTGACCTGGTTGCCGCCGAGCACGCTGTTATCGCCGTTGGTGTCGGCGAAGGCGCTGGCCGGGGAGATGGCGCTCACGCCGAGGGCGACAAAGCCCGCGGTGAGCAGGGCGGCACGAGCCGTGCCTATTGCCCGCGTTCGCATTGAGGTACTCCTCATTCTTGGTTCTTGACAGGGTGGTTTCTTGATCGGGTGAACCTGGATGGGGTTTGACCTTGGTGGGGGCACCTTGATCGGGTGAATCGGGGATGATCGATGGATCGAATCCCGCGCCACCAACGACGACGGCACGCCACGGCCTGCTCCATGGCAGGTGGCCATGGGGCTGGGGATATGTGCTAGTCCGGGGACAGTGCCGGTTCGTCCGTCGCCGTGTGGACGGCGGGGGGAATCGCGCCCACAAGGGACGCGAGCAAGGTGGACGGCCGCGCCACGGCCCCGAGCCGGGCCGGGTGTCCGACCGCGCCACCGGTCGGCGCGGAGCCCGCCGTCGGCAGGGCTCCGGTCTCGAAGGCCGTACGGAACGGAGACCCGAATGGCGATGCCGGGTCCGCCGCGCCGGTACGGAACTGGGTGTGCCCGCCACGGGCATCCTTGGCCGCCGATCGGCCGGCGAACATGGCATCGCCGGATGTCGTGCGCTCACCCGGGCCGGCGACCGCGTCGGCCCGATGCCGAGGCGCCTGCGACACGTCCATGCCTGAACCGCCGCCCGTCGTCGGCAAGATCCCGATCACGACCCGGCCTGGCAGGCAGTGGGTCGCGTACCTCCGTACGGAGGTCAGGACGCCGCGGACGATGCCGCGCGGCTTGGACACGGACGCCGCTTCCGTTTCGTACGGTCGTTCGTGCGACTTGACGGCACTCGGCTGGACGCCGTCCGGAAGGGCCCGATCCGGTGTGACCCGGTCCAGTACGGCCCGGACCGGTACAGCCTCGACCGGCGTCGTGTCGAGCACGGCGTGGGTGAGGCCGGTTTGCGGACCTGGCGCGGTGTCGGCATGCGCCTGTCCGGCGCTGCCGACCAGCCAGCCGGCGAGGACGATCCCGGCGACGATCAGCAGACGGCGGACCGCCGGACGACACAGCACCCGCGACATCATGGAGCGCAGCGATGCGAGCACTGTGCGTGCTCGCTCCTGCCCATGTGCCACGGATCCTCCAAGGCGGTTACTTCCTCACGGGAACGTAAAGACCTCCCGTACGGACAGTTACCGTAGCACCACGCTGCGCACCCGCAACGTCAATTCAGGGAGAAACTTCTACGCGTGATCGAGGAAACGGTCGAGGACGCGGGCGCCAAAGCGCAAACCGTCGAGCGGAACCCGTTCGTTGATGCCATGGAACATTCCGGAAAAGTCCAATTCTGGCGGCAAGAGCAGCGGCGCGAAACCGAAGCACCTGATGCCGAGCCGGGAGAACGACTTCGCGTCCGTACCGCCGGACAGGCAGTACGGAACCGGGATCGCGCCGGGGTCTTCCGAGGTCAGCGCGGTGGCCATGGCCTCGACCAAGGCTCCGTCGAAGTCCGTTTCGAGCGCTACGTCGTTAAAGACGAAATCGCGGGTGACGTCCGGTCCGAGCAGTTCATCCACGGTCGCGAAGAATTCCGTTTCGTACCCGGGCAAAAATCGTCCGTCGACCTGTGCGACCGCTTCTTGTGGCACGACATTGGCCTTATAGCCCGCGTCCAAAACGGACGGATTCAGGGTATTCCGGAGAGTTGCCCCGATCATTCGCGTCAGCGGGCCGAGCGCGCTGAGTGACCGATCCGGATCGTCCGGGTCGAACGGGACTCCGTACGCCTCGGACGCCCGCTCCAGGAACGCCCGTACGGACTTGGTCAACCGGAGCGGGAACTCGTGCTCGCCCAGCCGCGCCACCGCGGCGGCCAGCCGCGTGACCGCGTTGTCCGGGTGGACCATCGAGCCGTGCCCCGCGGTGCCCTTGGCGGTGAGCCGCATCCAGGCGATGCCCTTCTCGGCGGTCTCGATCAGGTAGAGCCGCTTGTCGCCGGGCGCCGTCAGGCTGAACCCGCCGACCTCGCCGACCGCCTCCGTACACCCCTCGAACAGCTCGGGATGCTCGTTGACCAGCCACCCCGCGCCCCACCTGCCACCCGCCTCCTCGTCGGCAGGGAACGCCAGCACCACGTCGCGCGGGGGCCGGCGCCCCTCCCGGAGCCGCTGCCGGACGACCGCGAGGATCATCGCGTCCATGTCCTTCATGTCCACGGCGCCGCGCCCCCACAGGCAGTCACCCTGGATCTCGCCGCTGAACGGATCCAGCTCCCAGTCGGCCGCCCGCGCCGGGACGACATCGAGATGCCCGTGTACCAGCAGCGCGTCCCGGGACGGGTCCGCCCCCTCGATGCGCGCCACGACGCTGGCCCGCTTAGCGTGAGATTCGAAGATCTGCGGCTCCAGCCCGACCTCGGCCAGCTTCTCGGCGACGTACTCCGCAGCCGTGCGCTCACCCGGCCCGGAATGATCACCCGGATTGCTGGTATCGATCCGGATCAGGTCCCGGCAGAGCTCGACGACCTCGTCTTCCGCGGTACGCCGCTCGGTCACTTTTCCTCCTGCGCTAGGGGCCGTACGCTCCCCATCGTGCCCCCCGATCGACTTCGCCGCGAGTCGAGTCGTTTGGTATGGTTGGCCAGCCGTGACGCGCTGCGGCGTGCACGCAGGACCGGGTGGCGGAATAGGCAGACGCGCTAGCTTGAGGTGCTAGTGCCCGTCAAGGGCATGGGGGTTCAAGTCCCCCCTCGGTCACACCATTTGTACATGTCCCTCTACTTTTGGGCATTACGGAGCACCTTTCGGTCGTAAGGTGCGGCCGAGGCAACGACTCGTTGTCCGGGGCGCCTCCATTCGTCGCCGACGCGGGGCCGGAGCGTCGTTAGTAGTCGGCGGTCAGTGTGCAGAGTCGATTCTGATCATCACCTCCCGTGGCGTGTCGGTCCGCAGGCTCCGGGTCTCAGGTTCATAGGTCAGTGTGATCTTTTGCGCCTGCAGGTGGTCGATGGCCTCGGCAGCTGTTGGTGGTGCGCTGTTGGGCGCTGGGTTCGACCCGGTTAGCGCGATGCACAGGGCGATGTGCAGGGCGGGCGGGTGGGCGAGGATACGGTCTTCGCGGAGGTAAAGGTTCTTCGGCCGGGTCGGGTCTGGTGCGGATGCGCTGGTGTGACCGTGTCGGCGTCGGTATGCGAGCCGGTTGTTGGCCCAGCACGATTCCATCCGTCGCCCGCACAGGCCGCACCTCAGCAGCCCGGCCAAACGGTGGTTGCGGTTTGGAGCGGGACGCGCCGGCTGTGTCACCGCTGTTCCGGCTGGGTGGCGCGCCTTCCGGTGTTCCTCTGCCGTAGGGTTTGGAGCGGCAAGGACCGGCTCGATGCTCGTCACGTGTTTGGCGTGCCGAGATCTGTTTCGCTGATTCGCCACCAGGTGTTGGCCGGTTCGTTCCAGGCGGTGTGCCTGTCCAGGAAATGCCGCCGCGCGTGCTCGCCGCTCCAGTCGCGGGGCAGCAACGTCGGGGGAAGACCCGGATCGACGAGCAGTAGCCGCCGCCACTCGTAGAACATGTGTACCTGCTGGGCTAGGGCGTCGCCTGGCGTGTCCGGGCGGGCAGCGGCGAAGCGGTCGATGAAGGCCCGGTACTGCGCGTCGAGTTCGGAGACGTCCCATGCCTGGGCGGCCAGCCGTTGTCGTTCGCCGGGGTCGTCGAGCCGGGCGTGCAGCAGGGTGCCTTGCACTTGGTCGCCCAGCGAGTCGAGCACCTGGCGGGCTTCCTCCGCCCGGGAGGGGTGCGGGCTGATCCACACGCCGGGTCCGAGGGATCCGAAGCCGGCCCAGCCGAGTGACGTGCGCAGGGCGTGCCGGAGCCTGCGGTGTTTCTCCGGCACGGTGGTCAGTAGTACGAGCCAGTCACCGTCCCAGTCGTGCTCCGGACCAGTGGCGAAAAGCCGCGTCTCAGCGGCGTGGAGGAAGGCCCGGCCACGTGGGGTGAGCTGCCAGCGCACCCGGCGGCCCACGCGGAGCTGCGTCAGCCAGCCCCCCGTGGCGCTGCGGGTGAGGGCCTGCCGGGTCGCCTTTTCTTCGAATCCGACCAAGCCGAGCGCGTCGAGGATGGTTCGGGTCCAGGCGGCATCGCTCTGGTCGAGGACGTACAAGCCGAGCACCATCAGCAGGTAGGCGCGCGCACTCGGCCCGCGCAGCGGTCCCCGTCGACGCAGGTCCGTCACGGTGCGGGCGGATGCCGCATCGCTCCAGGCCGGGTCGGCGACGCCAGCGTCACTGGGGAGCTCGATCACTGTGCCATGGTGCCATCTTCGGCAAAGTTCCCCTATAGGTTGACGGTAGACAATGGCTATGTCTCACTATGTGTCTTGCGTCGGCGTCGCGAAATCGAGGTGAGGCCCGTGCCGGACACGCCCCCGCGCGGTTCGACAACGAACGCCTCCCCGAAGCCAGCTGATCGGCCCCTGCTGCGGGTAGCGGATCTGGAGGTCAGCTATGGCGGGACGATGCGAGTGTTGCGGTCGGTGTCGCTGTCGGTTCCGGACGGGGCGGTGGCGACGGTGCTCGGCGGAAACGGCGCGGGCAAGAGCACCCTGTTGCGGGCCATCTCCGGGACGCTGCCGTTCACCGGGGGTTCGATCGATGCGGGGTCGGTCGAGTTCGGTGGTCGCCGGTTGGACGGCCTCGACGCGGCCACGGTCGTCCGTACTGGTGTGGTGCAGGTGCCGGAGGGGCGGCGGATCTTCGGAGCGCTCACGGTGGAGGAGAACCTGCGCGCCGGTGGTCTCCCGCTGCCCCGCCGGTCTCGCGTCTCGGGCCGGGAGCGGGTATACGAGCTGTTCCCTGTCCTGCGGGAGCGTCGTCGCCAGCGCGCCGGGCTGTTGTCCGGCGGTGAGCAGCAGATGCTCGCCATTGGTCGGGGCCTGATGGCCGAGCCGCGGCTGTTGCTGCTGGACGAGCCGTCGCTCGGCCTGGCGCCGAAGATGATGGAGCGGATCGCCGGTGTCATCGCGGAGATCAACCGGCAGGGAACCGCCGTGGTGCTGGTCGAGCAGAACGCCGCTTTGGCGCTGGAGGTCTCCGACGTCGCGTTCGTCTTGGAGGCCGGGCGGCTTGCGTTGCAGGGCCCGGCCCGCGACCTCGCCAACTCCGATGAGGTCCGCGACCGCTACCTAGGCACCGCCGACGGCGCGGCAGCCCAGCCCCCGTCCGATGCCCCGTCCGATGCCCCGTCCGATGCCCCGTCCGGCGCCGTGCGCCGGTCGGCCGGTTCCACCACACGACCCGTCGCCCCGGTCCTACGGCCGACGGGCGCGCGAGGTCACCGCGCCTCCGCGGAGGCACCCCAAGAGTTGTCGGTCCAGGGGCTGACCGTCCGGTTCGGCGGCATCGTCGCGCTGCAGGACGTGTCGTTCACCATCTCCGCAGGCTCGATCCACGCGCTGATCGGTCCTAACGGTGCCGGCAAGTCGACGTGCCTGAACGTGCTCAGCGGCGTGTACCGGGCCAGCGCGGGCAGCGTCCGCTATGGGGGTCACGAGCTGACCCGGCTGCCGCCGCATCACATCGCCCGGCTCGGCGTGTCCCGCACCTTCCAGAACATGTCACTGTCCGTCCGGGAGACCGTGGCGGACAATCTCCTGCTCGGGCGGCACCGACTGATGCGCGGCGGTTTCGTCTCCACGGGGCTGTGGCTACGCCCCGCACGCCGGGAAGACTCGGCGCATCGCAAGCAGATCGTGCGCGTCGCCGAATTGCTGGATATCGCCGGACACCTGGGGCGGCCAGTGCGGGTCCTGCCATACGGCGTGCGCAAGCGGGTCGAGCTGGCTCGCGCGCTGTGCGCGGAGCCGGGGTTGTTGCTGCTGGACGAGCCGGTGGCCGGCATGACCGGCGAGGAGTCGGTGGCGATGGCGGGGGCCGTTGTGGCGGCATGCCGCGAACTGGGCCTTTCGCTGCTCGTCGTCGAACACGACATGGCCTTCGTCATGGGCGTCGCCGACTACGTGACGGTGCTCGACTTCGGGCGGCGGATCGCCGACGGCTCTCCCGAGCAGGTACGCCAGGACCCGGAGGTACTCCGCGCCTACCTCGGCTCCGGCGGCGACGGACCGGCCGGGGAGGCAGCCACGTGAGCACGTTTTTCACATTCGTGATCAACGGACTGTCGCTGGGAAGCGTTTACGCGCTGATCGCGATCGGGTTCGTGGTGGTGTTCAAGTCAACCCGGGTCCTCAACTTCGCGCACGGGTCCGTGCTGCTGCTCGGCGCATACGTCGTCGGACGTACGCACGAGGCGCTCGGGTTCGGGCTCGCAGTGCTGGCCGGGGTGGGGGCCGCGGCGGCCGCCGGGGTGTTGATCGACGTCGTGGTGATGCGCCGCGCCCGGGGAGCCGATCTGGGCACGCTCGCGATCCTCACGCTTGGCGTGGACATCGTGCTGTTGACCGAGCTCACCCGCCGGATCGGGGTCGATGTGCTGACCACCGGGGCACCATGGGGCACGAACGTGGTCGACCTGGCCGGTGCCAAGGTACCGGAGTCACGGCTGATCGCTGCGGCCGTGGCGATCGTGCTGATGGCCATGCTCGCGGCGGTGTCCAGGTACACCGACGCCGGGGTGGCGATGCGGGCCGCGGCCGCCGACGGGGAGACGGCCTCGCTGGTAGGGGTGCGGCTCGGCCGGGTCGCGATGGCCGCCTGGGCGCTCGCGGGCGCGCTCGCCGCAGTCGCCGGGGTGTTCCTCGGCTCGTTCCCGTCGCCGGGCATCGACGCCACGCTCGGGCTGGCCGCGCTGGCCGCCATCCCCGCCTGGGTGCTTGGCGGGTTCGACTCGATCCCCGGTGCCGTCGTCGGCGGCCTGATCATCGGGGTGGTGTCCGCGCTGACGACCGGCTACCAGGAGGAGTTGTCGTTCCTTGGCCGAGGCCTCGGCGAAGTAGCGCCGTACGCGGTGATGCTATTGGTGCTGTTGATCCGGCCGTCCGGCCTGTTCGGAACCCGGGAGATCACCCGTGTCTGAACGTCTCCGCCGGGTAGCGGCCGTGCGGCAGGTGCTGTGGGCGGCCGTGGTGGCCGGTGCGCTCGCGCTTCCGCTGTACCTGACCAGCTTCTGGCTGCAGACGGGTCTGTTCGCGATGGCCGCCGTCATCGGCGCGATCGGCCTGACGCTGCTGGTCGGCGTCGCCGGGCAACTTTCCCTCGCACACGCCTTCTTCGTCGCGATCGGCGCGTACGGGTACGCCTACCTGGCCGGGAAGCCGACACCGGGGGCGTCCGGCGGCCCGGCGGGGCTCGGGCTGCCGCCACTGGCCGCCATGATGGGCGCCGTGATCGCGGCCGGGATCGCCGGGGCGCTGTTCAGCCCGATCGCCGGGCGGGTCCGCGGGATTTACCTCGGCTTGGCCTCCCTCGGTCTGGTCTTCCTCGGCCAGCACATCATGCTCAACGCCACCGCGCTCACCGGCGGCTACAACGGACGCGACGCCCAGCCACTCAGCATCCTCGGGTTCGGCTTCGCCAACAGCCACCCCGACCCGAACCGCCTGATCGTGCTCGGCGTCCCGTTCGGCATGCTCGAACGGCTGTGGTACGTCGCCCTGCTGCTCGTCGCCGTGTCGTGGTGGTACGCCCGCAACCTGGTCGCGGGCCGGCCGGGCCGGGCACTCCGCACCCTGCGCGACAGCGAGGTCGCCGCCGCCGCCATGGGGGTCGACGTCAGACGCTACAAGGCCGCCGCCTTCACCATGTCGTCGATGTACGCCGGACTCGCCGGCGTGCTGATGGCGCTGTCGTACGGCCGGATCGTCCCCGACACGTTCGGGTTGTCGCTGTCCATCGACTTCCTCGTGATGATCGTCATCGGCGGCATTGGATCGGTGGGCGGCGCCGCCGCGGGCGCCGTGTTCGTCACCGCGCTGCCGCTCGTCCTCAACCACTACAGCGCCGCGCTGCCCCTCGCCGAGCCGGGCAGCGGCGGCATCGGCGCGGCGGAGCTGAGCCGCTTCCTATACGGGGCCGCGGTTATCGGGGTTCTCCTGTTCGCCCACGACGGCATCGCCGGGCTGCTGCGCCGCAGGCGCCCGCCGGCTCCCCGGCCGTCCACGCCCGACACTCACCCCACCGAAGTCAAGGAGACCATCCCATGAACACAGAGCGAGCCCCCCGAATAAGCGGAGTGGAAGGCCGAGGAACGAGGTCCTCCGCGCAGCGAACGAGAAGAGGGAGCGAACAATGAGACGCCTGGTCACCAGCATCGCTCTCCTGGTCGCGCTGACCGCCACAGCATGTACCAAGGGCGGCGGCGAAACCGGCCAAGGCAGCGCCGGCGGCATCAAGGCCGGGCCCGGCGTCACCGCCGACACCGTCAGGCTCGGCGCGCTGCTCGATCTCACTGCCGTGTTCGCCGCCAACAGCAAGTCGATCGCCGAAGGGATGCGGCTGTATTGGGACGGCCGCAACCAGGCGGGCGGCATATGCGGCCGGAAGGTACAACTCGACATCCAGGACCACGGCTACGACCCGCAGAAGGCGGTCGCCCTGTACCGCCAGAGCTCCGGCAACGTCCTCGCCTACCAGGCCATCCTCGGCTCGCCCGTCATCTCCGCGCTGTTGCCCTCGATCCAGCAGGACAAGGTCCTGGCCGGCATGGCCGCCTGGACCTCTCAGGTGCTGCCGAACCAGTACGTCCAGATCACCGGCGCCACCTACGACATCGACATGATCAACGGCATCGACTTCCTCATGCGGGAGAAGGGCTTGAAGAAGGGCGACAAGATCGGCCACGTCTACTTCGAGGGCGACTACGGGGAGAACGCCCTCAAGGGCAGCAAATACGCCGCCGCCCAGGCCGGGCTCACTGTCGTCGAGCAGAAGATCAAGCCCACCGACACCGACCTGTCCTCGCAGGTCGCCGCACTGAGCCGGGCCGGCGTCAAGGCCATCCTGCTGTCCGCCGCCGGCCCGCAGACCACGTCGGTCGCCAGCGTCGCCAAATCCTCCGGGCTCGACGTGCCCATCGTCGGCAACGCCCCTGTTTTCACCCCGCAGCTGCTGCAGACCCCTGCCGCCGCGGCGCTCAAGGCCAACCTCTACGTGGTCACCGCCCTCGCCCCGCCCGCGCTGCCCGCCCCCGGGGTACGGCAGTTCCTGCAGGCGTTCCAGGCCAGGTATCCGAAATCGGTGCCCATCCAGAACGGTTCGCTGTTCGGCTACGCCGCCTCCCAGGTGACGGGCGCTGCCCTCGACCAGGCCTGCAAGAACAAGGACCTCACCCGGCAGGGCCTCGTCAACGCGCTGCACTCGCTCAAGGCCTACGACACCCGGGGGCTCGTCGCCGGGCCGCTCGACTACTCCAACACCGCCCAGCCGCCCACCCGCATGACCTACATTTCCAAGGTCAACGCGGACGCTCCTGGAGGGCTGGAGACTGTGGGCGATCCGTACGTCTCTGCAGGCGCCAAGAACTACCGGTTCAGCGGCAGCTGACCGGATGGTGATCTATCTATTAGTCGGGCAGGGTCTCCAGGAGCTGGCCGGCGACCAGGCGGGCCGGTTCCGCCAGCTCGGCGTGTCGCTCTTCGAGGACCTGGTGGGCGCGTGGGGCGGGCCAGCCGGAAGGCAGGTGCGGTAGCGGCAGCCGGGGGTCGTGCCGGATGGTCTCCAGCCATTCCGATAGCAGGAACAACTTGCGGGCCAGCGGGTCGGGGTGGTCCGGGAGGGGTTCGGGGCGGCTCCAACGGCGCAGGAACGTCTCGTACCGCTCGGCCAGCCCGGCCAGGTCGTACGCGTCGCGCAGCAGCGGGCCGATGTCGGCGGGATGGGTGAGCCTGGCGCTGAAAACCTTGACATGATCCTCCAGGCCCAGCTCGGCCAGGATGGCCGACAGGTCCACCCGGGACGGCGCGATCCACAGCCCGCTGTGGATCATGCCGAACCCGGACCAGGTCAGCCGGGAGCGCAGGTCGTGGCGCAGGCGTCGCCACTCCTGCGGCAGCGAGAATCCGACGAGCGTCCATTCGCCGTCGCCATCGATGTTGACCGGACCGGTGCCCCAAATCCGCGCCTCGCCGTCGGCGAGGATCTCCGTCGAGTGCGGGGTGAGGCCGAAGAACACTTTCCGGCCCTGCCGCCGGCGGCCCAGCAGCCCACGCCGCACCATCCGGGTCAGTGTGGAGCGGGTGGCGTGCTCGGACACGCCGACCCGTGCCATCACGTCGAGGTAGCTTCCGGAGTACACGCACACGTTCCGGCCCAGCACGTGATCGCCCAGGAACGTTAGCAGCAGCGTCTGCGGCCGCACCGTCGCCGGCTCGGCCTCTCGATCCTGCATTCGGCTACCGTACGGGCTGGGTGACCAGGGCCGGCGGGCGGTACGGAACGTACGCGGCGTCGCCCAGGCCGAGCGCCGCGGCCGCGCGGTTCAGGCCTGCCGGTGTCGCCACGGCGCCCCAGCGGCCGGTGGCCACGCGCTGTCGGATCGCGTCCGTCGCCGCAACCAACTCCCCCGTGGTGAAGTTGCAGTGCCCGGCACGGTCGACATAGGCCTGGCGGAGCAGCGCCGACCGGCCCGCCGCGGCCACCCTCCGCGCGTACTGGTTTTCCTGCTCGACCGGTACGAGCTGGTCGGAGACGGTGTGGACGTCGAGTTCCGGTGCGCGCAGCCGCCCGGTCGGCGTCGAGGTGCGCAGCATCCAGGCCAGCGCCGACCGGTCCGCCTTGATGCCGGCGTCCCGGGTAAGAGCCATGAGGTCGGCGCGCATGTCGAGACCCGCAGACCGGTACAGCGCCCGCACCTGGGGCAGGTGCGACGACGTGCGCAGCAGACGCGCGAAGTCGACACCGGCGGTCCAGCCGCTGTCCCCGCCGGCCGCCAGCTCGATCCAGTAGCGTCCGCCGACGACGAAGTTCACGACGTTGCCGGTGGTGAGCCACTCGAACTGCTGCGCCTCCTGCTCGGCGAAGTCCCCCGGCGCGGGTTTGGTCGATCCCGGATACCACGCCGACTGGTTGAACAGGGCGGCGGCGAACGCGATCCGCGCCCGTCCGGCCGGGGTGGCCTGGGCGTCTCGCAGGAGTTGGGTCAGCCGCGCGCCCGTCGCGTTGGCCGCGTCCGGTGTGGCGTAGCCGGTGAGCCGGATGGCCTCGCCGGGGGCCAGCAGCGCGGTCAGCGCGTACTCCGCGTCCAGCTGGTAGTTGTTGAGGTCCGCTCCCCCTGCCACGATGCCGCAGGTAGTGAGCGCGCCGTCGACCCGGCCGGTCTCGCCGAGCAGGGCGCTGATCAGGCCGCCCATCGAAGTGCCGAAGGCGATCGTGTGGCGCGGCCGCCCGATGATGCCGCGTACCGCCTCGGCCGTGCCGAGTTGGTCGTCGACGGCGCTGCCCAGCGCCCACAGCGAGCCCGGCGCGTACGACGAACCGGCCAGCGCGTATCCCCGGGCCAACAGCGCCGCGCCCACGGCGGGGCTGGGTGCGTCCTGGGCGGTGAGCGGGCCGAAGCCATGGCTGTAGAGCAACAAGGTGCCGTTCCATTGCGCGGGCACGTCCGCCAGCCACGTGGAACCATCGGCGAGCGTCCCGGTGAAATGCCCGCTTGCCGCATCCGCCGACGTCGCCGGGGTGATCGAGAGCGACGTCGTCAGTACGGCAGCTGCCGCCAGCGCCTTCCAGGTCCGAATCACGGCTGCCTCCTCACAGGCCGGTTCGCCCTAGATGTTCGGCATCTTCTTGACCACCGTCAAGAGAGTGCCCAACTTTGGTCTGCGACGGTGGTTCGTGCCGTCGAGGGTGAGGTGGAGGATCGGTGCGACCGTTCCGCCGAAGGCGGCCCGGGCCTGGGCGGCCGCGGCCTGCCTCGCGTCCGCAGCTGACCGACAGCCTTGCCAGGCAGGCGGCCGCCGACCCGGCACAAAACGTCACCTACCCCGGGCAGTTCCACCTCACCAACAGCCAAGTCGTTTCCGACGGCTGCCACGCCAATACGGCAGGCCAAGCGGCACTCGGCAACCAAGCCCTGGCGTTCTGGGGCTAGGCGACACATCGGTATCACCGTCGAAGGCGCAGCGGCGGCACCTTCTCCCGGCCCGTCCTAAGAGACGCGGAAGGTGCCGCCCGTACCGCCGCGAAACCAACGCGTTCGTCGGGCAGGTTGACCTGCCGGGAGCCGTCCCAACTCCCGAAGCCATGACCAGCGGCATCGCCCGAGGCGAACCCACCACACAGCAACAACGCCGGCACTGGCCCGACGAACTATGACCGCTTCTCAGCACGCTCTGAGGGAACGCACATTCCTGCCAGGAACCCATTGACAAATAATTTTTTTACGTAAAGACTGATTTTCGTCATGAGAGACGTCGTCTACCTCGACCAGATCGAGCAGGCTGAGGCCCTGCTCAAGCCGCAGCGGATCGAAGTGCTGCGGCAGCTCGCCGAGCCCCGGTCGTGCACCGAGGTGGCGGTCGAGCTCGACCAGACCCCGCAGCGGGTCTACTACCACGTGAAGCGCCTGCTGGAGGCCGGCCTGGTGCGCCAGGTGGCCGAGCGCCGGGTGCGCGGGATCCACGAGGGGATCTACCAAGCGGCCGGCCGGTCCTACTGGCTGTCCCCGGCCTTGGTGGGCCGAATCGGGCTGCGCCAGACTCGCGACCGACTCAGCCTGGGCTACCTGCTCGACCTGATGGAGGACGTGCAGGCGGACGTCGCCGCGCTCGACCGCACCCGGCCGGACCTGCCGTCGATCGGCGTGTCCGGGGACATCCGGGTGCGCCCGGAGCAGCGCAAGGCGTTTCTCGAGGAATTGCAGCAGACGCTGCAAGACCTCTTCACCCGTTACGGCGGTGCCGAAGGCGACGCGTTTCGCCTGGCCGTCGCCTGCTATCCGAAGGGAAATCCCGATGACCGAACCTGACATGACCGAGCCTGACCTGCGCCTACGCGCGGTGGTTCCGGCCCCGATGAAGGTCGTGTACGAGGCGCTGACCGACCCGGCCGCGCTGCGTGTCTGGCTGGCCGAGCACGCCGACGTCGACCTGCCCGGCAAGTACGAGTTCTGGGGCCGCTTCACGCCCGATGGCGCCGAGCCGCACCAGCGCGTGCTGCACGTGGACGAGCGCACCATCCGGTTCGCCTGGACCCTCGACGGCGTGGAGACCATGGCGCAGTTCGAGCTGGCCGATGACGAAGACGGCACGCTGGTCACGCTCAGCCAGAGCAACCTGCCCAGCTTCGAAGACGTCCTGGCCGACAAGGCCGGTGCCCGTGGCGCGCTGCAGACGTTCTGGTCCCTGGCGATCGCCAACCTAGCCGACTATCTGGCCGGCCGTAAGCCGACCCCGAAGTGCGACTTCACGTCGAGCGAGCTGCACGCGACGGTCGTCATCGACGCGGCACCGGACGAGGTGTTCGACTCGATGATCCAGCCGGAGGTGTTCCGCAAGTGGTTCGGCGCCAACGTGGACATCGAGCCCTATGTGGGCGGCCGCTTCGCGATGGGCGGTTTCGAGCTCGACCCGGGCGGGGCCAAGTTCGTCGAGTTCGAACGGGGCCGCAAGGCGACGCTGCTGTTCGCCGACAACGAGACCACCAGCTGGGAGCTGGAAGGCTCGGACGGCAAGACCCGGCTCACCACGGTGCACAGCGGATTCGACCCCGCCAACCCGCCGTACCCGGGCTGGGCCGGCTGGCTGGGCGGTATCGCCGGGCTGCGGCGCTACCACGAGCTGCCGGGCCGGCGCTCGATCTGGCGCCAGGTCGAGATCGCCGGTCTCCCCGAGGGCATGCTGGCCATCGACCAATGAGAGACCAATGAGATGAGCGCCCCGCAACGCGTTCCGGGGCGCTCACCAACAAACAGCTCACGGCTCGACGATGTGCCACTCCCGGGGCCGGCCAATGCACTGGCGGCGGCATCGGCGAAGGCTAACTCTGCGTGGCCAACCCCAACGGCACCGACGGCCCATGCTACGGCGCTCCGGCGGACGACCTCCAGCGGGTGGTTTCCCGGCCTGCGCTGCCGACCAGTCAGGTACCGCGACTGGCCGGGCCGGACCGGGGCACGCAGGTAGCACGCCCCGCCGCGCACCGGACAGGAGTTCTGCCATGAACGCATTGGCGATGGTCGCCGAGTTCGACGATGTCGCCGGCTGGACCGCCGACGCCGTCGAGCAGCTCGGGGAACGGCACGCGATCCCCGCCGCCTGCCGCGGTAGCGCCAGCCCAGCCGCACTGGCCTGGCTGGCCGAGGCGTGCGAGCTGTCGGCCGGGACCAGGCTGCTGGACGTGGGCGCCGGAGCCGGCGGCCCGGCGGCCTGGGCGGCCGAGCGCTTCGGAGTCCGGCCGATCCTGCTGGAACCGATGCTGACCGCGTGCCGGGCCGCCACCCGGCTGTTCGGACTGCCGGTCATCGCAGCCGACGGCCGGCGGATTCCGCTCCGCACCGGGTCGGTCGACGCCGCCTGGTGCCTGGGGGTGTTGTGCACCGTCCAGGACAAGGCCGCGCTCCTCAGCGAGATCCACCGTGTTCTAACGCCCGGCTCCTCCCTGGGGCTGCTGGTGGCCGTCGCGCGAACCCCGCACGTCCTGCGGGCGCCGGCCGGCAACCACTTCCCCACCCGGCAAGAACTCCGCGCGCTGCTCGCCGGCACGGGATTCGAGCTGCTCGAACAGATCGATCGATCCGACGACCTGCCGCTGTCCTGGTCCCAACGCATCGAACAGGTCGCCACGATCGTCGCCGCCCGGCACCGGGCCGACCCCGCATATGAGCTGGCGGCCCGCCAAAACGAGCGCTTCACCCGGCTCCTCGCCTCCGGACAGATCTCCATGCGGCTGATCCACGCCGTCCGCCGCCCGACGTGCCACACATTCCCCAACCGCACATGGAGCGAAGATGAACCCTTGGACCGGCGATAACGACATCGAGCCCAGCTCGAAGCCGAGGGCGAGGAGGAGCTGAGCCTGGCCCAAGTCGAGCCACCCGGAGGAGGCCATCGACCGGCCGGGGGGTAAGGCCGATAGGGGTCAGGCCGGTCCGTGGAACAAGAAGGCCGCTGGTCGTACAGTGATGGCACTTGCCCGATCAAACTGGGGAGTAATCATGATCGGAGCAATCCTGCTCGGCTTGTTCTGCGGGGCGGTGGCCCGGCTGCTCATTCCCAACGATGCGTTCCGCCAGATGAGCGGGCCGCTCTCCTGGCTCGTTTCGATCGGCCTCGGCCTGGTCGGAGCGCTGCTGGGATATCTCATCTTCACGATCGGCCTCGGCATTGGTGACCGTGACATCTTCGATTGGGGCGGCGTGCTGAGCGCGCTCATCGGGACAATCGTCGTCGTAGTGATCTTCTCGTGGATCATGCGGCGCACCTCGCACCGCCCCGGCTAGACCCAAGGCACATACCCGCAGCCGAAGCTCGGCCAATCACCCTGGAGGGGTGATGGCCGCTACGAGCCGTACGGCGAGATTGGCATCAGCGGAGAGCGGTGGTTGGGCCACCCTCGCGGCCAAAGGGGATGGTGCGATGACGAACAGTCAGGGATCCGCGAGCGAGCGCCAAATCAACACGAGGTCGCTGGTAGTCGGCGGAGTGCTGATCGGACTCGGCGGCGTAGTCGGCATGGCCGGGGTCGTCCTGGCGGGCTCGACGCTGGTGGCGGCGGTCCGGCGGCGGGTCCAGCAGATGGAGGTGCCGCCGCGTGAGCTCGCCAAGGCAAAGTGGGTGCAGGCCAAGTCGGCCGCCGCGGCGGGCGTCGGCGCCTGGCAGAACAACGGCACGACCAGACAGCACGCCCCTACCGGGTGACGCTGAGGACGGCTGACCGCCATGTCGCAGCTCGACCTGGCGCGGCTGCAGTTCGCGTCGACGACCATCTATCACTTCCTGTTCGTCCCGCTCACGATCGGGCTCAGCTTCCTGGTCGCGTTGCTGCAGACCGCGTGGACCCGGCGCGGTGACGAGGCCTATCTGCGGCTCACCAAGTTCTTCGGTGTGCTGCTGGTCATCAACATCGCGATCGGCGTCGTCACCGGGCTCGTCCAGGAGTTCCAGTTCGGGATGGCCTGGTCGGCGTACTCCCGGTACGTCGGCGACGTGTTCGGCGCGCCGCTGGCGATCGAGGGGCTGGCCGCCTTCTTCCTCGAGTCGACCTTTCTCGGGCTGTGGGTGTTCGGCTGGGGGCGGCTGTCCAAGCGTGTCCACCTGGCGACGATCTGGCTGGTGGCGCTGGGCGGAGTGCTGTCGGCGGCGTTCATCATGGCCGCCAACTCCTGGATGCAGCACCCGGTGGGCTCCACGGTGACATCGGGCCGGGCGCGGCTGACGGACATCTGGGCGCTGCTGACGAACCCGGTGTTCGTCTGGGGCTATATCCACGTGCTGCTCGCCTCGCTGCTCACCGGGGCCGTGGTGATGCTGGCAGTGTCGGCGTGGCACCTCAGGCGCGGCTCGGAGACGCAGGTGTTCCACAAGACGGCCACGCTGTCGACCGTCGTGCTGCTGCCGACGGCGCTGCTGGCCATGATGGTCGGCAGCCACCTCGGCGTGATCGAGGACGAGTACCAGCCGATGAAGATCGCCGCGGCGGAGGCGCAGTGGGACACCTGCCAGCCGTGCTCGTTCTCGGCCTTCCAGATCGGCGGCGGCTCCCGCGACGAGACGCCGGACAAGATCCTCGAGATCCCGCACCTGCTGTCGGTGCTCGCGACGGGCACCTGGAACGGCCAGGTTGAGGGGCTCAACTCGGTCAACGCCAGGTACCAGCAGCAGTACGGTCCGGGCGACTACGTGCCGAACGTCTTCATCCAGTACTGGTCGATGCGCGTCATGGCCTATCTCGCGACGCTGGCGCTCCTGCTGGCGCTGTGGGGGGCCTGGCTGCTGTGGCGGAAGAAGATGACGACGGCGAAATGGTTCCTCCGGCTCGCCGTGTGGTCGCTACCGCTGCCGTTCCTCATGAACACCGCCGGCTGGCTGCTCACCGAGAACGGCCGGCAGCCCTGGATCGTGCAGGGCCTGCAGCTGACGAAGGACGGTGTGTCGCCGTCGGTGAGCACGGCCACGGTCGCGATCGGCCTCAGCGTGTTCCTCGCGCTGTACGTGGTGCTGGGGGTCGTCGACGCGATGCTCATGTTCCGGTATGCGCGCATACGGCCCGCTCCGGCGCCGTCGACGGACGAGCACGGCCGGCAGCAGCCCGCGATGACGTACTGACGTAAACGTACTGACGGACGTACGGAGGGGATGCCATGGGCCTCGCGATCTTCTGGTTCGTCGCGATCGCCGCGTTGTGGACGGGCTTCTTCGTGTTGGAGGGCTTCGACTTCGGCGTCGGCATGCTCCATCGCCTGGTGGGCCGCACCGACGCCGAGCGGCGGGTGGCGATCAACACGATCGGCCCGCTGTGGGACGGCAACGAGGTCTGGCTGATCGTCGCCGGCGCCGGCATGTTCGCCGCCTTCCCCATCTGGTACGCCACGATGTTCTCCGGGTTCTACCTGGCGCTGGTGGTGCTGCTCGTGGCGCTCATCGTCCGAGGCGTGTCGTTCGAGTACCGCGGCAAGCGTGCCGGGGCCCGGTGGCGCGGCACGTGGAGCTGGACGCTGACGCTCGGCAGCCTGGTCGCCCCGCTGCTGCTCGGCGTGGCGCTCGGGGATCTGCTGTACGGCGTGCCGATCGACGCCTCGCAGGAGTACACCGGCGATCTGCTCGACCTGCTCACGCCGTACGGACTTTACGTGGGGGTCACGCTCGTCCTCCTCTGCGCGGTGCACGGGGCCGTCTTCCTCGCGCTGAAGTCCGAGGACGCCGTACGGGAGCGGGCCGAGCGCGCCGCCCGCCGGATCGCCGTCGTCGCCGCGCTCGCCGTGTTGATCCTCGCCGTGTGGACCCAGGTGGCGGTCGACGGGCGGATTGTCGCCGTCGTGCTCCAGGTGGCGGCGGTGCTCGCGGTCATCGCGGTGCCGTGGCTGATCAGGGACGGGCACGCGGGGCGAGCGTTCGCCATGACCACCGTGGCGATGGCCGCCACCGTGGTGACGATCTTCATTGATCTTTATCCCCGGGTGATGGTCTCCAGCACCAATGCCGCCTACGACCTCACGATCGAGAACGCGTCGTCCGCGTCGTACACGCTGAAGGTCATGACGATCATCGTCGCCGTCTTCCTTCCGCTCGTTCTGCTCTACCAGGGGTGGAGCTACTACGTGTTCCGGCGCCGGATCGCGGCGACGGACCTTGAGCCACAGGGCACGGACCGGCCCGCGCCGCCGCCCACCGGGCTTTCCGCACCGCCGACCGCTCCGGCGGCCCCCGCGGGCGACTGACCGCTGTGCGCGCGCTCGATCCGCGACTGCTGGGCCGGGCCGGCGGGGCCCGCGTCGCGCTCGGCGCCGATGTCGTGTTCGGGCTGTTCACCACGGTCGTCGTGGTGGCGCAGGCCGTGCTGTTCGCCGATGTCGTGACCGCCGCGTTCGAGGGCGGCGTCGCGGCGCGCTCGATCGCGCTGCTGGCCGTCGCGGTGGCGGTACGGGCCGTACTGGCGACCGCGTACGAGGTCACCGGGCGGTGGGCGGCCGCCCGCGTCATGTCCGGGTTGCGGCGGGAGCTGACGGAGCGACGGCTGCGGGACGCGCCGGTCAGTGAGACCGGCGCCGAGGCGGGCGAGGTGGCCACGGCGGCGGTGCAGGGCGTGGACGCCCTGGAGACCTACTTCGCTCGCTATCTGCCGCAGGTCGTGCTGGCGGTCCTCGTGCCCGTCGTCATACTGGCCGCCGCGGCCGCCCTCGACCCGCTGTCGGGCGCGATCATGCTGGTGACGCTGCCGCTGATTCCGGTCTTCATGGCGCTGATCGGGCGGTTCACCGAGGCCAGGACGAGGGACAGGTGGCAGGCGCTGGCCCGGCTGTCCAATCACTTCCTCGACGTGGTGCGAGGCCTGCCGACGCTGCGTGCGTACAACCGCGGCGCGGCGCAGGCGGCGCGGATCGAGGCGATCGGCGAGGAGTATCGCGCGGCCACGATGCGCGTCCTGCGGCTGTCGTTTCTGTCCGGGGCCGTCCTCGATTTGGTGGCCACGATCGCGACGGCCCTGGTCGCAGTCACCCTCGGCGTCCGATTGATCGAGGGTGCGGTGACACTGCGGGCGGCGCTCATCGTGCTGCTCCTCACTCCGGAGCTGTACGCGCCGCTACGCGCGCTGGCCGCGCAGTATCACGCAAGCGCCGACGGGCTGGCCGCCGCCGATCGGATCCTCGACCTCATCGACGCGGCGGGCGAGGCGCGTCGTGACTCGGTACGGACGGGGTGCCCGCCGTGGCGGGCCATCCGGCTCGACGGGGTGTCCGTCTGCTATCCCGGCCGGCCCGGTCCGGCGCTCGACCGGTTCGACCTGGAGTTGCGGCGCGGTGAGATCACGGCCCTGGTGGGGCCGAGCGGCGCGGGCAAGAGCACGGTCGCGGCGCTGCTGCTCGGGCTGCGCCGCCCCGACGCGGGCGCGGTGATCGTCGGGTCGGTGACCCCGGACGACGCGCACCCGCACGACGCCGAACTGGACGACGCCGACCTGGACGACGCCGACCTGGACACGGTGGACCGGCGGGCCTGGCGGCGCGAGATCGCCTGGCTCCCGCAGCGGCCCACCCTCTTTCGCGGCAGCGTGCTGGACAACATCACCATGGGGTGCCCGGAGGCCACGACGGCGCGGGCGCGGGAGGCCGCCGCACTCGCGGGCGCCGACGATTTCGTCCGCGATCTCCGGTACGGCTACCGCACCCGGGTCGGCCCGGGCGGACAGGGCCTGTCGGCCGGTGAGACGCGGCGGATCGCGCTGGCTCGCGCCCTGGTCAGGGACGCGCCGCTGCTGATCCTGGACGAGCCGACCGCCCATCTCGACGCGGACGCGGCCGCCGTGGTCACCGACGCCATCAGGCGAGTCGCGCACGGACGGGCCGTCCTGCTGATCGACCACCGGCCGGCGGCGGCGCTGATCGCCGATCGGGTCGTCCGCCTCGACGCCGGCCGCGCCGTCGAGCAGTCCGCACAGTGGGTGCCATGAGCACGGAGCGAACCCGCCGAGTGAGCGGACCGGAGGGCCGAGGAACGAGGCCATCCGCGAGCCGAACGAGAAGGGTGAGCGACGCATGACCACCCTCCGCACGCTGGCCGCGCTGCTGCGAGTGGGCCGGCCATCAGCGGCCCGGGTCGCCTTGTCGGTGGCGCTGGGATCGATCACCGTGCTCGCCGGCGTCGGCCTGATGGCCACCGCCGGCTATCTGATCTCCCGCGCCGCGGAGCGTCCGCCGATCCTGTCCCTGACGGTCGCCATCGTCGCCGTACGCGCGTGTGGGATCGGCCGGCCCGTCGCGCGTTACTTCGACCGGCTCGAGTCCCACGACCTGGCGTTCCGGGCGCTCACCCGAATCCGGGCGGCGTTCTACCGGAAGCTGGAGCCGCTTGTACCGGCCCGGACCGAACAGCACCGGCAGGGCGACCTGCTCGCCCGCATGGTCGGCGACGTGGACGCGATGCAGAACCTGCTGCTGCGCGGCGTCACCCCACCGCTTGTTTGGGCGGCCACCGGAGCCGTGTCGGTCGCGGTCACCGCCGTCATTCTGCCCGCCGCCGCGCTTGTGCTCGCGTCCGGCCTCGCGGTCGGCGGCCTCGCCGTTCCGTTCGTCGCCGCCGTCGCCGGCCGGCGGCTGAACGGCCGTCAGGTCAAGGTCCGCGCCGAACTCACGGCCGAGCTCGTCGAACTGCTGCGCGGCGCGCCCGAACTGGTGGTGCTCGGCGCCGACGAGGCCGCGCTGGCGCGGATACGCCGCCTCGACGGCGAACTGACCCGGCTGGCCCGCGCCGACGCCGTGGTCGCGGGGATGGTCGAGGGTCTCGGCACGCTCGTGGCCGGACTCACCGTCGTCGGCGTGCTGGCGGTCTCGGTGTCGGCGACCGCGGGCGGCGGACTCGACCACGTCATGGTCGCCGCGCTCGCGCTGCTCGCCATGGCCGTGTTCGAGGCGGTGACGCCGCTGCCCGCCGCGGCGCTCACGCTGAACACGACCCTCGCCGCCGGCGAGCGGCTGCTGGCCGTCATGGCCCGCCGCCCCGCCGTACCGGACCCGGCTCGGCCGGCCCCGCCGCCCACGGAAACGACCGCGAGCCTCGAGCGCGTGACATACGACTATCCGGCCGGTGGCGCCTGGGGGCTGCGCGACGTCGACCTCGACCTCGCACCGAGGCGGCGACTCGCGCTCGTCGGGCAGTCCGGGGCGGGCAAGACCACGGTGGCCGAACTGCTCGTGCGGTTCATGGATCCCGGCGCCGGACGCGTCACGCTGGGCGGCGCCGACCTGCGCGCGCTCCGCCAGCACGCCGTACGCTCAGCCATCACGCTCGATCGCCAGGACGCCTACCTGTTCGCCACGACGATCAAGGAGAACGTACGGCTGGCCCGTCCGGACGCCGGCGACGAGGAGATCCGGGAGGCGCTGCGGCGGGCCCGCGTCTGGGACTGGGTCGCGTCCTTGCCCGACGGCTGGGACACCTTCGTCGGCGAGGAGGGCGTCCAGGTGTCCGGCGGGGAACGCCGGCGCATCACCCTGGCCCGCGCCTTCCTGGCGCGGACCCCGGTGCTGGTGCTGGACGAGCCGACGGCCCATCTCGATCCGCCGACCGCGGACGCGCTGATCGCCGACGTGCTCGCCGACGGCGACGGCCGGTCCCTGCTGCTGATCACCCACCACACCACCTGGCTCGATGCGGTGGACCAGGTCGTACGGCTACGGCGCGGCAGGGTGACGCCCCGCCGGTAGCCGAGGAGTCACCCGGAACGGAGGAAGGCCCCGCCGCGGCACGACGCCATGCTGTCCCAGTGAAGGCGGAGCACGACACGCCGTCGGCCGAGGCGGCTTTGATCAGTGAGGCGCGCTGGCCGATGGCCGGGGCCGTCCTGGCCGCGATAGTACTCACCTATCTGCTACCGACCGACCTGCGGCTCGTGCCGAACTGGGTGCTGCCGCTCATCGAGGGCCTGCTGCTCCTCGCCGTGGTTGCCGGCGATCCGGTGGAGATCACCCGCCGGTCGGCGCTGTTGCGCGGTCTGTCCATCACGCTGGTGGCGGCGCTCGTGGTGAGCTCGCTGTGGACCACGGTGCGGCTTGTGGACACCCTTCTGCACGGCGGCCAGGCGACGAACTCGGCCGACGCCCTGCTCTCGGCGGGCGCCAACGTCTGGGGGTGCAACATCATCGCGTTCGGGCTCCTGTACTGGGAGCTCGACGGCGGCGGTGCGGCCGCCCGCGCTCACCTGCACCCGCGCCCCCCCGACTTCGCCTTCCCGCAGCAGCTGAACCCCGACCTCGCGCCACCAAACTGGCGGCCCCGGTTCATCGACTACCTCTACCTGGCGGCGACCAACGCGCTCGCGTTCAGCCCGACCGACACCATGCCGCTCACCCCGTGGGCCAAGATCGCCATGGCCGTGCAGTCGATTATCTCCCTCGCCATTCTCGGCCTCGTGGTCGCCCGTGCGGTGAACGTCCTCACCTGACGCTGAGTGCGTCCTGGCCGGCGCCGTGGTCGAGCTGGTAGTCGAGATTCACCGCGGCGCTGATCAGGGCGAGATGGCTGAAGGCCTGCGGGAAGTTGCCGAGCTGTTCGCCGGTGGGCCCGATCTCCTCGGAGTACAGGCCGAGCGGGTTGGCGTACGTGAGCATCTTCTCGAAGGTGAGCCTGGCGTCGTTGAGACGTCCGGAACGGGCGAGGGCGTCGACGTACCAGAACGTGCACATTGAGAACGTGCCCTCGGAGCCGCGCAGGCCGTCGGGTGAGGCGCTCGGGTCGTACCGGTAGACGAGGCTGTCGGAGACCAGTTCGGCGTCCATCGCGCGCAACGTCGACTGCCACATCGGGTCGGACGGCGCGACGAAGCCGACCAGCGGCATGTACAGCAGCGAGGCGTCCAGCACTTCCGAGCCGAAGTGCTGCACGAACGCCGCCCGCTGCGAGCTCCACCCGCGTTCCATGATCTGCCGGTAGATCGTGTCGCGAGTGCTCGTCCACAGCGACAGGTCGGCCGGGCGGCCCCGGTCCCGGGCGATGCGGATCGCGCGATCCAGCGCCACCCACGACATGAGCCGGCCGTAGACGAAGTCCTGCGCGCCGCCGCGGGTCTCCCACAGCCCGGCGTCCGGCTGGTCCCAGTTATCGCACAGCCACTCGACGACGTTGCGGATGTGACTCCAGCCCATGTGCCCGACCGGGAAGCCATGGGTGTCGGCGAGGTAGATCGAGTCCATCGCCTCGCCGTAAATATCGAGCTGCAGCTGGGTCGCGGCGCCGTTGCCGATGCGGACCGGCCGCGATCCCCGATACCCGTCGAGGTGGCCCATCGTCTCCTCGGTGAGGTCGGCGGCGCCGTCGATCCGGTACATGATTTGCAACGGCCCGGCCTTCTCGCTGGCCTCGCGTACGCGGTGACCCAGCCAGCGCAGGAACCCTTCGGCTTCCTCGGTAAAGCCGAGCCCGAGCAGTGCGTAGACCGAGAACGAAGCGTCCCGCACCCAGGTGAACCGGTAGTCCCAGTTGCGCTCGCCGCCCACCAGCTCGGGCAGACCGGCCGTCGGGGCGGCGACCAGCGCCCCGGTCGGCGCGTACGTCATGAGCTTGAGCGTCATGGCCGCCCGCTCCACCATCTCCCGCCAGCGGCCCTGGTAGCTCGACCGCCCGATCCAGCGGCGCCAGAAGTCGCGCGTCTCCTCCAGCAGGGCCCGCGCGGCCTCCGGCGAGACCAGCCGAGGCGGCCCGTCCGGCTCGGTCTCGAGGACGACGCCGCCGACCTCACCGGCCGAGGCCGTCACGGTGGCCCGGATCCCTCCACGTCCGTACGGCTCGATGGTGGCGCCCTCCCGCATCGGTGTGCCTGGCGTCCGCACGATCGAGAGATTGACGGTGAGCGAGTCGCCGTGGAACGCCGCCCCGTTCTCGGTGACCTCCACCTTGTGCTCGGCCCGCCCGTAGTCGAACGCGGGCTCGCACTCCACCACGAACCGCATCTGCCCGCGGACCACCCGCACCAGCCGGACCAGCCGGTGCCTACTGGTCACCGTCGTCCCCGCCACCGGCATGAAGTCGGCCACCTCGCCGACCCCGTCCGGCGTAATGAACCGTGTGATGAGCACGGCCGTGCCAGGCAGGTACAGCTGTCGCGCCACATAGTCGGACGAGTCGGGGGCGATCTGGAACCGGCCGCCGCGCTCCCGATCGAGCAACGCCGCGAACAGGCTCGGCGAATCGAACCGCGGGCTACAGAACCAGTCGACGGTCCCGTCGTCGGCAACCAACGCCGCGGTCTGCAGATCACCGATCAGCCCGTGCGCCTCAATCGCGGGATACCCATCCATCACCGATCCCCCTCCACTGCCAGCGGCCAACTCCATAACGTTGCCTCAGCGGACGAGCCCCGGACTCACCCGTGGCGGAGGATGTCGGGCGCGGGCTCCGGACGGAGCGTGGCCGAATGCCTGATAACTCCCATTACGACGTCATCATCGTCGGCAGCGGCGCGGGCGGCGGCACGCTCGTGCATCGGCTGGCGCCGTCCGGACTGCGGGTACTGCTGCTGGAACGGGGCGGCTACCTGCCCCGCGAGCGCGACAATTGGGACTCCACTGCGGTGTTCGTCCGCGGCGACTACCGGGCGCCGGAGTTCTGGTACGACAAGCACGGCGACAAGTTCCCGCCCGAGGTGAACTACTACGTCGGCGGGAACACGAAGTTCTACGGCGCCGCGCTGTTCCGGCTGCGGCCGCAGGATTTCGGCGAAATCCGCCACCACGGCGGGATGTCGCCCGCCTGGCCGCTGTCGTACGACGACTTCGAGCCCTACTACACCGAGGCCGAGCGGCTGTACCTCGTCCACGGGCGGCGCGGCGCCGACCCGACCGAGGGCCCGGCCAGCGCCCCCTACGCCCATCCGCCGGTCCAGCACGAGCCGCGCATCCAGCAGCTCAGCGACGACCTCGAACGGCTCGGGCTGCACCCGTTCCACCTGCCGATCGGGGTCAACCTCGACCAGGACGCCGACGGGAAGGCCACCGCCGCGAGCGCCTGCATCCGCTGCGACCGGGTCGACGGCTTCCCCTGCCTGGTGGGCGCCAAGTCCGACGCCCAGGTGATCTGCGTCGACCCGGCGCTGGCGTACGACAACGTCGAGCTCGTCACCAACGCCCACGTACAACGCCTGGAGACCGACGCGACGGGCCGTTCCGTCACCGGCGTCGTCACGACGCTGTCCGATGGATCGACGAGCGTGTTCACGGGCGACGTCGTCGTGGTGTCGTGCGGTGCGGTGAACTCCGCCGTACTGCTGCTGCGCTCGGCCAACGGCCTGCACCCGAACGGCCTGGCCAACGGCTCCGACGTGGTCGGACGGCACTACATGCGGCACAACAACCTAGCCCTGATGGCGATCTCGAAAGAGCCCAACCCGACCCGGTTCCAGAAGACGCTCGCGTTGAACGACTGGTACTTCGGCGCGGACGACTGGGACTATCCGCTGGGCGGGATCCAGATGCTCGGCAAGTCGGACGCCGAGCAGATCAAGGGCGAGGCGCCGCGCTGGGCCGGCGCGGGCCTGGCACCGAAGATGCCGTTCGAGATGATGGCCCACCACGCCGTCGACTTCTGGCTGTGCGCCGAGGACCTGCCGGACCGCGACAACCGCGTCACGGTGGACAAGGACGGCGACATCCATCTGACCCTCGACGAGAAGAACAACCTCGAGGCGGTGGAGCGGCTGCGGCGCCGGCTGGAGGGCATGCTCGGCCACCTCGGCATGCACCCGCACCTGCTCGACCACAGCATCTACCTGCACAAGATGATGCCGATCGGGGCCACCGCGCATCAGGCCGGCACGGTCCGGTTCGGTACCGACCCGGCGACCTCGGCGCTCGACGTCAACTGCAAGGCGCACGAGCTCGACAACCTGTACGTCGTCGACACCAGCTTCTTCCCGAGCGTCGGCGCCGTGAACCCGTCGCTCACCGCCATCGCCAACGCGCTGCGGGTCGGCGACCATCTCATCGAACGGCTCGGAGCTCGGTCATGAGCGCGCACATGGACGCGCGCCGAGGCTGCGCGGGGAGCACGTCATGAGCCCGCACGTCGTCGTGGTCGGCGGCGGATTCGCCGGCGTGGCGTGCGCCCGGCGGCTGGCAGCGGACGACGTACGGGTCACGCTGCTCGACAAGAACGGCTATCACCAGTTCCAGCCGCTGCTCTACCAGGTGGCGACGGCGGAGCTGGCCCGACAGGACATGGCGTTCGACCTCGCCGAGCTGTTCCGTGACGAGGGCAACGTGGAGGTACGGCTGGGTGAGGCCGTCTCGGCCGACCCGGCGGCGCGTGCGGTGACGCTGGCCGACGGCGGCTCGGTCAGCGGCGACGCGCTGGTGCTGGCCGCCGGCTCGCAACCGAACTTCTTCCACACCCCGGGCGCCGAGGAGTACACCTATCCGCTCTACAGCGTCACCGACGCGGAGCGGATCCGGGCGACGGTGCTACAGCTGTTCCGCGACGCGGCCGCCAAGCCGGAGTGGATCAAGGAGGGTGCCCTGACGTTCGTCGTCGTGGGCGCCGGCCCGACCGGCGTCGAGACGGCGGGGGCCCTGGCCGAGCTGGTGCACGACGTCATGCCGCACGTCCACGAGAACCTGGCCGTCGGGGGCGCGAAGGTGATCCTCGTCGACCTCGGGCACACCGTGCTCGCGCAGTTCTCGGACGAGGCACACGCCTACACCGCCAAGCAACTGCAGCGCCGCGGCGTCCAGCTGCGGCTCGGGGTGTCGGTGGAGGAGATCGGCGCCGACCACGTCAAGTTGAGCGACGGGACGACGATCAAGACCCACTTGGTGGTGTGGGGCGGCGGGGTGACGGCGGCGCCGCTCGCCGCCGTCTCCGGGATTCCCCGCGGGCACGGCGGCCGGCTCGACGTGCGCCCCGACCTGACCGTCGCCGGGTACCCGGGCGTGTATGCGATCGGAGACTTCGCCAACATCCCGGCCGGCGACGAGCCCGCCCTGCCGCAGCTCGGCAGCGTCGCCCAGCAGGCGGGCGCCTGGGCGGCCCAGAACATCGTCGCCGACCTCAAGAACGACGGTCGCGCGTCGTTCCACTACCACGACAAGGGGATCATGGCGATGATCGGCCGGCGCGCGGCGGTCGCCGAGATCGGCCAACATCGGCATGAGCTGCACGGCCGGGTCGCGTTCGCCGCCTGGCTCGGCGTACACGCGCAGCTGCTGGCGAACGCGCGGGCCGAGGTGAGCGCCTTCGCCACCTGGGCCGAGGAGTTCTACGTACGCCCGCATCACCGGTCCGCCGAGCTGCTCGATCCGGCGACCGTCGATACCCCGCGCATCAAGTGGAAGGGCTGACCATGGCTGCACCTGCAAACGGACCGGCCGACGTGCTCGTGGTCTTCGGGATCACGGGCGACCTCGCGAAGGTGATGACGTTCCGGTCGCTGTACCGGCTGGAGCAGCGCGGGCTGCTGAGCTGCCCGATCGTGGGGGTCGCCGTCGACGACTGGTCCGACGAGCGACTCCGGGAGCACGCCCGTACGGTGATCGAGGCGACCGGCGAGGACGTGGACAAAGTGGTGTTCGACCGGTTCGCCGCCCGGCTGTCGTACGTGGCCGGGGACTTCGCCGACGCGGCGACGTACCAGCGCGTCGACGCGGCGATCCAGGGCAAGTCCACTCCGGTCTTCTATCTGGAGATCCCGCCGTTCCTGTTCGGCGCCGTGGTCAAGGGGCTCGCGGAGGCCGGACTCACCAAGGGCGGCCGGGTGGTGGTGGAGAAGCCCTTCGGCCACGATCAGGCCTCCGCCGCCGAGCTGGCCGCCGAGCTGCACCAGTACATCGACGAGTCGCAGCTGTACCGGATCGACCACTTCCTCGGCAAGATGGGCCTGGAGGAGCTGCTCTACCTGCGGTTCGCCAACACGATGCTCGAGCCGCTCTGGAACCGCAACTACGTCGACTGTGTCCAGATCACGATGGCGGAGAGCTTCGGCGTCGCGGACCGCGGGCACTTCTACGATCCGGTCGGGGCGCTACGCGACGTCGTGGTGAACCACCTCATGCAGGTGCTGGCCGCCGGAGCCATGGAGCCACCGGCGGGCCGCGACCCGAGCGCGATCAAGGACGCTCAGGTTGCGCTCTGGCGCTCGGTGGCCGACGCCGACCCCGCGTTCTACGTCCGGGGGCAGCACGACGGCTATCGCGACATCGCCGGGGTGGCGCCCGATTCGGCGACGGAGACCTACGCGGCGCTGCGGCTGGAGATCGACAACTGGCGCTGGTCGGGGGTGCCGTTCTTCATCCGGACGGGCAAGCTGCTGCCGGCCACGCAGACCGAGTTCCGGCTGGTGTTCCGGCGGCCACCGCACCTCGCCCTCAAGTTGGGCGGGGATCGGCGGCCAGAGGCGAACCAGCTCGTCATCAAGCTCGACCCGTCGACCGGGGTCCGGCTCGAACTCGACGCCCGCCGCGCCGACGCGCCCGGGCCCGAGGCGATCACGCTCGACATGGAGTTCGCGCAGGAGGGCGGCGAGGCGCCGACGCCGTACGAGGTGCTGCTGCAAGCGGCGATGGCCGGCAACAGCGTCCGCTTCACCAGGCAGGACGGCGTCGAGGAGACCTGGCGAGTCATGCAGCCGCTGCTCGACGCGCCGCCGCCGGTCCATCCGTACGCGTCCGGCTCGTGGGGCCCGGCGGCCGCCGACGCCCTCGTCGCCGATCACGGCGGCTGGCTCGGTCCCTGGACCATGCCGGGGTAGCGGACAGGCCCGGTGGAACGTCCGGGCGGCCGGGCCTGGCCGCCCGGACGCCGAGCCGGGCTCACGGCCGGGGGCAGAAATCTTCCTCATTCGCCCGCAAGCGCGGGCTACCGCGGGAGGCTATCGCCCGGAAAGCTGCGGACCGGGTGTACTTCATAGGTGAAGACGCCACTTCGTACGCCCGGGTCCTCGTCCATGAGCCGGGTGGTCTCCTCGACTGAGGCGTCGAAGACGCCGACGCCGCACAGGTCGGTCTCGTCGGGGACCGGGCACACGATGGACAGCAGGCCGTCGGCGCGAAGCGAGAAGTTGCGGCGACCGTGCTCCCAGATGACGGCGTCGCTGCCCTCCTTTCCGTACCGCTCGGCGGCCCACAGCAGGACCACCGAGTACGGACGGGTACGCGTCATCTGCTCTTTCATGTATGCGTCAGAGATCTCGGCCATGCTGCGCCTCCCCAGGTCTGCGAGCCCCACCGAGGGTATCGGTCAAGATCTCGCTGCATAGGATCGAATCGCACGGGGTGACGACAGGGCGGCGGGGAGGCCGGATGGCGGCTGAGAGCGGTGTGGTGGCACGTCCGCTCTGGGCCGACCGGAACTTCGCGGTCTTCTGGCTGGTGCAGGCCCTTTCGGAGGTGGGCAACGGGTTCGCCCTGGTCGCCATGCCGCTGCTGGTGCTGCAGGCGACCGGGTCGGTGGCCCGGATGGGCCTGCTGACCGCGATCGCGGGGGCGGCGTCGGTGCTCACCGGGTTGTTCGCCGGGGCGCTGGTGGACCGGTTCGACCGGCGGCGGCTGATGGTGCTGTGCGACCTGGCCCGCGCCGTGCTGTACGGACTGATCCCGGTGTGCTGGCTGGCCGGCCCGCAGGTGTGGCTGTTGTACGTGGTGATGGGGCTGACCGCGGTCTTCGAAATGATCTTCCAGGTGGGCTACGTCGCGGCTGTGCCCAACCTCGTGGACCGCGAGCAGATCAGCCCGGCGAACGGCATGCTGCAGACGACGAACTCCGTGGCGTACGTGCTCGGCCCGATGCTGGCGGGCCTGGTGTCCGGGCTGTTCGGCATCACGGCGGCGCTGTCGATCAACGCGGCGAGCTTCGGCATCTCGGCCGCCGGGCTGGCGCTGATCAGGTTCCGGCCGCGCGCTGACATGGCGGGGCCGGCCCGGTGGTTCGACCTGCGGGAGGGCTTCCTGGCCGGGGCGCGGTTCCTGTGGCGGACCCCGGTGCTGCGGGCACTGACCATCCTGCTCACGGTGTTGCTGTTCTTGAGCCTCGGCCTGACCGACGTCTTCATCTACCACGTACGACACGACCTCGGGCAGGACGACCGCGTCGTCGGTTACGTCATGGGCGCGGCGGGCGTCGGCACGATCGTGGGGGCCGCCCTGATGTCGCCGCTGCGCAAATGGTGGGGGTTCGGCCCGTGCTGGCTCGGGTCGGTCGGGCTCTGCGCGGCCGCCGTGGCCGTCGTGGGCGTATCCGAGAACGTCATCGTCGTCGGCGCGATGGTACTGGCGTACTCGCTCTGTATCGCCCTGGCGGGCCTGTGCTCGATGACCCTGCGTCAGGAGGTGACGCCCGATCATCTGCTGGGCCGCGTCACCTCGGCGTTCTGGACCTTGCACAACGCGCTCGCCCCGCTCGGGGCCGTGGTGCTCACCGCACTGGCGAACGGCATCGGCGTCCGGGACACGCTGCTCGCCACCGGTGCGGCATGCCTCGCCACCGCAGGCGCCGGCCTGTTCACCCCGGTACGGCACCGGCGCCCGGAACGCCGGTAGCGCCCGGCCGCTCGTTGGAGATCCTGTCCGCCGCTGCGCTTAAGGTGTCTCAGAGGTCCCGAACAGGGAGACGTACGGATGGCAGCGGTCACCGGCGAGGAGCACGTCCAGACCGTCGAGGGCGAGCTGAACTATCTCTCGCCCGAGTCGAAGATTCTCCGGCGGTTCACCGCGCCCGGCATCAGCGTGAACACCGGGAGTTACCGGCCGTACGTGATGCCGATCCACGACGGCCGCCCGATCGCCGGCCGGTTCATGCTGGACCGCAACGGCTTCGCGCTCTTCGACCATCCCACGGCGGTGACCGACTTCACCGACCGTGACCAGGTCGATCGGGTCTACGTCCCCGAGGTTGCGGAGTTCGTCAGGGCCTGCACCGGGGCCGATCGGGTGGCGACGCTGCGCTGGATGCTGCGCCGGTCCGCGGCCCCCGGCGAGCACGCCTCGCAACCGCAGGCGGCTCTGGTCCACGACGACTACTCGGTCGTCGGCGCGCGCGATACGGCCGCGGCCACTTACGCGTCCCGCTTCCTCGACGGCCCCGGCTACCGGCGCGTGCTCATCACCAGCCTGTGGCGTGTATTCAGCCCACCGCCGCAGGACTGGCCGCTGGCCATTTGCGACTACACGAGCGTCGGCCCGGACGAGGGGCTGGACAACCGGATGTATCTGGTCGACGAGATCCCCGACGATCTTTACGCGGAAATGCCCGCCACCGCGCCGGGAACCAGCGGCTCGGAGTTTCTCCACAATCCCGGCCACCGCTGGTGGTACTTCTCGGACATGACCCGCGACGAGATTCTCCTGCTCAAGCTGAACGACAGTGACCACTCGGTGGCCTGGCGGGTGCCGCACAGCGCGTTCCATGACACGACGGCCGCGGCCACCGAGCCGCGGCACAGCATCGAGTTCCGCACCATCGCCTACTTCGAATAGCACTCGCGCCGGCCGATCCGGCACGGATGTCGAGTGCGGGCGATGTCAATCGTCCTTGAGGTATGGATCATCCCCAGGCAGTCAAGGAGCGAGCATGAACATGATGGAGTCGTACCGTCGCGCCCAGGACGGGCTCGAGGCGATGCTGGCCGCGGTCCCGGCCGAGAAGTGGGACGCGCCGTCGCCGTGCCCCGAGTGGACGCTGCGCGACGTCGCCGGCCACATGATCTGGGGTCAGGAACAGATGCGGCACTGGGCGACCGGCCAGGAGTACGGCGTCCCGACCGGCGCGCCGGGGGCGCCGCATCCGGGTGAGATGGCCGGCGGCGACCCGCTGGAGATCTGGCGGGCCGCCCGCGCGGACTCGGTCAAGACGCTCACCGACGAAGCGATCGGCCGCACTGTGACCCTCGAAGGGCTCGGTGAGGTGCCGCTGGCCGCGATGATCACCGTGTGGGTGAACGACCAGCTCATCCACACCTGGGACATCGGCCATGGTCTCGGGATCGACGTGCGGCTCGACCCCGGGCTCGTACCGGCGTCGTGGGAGTGGGCGCGCGAGAACGTCCTACGGCGACCCGGGTTCTTCGGCCCGGAGCTGACGCCGCCGGCCGACGCCGACGAGCAGACCCGGCTGCTGGCCTTCCTCGGCCGGGCGCCGTGGCAGCCCGTCGCCTCTGCATAAGAACACACGCAGCGGGAGGAGCGCCGTCCGGCCTCCTCCCGCCGCGCGTGGTCACCCTTGCGGCGCCGGTTCGTACTGCCGGCGACCTCGACACCTCTCAACGAGGCTTGTCGAGATCCCGGAGCCGTCCGGCGAGAAAGCGGCGGTCGGCCGGGTTGGCGGCCAGCTCATGGGCGCGGCGGTACGCGGCGGCGGCCTCGTCGGTTCGGCCGAGCCGGCGCAGCAGATCGGCGCGGGCGGCGTGCAACAGGTGATAGCGGTCCAGGTCGTCGATCCGGTCGATCAGGTCCAGTCCCGCTTGCGGGGCCTCCGCCATGGCGACGGCGACCGCGCGGTTCAGCGCCACCACCGGGGACGGCGTCAGTTCGAGCAGCTCGCCGTACAGCGCCGCGATCCGCGTCCAGTCGGTCTGCTCGGCCTCCGTCGCCTGCGCGTGTACGGCGGCGATGGCCGCCTGCAGTTGGTACGGGCCCGGGGCGCCGTGCCGCAGCGCGCGGTCGAGCAGCCCGATGCCCTCGGCGATCTCGGTGCCATCCCAGCGGGACCGGTCCTGGTCTTCCAGCAGCACCACGTCGCCGCCCTTGGTGTAGCGGGCGGCGCCGCGGGAGTCGTGCAGCAGCATCAGCGCGACCAGGCCGAGGGTCTCTGGCTCATCGGGCATAAGGGCGGCGATCAGCCGGCCCAGCCGGATCGCCTCCTCGCTCAGTACCCGCCGTTCGGCGGCCTCGGAAGCGGCCGTGTAGCCGTGCGTGAACACGAGGTACACCACCGCGAGCACGCCGGACAAGCGCTCGGGCAGCAGGTGGTCCGCGGGCACCTCGAAGGTGATGCCGGCCTCGCGGATCTTCCTTTTGGCCCGCACGAGCCGCTGCGCCAAGGTGGGCTCGCCGACCAGGAACGCCCGCGCGATCTGCCCGGCGGTGAGCCCCACCACGGCCTGCAGCGTCAGCGCCACCCGCGCCTCCTGCGACAGCGCCGGGTGGCAGCAGGTGAAGATCAGGCTGAGCCGGTCGTCACCCAGGCTGACCAGCCGTTCCTCGCCGTAGTCGGTCATCGTCGTCACCGCGTCCGCGCGTTGCTCGTCCGCCCAGACCTCCTCGTGCTTGGCGCGCGCCATCCGGGCCCGGCGCAGCCGGTCGTACGCGTGGTTGCGCGCGACCGTGAGCAGCCACGCGGCCGGATCGTCGGGCACCTCGGTACGCGGCCAGCGCCGCAACGCCACCGCGCACGCCTCCTGCAGGGCGTCCTCGGCCAGTTCGAAGTCACCGACCGCCCGGACCAGCGCGGCGAGCAGCCGCGCCCGGTGGGTGCGGTACACCCGTTCGACCGTCGGCGCGGGCGAACCGTCGGTCATCCCTCGGGGACCGCCGCCCGCCGTGCGTCATCCGGCAAGTGCAGGCCCGGTATTTCGACGATCGGGCGGACCTCGATCGACCCCTCCTCCGCCAGCGGGCACCGCTCCGCCAGCTCCAGCGCCTCGTCGAGGCCGCGGCAGTCGAGGACGTACGCGCCGCCGAGTTGTTCGTGGGTCTCGGCGAACGGCCCGTCCGTGATCATCGTCTTGCCGTCGCGTACCCGGACCGTGGTCGCCGTGGTCACCGGCTTCAGCGGCTCGGCCGCCACCAGCACGCCGCGTCTCATGCACTCGTCGGCGAACGCGTTCACCCGCGCCAGCGCGTCCTCGAAGCGCGGGTCGCCCGGCTCCGGACGGTCGCAACCGTAGATCAACAACATGTATCGCATGGGCATCCTCCCGTCTCAGCCTCCATCGTGCCGTCAAGACGATGACGAACGGGACGGGTTGAACTCGACATCTTTTCCCAGGGTTTTCCGGGGGTTGGCACCACCCTAATTGGGGGTGTTCCCGGATGGTGCGGGGGCGCTCGCCACGTCACCGTAGGCGATAGGCGGAAACACGAACTCCGCCCCGCCGGAAGGAGGCACGCGATGTCGGCCACGATGAGCGTGTCGGACCTGGCCAAGGTCCTGTTCGCCACCGACTTGCAGGCTTCCGAAGACCCCTCGCCGGACCGCGTCCGCACGGCGATCGAGTGCCGGCTGCGCGTCTGCCACGGTGACCACGCGGACTGTGCGGTCTATGTCGCGCAGGAGGCCGGCGACCACCCCGAGGCGTACCTGACCCGGATGCGCTGGGCACTGGACACGGTGGTGAAGGCCTACCCGGCACCGACCGTCGCCGCCTGACCCGCCGCTGCCTCGGCGGGACCGGCGGTGGACGCGGCCGCGTGGACGTGTGAGGTGCCGCCGCCGACCGTGTTGGGCGCGGCGGACCGGGACAGGGCCACGGCGAGCGCGATCGTGGCGGCCATGACCAGCACCTCGACGGCGGCGAGCCGGAAGAACGCGCGTCTGCGCCGGCGCCGTATCGCGGGCACGGTACGGCGGCGGTGCGACCAGCCGATGAACCCGAGCGTGGCCAGAGCTGTCGCCTTGCCCACCACCAGCCAGCCGTACTCCGACCCGAACAGCTTGCCGAACGAGCCCAGGTTCACCCAGGCCATCGTGACACCGGAGATCCCCACGGCGGTGAAGCAGATCAGCGCGAGGTTGCTGAAGCGCGGCACCGCGACCGCGAGCAGGTCCGGCGAGCGGCGCGCGTGGATCAGCAGGGCGGCCAGCCCGCCCACCCACAGCGACAGCGCCACCACGTGCACGGTCAGCGCGTACGCGTTGATCCAGCTGTGCTGCGCATGCCCGGTCGTCGTCAGCGGCAACAGGTTGTAGCAGGCCGTCACCAGCAGCGCCGCCGCGCCCCACACGCTTCGGGTGATGATCGCGCCCGCCGCGATAACGATCGCCAGCACCGCGCCGGACGCGTACTGCGTGGCGTCCGGGAAGGATCCGTCCGGTCCGGCGAGCACCTGTGAGAGCGGCAGGTCGGTGATCCGCAGCGCGGTGACGTCGGACCAGGTGAACACCAGCATCACCGCGGTCGCCACGCCCCATACCAGCCCTAGCCCGGACGCCGTACGCAGGCAGCGCCGGGCCTCGACGCTGAGCTCGCCGTCGGCCCTGGGCAGCAAGATCGTGGTGATCAACATCCCGATGGTGCCGACGGCCGCCATGTCCACGGCCAGGCGAGAGACCGGCAGCCCCCAGGCGGTGAGGGCGCCCGCGTCGACCAATCCGGCGAGTTGGCTTCGCGGCAGGCCACCACCCAGCGCCAACGCCATCGCCAGCACTCCGGCGGAGATGTAGCCGACCGCCGCCGCGTACGCGAGGGGGCGCGGTCGCAGCCGTCGCGGACGGTCCGGGCGCGTCCGAGCGGTCGCCGGACGGGTTCTCGTCGACGTCACGCATCACCCCACCCGCGCCGGCGGTTACCGCGCACCACCATGTCGAAGCTCCCCCGGGCCACCAACGGCGAACCGGAGGATGTACCTACGGCGGAATATACGGCAGACCAGACATTAAGGATCCACCAGCGGCCGCCGCGAACCAAGTGATGGCCGGGGCGCCGGTCAGCAGGACATGTCGCGCATGTACTTCGACAGCAGCCACTCGAGGTCGTGATCGTGATAGGTGCGGGCCATGTCGATTGCACTGTCACCCTTTTCGGTGACCCTGTTCACGTCCGCGCCCGCCTCACAGAGGATCTCCGGGGGCCCGTCACGCGTCTCATTGTCGGCCACCCACCGTCCACTCGCCATGGCTTTGCGTAGCAACGGCGCGCTACCAGGCACAAGGCCTCAACGGTCCGGGCGGTTCTCGGACGCCGTGTTGATGACCTCGTCGAGGACGCCGCGGGAGTTGACCAGTTCGGTGATCATGCGGTCGATGCGGTCGCGTTCGGCGGCGAGGTCGTCGACCAACTGCGCGGTGGCGATTTCGGACGGACCGCCGTCGGCGTCTCGCATGCAGGGCAGCAGCCGCGCGATCTTCTTGCTGTGCAGCCCCGCGGCGAACAGCTCCTGGATGCGGATGACCCGATCGACGGCCCGCTCGGGAAAGTCGCGCTGGCCGCCGGGGGTGCGGTCGGCCGTCAGCAACCCCTGCTGCTCGTAGTAGCGCAGCGACCGCTCGCTCACCCCGGTACGCCGGGCCAGCTCACCGATCCGCATCGCAGCCCTCCCAGGGCTTGAACCTGACATCGATGTTAGCTCTTACGGTGTCGGCATGACGAACACAGCGGAGAACGATCTCTTCGACTACAGCCCGATCAGCGAGCGCCCGCCGATCAGCTGGCCCGGTGGCGCCAAGGTAGCCGCCTACATCGGCCTCAACGTCGAGCACTTCCTCATCGACCGCCCGTCCACCAGCATCTGGCCCGGCACGGCGGACCTCGTCCCCGATCCGCTCAACTTCGGCTGGCGCGACTACGGGGTACGGGTCGGCATCTGGCGCACGATGGAAAGCCTGGACCGTCACGGCATCCGGGCCAGCGTCCTGCTGAACTCGGCGGTCGCCGACCACTACCCGCAGATCATCAAGGCCGGGCTGGACCGTGACTGGGCCTGGCTGGCGCACGGGCGGACCAACTCGATCCTGCACGCCGGCCTGAGCCGAGACGAGGAACGCCGAGTCCTCGCCGGCATCGTCGACACCATCGCCGGCGCCACCGGCCGACGGCCGAAGGGCTGGATGGGACCGGGCCTGACCGAGACCTTCCACACCCCGGAGCTGCTCGCCGAGCTCGGCCTGACCTACGTGCTGGACTGGACCAACGACGACCAGCCCTACCCGCTGAACGTGCCCGGGATGATCAGCGTCCCGTACACGGTCGAGCTCAACGACCTCGGGCTGTTCGGCAAGGGCGTCACCGGACCGGAATTCGTGCAGATCGTCAAGGACCAGTACGAGCAGTTGCGCGCCGATTCCGAGCAGAGCGGCCGGGTGATGGCCATCGCCCTGCACCCGTTCGTGACCGGGCAGCCGTTCCGGCACAAGTACCTCGACCAGGCCCTGGCCTACCTCGCCGCGCAACCCGACATCTGGCTCACCACCAGCGACGAAATCGCCGAGCACTATCAGAGCACGGTGCGTTAGGACGGCTCGTAGCGGTAGCCGCGGCCGCGCAGCGTGGTGATGCGGTGGGCGTCCTCGCCGTGCGCGGTGAGCTTGCGGCGCAGCGCCGACACGTGCACGTCGAGGGTCTTGGTGGGGCCGTACCAGTTGGCGTCCCAGACGTGGTCGATGAGGTCCTCTCGGGTGACGACCTCACCGGCCCGGCCGGCAAGGACGGCCAGCAGGTCGAACTCCTTGGGGCGCAGCGTGACCTCGGTGTCGTCGATGGTGGCGCGCCGGGCGGCCAGGTCGAGCCGCAGCCGGCCCACCGTGACGAACCGGTCGTCGTCGCGCTCGTCCGGGCGCAGCGCGCTGCGGCGCAGGTGGGCACGGAGCCGCGCCATCAGCTCGGTGAGCCGGAACGGCTTGGTGAGGTAGTCGTCGGCGCCCGCGTCGAGGGCCACGACGACCTCGAACTCCTGGGTACGGGCGGTGAGCACGACGATCACCGCGTCGTGCAGGGTCGCGCGCAGCCGCCGGCACAGTGCCACCCCGTCGACGTCGGGCAGGCCGAGATCGAGCAGGATCAGATCCGGGACCCCTTCGGGCAACCGGTCGAGCGCTTCCTGGCCATGGGTGACCCAGCCGGTGTCGTAACCATGCGCCGCCAGCGCCTCGGCCAGCTCACTGCCGATGGCCTCGTCGTCCTCGACGACCAGCACGCGCGCGCCAACCATGGGGCCGATGCTAGTCGGCACTGGGTAAACGCCGGGTTCACGTCGGGCTCCGCCAACGGGGTAAGCCCCTGGTTATCGCCGCGTTTACCTCTGCGGTGAGACCCTGCAGTCATGGACCAGCGTCCGCATCCGCCGCCGTCGGGGACTCCGCTGCGGCGGCAGTTGCTCACCTCGATCGCCGGCATCACCACCGTCGCGATCGTGTTGTTCGCGATCCCGCTCGCGCTCGTCGTGCAGCGGCTCTATCGAAACGACGCGATCACCGCGCTGGAGCGGGACGCGACGCGGATCGCCGCCGCGGCGCCGGACGACGAGGCGCATCATCCCCGGCCGGTGCGGCTGCCGGCCGGCCTGCGTTCCCAGCTGACGATAGGCATCTACGCGACCGGCGGCGGCGGACGGCTCCTCAGCGGACACGGACCGGCCCGATCCGACCCGGCGGCCGACGCCGCGGACGGACGGCTCCACCAGGCCGTCGAGGGCGCCGCGCTCACCGTGGCCGCGCCCATTCCGTCCGACGAGGGCCTGAATGCGGCGGTCCGGGTCAGCATGCCGTACGACACGATCACCGACCGCACCGAACGGGCCTGGCTGCTGATGGCGGCGCTGGCGCTGCTGGTCGTGCTGCTGGCGGCCGCCCTCGCCCGCTATCAGGCGGGGCGGCTGGCCGGCCCGCTGGAACGGCTCACCCGGGCCGCGCAGGCGCTCGGCGACGGCGACTTCTCCATCCGGGCACAACGCTCCGGCGTCCAAGAGGCCGACACGGCCGAACTCGCCCTGGAGGCCACCGCCCGCCGTCTCGGCGCGCTGCTCGACCGGGAGCGCGCCTTCAGCGCCGACGTCTCCCACCAGCTCCGCACCCCGCTGACCGGCCTGCTCCTCGGCCTGGAGTCCGCCCTCGAACGACCCGGCGCCGACCTCACCGCGGCCATCCGTACGGCGATCGGGCGGGGCGAGCATCTTCAGGACATCATCGACGACATGCTCAGCCTCGCCCGGGACACCAGCCCCGGCTGGGAGGTCATCGACATCGCCGCGCTGCTCGACGATCTGCAGGCGCGCTGGCAGGGCCAGCTGACCGCCGCCGGCCGGCCGCTGCACATCTCCATTCAGGAGCCGCTCCCCGGGGTCCGGTCACTGCCGTCGGCCATCCGGCAGATCCTCGACGTACTCGTCGACAACGCCGCCACGCACGGCCGCGGCAGCGTCACCGTCGAGGCCGCCGACATCGGCACCGGGCTGGCCATCGACGTCTCCGACGAGGGCCAGGGGATCCCGGACGGCGTGGACATCTTCGCCCGCCGGCAGTCCGCCGCGGACGGCGACGGGCACGGGCACGGCATCGGGCTGGCCCTGGCGCGTTCGCTCGCCGAGGCCGCCGGCGGCCGGCTCGTGCTGCGTCAGCCGGCGCCGCCCGTCTTCACTCTGCTGCTGCCGACCTCCGAGCAAGCTCCGGCTCCGTCGATCGCCGCTCAGGAGTCTCCAGAACGCGCGTGAAGTCGAGCAGCCGGCGCGGCTCCGACCGCTTCCTTCGTACGGTGGCGAGCGGCAGCGCCAGCACGCCGAGCACGATGGTCGCCGCCATGTACCGGAACAGCTGGGCGGGGTTGGCGGCCAGCACGCACAGCTGGATCCCGGCGGTCATGGCGACGAGCGCGGCCGCCGCGGGCAGCCGGCGCCGCCAGCCGTACGCGGCCACCACGGCGTAGGTCAGGTAGCACCAGAGCGCGCCGCGCCACAGCAGCCAGTCCAGCCACGACGCACGGCTCGCCGACCGGACGGAGTCGGCGAAGTGATGCAGCGGCGCCGACAGCGGCCGGATGGAGAGCAGCGGCAGGTAGGGGTTGCCGTCCATCCGGCGGCCGGGTGCGGCCCAGCCGAACCGGGTCGGCCCCACCTTTGTGCCACCGATGATCGTTTCGGCGTCGAGCCGCGCCGGTCCCCCGGCCACCCGCCAGGCGATGGAGCCCCGGCACATGCGTGCTCCGACGACCACGCCCGGCGTTCGTTTGAGCGTACGGATCCACAGGTCGACCAGCCGGCTGTTCAGGGCGTCCGCGGCGCGGGTGTGGAACGGCTTGCGGTTGGTCAGCCAGTCCGAGTCGTAGCAGTTGGCGCCCGCCCGCCACTGCCAGAGCGGAGCGACCTTCGTCATGAGCGCGGTGTCGGCGGAGGTGAACGTGCCGGGCTGCCGGGCATACGCGGCCGCGATGTCGGCGTACGCGGTGGCGTAGGTCAGGCTGGGCCGGGCGCCCTGGATCTCGAGCTTCGGATACAGCCAGCCGGTGAGCGCGAACGACAGCAGGACCGGCCCCACCGTCGCCACGGTGACCCACCGGCGGACCCCGCGCAGCGCGATGATCAGCACCGGGGCGGCGATCGCCGCCGCGAGGAAGCCGTTGTTGCGGAATACCGCCAGTCCGACGAAGGCGAGGGCCAGCAGCGCGATCGGCCGGGCCCGCCCGCCGGTATCGCCGGTCTCTTCGGCGGCGCGCAGCGCGACGAGCCGTCCGGCGGCCGCGAAGGCGAGCACCGCCGAGATCGAGAACGCCACGTCCTTCCAGACGAAGACGAGGAAGCTGCCCAGCGGCGGCAGGGCCGGTACGGCGACGGCCGCCAGGCCCGCCCACAACGGCCGTACGCCGAGGTCGCGCAGCACGGAGGACGCGTAGGCGAGCACGGCCGCGGCGGCGACCGTCTGCACCAGTGTGAGCAGCGCGAGGTCACCGGTGAGCTGGAGCGACAGCCAGACCAGCCCGTCATACGGCACGGAGTGGTTGGCCATCCAGTTATCGGTCGTGACCTGCCAGACGTACGCGATCGTGTCGTAGCTCATCAGCCCGGGGTAGTACGCGGCCCACCAGGCCAGCAGTAGCAGCTGGCAGACGATGTACACGAGGGCGGGGAGCCGCCATCGCTCCGGCATCCGGCTCAGCACGAGACTCCTCTCTCAGCGGGCCACGTCGGCCGCAACCCGTTCCGGGGCGGCGGTGTGCCACTGGATCCGCCGTACCCCGCCGGCCAGCCGTACCCCCAGCAACGCGGCCGCCACCACGCAGGACAGGGTCAGGGCGAGCTCCACGCGGGCCAGCGCGGTCAGCGAGGCGAAGCAGCAGGCGACGAAGACCCCCAGCCCCGCCGCCCAGCCGACGGCGTTGTCGCGGTGCCGCCCCAGCGACAGCAGCCCCGACTGGAACACCTGGGCGACCATGTACAGTCCGGTCGCCATGGCGAGCAGGACGATGTCTGGGCGGCCGAGCGAGAAGCCCGGCCCGAAGGCCAGCCGCAGCGCCCACGGCCCCACGGTGGCGGCGCCCGCCACCCCGGCTACCCCGACGAGCCCGGTCGCGGCGAGCACCCGCCGCAGCTCGCGCCGGAAGCGCAGCCGGTCCGCGGTGGCCAGCGCGTGCGCCAGCCCCGGCAGCAGTACCGCCTGGACCGCCTGGAACAGGAACAACGGGATCCGGGCGATCACGAACGCGGCGAGGAACTGGCCCGCCGCGTCCCCGTTCGGCGCGAGCAGGCGCAGCGCCACGATCGCCGCGTTGGCCACGGCTTGTGCGGACGCCGTCGAGACCAGCAGCCAGCCCAGGTTCGCCGACACCTCGGGCCAGGGCGCCGGCGGGCCCGGCCGAAGCGCTGCCCTCGCCCGTGGCGCGGTAAACAGCACCGAAAGTGCCGGCGCCGCGGCGAGCGTCCACGCGTACGGCCCTAGTGTGCGCGCGCCCGCCACGAACAGCCCGGCGCACGCCACCGTGCGCGTGAGCCCCTCGAGGCCGAGCTGCCCGGAGTACCACCGGAACAGCCCGGAGCCAGAGAAGACGCCGCGCGTCACGTACTGCCCCGCCATGGCCGCGAGCGTCACCAGCAGCACGAGCAGCAGCGTCCCGTGCCCGGCGAACAGCCGGTCGACCAGCCACGGCGCGGCCACGACGCCGACGAGCACCAGGCAGCCGAGGACGACGGCCGCCGCCACCGCGCCGCGGATCGCGACCGGCCGCCCGCCCCTCCCCCGCCCGGCGCGCCGCGCCAGCGCCCGGCCCAGCTCCTGCTCGAAGGGCAGGAACGCGCCGATGCCGAAGGTGTAGACGAGCGTCCACAGCGCGGACAGCGAGACGAACTCGCGCGGCCCGACGGCCCGCGCCGACAGCACCAGGAAGACTGTCGCCGACAGCCCAAGCACCAGCAGGCCGCCGCCGACGGTCGCCGTGCCGACGGCGACCGTCGGCCTGGTAGCCGGGTCGGGACCGGTCGCCGTGGCCCGGGTCATCGGTCGGCGCCGGGACGCACGGGGTCGGGAGGTCGGGCGGTCAGCTCCTCGATCCGCGCGTTCTGCAGCGCCACCTCCTCCGCCAGCGTCCTGACCCGGTCCTCCAGGCGCCCCACCTCGGAGCTGAGCTGGACGTTGACGGCGAGCAGCACGAGGCTCCCGCCGAAGAACAGCAGGTTCGCCGGCACCTGTACGCCGGTGATGTCCGCGGCCCACGACAGGACGTCTGGGAAGATCGCGACGACGACGATCAGGACGGCCAGGATCACCCAGAACACGGCGTACTTCTCGCGCAGCCGGCGCCGCCGCAGCATCTCGAAGATCACGACCAGCGAGATGGCCGCGCCGAGCAGGCCGAGCTGGTAGACACTCACCCCGCACGGGCCTTTCTGTCCTCGTCCGGCGCAACCGGCGCCACGACACCCATCTCGGCACCGGTCTCGACGGGGACCGGCAGCGGCGTCCAGCGGCGGAGCAGCGCCAGGCCGAGCGCCACCACGGCGCGCAGCAGGTACACGGTCGACCGCAGCGGCGTCTGGCTGGCCTGCCCGGCCAGCCGCGGCCGCATGGCCACCGGCTCCTGCCGTACCGTGCAGCCCGACCGCAGCGCGATCACGAGGGACTCCACTGTGTCGCCGAGATACTCGGCCGGGTAGTGGTGGGCGAACAGCGTCATGGCGCGGCGTCCGGCGGCGCGGAAGCCGCTGGTGGTGTCGGTGAGCCGGGTCTTGGCGAGGCGGCTCAGCACCACGGCGAGCAGGCGCATCGCCCAGCGTCGTGGCCCCCGCCCGGCCGGGTAGTCCCCCATCCCCGCGAAGCGCGCCCCGATCACGATGTCGGCCTTGCCCAGCCCGGCGAGCAGCCGGTCGATGTACGCCGTGTCGTGCTGGCCGTCGGCGTCCACCTGGACCACCGCGTCGTAGCCGTTCCGCAACGCGTACCGGTAGCCCGTCCGCATCGCCCCGCCGACGCCCAGGTTGAACGGCAGCCGGACGACCCGGACCCCGCACGCCCGCGCCGCGGCCGTCGTACGGTCGTGCGAGCCGTCGTCGATCACCAAGATGTCGATGTGCGGGCGGGGCTCGGCGAGCTCACGCAGCACCGCGGGCAGCGCACGCTCCTCATTCAGCGCTGGAATCACCACGAGCGGTCGCCGCGGCGCCGGACGCCGGTCGAATCTCTGGTCAACTGCCACCTAACAGCTCTCCCCATTCCTGGCTCCGCACCGCACAGCCGTCAACGCAGGCTAGGAAATGTGTGGTTTTCGCGGAGTTAGCCGAGAGTTAGCACCGCCGCCGCACCTCGACATCACGATCGTCCCTGCCCGGAAACGCCGGGCTCATGCACAGGCCGGGTCGGCGACCTCGGCGATTACTTCTGCCTAAGCGGGCGCAAACCTCGCCCGACGTAATCTGCGTGCTCCGCTGCCGAGCCGCGCGGACAACGTCGCGGATGCGAAGGGGTGGCACCCGATGACCGTTGTACAAGAGCGCGTTCGGCCGCCGCGGCCGCGCCACACCTCGACGACGGGACTGACCCGGCCCGCCGTCACCGGTCTGCGGCTGGCGGCCACATCGGCTGACCCTGGCCGCCATGGCCGGGTCGCCTACCTGCCGCCGTGATGACCGCAGGCTTCCGCAACGGCAAGAAAGCGTACAGATGCGGTGGTACGGGTACATGCCGGGACAGCGAGTGACCCGGTGGTGGCGCCGGCCAGCCGGCCGGCCAGGGAGCGGAGCCGGGGGTGTGCCGTGACGTATCCCGCGGCCGAATCGCTGGTGGAAGCGACGCTGACCGCCGAAGCGACGCTGCCGACCGGGGTGACGCTGCCCCGAGCGACCATGTCCACCGAAGCAGTGTGGTGGCGGCGTCGCGGGTGGTGGCTGAAGGCGGGGCTGCTCGGCGCCGTCGTCGCGGGTCTGCTGGCCTGGGCACCGCTCGCCGATGAGGACGATCTCGCGGACGTCGGGGCCTTCGTACGGTCGCTGGTCGACGGGATCGAGTCGGTACGGTGGCAGTTCGTTCCGCTGATCGCGGTCCTCACCGCGCTGCACTACCTGTTCGCAGGGGTCGCGCTGCGGGCGGGCGCGGGCGGCGGTCTGCGCATGCGCGAGGTGACGCTGGTGCAGTTCGCCGCGGCCGCGGCCAACCGGCTGACCCCGCCCGGCATCGGCGGCGCCGTGGTCAACGCGCGTTACCTCGTCCGGCGCCGGCGGCCGGTCTCCGACGCCGTCGGCGTGGTGGCGTCGGTCAATCTGCTCGGCGGGCTGGCCGACGGCCTGCTGTTCCTCGCCGTGCTCGCCGTGACCTGGGCCTCCGGGACCGGCGCATTGCCCGTCTCGGCCGTCGGATCGCGAGTGCATGGGCTGCCGGCGCCGCCGCCGCACGCCGTGGCGGCGATCGCCGCGCTCGCGGCCTCGCTAGTGGTCGTCTGGTGGCTCGTCCGGCGTCGCCGTGCCCGGCGCGGCGGCCTCGGGGCGCCCGGCGCGGCTGTCGCCCACTCCTGCGCCGCGGCGGTCCGGGTCCTGCGCCGCCCGCGCGACCTCGTGACGCTGCTCATTGCATCCGCCGGGACCACCCTCGTCATGGCCGTCGCCTTCGCCATCAGCGTCATGGCCGTGCCGCACGGCCCGCCGGTCGATCGGTTCGCCGTACTGCTCGCCGCCTACCTGATCGGTGCCGCGGCAGGGTCGGCGGCTCCCACGCCCGCCGGGATGGGCTCCACTGAGACCGCGCTCACGGCGATGCTGCTGGCGGTCAACGTGGGCGTGGCCCCCGCCGTACAGGGCGTCCTGTTGTTCCGCGCGCTGACGTTCTGGGCGCCGGTGCCGATCGGCGTCGTCGCCGCCGGGCAGCTGCGTCGCCGCAGCGCACTGTAACGCGGCCCCGGAGCCAGGGCCTAGAAGGCGCCGCCGCCGGCGCCGATGTTCTGGCCGGTCACCCAGCGCGCGGCGTCACTTGCGAGGAACACGACGGCGTCGGCGACCTCGCCGGGGTCCCCGATGCGGTTGAACGGCGACATCGCGGCCGCCTGGGCGCGGTAGCGATCCTGCATCATCTCGGTTTCGGTCGGCCCAGGTGAGATGGCGTTGACCGTGATTCCCCGGCCGCCGAGCTCCCAGGACAAGGCCCGGACGAACTGCTCGACCGCGCCCTTGCTACCGAGGTAGAGCGACTGGTCGGGGAACCACATCTTGGTGCCCCCGGTGGAGAAGACGATGATGCGACCGCCGTCGCTCAGCCGCCGGGCCGCCTCCTTCAGCGTGAAGAACACGCCCTTGGCGTTGGTGCCGAAGATCCGGTCGTAGTCGTCCTCCGTACAGTCCGCGAGCGGCTTGACGAGGATGTCGCCGGCACTGGCCACGACGATGTCGAGGGCTCCGAACGTCTGCTCCGCCTCGTCGAACATGCGGCCGACCTCGGCCGGGCGCGTCAGGTCGGCCTGGACGGCGGCGGCCTTGCCGCCCGCGCCGGTGATGGTCTCCACGACCTCACGGGCGCCGGCCTCGTTCTGGAGGTAGCCGATCACGACATCGGCCCCGTGCGCGGCCAATCGGATTGCGGTCGCCCGGCCGATGCCCCGGGATCCTCCCGTGAGCAAGGCGGTCTTACCTCGAAGATCGTCTGGCATCGAAAACCCCCGGGATCATGGTGTGCCTGCAGCATTTCATCACGACTGCGACGGGGGCTGGTGAGCCAAGGTCACATCTTTTTCGTGCTACCTGGCGTCTAAGCGTGAAACACCTTCTTCTCGTCGGGGGCCGCGATGAAACTCTCTTTGCTGGTTGCCGCTGTGTTGGCCGTGGGGCTGACCAGCGGCTGTGCTGATCGTTCACCGCCGCGTTCGGAGCCGTCCCAGGCGGCGGCCGCGCGGTTCAACGGCTATGACGGCCTGGTGCGCGAGACCGGGGACTATCTGGCCTTCGCCGTCCTGGACGGCCGGGCTCGGGGGTTCTACTGCGACTCGCTGGACGAGGCCTGGTTCGAGGGCGAGGTCAAGGACGGCGTCGTGACGCTGCTGAACCCCGGCAACAAGAAGCGCATCGGCTTCTTCAACACCCTGGAGGGCGTCGGGTCGTTCTGGTCCGGGGGCCGGCTCCTGACGTTCCAGGCGGCCCCGGTCGACAAGTCCGCCGGGCTGTACCGGGCGCAGTCGCCGAACGGGCAGCTGGTCGGCGGATGGGTCGTGCTGCCGAACGGCGACCAGGTGGGCGCCGTCACCAACAACGGCGTTAACCAGCCCGCCCCGCGCATCAAGCCGGGAACCCAGCGAACGGTGACGATCAATGGTCAACAGCTTCCGCTCAAGTCCGGCCTCGAGCTACTCACCGGCGGTGGCTGAGCGAATCGGGCCGTACCGGCTGGAGCGGCGCCTGGGCAGCGGGGGCATGGGCGTCGTCTATCTGGCCCACGGCCCGGACGGCAAACGCGTCGCCATCAAGGTGATGCACTCGCAGTGGAGCGCGCTCCCGGAGTTCAGGGAGCGCTTCCGCAGCGAGGCCGCCGCGGCTCGGCGGGTCGCCCGATTCTGTACGGCCGCGGTCCTGGACAGCTCGTTCGGCGAGCCGTCGTACCTGGTCACGGAGTACATCGAGGGCCGTACGCTGGCCGAGGCCGTGGAACAGGACGGGGTGCTCGACGGCGGGCAGCTGGAGTCGGTGGCGGTCAGCACCGCCGTCGCGCTCGGCGCGATCCATCGAGCCGGGATCATCCACCGGGACCTCAAGCCCAGCAACATCATCCTGTCGCCGTACGGACCGAAGGTCATCGACTTCGGCATCGCGCAGATCGAGAATGTGGCCAGCGTGACCGGCGCCCTGGTGCCCGGCACGCCGCTGGTCATCTCCCCCGAACGGCTCGCCGGGCAGCGGGCTTCGGCGGCGGCCGACGTCTTCTCCTGGGGCTGCGTCGTGGCGTACGCCGGGACCGGGCGCTGGCCGTTCGGCGGCGGCAACAGCCAGGCCGTCCAGTACCGGGTCATGCACGCCGAGCCCGATCTCGACGGCCTCGACGAGCGCCTGCTTCCGCTCGTACGGGCCGCCCTGGCCAAGGATCCGGAGGCGCGCCCGACCGTCAGCGGGCTCCTGGAGCGGATGACCGGCCTGGGCCTCCAGCTCACGCCCGAGGCGGTCCCGGCCACGACCACGACGCCCGTGGCCATCGAGCGGCCCCAGCCGACCACCGCCCAACCGACCACCGCCCAACCGACCACCGGCCTCTCGACCGCGGCCCAGTCGACGGCGGCTCAGCGGCCGCGGCCTCGGCGACGTGGCCGCACGATCACCGCGCTGGCGCTCGTGGGAGCCGCGGTCGTGGCGCTCGGCACCGTAGCCGCGCTGCACTTCCTGCCGGCCCGCTCGTCCACGTTCCAGCTCGTCCGGCAAGACGACTTCAACGGCCGCTACTGGTGGCCGGAAGGGCAGTTCACGACGCCGGTCACCGCCTCGGCCGAGCTCGGCGATGGGCACTATCGGCTGAGCGTGGCGAACCCAAGGCAGGAACTCAATCAGGGCGGGCTGCCCGCCGCGGCGAACGTCGACACGTCGCGCTACGCCGACATCCAGGTCACCGCGCGGGCCTCTGGCACCGGTGCGTATGGAGTCTGGTGCCGCGGCAACCCGCCCAAGCGGCCGGACGCCAAGTACGAGTTCTACGTCACCGGCACCGGCGAGGCGGCCATCGTCAAGCGCAGGCCAGGCGGGCTGAGCAGCGAAATCACGCCGTTCCGGCAGGCCTTCACCCCCACGGCCATCAACCACATCCAGGCCCGGTGCCAGGGCGTGGACGGGGGCGTACGGCTGACCCTCACGGTGAACGGACACCAGGTCGCCACCGCGACCGACGCCAGCGGCCCGCTCCGTCCCGGTGCCGTCGGCGTCATCGCCTACGCCCGCAACGTGCCGCAGGCGTCCGCCGACTTCGTCTCCTTCACGGTCGAAGCCCGTAAGTAAGCCGGCGCCGAGGCCTGTTTCACCAGCCGCTGCCCTGCTGCGCGTCGCCCGGGCGGCGGACAGGCCTTAGCCGCGGTAGAGCCCGGCCTCCAGGCCGTCGAGGATGCGGCTCAGGCAGTAGTCGAACTCCTCATCGCGGGACCGCGGGATTCCCTCGCCCTGACTGGCGTACAGCTCGTACAGCCTGCGCAGCCGCGGGTACGCCTGGGCGGCCTGCTGGATGGCCGGCCCCATGCGTTCGGCCCCGCGCGCGACGCGTTCACCACCGCGATGTCGACCACCTTCGTGGCGGGTGCGGCCGGTGTGGTCGCCGCCGCGGTACTCGCCTTCGTCGTGCTGCGCGACCGCAAGACCGACCCAGCGGCGGGCAGCGGCGAGGAGGCCACGGCGGATGACGCGGGAACGACCACGGCGGATGACGCGGCCGTGGCGAGCACCGCATGACGCCGATGACCGAACCCACATTCGTCTCCGACAGCTATTGCTGTCGGAGACGATGGGCCGATGCTAGAAAGGCAACCATGGATCTCACCGTTGTCGTCGCCGGACGCCCCGGGCGGCCACCCGAAGAGGACCTGCTCATAGCCGCGCTCGCCGATCGGCTCGGGTACCCCGAGCTATGGGTGGGCGACGGCTTCGTCTGGGACGCCTTCACCCTGGCCACCGCGATCGGGCTGGCCACCGACCGCATCGCGCTGACGGTCGGCCCGATCCCCGTGACGGTCCGCGATCCGGCGACGATCGCGCGCGCCGCAGCGTCGACCGCCGCCCTCGCCCGCCGTCCGGTCGGCGTGGCGCTCGGTACGTCGAGCGTGCGGGTGGTCGAGCGGATGCACGGCCGGTCGCGGCACCGCCGGGTGACCGCGCTGGCCGAGAGCGCACAGGCCGTACGCGCCCTGCTCAGCGGGGAGCAGACAGACATCGACGGCGAGGTTCTCTCGGCGCACTATCGGCTGCACCTCGACCCGCCAGGGGGGCCGCTCAGCGTGGCGGCCTTCGGCGACCGGGCCATCGCGGTCGCGGCTGCGCACGCCGACCGCATGGTCCTCGACCTCGTCACGCCCGAGCTGGTCCGTACGTTCCGTACGAAGCTGGACGCGGCGGCGGAGCAGGCGGGCAGGCCGGCGCCCAAGCTGGCCGCCTGGATTCCGGCGGCGGTCGATCCCGATCCGGACTCGTACGCGCAGATCATGTGGAGCCTGGTCGGCTACCTGGGGGTGCCCCAATACGGCGAGGTGTTCACCGCCGCCGGGTTCGGCAGGGCGAGAGAACTGGCCGCGGCCGGCGCCGGCCCCAAGGAGCAGCTCGAGGCTCTGCCGCTGTCGGCCGGCCGCAAGATCGGCCTGGTCGGCGACGTCGACACCGTACGGACCCGGCTGGCCGACTACGAGGCCGCGGGCCTCGACGAGATCGCGATCCTCCCCGCCACCGCCGGCGACCCCGGCGGCGAACACACCCTCACCGCCCTGGCCCCCTGACCTGGGCCCAGTGACGCATGCCCGATAACACGGTTACGAACTGCCTAGCCGAGCTAAATGTCACAACTTACACACCAATTCCATGATCAGTGTTGCCTTATTCGATCTCCACCGAAATCCTTCGCGAGGCGGCGAGTCTCGACCGGGGGCCTTTCGAAGACACCGGCCACGGCTGTGCCGCCGGCCACAGGGTCTTCAAGAAAGGACTGGTGGATGTCACGAGACGGACGCCGACGCCGGGCACTGGCCTTCACGGCCGTCGCCCTCCCCCTGGTAGCGGCCGCAGCCGTCACAGTCCCCGGCAGCGCGAGCGCCGCGGACGGACGTAAACCCATCGCGGGAACCAAGCCCAGCTGGGCCGCAAGCTCGGCCCGCACCGACGTGGCGAAGGCCGCCCCCGCGGCGCGGCAGATCGACGCGCGGGTCTGGCTGGCCGGGCGGGATCCGCAGGCGATGACCGCTTACGCCCAGGCCGTATCCGATCCGGGCAACTCCATCTACCGGCATTTCCTCACCCCCGCGCAGTTCAAGCAGCGATTCGCCCCCACTCAGCAGCAGGTCAGTGCGGTCACGTCGTGGCTGACCTCCACGGGCCTCAAGGTCACCCAGGCGAACGATCATTACGTACGGGTGCAGGGCTCGCTGTCGGCGGCCACCAAGGCCTTCGGCGTGGACTTCAGCGGGTACAAGGTGGACGGCAAGGTCGAACGCGCGCCGCAGCGCGACGCGACCGTCCCGTCCGCCGTCTCGTCCTCGGTGCTCACGGTCACCGGGCTCGACTCGCGCAAGGCGGTGCGGCATCCGGCTGAGACGCTGCCGCCGCCCGACCCGAACTTCTGGGTGGCCGAGCCCTGCGCGAACTACTACCGGCAGAAGATCGCGAACGCCCAGCCGCGTGCGTACGGGAAGCACCAGCCCTACGCCATGTGCGGCCTCACGCCGAAGCAGCTGCGCGGCGCGTACGGCGTCACGGGCAGCGGGCTGACCGGCAAGGGCGTCACCGTCGCCGTCACCGACGCGTACGCCCTGTCGACGATGCAGCAGGACGCGAACACCTACGCCGTACGGCACGGCGACAAACCGTTCCGTCCGGGCCAGTACCGCGAGGTGCTGCCGGCCACCTTCGACCAGGTCGATGCCTGCGGCGCGTCGGGCTGGTACGGCGAGGAGGCGCTCGACATCGAGTCGGTGCACGCGATGGCGCCCGACGCCAACGTCACCTACGTCGCGGGCCAGAACTGCCTCGACGGGCTCGATGACGCGATGCTCAAGATCGTCGACAACCGGCTCGCCGACATCGTCACCAACTCCTGGGGCGACCTCACCGAGCACTACACGATGGCGCTGATCAAGGCCGAAGAGCAGATCTTCCAGCAGGGCGCCATCGAGGGCATCGGTTTCTACTTCTCCTCCGGAGACTGCGGTTACGAGGCGCCGGGCACGCCGTGCCAGGCCAGGTATGGCGACGCCCAGTCGACCCAGCGGCAGGTCGACCTGCCGACCTCCGACCCGTGGGTGACCTCGGTCGGCGGCACCACCCTTGCGGTCGGCTCGCAGAACAATTACAAGTTCGAGACCGGCTGGGGTCAGATGAACGTCGACCTGTCCGCGGACGGCCAGACGTGGACCCCGAACCCGCCCGGCCCGTACCCGGACAGCTATGTCGCGGGCGCCGGCGGCGGTACGAGCGCCTGGTTCACCCAGCCCGGCTACCAGCGCGGTACGGTGCCGCGGTCGCTGTCGACGAAGCTGCCCGACGGCACGACGAGCAGCAAGCCGATGCGGGTGATCCCCGACGTGGGAGCGCTCGCCGACCCCGTGACCGGTTTCCGGTTCGGCATGACCTCACAACTGCCGGACGGGTCGTTCGGCTTCGCGGAAAGCCGTATCGGCGGCACCAGCCTGGCCAGCCCGCTGTTCGCCGGCATCCAGGCGCTCGCCCAGCAGGCGCAGGGCGGCGTGCCGATCGGCTTCGCCAACCCGGCGATCTACCTGCGCAGCGGCAGCCGTGCCTATCACGATGTGACCGACCATCCGCTGGGATCGACGCCGATCGCGTTCGCGCGGGCCGACTACACCGACCCGTTCGCGAAGCAGGGCCCGATCGTCTACCACCTGCGGTCGGAGGGGATCAACGGCGTGGGCGCGGACGCGCTGCACGCCACCCCCGGGTACGACAACGTGACCGGAGTCGGCTCGCCGACCCGCGGTTACCTGAATTCCTACCGGCACTGACACACGCAATGAAACGGGAGCCCGGGACCCCGGGCTCCCGTTTGCATGGGTCCGCTGCTGACAAATGTCACGGCGAACCGGGGATCGCCGACACTAAGCCGCCTGCCAGGTAGTTCTTAGCGTTGAAGACATGAACGCCATCGTCTTCACGAACGTCTCGAAGAGCTACGGCTCCGTCCAGGCCGTACGGCCGCTGGACCTCGTCATCGAAGCCGGCCAGACGGTCGCCCTCCTCGGCCCGAACGGCGCCGGCAAGAGCACGTCGATCAATATGCTGCTCGGCCTGGCCAAGCCCGACACCGGCGACATCCAGGTGCTCGGCGCCGCCCCCGACGACGCCGTCGCCCACGGCCTGGTCGGCGCGATGCTGCAGAACGGCACCCTCGTGGCGGGCCTGACCGTACGCGAGGTGGTCGACTTCGTCCGGCACCTCTACCCCGAGCCGCTCCCGCTCGACGAGGTGCTCCGCATCGCGGGGCTCACCGACCTGGCCACGCGCCGCGCCGACCGGCTGTCCGGCGGGCAGGCGCAGCGGGTCCGGTTCGCCATCGCCATCTCGGGCGCGCCGCGCCTACTGGTGCTGGACGAGCCGACCGCCGCGATGGACGTCGAGTCCCGCCTCTCCTTCTGGGCGAGCATGCGGTCGTACGCGGCGGGCGGGCGGACGATCCTGTTCGCCACCCACTACCTCGAGGAGGCGGACGAGAACGCCGACCGGGTCGTCGTCATGGCCCGCGGTCAGGTGGTCGGCGACGGCACGGCGGCCGAGATCAAGGCACGGGCCGGCGGCAGCACCGTCCGCTTCACCCTCAACGGCCGGCCGGCGGACGGGCTCGGCCGGCTGCCCGGCGTCACCGGCGTCGAGATCCACGGCCCCACGGCCCTGCTGCACACCACCGACGCCGACACCACCGTCGAGGCCCTGTACCAGTCCGGGCTGCGCGTCCGCGACCTCGAGGTCAAGGGCGCCGACCTGGAAGACGCCTTCCTCGACCTCACTCGCTGACCTTCTTCAGACAGGGACCACTGCCATGCTTCGCTATCTCCGTATCGAACTGCTCCGAATGTCGCGCGACCCGCGCTTCGTCTTCTTCACCGCCGCCGTGCCGGTCGGCTTCTACCTGCTGTGGTCGAACATTGGCGGTGTCCACGGCGAAATCGAGGCGTCCACCGGCCTGACCCCACAGGTCCACCTCATGGTGTCGATGGCCGCCTTCGGCGCGATCGTCGCCGCGGTCGCCTCGACCGGCTCCCGGCTGGCCGGCGAGCTGCAAAGCGGCTGGCTGCGGCAGCTGCGCGCCACCCCGCTGTCCAACCGGGCGGTGATCTGCACCAAGATCCTCGCCTCGATGATCCTCGCGCTCACGCCCATCGTGCTGGTGAGCATCACCGCCGCGCTGGCCCAGGACGTACGGCTGTCGCCCGCGGAATGGGCCGGCATGATCGCGCTGATGTGGCTGGCGACGTTCCCGTTCGCCGCCCTCGGCACCCTGATCGGCTCGCTCGTCAGCCCGGACGCCGCCCAGCCGGTCTCGGTCGGCACGCACCTGGGGCTGTCCATGCTCGGCGGGCTGTTCGTGCCGATCAGCCAGATGCCGCACGCCCTGCAGAACGTCGCGCACTGGCTGCCGTCGAACCGGTTCGGCGAGGTCGGCTGGGACATCGTGGGCGGCCACGCCCCGTCGGCCGCCGCCGGCCTCATCCTGGCCGGCTGGGCCGCTGCGCTGGGCGGCTGCGCGATCGCGGCCTACCGCCGGGCTACTGTGACTGCGTGATGGAACGGCTCTTCGCCTTCGGCGACGACGAGACCGGCTTCGGCACGCCTCGTCGTCGCCGTTCGATCGGCCTGGCCATCGGCCTGCTCTACCTGATCCCGCTGGCCAAGGTGGTCGCCAACTACTCCGGCACCAAGCTCGTGCTGGCGGCGGTCGGCCTGGTCGCCCTCGCCACGACCTACCTCGGGGCCTCGCTCAGCCGTCGCAACTGGAATGAGCCGGCTCCCTGGTACATGTGGGTCTGGCTCGCCGCGTTCTCCGCCTTGGTGGTCGTGCTGCCGCCGGCCTTCGGCCAGGAGTGGATAGGGCTGCCGGTCTACATCGGCATCGTGTACGCCATCACCCTGCCGTACCGCTGGGCGTTCTGGGGCATCCTCGGCGGCGCCACCCTGGCGGGTGTGCAGGCCTTGCTAATCGGCACCTCCGCCGGAGCGGCCGCCAGCATCATGATCACCACCTTCGCCATCGGGTTGATGATGGTGGCCTTTCGCCGGTCGCGGATGCTCGTCCAGCAGCTGCAGGCGGCGCGCGGCGAGGTGGCCCGGCTGGCCGCCACCGAGGAGCGGCTGCGCATCGCCCGCGACCTGCACGACCTGCTCGGGCACAGCCTGTCGCTCATCGTGCTGAAGAGCGAGCTGGCCGGGCGGCTGGCCGACCGTGACGCCGCCAAGGTCGGCCAGGAAGTCCGCGACATCGAGTCGGTGGCCCGGCAGGCGCTCGCGGACGTACGGGAGGCGGTCTCCGGCTACCGGCAGCGCACGCTCACCGATGAGCTAGACAGCGCCCGCGCGGTGCTCGGCACGGCCGGAGTCGACGTGACCGTACGAACGTCGGGCACCCCGCTGCCGGACCAGCTCGACGGCCTGTTCGGCTGGGCGGTGCGGGAGGCCGTCACCAATGTGGTGCGGCACGCCCGGGCCGGCCGTTGCGAGATCATGGTGACGTACGACAAGAAGCGCGCGACCCTGTTGGTGCAGGACAACGGCGCCGGCGCTCAGTCGTACGCCCCCGGCAACGGGCTCAGTGGCCTTACCGAACGCATCGAGGGGGCCGGCGGCACGGTCGAGGCCGGTCCGGTACGGGGCGGCGGCTTCCGGCTGGCCGTCGAGCTGCCGCGAGCGCCGTCGGAGGCGCCGATCACCGACCCGGCCTGAATCCCGGCCGGGCCGCACGACCACACGCGGCGCCCCGTCCGGCCGCCGGAGACCCTTCGGTCAGCGGCAGGACCGCCCGCGGTCACCCACCGTCCGGCCGCCGCCGCGATCACGCACCGGAGTGCGCGATCACGGCGGCGCGGACGGTTGCGCTACCGGACGGTGATGGTGTCGACGTCGCTGGTCACACCTCGTACGGCCGGTGTGGAGAACACGGTGGTGACGTTACCCGCGCCGGTCCGGACGCCCTTCAGCTGGAAGCTGTAGGCCAGGCTGCCCCCGGCCGCACCGGGCACGCTGGTGACGCGCAGATCCTCGGTGGGCGGGCCGGTGATCTGGTCGCCGGCGCTGCCCTCGTCGTTCTCCGCGCCCACGGTCAGGCCGAAGCCGGCCGGCGGCGCGGCGGGCAGGTTGGCCGGGTCGTAGGTGAAGGTGACGTCCTCGGTGCCGTTGAGGCCGATCCACTGCTGGAGAACACGGCCACTGGTGGTGCCGAAGATGTTCTCCCGCCATTCGACGACGATCCAGTCGTTGGTGCCGTCGGTAAGGTCGGCGACCAGGACACCCGGAGCGCCGGTGCCGTCCAAGTCCGTCCAGAACGGCGCCATGACCCCGTTCGGCCGGGCGGGATCGGGCAGCGTCTGCGGCACCGGGTTGATGTCGTCCGCGGCGGCGCCACCGGCGACGGTGTAGCCGTCGGAGACAACGCCGACCTGGTTGTACGTCTTCCCGGCGAAGACGAACGCCGGAACGTTGAAGTTGAGCGCGTCCTCGTCACCGATCGGCGTCGGCGTCACACCGAAGTCGTCCAGCGGCAGGTAGCCGGCCGGGGTCTCGCCCGGGGCGATCGTCGGCCGGTCGGGCTGACGACGGGTCAGGTTGGCCGAGGCCAGCACGTCCCGTGAACCGACCTTCTTAGCACCGGTCACCGAGGTCAGGCTGAGGTTCGAGTCGAGATGGCTCGCCGCGATGACCTTGGCGTCCTGCAGGGTGTTGTTCTGGATCGTCACCGAGCAGGTCGACCGGCCGGTGTTCACCGCGATCGAGGCCGGGTCGCAGGTCTGCGCCAGGCTCACCTCGCCCTGCTGGCGGTTGAAGGCCACCGGCAGGTGCAGTTCCCGCGACCCGTTCTGCTGGGTGAGCTTGATCTGGCCGAAGTACTGCCCGTTGGCCAGGCCCAGCGCGCTGATCGCGATGTTCAGCTTCACGGTCTTGCCCGCCTTGACGGAGAACGAGTTGGGCACGACGGTGATCTGCGACCCGTTGGGCGAGGTGGTCGAGACCTTGAAGTTGAGCGTCTTGTTGGTGATGTTCTTGGCCGTACGGGTCGTGGTGATCACGCCCGGCATGGTCGGCGCGTTGACCGACGGCAGGTTCAGGTCGATCCGGTCCGCCGGGGGCAGCGCCGCCGAGGCCGCGTAGTTCGCCGCGGTCTCGTCGAACGTCAGGCCCGGGTCGCCGGCCTTGGTCAGGTCGATCCGGCCGCCGCCGAAGTCGAACGGGTCGGCCGGGGTGACCCGGTCATGCTTGACCACGCTCGTCTTGCCGGTGGTCTCGAGCGCCGACTTGACCTGTCCCGGCGTCCAGTCCGGGTGCAGCGCGAACAGCAGGGCCGCGGAGCCGGTCACGTGCGGTGCCGACATGGACGTACCGGCGATCGCCTGGTACAGGTTGCCCGGCGGGCCCAGCGCGGGCTCGTTCGGGTCCGGGGTCGGCGTGTTGCCCGCGAGGATCTGCAGGCCGGGCGCCGTGACGTCGGGCTTGAGGAAGTCGCCGCCCGGTCCGCGCGAGGAGAACGCCGTCATGACGTCGCCCGTGCCGTTCGCCTTGGCGCCCTGGGTGAAGCTCCCGGTCGTGTTCGGGTGCGCGTTCAGGAAGGCCACCAGCGCGTCGGCGTCGGGTTTCTCCAGGTGCACGGTGGGCAGCCAGTGGTTGTCGGTCATCGTCTGCGACAGCGTCTGGTTGTAGAGCAGCATGCCGGCGCCGCCGCCCTGGAAGACGTGGAAGCCCTTGATGACGCGGTCACGTACGGGCAGCTGACAAGCGATGATCTTGCCGGCGAAGATCGTCGAGTTTGGCGGTGGTGTGTCGCAGTTGACGTCGGTGTACCCCGGCACTTGCGCGGCCAGCACGACCGGCAGCGGCGAGGCGATCCCGCTGGTGATCGACGAGCCGTGCAGCGTGGCGGTCGTCCCGCCCGCGCTCAGCGAGATCGTCGACTGGAACGTGCGCTGCTGGGTGGAGGCGGCCACTGTGGTGACCCACGGACCGTTGTGCTCCACCGTGTCGGCATTGGGACCGTCGTTGCCCGCGGAGGCGGAGACGAGCACGCCCGCGGCGTACGCGTCGAGGAAGGCGAGCTCGACCGGGTCGCTGTAGGGGTCTTCCCCGCCCCCGACCGAGAAGTTGATCACTCGCACCTTGTCGAGGATCGCCCGCTGGATGGCCAGGACGGTGTCGGACGGGAAGCAGCCCTGGATGCCGCAGACCTTGTACACGGCGACGTGCGCGGCCGGGGCGATCCCATGGATCGCGCCACGGTCGATGCCGAGCGGGTTCGCGTGCGCCACGGCGTCGCCGCCCGAGGTCGTCGACGTGTGGGTGCCGTGCCCGTCGGAGTCGCGGGCGCTGTCCGGGTAGTGCTCGTCGCCCAGGACGGCGTTGTACGTGTCGAGGAACGGCTGGCCGGAGATCAGCTTCCGGTTGCAGACGAACGGGTCGTTGGCCGGCGTCGTCGGGTTGTCGCCGAAGTTACACGTACGCGGAGTGCCGTCGGCGGTGGGCGGCGGGGCCGGCAGGTTGCCCGGGTCGGTGTATTGCGGGTGCTCCGGCCAGGCGCCGGTGTCGAGCGTCCCGACGATCACGCCCTTGCCGGAGTTGTTGCTGCCGCCGAGCTGGTTGTAGATCGTGTCGGCGCCGATGAAGGCCGGGCTGGAGTCGGTGAGCAGGTGCTCCAGCTTGTTCTGCTGTACGGCCGCCACGCCCGGCAGCTTGAGCAGCCCGGCGACCTTGTTGCCCGGCAGGGTCAGAGCGACGCCGCCGTACACGAGTCGTACCGACTTGCCGATCTTCGCCCCGGGTACCTGGGCGCGCAGCGCGCTGAAGAACTTGTTCTCCACGCCGCCGACGTAGCCCTCGTAGCGCTTGACGCTGTCGCTCTTCGGGTTGAACGACTTGTGCGTGACCGCGGGGCTGGTGGCGGCGAAGCCCTTGATCCCGCCGCGGTAACCGGCCAGCGCGTCGTAGTCGAGCTTGACCATGACGTTCACCGGCTTGCTGCTGCGCGACGCGAGCAGGCCCGCGTCGGACTTGGCCAGCCGTCCGCTCTGTGACTTGGCGCCGTGCACCAGGGTCGCGCCGGTGAGCGGAGTCACCTTCCACTTCCCCGGGGTCGGCGCGGTCGGCGCCGCCGACGCCGGGCCGGCCAGGGCGGTCACGACCAGCCCGAGGCCGCCCGCGACCGCGATGAACGGCCGTATCCGACGGTGGCGTGTCCGCCGCCCAATGCCGCCTAGGGTGGTTTTCCGGTCCACGCCACACCTCCGGGGAAAGAGGAGAATCGCACCTGGCCGCTGCAGGGCCGAGGGGAGCGTAAGGCTTTCCGCTTTCGTCAGGTAGCTGCAGGAAGCGCAGTATTTACCGCCACATCGGTGGATAGCCGAGAAAATCCACACTGACCTGCGAAAAGTCCGGATATGACCATTTCCGGACACGTGGACGGCGGTGTAATTCCGCACTCACCCTCCGCACCCGCCGCATGCCCTTGCCGCCGCGTACGGCCGCTGTCGTACGGCATGAGGGGGCGCCGCGGCCGTTAAGGTCGTGTCGTGATCCGGGTGATGATCGCCGAAGATCAGGGGATGGTGCGCGGCGCCCTGGCGACCCTGCTCGGGCTCGAGGACGACATCGAGGTCGTGGCCGAGGCCGCGTCCGGCGATGAGGCGCTGGCCGCCGCGACCAAGACCCGGCCGGACGTCGCGCTGCTCGACATCGAGATGCCGGGCAAGGACGGCATCACGACCGCGGGCGAGCTCCGTACCGCGGTGCCCGGCTGCCAGGTCGTGATCCTCACGACGTTCGGACGGCCCGGTTATCTGCGCCGGGCCATGGAGGCCGGGGCGTCGGCCTTCCTGGTCAAGGACAGCCCGGCGCACGAGCTCGCCGCCGCGATCCGGCGCGTGCTGGCCGGTGAACGGGTCATCGACCCCGCGCTGGCCGCCGCCGCGCTGAGCGCGGGCCCCAACCCGCTGTCGCCGCGGGAGCGGGACGTGCTCGCCGCCGCCGCCGACGGCTCGACGATCAGCGACATCGCCGGTCGCCTGCACCTGTCGGAGGGGACCGTACGGAACTATCTGTCGGCCGCCATCCACAAGGTCGGCGCCCGCAACCGGATCGAAGCCGTCCAGTCGGCGCAGCGGCATGGCTGGGTCTGACTCGTACCTGAGCCCGTCATTCCCGACGGCGCAGTGCGGCGACCGCGGCGGCGCCGACCGCGAGCGCGGCGATGACCAATGCCATGGGCACGGCCGTGTGCGGTCCGGCGACCCCGGCCAGCGGCGCCGCGGCGCCGCCGATGGCGAACATCGTGACGCCGAGCAGCGCCGACACGCTGCCCGCGACCCGGGGCGGGCGCCCCGACATGGCGAGCGCCTGCGCGTTCGGCCCGATCAGACCCTGCGCGGAGACGACCAGGAACAGTGCGGGCAGCACTCCGGGCAGCCCCACGCCGGCGAGCACCGCGACGAGCAGCCCGACGCCGCCGGTGACCAGCACGGCCAGGCCCGCGGCCAGCAGCCGCGGCAGCGGCACCCGGCCCGCCAGCCGGCCGCCTATCTGGCTGGCCACGACGATCCCGAACGCGTTGGTGCCGAAGACGACGCTGAAGGCCTGCGGCGACAGCCCGTAGATGTCCTGCAGGACGAACGGGGACCCGGAGATATACGTGAACATGGCCGCGAAGCCCATGCCGCTGGCCACGGCGTACCCCATGAAGGACGGGTCGGTCACCAGCCCGCGGAAGGTGACCAGCGTCCCGCGCAGGCCGCCGTTCCCGCGACGATCGCCGGGCAGCGTCTCGGGCAGCCCGAACAGGGCGGCGAGGCAGAGCAAGATCCCGACGGCGCCGAGCGCGAAGAACACGCCCTGCCACCGCGTCACGCGCAGCAGCTGGCCGCCGAACACCGGCGCCAGGATCGGCGCCAGGCCCATGACGAGAATGAGCATCGAGAAGACCTTGGCCACCGCCGCGCCGTCGTACAGGTCGCGGACCACGGCCCTGCCGATCACGATTCCGGCGGCCCCGGCCGCGCCCTGCACCAGCCGGAGACCGACCAGCGTTTCCACGGTCGGCGCCACGACGCACAGCAGCGACGCGCTCGCGTAGGCGGCGAGCCCGATGAGCAACGGGCGGCGGCGCCCCCACTCGTCGCTGAGCGGACCGGCCACGATCTGCCCGAGGGCAAGTCCGACGACGCAGGCGGTCAGCGTGAGCTGGGCCCGTACCGGCCCGGCCGACAGGTCAGCGGCCAGCTGCGGCAGGGCGGGCAGGTACATGTCGATGGACAGCGGCCCGATCGCGGTCAGGGCGCCCAAGATCACCAACAGCCGTGGCGGCACGACCGCTCGGCGCTCCACACGTTCAAACCATCCCATCCCGCACCAAAGACTATGGGCCGTCCGTCCTTGCCTACGCGGCCGCGTCCTTGCCTACGCAGGCGGGTCCTTGCGAACGCAGGCGCGTCGCGCGAATGTCGGCGGGCTGCGCTACGCTCCGCAGTGATCGATGACCTGTCCGTGACCACCCCCTCTGGTACGGAGACGAGCGCATGTCCGGCGAGATCAGGTTCAACCCTGCCCGCATCAGAAAGCATGCCGACGAGCTGACCAAAGACATCGCCCCCAAGATCGAAAAGGCGCGTAAGCAGCTCAATGACGACGCCATGATCGAGGGCGGCGACTTCAGCATCACCGGGAACCCGGCGTCCATGGCCTACCCCGGCGCCCTTCAGTTCGTCCTCGAAGACCTGGGCACGCACGAACGCATGCTCGGCGAGTACGCCACGAACGTCGTGGCGTCGGCCAACCTCTACCAGGCGGCCGAAGAGCACAGCACCGTACAGAGCTGAGACAAGGGGAGACTCCACGATGGGCCCGCTCGCCGCCGCCGACACGATGATGACCGTCGCCGAGTCCGAGGCGTTCGCCGCCGGGCTGGTGCTGCAGCCGGCGATGATGGTCAACTTCCAGTTCAAGCTGAGCACGGGCAGCCCGGCCAACATCGACAAGGCCGGTCAGGCGTGGCGCGACGTGGCCCAGCAGCTTCAGCAAATCGGTCTGGAGCTGCGGCAGGCGGTCGCCCGGGTGTCGCGCGACGCCTGGTCCGCGGACGACCGGACGGCCTATGAGCAGAAGGTCGAGCAGTTCTGCGCCCAGCTCAACGTCATGCACGCCTTCTGCATGGCGGTCGGCGTCGCCCTGACCGCGTTCGCGTACGCCCTGTTCAGCTATGCCGTGTTCGCCGTCGGCATGGGCGGCTTCCTCGGCGCCCTCGCCGCCGTCGCCGCCGCGGCGCTCGCCAGTGTCTTCGGCGCCGAGCTCTACCCGGCGTGCGAGGCGATCGCCGCCACCTGCCTCACGATCACGACGGCGGCCACGGCGATCCTGGCCGCGGCCGCGCAGTTGGCCGCCGTTGCGTTCCAGGGCGGCGCCCTGCTGAGCGCCGTCACCGAGCATTTTCGCGGCAACGACGCCGCCCTCGGCGACTTCGTGCAGGCCGAGGCGACCGGATCGGCCGCGGCGCTCGCCAACCTCAGCCAGAACGCGCTCAACGCGGGCCTCGCCTACGCCAACCGGAGCGGCGGCATCAAGGTGCCCGGCGGCGGCAAGGGGTCGCCGCTGCGGTCGGTCGATCTCGACGCCGACCGCGACAAGGACCACACCTGGAACGTCGGCGGCGGGGTCACCGGCAAGAACTGGGAGGCCGGAGCCCATGTCAAGTGGGGCGACGACGGTTTCGCGGGCGGTGACGTCAAGGGCAAGTACGGCGAGTTCGGCGGCGAAGCCGGCTGGGACCACAACAGGGGCGAGGACGGCTACTCCGTCGAGGTCGAGGGCGGCAAGGGCGATGCCGGCGTCACCGCCGGCTACCAGCACGGCAGGGATGGTAAGGACACCGCCTCCGGCGGCCTCGCGTACAGCCACGAGAACCAGAAGACCGGCCACGGCGGCACGATCGGCGTGGACGGCAAGTACACCTTCGACGACGACAGCTGGGAGGCGACGGGCAAGGGTGGCTACACCTACCAGGGCGGCGAGGCCGCGACCGGCTCGTACGGCGTCGAGGGCGACGACAAAGGCGTGCAGCAGAAGGGCTCGTTCGAGTCCTGGGTGCCGCAGACCGGCGACCAGACCCCGGAGAACGAATAGGACACCCGACTATCGTGACTGCACCGTATCCCCACCGACCGTCCGTTCCCCGCTGGTCCTGGCTGCTCGTTGTCGCGGGCTGGGCGCTGATCGTGCCGGCGTTCGCAGGAGCGCTGCTGTACGCGGGTCAGTTCGCCTTGGTCGCCGTCCCCGGGGTGGTGATCGTGGGCGCCGGCGCGTTCTTCCTGAGCCGACGCAGCATGTCGCTGGTCGTCCCGGCCTGCCTGTTCGGCGGGTTCTTCCTGCTCGTCGGCATACTCACGAGCGCCGAGGCGCTGGCGAACAACCTGTGGGGCACGACGGCGAGCTGCCAGGTCGACAGCGTGCATCAGCAGGTCCGTACGCAGACCACGCACACCCATGACTCTCGCGGACGCGAGCAGACCAGGACCGAGACCAGGACGTATTACGCCCACCAGATCACGTGCCCGGACGGCAGGTATTGGGTCGACGGGAGCCGTCCCTACCCTGTCGGCGGCCGGACCGAGGTGCTGTTCGATCCGCGTACGCACTCACCGCGTTTCACGGACGGCAACCGGCATCAAAGCATCGGCGGCGGTGCGGTGCTGCTATCGGTCGGCGGGGTGATCGTAGTGCTGCTGCCCTTCATCGCGCTCCGTCTCGGGCGCCGCCGAGTGGCCCAACCGCTACCGCCGACCGGACCACCGTACGGACCGCCGGCCGGACCACCGTACGGACCGCCGGCCGGTCCGCCGTTCGAAGGAAGTCCGCCGCCGTACGAGACGTGGCAGCAGCAGTCCGGGTCCGCGCCGGTCAATCCCACGGCGTTCAATCCCACGGCGTTCAATCCCGCAGCGGCATCGGGGCCGGGGGTTCCGCCGCAGCCGGTGCCGATCGACTCACCTGACTTCGAGCGCGCGGTCCGGCAGTCACCCTCGTTCCAGACGGCGAGCCCAGGAGTCCGGATGATGCTGCCGTTCGGCACGTGGCTGCTCCGGCGCCGCATGAAGGTGCCGCCACCGCCGCCGCCCAACCCGCTGGCCGACCGCCCCGAATACCGGCCACCGCGGGATCAGTGACGTCGTGCCCGATCTGTTCAACTCCCCGTCGTGCTGATCGAGCAGCCTGCTGTTCTCCGACAGTCTCTTACGAGGGGGCCTCGCCGAGCCGGCGGTACGACTCGGCGGCCTGCTGAGCCCGCCGCTGTTGTGCGCCGAGCTCGCGCAGCAGGTCCTTCATCTGGCCGGCGAACGCGTTCCCCATCTGCTCCACCTGGGCGAGGGCTGCGGACGGATCCTGGAACGGCCGCGCCGCCGCCGGGTCGAGCGGGTTCGCCGTAGTGCCGCCCGAGGCGAAGAGCGCACCGCCCACCCCGGTGACCTGCGCGCGGAAGTCTTCGGCGGCGGCGTTGACGGCGTCCTTGATCGCCTGGCTTAGTTCTGCGACCGGCAGACGTAGCGTGCGTGGATCCAGTTCGAGCGCGGACAGCCCGACCTCGCTGGTGTACTCGGCCGTGATCCGGCCCTCGGCGGCCTCGCCCTTGCCCACGATCTCGGTGATGCGCTCCCGCAGTTTCCCGATCTCGGGCATGCCGCTCTCGGCCGCACTCAGGATGCGTTCGAGCCTGTCGCCGTCAGTACCGAAATCCGCCACGCCCTGCCCCTCCCCGATCTCCTTCACAACGTCACTAGTTCATCACACTAAGTGACATCATCGCCGGCCGATGAGACGAGCGCCGCAGCCGTACGTTATAGACGCCCACGAGCGGAGCCGGGAGGATCGAGATCGACGAGAGGAGCGCAGGCATGGCAGCGGACGTCGGGCGGGCACTGGTGCTGGGTGGCGGCGGAGTCGCCGGCGTGGCCTGGGAGGCGGGCATGCTCGCCGGGCTCCGGGACGCAGGGGTCGACCTGAGCACGGCCGACCTGATTGTCGGGACGTCGGCGGGCTCGATCGTGGGCAGCTTCGTCGGTCACGACGTCGACCCCGCGGCCGCGATTGACCGCATCGCCGCCGACGCCGAGGCCGACCCGGCACCGCCGGCGGAGGTCGACATGGATGCGGTCATGACCGCCTTCGGCATCCTCTTCGACCCGAACCTCGATCCGCAGGAGGGCCGGCGGCAGGTCGGCCAGCTCGCGCTGCAGGCCCCGGTGGACTCCGCCGGAAGCCGGCTGGAGGAGATCGCGCACCGCCTGCCCAGCGCCGCGTGGCCGGCCCTTCGATTGCTGGTCACCGCGGTCGACACTGAGGACGGAGCGTTCAAGGTCTGGGATCGGGACTCTGGCGTCCCGCTACCGACGGCCGTGATCTCCAGCTGCGCCGTGCCGCTGGTCTTCCCGCCGATCGAGATCAACGGCCGCCGCTACATGGATGGCGGCACCCGCTCGGTGACCAACGCCGACCTCGCCCGCGGCGCCTCGGCCGTCGTCATCCTCGAACCGCTGGCCCACCTGTCACCCCGTACGGCCTTGGAGCGCGAGCTGCGGGAGCTCGAACCCGCGCCCGTGGCGGCGATCGGGCCCGACGAGGAGTCGATCAACGTATTCGGTATGAACGTCCTCGACCAGACGCTGTGGCGGCCCGCCTTCAAGGCCGGTCTCGCCCAGGCCACCCAGGCCGCCGCCCAGGTCCGTGCGGTCTGGAACTCCTGACCGCTGTTTTCACGGCCGCCGCGGCCGACCGCGCAGGTAGCCGGGGCCACACCTCGGGGCCGAACCGGACAAACTAGACAACGACTCCTTGATCGACGATCCTCCCGCGTACGGCACCCGGGAGGACGAGATGCGTAGGAGCCTGGCCGTGGCGCTGCTGGTGGCGGCGGCCTTGATCAGCCCCGGTACGGCTCACGCCGCGACGTGGGAGACCGTGATCGATACGAGCTCCCTCTCCAGCTACGGCGCCTTCGAGGCGGAGTGGGCCTACCTCTATCCCTGGGGCTCCGACCACAACGGCTCCGCCCGCATGTACGGCAGCCCGACGGACCACAACCACATATCTCTGTCCGGCGGCGTCCTCACCCTACGGGCCGCCCGCATCTCCTGGGACGAGGGCACGAGCAGCGCCTCGCCGCATCTCCCGATCCGCTACCACTCCGGTGCCATCCACGCGAAGGACCAGGTCGTCGTCACCGACCAGTTCCCCAACTATGAGGTCAAGGGCGAGTTCCAGGCTCCTTCGACGCGAGGCACCTGGCCGGCGTTCTGGCTGACCGGCGTGAACAGCTGGCCGCCCGAGAGCGACATCCTGGAATTCAAGGGCAATTCCAACAACTGGTTCAACACCTTCCGGTCGTCCTCCGACGTCGACAGCACGGTCAGCGGCGTCTCATCACCGGGCAGCTGGCACGCCTACCGCGCCTGGATCACCAAGGTCAGCACCACCGACGTGGACATCCACTACTACCTCGACGGCGTGTGGAAGGCCGTCCACCATGCCCGCGGCTTCGTCGGCAAGCCCATGTGGATCATCGTCAACCTGCAGATGGAAGGCTCGTCCGGCTCCCCTGGCCCCACCTCCGACACCTTCTACCGGGCCCGCAACATCTACGTCGGCCGCACTCATCAGTAGGGCCACGCGACCAGCTCGAACCACACCGACTTCCCCGGCTCCTCGGTCAGGTGCACGCCGGAGTCGTACGCCAGGTTCGTCACGAGGCACAGTCCGCGCCCGTTCTCGCGCAGCGGGTCTGGATCGAGCAGCAGCCGCGGCACGTCCCGGCTCGGGTCGTGACACTCCACGATCAGCCGCTCGCCGCTACGCAGCGCCGCCACCCATACCGTCCCGTCCCGCGGGCCCTTCGCATGGACGACGGCGTTGGTGACGATCTCCGAGGCCAGTAGCTCGGCGATGTCGAGGACGTCGCTCGGCACGTTCCAGACCCGAGCCACGTTCACCACCAGCAACCGCGCGACCGCGACCGACTCCTCTCGCATGGGCAGCCGCGCCGCACCGAGCAGCGTGCCGCACCGGTCGCCCGGCTCATGGATGGTTCCGCAGGTGGTGGCGTACGGCACGGTCTCGGCTCCTTGCCCATCGAATCGTTGCTTTCCGCCCCTGAGCCTGACGTGTTCTCTTTACGCTATGTACGGATGTCACCACAAGCCAAACCTTGTACGCCCGCAGCGTCTAGGCCGTAAAACCCTGCAGAACCGGAGAGAACCCATGCCGCCCGCCAAGGATCTCGACGCACATAGCCCAATGGCCGTATGGGGAGCCGAGCTGAGGTACTACCGAGAGGCCGCCGGCTGGACCCTGCAACAGCTCGCCGCCGCCATCAACTTCTCCGTGGCCACCCTGAGCTCGGTCGAGACCGCCAGGCGCAACCCCTCCGACGAGCTCGCCGTAGCCTGCGACCGCGCACTCAACACCGACGGTGCACTCACCCGCCTTCTCGGCAAACTCCGCGAACTCGAAGTCAAGGCAGGCTTCCCCGCCTGGTTCCCACCCTGGCTGAGTGTGGAAACCAGAGCGACACGACTACGGACATACCAGTTGTCCGTGGTGTACGGATTGCTGCAGAACGAGGCGTACGCCCGCGCCCTACTAAGCGCAGACGAGCAAGCGGTGGCTGCTCGACTAGGTCGGCAGGCCATCCTGACTCGAGAGGACCCGCCTCCGCCCAAGCTCCACTGCGTATTTGACGAAGCGGTACTACACCGCCAAATAGGCGACGCCGCGATCATGCGCGATCAGCTCATGCACCTAGTAGGAAGCGTCAGCCCTCGGCTCAGTATCCAGGTCGTCCCGAATGGCGCGATACACCTTGGCCTCAAGAGCTCGTTTACGATCGCCGACGTAGACGGCCAGCAGGTAGCGTACGTGGAGACGGCCGTGCGCAGCTTTGCGCTCGGCATCCCAGAGGACGTTGTAGAGGCGACGGACGCTTGGGAGTCCGTACGCACGGCCGCGCTCTCGCAGCAAGAGTCCCTCGAATTTATTAAGAGGACGGCGGAACGATGGAGCTGACCGGCGCCGTGTGGCGTAAGTCCAGCCACAGCGGCCCTGATGGCGGCGAATGCGTCGAGGTCGCCGAAAAGCTTGGCTTCGTGGCCGTACGAGACAGCAAGAACTCGGACGGTCCCGCACTCACCTTCACCCACGCCGCCTGGCGTACCTTCACAACAACGCTCAAGCAGCGGTAAGGCCCAGAAAGCGCGAAGCCCGGCCCCTCTCCGTCTGGAGACGTCCCGAGCTCACTTCCTCCAGCCAGTGCCAGAAGCTGTGTCTATTGCGCCCCGTGTGCGGTGCGTAATCAACTGGATTCGGGAAGCCGCCGGGGTGGGTGCGGTGGGACCCGGCGCAAGAGTCTGTGTGGCTGACGTGGGCGTGACCTATGATGGGGATATGGATCGTTTGTCGTGCCTGAGCTGGTGGCCGTCGTAGGACGGCCTTCTCTCATGCGCGATGCAGGGTCGTCCGGTCGGACGGCCCTTCTTTATGTGCGACGGGGCGTGCTGCCCGGGCGACTCCCGACTACGAGGAGATCGCCATGCATACCAACACACTGACGACCACGCGCCGGCGCAGCGGCGAGCTGGAGGAACGGATCGCGGGGGATCCCGCGAGATTCCGGATCATGACGGGAGACAGACCCACCGGGCCGCTGCATCTTGGCCACTACTTCGGCACGCTGGCCAACCGCGTACGGCTGCAGCGCGCCGGCGTGGAGCTGTACGTCCTCATCGCCGACTACCAGGTGCTGACCGACCGGGACGTCGCCGACCGGTTGCCCGAGCATGTCGAAGGGCTTATCGCCGACTACCTGGCGGTCGGCATCGATCCGGGCAAAGCCACGATCTTCCGGCACAGCGCCGTACCGGCCCTCAACCAGCTGCTGCTGCCGTTCCTGTCGCTGGTCACCGTGGCCGAGCTGCGGCGCAACCCGACGGTCAAGGAGGAGATCGCGGTGTCGAGCCAGGCGTCGGTCAGCGGGTTGATGTTCACGTACCCGGTCCACCAGGCGGCCGACATCCTGTTCTGCAAGGCCAACCTGGTTCCGGTCGGCAAGGATCAGCTGCCGCACCAGGAGATCACCCGTACGGTCGCGCGGCGGTTCAACGACCGGTACGGCCCGGTGTTTCCCGTGCCCGACGCGCTGCTCTCGGAGGCGCCCAGCCTGCTCGGCATCGACGGGCAGAAGATGAGCAAGAGCCGCGGCAACGCCATCGGGCTGTCGGCGACGCCGGACGAGACGGCCCGGCTGATCAAGCGTGCCAAGACCGACATGCGACGGGACATCACGTACGACCCGGAGACCAGGCCGGAGGTGTCCAACCTCGTCCTGCTCGCGGCGCTCTGCCAGGGCCGCGACCCGCGTGAGGTGGCCGCCGGCATCGGGAGCGGCGCTGCGGCGCTCAAGCGGACCGTCACCGAGTCGGTCAACGAGTTCCTGCGGCCGATCCGTGCCCGGCGTGTCGAGTACGCGGCGGACCACGGCTACCTACGTGAGGTGCTGGCGACCGGCAACGCGCGGGCCAACGCGGTCGCCGAACGCACGCTCGCGGACGTGCGGACGGCCATGAATTACTAGGAGGGGAGGCCCCAGAAGGCGCCGTGCAGGCCTACGGAACGGAAGTGCGCCGCGGCCTCGACCGGCTCACGCCGTACGTGGCCGCGCTCCAGGCGGCCGTCGTACCAGTGCGCGGCGAATCGCCACAGCGTGGGAATATCCATCACGTAGCCGCGCTTGTTATTGGTGGTTTTCAGCCAGCGCTCCACGCAGCCGGCGTCGCAGAACATCCTCTGGTTATCGCACGTGTGCACCACGTCGTCCCACATGTGGGCCACTGGCACGAGGAAATGCGCCACTTGATCGCCGGGGGGCGGCGCGTCACGGCCGACGGCCCACGCGTGCGGCGCCCCGCAACCACGGCAGCGGGTAGAGACCAGCACCTCTGGCTCGTCGGGCAGCAGATGCGGGAGCGCGAAGGAGTCCCAGGCACACCCGCCCCACCACAGCGTCGCGGCGCCCATGACGGCGAAGCCCAGCGGTACGGCGGAGAACGGATGGGCCATGACGATGTCGCCGCCCGCACTCAGCACTACGTGCCGCTGGGCGTGCAGGGCCTGCAGCCCCTGCCGTACCTCGGGCTCGGGCACGCCGAGCGACTCGGCCAGCGCCGCGACGGCCGGCGGCCGCCCGGTCGTGGCGAACGACTCGTACACGGACAGGCGCAGCTCCTCGATGTCCACGCCCCCATCCTGGCGTAGCTACCAGGAGATTGACCTCGTGTATGGTGGGTACTGGCTTGAAGAGCTCCCGGCCATGCCGGTGAGAGAGCCCCTTCCCAGTCCAGCCGCAGAAAGTGCCGCGGACTTCTCTGATCGCTGATCTGGCCCGTGCGCGGATCGTGCACACCGCGTCAACGCCACATCGGGTTTCTCGCGCCGCGCCGTTTGGCACGCCGCGCCGTTACGGCACGCCGTGCTCTGGGCAGCTGGCGCCTCATCCCACACCTTCAAAGTTCTTTTCCCGAGAGGAAAACACCAAATGACAATGACCACAGAAGCTCCGACCCGCGCGCAGGCCAAGCAGCCGGCCCAGCAGCCGACCAAGCAACCGCCCGCACAGTCGGCCGCGCAGGCCGAGGAGCTCACGCCGGTCGCCGGCGTGCTGCAGATCGTCGACGGCCACGGCTTCGTGCGTACCGGCGGCTACCTGCCGGGCCCCGGCGACGTGTACGTGCCGGCCGCCCAGGTCCGCAAGAGCGGGCTGCGTACGGGCGACGCGATCGAGGGAGCCACCCGCCCGCCGCGAGGCAAGCGGGAGAAGCACCCCGCGCTCGCCCGCGTCGACAGTGTCAACGGCGCCCAGCCCGGCGCCGACCGCCCCGACTTCGCCAACCTGACGCCGCTCTTCCCGCAAGACCGGCTGCGGCTCGAGGACGGGTCGTCGACCACGCGGATCATCGACCTGGTGAGCCCGATCGGCAAGGGCCAGCGCGGACTGATCGTCTCGCCGCCGAAGGCCGGTAAGACGATGGTCCTGAAGGACATCGCGAAGGCCATCACGAAGAACCACCCCGAAGTCCACCTGATGATCGTCCTCGTCGACGAGCGTCCCGAGGAGGTCACCGACTTCCAGCGCTCGGTGCCGGGCGCCGCGGAGGTCATCCACTCCACCTTCGACCGGCCGGCGGCCGACCACACCGCGGTCGCCGAGTTGGCCATTGAGCGGGCCAAGCGGCTCGTCGAGCAGGGCCACGACGTCGTCGTCCTCCTCGACGGGATCACCCGCCTCGGCCGCGCGTACAACCTGCAGGCCCCGAACAGCGCTCGCATCCTGCAGGGCGGGGTGGCGACCACCGCCATCCATCCGCCGCGGCGGTTCCTCGGCGCCGCCCGCAACATCGAGAACGGCGGCTCGCTGACCATCCTCGCGACCGCGCTCGTCGAGACCGGCTCGCGCATGGACGAGGTCTTCTTCGAGGAGTTCAAGGGCACCGGCAACATGGAGCTGCGGCTCAGCCGGCAGCTCGCCGAAAAGCGCCTCTTCCCCGCCGTGGACGTCAACCCGTCGAGCACGCGGCGCGACGACCTCATCATGTCGCCCGAAGAGCTCCAGGTGACCTGGCAGCTGCGCCGGGTGCTGCAGGGCCTCGAGTCCCAGCAGGCCATCGAGCTGCTGCGCGACAAGATCGCCGAGACGTCGTCCAACGTCGAGTTCCTGAGCCAGGTCCGGCAGACCTCACCCGCCCAGGCCTGAGCCCGCCAGACGTGAGCCCGCCCAGGCCTGACTCTCGACGTCAGGTTCGTGGCGATGTGGCGCCCGCGAAGACCGACCTGGCCCAGGTGTAGTCGGACTTGCCGGTTGCGCTCCGCTGCACGGCGTCGACCAGCCGCAGCTCACGCGGCACCTTGAAGCCGGCCATCCGGCTACGACAGTGCTCGGCGAGCCGCTCCAGGGTGGGCGCGGCTCCGGGTGCCGGCGCCACCGCCGCGGCGACCCGCTGACCGAACCGCTCGTCCGGCAGGCCGACCACCACCGCGTCGTACACGTCCGGATGCGCCTTGAGCGCCACCTCGATCAGCGCGACGGAGTCGGAGTCGTACAGCACGTGCCGGAGCTCGTCGGCGACGTATCGGAAGTTGACCGGGATCGGCACCGCCCGGACCTTGTACGCACCGAGCATCGACTCGATCCACTCGACCCGGTTGTGGGCGAGGATCGCGACGTGCTCGCCCGGCTCGACGCCGGCCGCGGCCAGGTGATGGCCGATCCGGCCGGCCCGCTCGTTGAGTTCCCCGTACGTCAGCCGGCGGTCGCCCGCGACGAGAGCGGGCCGGTCCGGGTCCGCGCCGGCGAGTAGTTCGAGCAGGTCGGCCAGGTTGTGGCTGCGCGCCATCGAGATCCTCGGGGGTGGGAGTGGGCAAGATCGCTCGCTCTTGGCTACCAGGAGATTACGAGCTGGAACAACCTTGCGCCCCGATGAATTGGGTCACACCGAACCTGCCGTTACGGGGGCCTTACGCGGCTCTTATCTGGAAAGAGGCATGCTTAGTCCGTAACGATTTCGCATCAGGCGGGGGTAGGGGTAAGCGGTGACCGCAGGCGCTGTCGCGTGGACGCCACCGAGCTGGGAGGACATCGTCCGTGAACACTCGGCTCGGGTGTTTCGGCTCGCCTACCGGCTGACGGGCAACAAGCACGACGCCGAGGACCTGACGCAGGACGTCTTCGTCCGGGTCTTCAGGTCGTTGTCGTCATATTCGCCAGGCACTTTCGAGGGCTGGCTCCATCGCATCACCACGAACCTGTTCCTGGACCGGGTGCGCCGTAAACAGCGCATCCGCTTCGACTCCCTGCCCGAGGACGCCGCCGACCGCCTGATGGGCCGCGAGCCGACGCCCGCCGTCGCGTACGACGAACAGCACCTCGACGCCGACATCCAGGCCGCGCTCGACGCGCTGTCGCCGGAGTACCGGGCGGCCGTCGTGCTCTGCGACATCGAGGGCCTGACATACGAAGAGGTGGCGGCCACGCTCGGGGTCAAGCTCGGCACCGTGCGCAGCCGCATCCACCGTGGGCGAGCCCAGTTGCGCCAGGCCCTGGAGCACCGCGCTCCGTCCGTGCGCACGTGACTTCCGTCACCGTGACTGACGAGTAACTTACAATTACTCTTGAGTACGTGAACGTTGTCTTCGAGCGCCGTGGCGCGGGCCCGCCGCTGGTGCTGCTGCACGGCATCGGCCACCGCTGGCAGGCTTGGGAGCCGGTCCTCGACCGGCTCGCCGGGGAACGCGACGTGATCGCCCTCGACCTCCCCGGCTTCGGCGCCTCGGCCCCCTTGCCCACGGGCACGACGTACAACATCGACACCGCGATGCGCGGGCTCGCGGACTTCTTCGCCGAGCTCGACCTGGGCCGGCCGCACATCGCGGGGAACTCCCTCGGCGGGCTCTTCGCGCTGGAGGCGGCCGACCGCGGGCTGGTCAGCTCGGCGACCGCGCTGTCGCCGGCCGGCTTCTTCACCCCGCTCCAGCTCCGCCTCGCCACCGTGTCGTTGCGGGCCTCCCGGGTAGGCGCACGGGTGCCGGCGGCGGTCATCCGGCGGCTGGGCAGCAATCCGATCCGCCGCAAGCTGATGTTCGGCCAGATCTACGGCCATCCAGAACGCCTCGACCTGGAGGAGCTGATCGCCGATGCGGTGGCCCTGCGGACGGCGCCGGGCTTCCTCCCCACGCTGCGGGCAGGCCGCCGTACGGGGCCGTTCGCCGGGACCTGCGACGGCGTGCCGGTGACCATCGCCTGGGGCACGATCGACCGCCTGCTGCGACCGAGCCAGGCCATCCGGGCGCAGCAGTGCCTGCCGAACGCGCGGTTCGTCTGGCTCACCGACTGCGGGCACGTCCCGATGGGCGACAACCCCGAGCTGGTCGCCGAGATCCTGCTCGACGGCAGCTCCGCGCCGCTGCTCGAGCCCGGACGCCCGGGCGACGAGGTGCGGCAGGCCTCGGCCTGACTCCCCACCCACCCCGGAATAAGTTGAAGCTTCAACCTCTTATGGTTTGGTGTAGTGCTTGAAATTTCAAGCAACTAGGCTTCCCATCGCACCATGGAGGGTTTTTAGATGACCGCGATCGCGACCGACCTGGGCCTCACAACCGGCACCTGGACCATCGACCCGGCCCACTCCGAGGTCACGTTCGGCATCCGGCACCTGATGAGCAAGGTCCGCGGCTCGTTCACCGAATTCACGGGCCGGCTCGAGGTGGCCGACGACATTACCAAGTCCACGGCGACGGCCGAGATCAAACTCGCCTCGGTCGACACCCGCAACGCGCAGCGTGACGCGGACCTCCGCGCCGAGGGAATCTTCGACGTCGAGAACCACCCCGTCATGACCTTCGCGGCCACCGGCGTACGGGCCGACGGCGACCGCTACCTGGTCGACGGCGACCTCACCATCAAGGGCGTGGCCCGTCCGGTCACCCTCGAGGTCGAGTTCAACGGCGTCGGCGAAGACCCGTGGGGCGGCACCCGCGCCGGCTTCACCGCGACCACCTCGATCAACCGCAAGGACTTTGGCGTCGAGTTCAACGTCCCGATGCAGGGCGACAAGGTCCTGCTCGGCGACAAGGTCGACATCCACCTGGAGATCCAGGCCGTCCGCGCCTGAGCTCCCCTTCACCTTCGAGGCCGCGCCCACCAGCCCGGGGCGCGGCCTCGATTCATGTCGCGGGACACACTAAGAAGCCCTGCGCTGTGGGAAAATCGGGCCTTCGATACCGATGGACAGCACAGTGGATCGGCCGTTGCCAGGTCGTGCCCGAGAGCTCGCCACGTTCGAGTCCGCCCTCGACGTGGCCGGCGCATCGACGCGTGCCGCCGTCCAGGCCACCATGCACGTCGTCGTCGAGGGCGAGCCCGGCAGCGGGAGGACGGCGGTGCTGCGGGCGGCCGCCGCACTCGCGGCCGCGCGCGGTTTCCAGGTTGCCTGGACACGTGGGCGGCCCGGCGAGCGCGGCTATCCGCTTGGCGTAGCCCGCCAGCTCATCGGACCGCTGCTGACCAGGGCGCCTGAGTCCGTCCAGGTCACGCTGCCCCCTGGCGTGGTGACGCCGGACGCGCCGATCCCCGCGTCGATCGACCCGGAGACGATGTACGGGCTGTACCGGCTGATCGTACGGCTCGCGGCCGGGCGTCCGCTTTTCGTGGTCGTCGACGACCTGCAGTGGTGCGATGCCGCATCGCTGCGGTGGCTCGGCCAGTTGGCCCGCCGGTCCGCCCGCGTGCCGCTCCTGCTCGCCTTCGCCCGTACGACCGGCCTCGGCGACGATCTGCTGCTGGACGAGTTGACCGGGTCGTTCGCGCAGCTTCACCTGCGTCCGCTGATCGAGTGCGAGGTCGCCGAGGTTGTCCGCCAGCCCATGGGGCCGTTCTCCGCCGCCTGCCACGCGGCGACCGGAGGCAATCCGTTCCTGCTCACCGCCCTGCTCGACGACCTCGCGGAGGGGGGCCACGACACGGCCGACGTCGTCGCCGGCTATACCGGCCCGGCGACCGGCAGGTGGGTGCGCAGCCGCATCCGGCAGGCCGACCCGCACGCCGCACAAAACGCCGAACGAATCGCCCGCGCGGTGGCCATCCTGGGCGACGGCGCCGAGCCGGACCTGGTCGCCCGACAGGCCGGGCTCGGCATCGCGCCGGCTACGGAGGCAGCCGATGCGCTCGTACGATCCCAACTGCTGCGGGCCGGCCGCACGCTGAACTTCCGGCGGCCGATCGTACGGAACGCCGTCCTCCATGAGATGTCCGAGACCGAGCGCCAGGTCGCGCACGCGCGGGCGGCGCGCCTGCTTTACGCGCGCGGCCGCCGGACCGCGCTGGTCGTCGATCACCTGCTCGCCACCGGGCCGATCGGCGACGTCTGGTCGGTGCCGGTGCTCCGGGAATCCGCCCGAGCGGCCCTCGCCGCCGGCGTCGGCGGGCTCGCCGTCGTGCAGTTGCGCAAGGCGCTCGAGGCGACCCCGTACGGCCCGGAGCACCTGGACATCCTCGTCGAGCTCGGCGAGGCCGAGCAGCGGACCGACGTCGCCGCTGCGGTGGCGCACCTCACTGAGGCGTTCGAGTCCGCGGCCGACCCGCGCAGCGCCGCCCGCGTCGCCGAGCACCTGGCCGCCGCCACCTGCGAGGGCGAAGACGCCAAGGCCGCGATCGGCGTGCTCGACCGCGCGATCGCCGGGCTCGACCTCGACAGCCACCCCAGAAACGCCGACCTCGTCGCCGACCTCGACATCCTCGCGCTCGGCATCAGCGCCCGGGTGACGAGCCTGGCGTGCGCGCATCGGATCGAGCGGCTGCAGGCACGCGCCGCCGCACGCCCGGGTGCGGCCCGGGCCATCGCCGGCATCATCGCCTACCGCCTGTCCGCGGCCTGCCGGTCCAGACGACAGTCCGTCGCCCGGGCGCGGGAGGTGCTCGCGCTCGGGCCGCCAGAGGCGATGCGAGACTTCTTCGCCTACCGGAACGCCGCGCTCGCGCTGTGCCGAGCCGGCGAGCTCGACCTCGCCAGACGATGCGCCGACACGCTGATCGAGCACGGCCGCGCGCTCAACCAGCCGATCTTCGTCGCCAGCGGCCACGGCCTGCGCGGTTGGCTGGCGCTGCAGTACGGCCGGCTGGCCAACGTCATCGACGAGTGCCGCATCGCCACGGACGTGCACGCGAGGCTTATGCCCGATGCCGGCCCGCACGCGGCCAAGATGTACATGATCGACGCCTACCTCGACCTCGGCAGGCTAGAGGAGGCCGCTCGGCTGCTCACCCGGATCGGCCTGCTCGGCGGTGACCACCCCGCGCCGTACTGGGCGGTGTTCTCCCTGGAGAGCCGCGGCCGGTACCGGATGCTGCGCGGCGACCCGGAGGGCGCCCTGGCCGACTACCTGGAGGCCGGGCGGCAGCTCGTGGACTTCGGCGTGATCAATCCGGTTTCCGGGTCGTGGCGGTCGAGCGCGGCGCTCGTCCTGCATGGCCTCGGCGACACCGGCAAGGCGATCCGGCTGGCCACCGAGGAGGTCACACTGGCCCGCTCCTGGGGCGTGGCCGCCCCCCTCGGCGTCGCCCTGCGCGCGATCGGCCTGATCAGGCGCGACATGGCCGCCCTGGAGGAGTCGGTCGACGTGCTGGCCGGCTCCCCCGCCCGGCTGGAGTACGCCCGGTCGCTGCACGAGCTGGGCATGGTCCGGCTCGCGTCCCGGCACCGCGACGAGGCCCGCAGGCTGCTGCGGGACGCGTACGTCCTCGCCCTCGACTGCGGTGCGGCGCCGCTCGTCGCGCGGATCGCCGAGACGCTGGCGGAGGCGGGGGCGCGCCGTCCGCGCCCGCGGCCCACCGGCGTCGCCGCGCTCACGGCCCAGGAGCGGCGCATCGCCGAGCTGGCCGCCGCCGGCGCGACGAACCGCGAGATCGCCGAGACGCTCTTCCTCATTCAGCGGACGGTCGAGACACACTTGACGAGCGTCTACCGCAAGCTCGGCATCGACGGACGCCCCACCCTCGCCGCCGCCCTCGGCGCCTGACCGGCACCCGGCAAGTATCGCCCGCGCCCGGCCCGGACACGGCCAACGGGATTCTGTCGAGGCGAGAGGGGGAATGTGAAGTTTGTAACCGTCTGCCGCGCGGAGGATTTGAACGATGGGCAGGGACGTCTCCCCCATGTCCGTCAGCCGGGAGGATCGGCGGCGGTATCGGGAGAAAGTGCGGAGGTGCCTCGACGCCCTCGCGAGCATGCTTCAGGAGTCGCAGTTCGACTTCCAGCACCCGCACATCGGCCTGGAGATCGAGCTCAACCTGGTCGACGAGCGCGGCGACCCCGCCATGCGCAACGCCGCCGTACTCGAAGCGCTCGCCCACCCCGCGTGGGCCACCGAGCTCGGCCAGTTCAACCTCGAGATCAACGTACCGCCGCGCGAGCTGGGCGGCGGGGGGACCGACTCCCTGGAACGGGAGGTCCGCGAGGACCTCAACCACGCCACGGCACGCGGGCGTGAGGTCGGCGCGCACCTCGTGATGATCGGCATTCTGCCGACGTTGCGCGAGAGCGATATCGGCGAGGACTCGCTGTCGGCCAACCCACGCTACCGGCTGCTCAACGAGCAGATCTTCGCCGCGCGCGGCGAGGACATGCACATCGCCATCGACGGGGTGGAGCGCCTGTCGACGTACGCCGACACGATCATGCCGGAGTCCGCGTGCACCAGCGCGCAGTTCCACCTCCAGGTCAGCCCGGACGACTTCGGCAACTACTGGAACGCCGCGCAGGCCATCGCCGGAATCCAGGTGGCGCTCGCCGCGAACTCGCCGTACCTGTTCGGCAAGGAGCTGTGGCGCGAGACCCGCATTCCGCTGTTCGAGCAGGCCACCGACACCCGGCCGGAGGAGCTGAAGACGCAGGGCGTGCGGCCGCGCGTGTGGTTCGGCGAGCGGTGGATCACCTCGGTGTTCGACCTGTTCGAGGAGAACGCCCGCTACTTCCCGGCGCTGCTGCCGATCTGCGAGGACGAGGACCCGATCGCGACGCTCGAGGCCGGGCGGATTCCGCAGCTCGGCGAGCTGACCCTGCACAACGGCACCGTCTACCGGTGGAACCGCCCGGTGTACGCGGTGGTCGACGGCAAGCCGCACCTGCGCGTGGAGAACCGAGTCCTCCCGGCCGGCCCGACGGTCGCCGACATCGTCGCCAACGGCGCCTTCTACTACGGGCTCGTACGGATGATCGCCGAGGCCGAACGCCCGATCTGGACGCGGATGTCGTTCGCCACCGCCGGGGACAACCTGCACAGCGCGGCACGGCATGGCATCGACGCGACGCTCTACTGGCCGGGGCTCGGCGACGTACCGGTCACCGAACTGGTGCTGCGGCGGCTGCTGCCGATGGCGTACGAGGGTCTCGACCGATGGGGAGTCGACCCCGCCCGGTGCGACCAGCTGCTGGGCATCATCGAGCAGCGCTGCCTCACCGGACGGACCGGGTCCACCTGGCAGAGCTCGACGGTGCACGCGATCGAGAAGTCGTCCGACATCGACCGGCACGAGGCGCTGCGCCGCATGACCCAGCGCTACATCGACTGCATGCACACCAACGAGCCGGTGCACACCTGGCCGATAGGGGGCTAGTCGCCGCCGTTCGGGCGTGTCACGGGGGACCCCCTTTGCCCGTCCCAGACGGTAGATGCGAAAGTGGTCCTACGAAACTCGCGGTGAGGTGGACGATGAGCAATCCTCCGAAGGCGCTGACCGCAATCGACAGTCCGATCGATGAGCGGTTCGGAACGGACAAGTTCCTGGCCAAGGCCATGCGGAAGGCCTTCCCGGACCACTGGTCGTTCCTGCTGGGCGAGATCGCCATGTACTCGTTCTTCATCATCGTGGCGACCGGCATCTTCCTGACGTTTTTCTTCAAGCCGAGCATGACCGAGGTCGTCTACCACGGGTCGTACGTCCCGCTGCGTGGCGTGCGGATGAGCGAGGCGTACGCCTCCACCCTCAACCTGAGCTTCGACGTGCGCGGTGGGCTGCTGATGCGGCAGATCCACCACTGGTCGACGATCCTGTTCCTGGGCGCGATCGTCATCCACCTGCTGCGCAACTTCTTCACCGGTGCGTTCCGCAAGCCGCGCGAGCTCAACTGGCTGATCGGCGTCGTGCTGTTCACGCTGGCGCTGCTCAACGGCCTGTTCGGGTACTCGCTCCCGGACGACCTGCTGTCCGGCACCGGGCTGCGCATCCTGGAGGGCGTCATCCTGTCGCTGCCGCTCGTGGGCAGCTACCTGATGTACTTCCTGTTCGGCAGCGGCGGGTTCCCCGGCGAAGACCTGATCCCACGGCTGTTCGCCATTCACGTGCTGCTCATCCCCGGCATCCTGCTGGCGCTCATCCCGCTGCACGCCATCGTGCTCACCTGGCGGCAGACGCACACCCAGTTCCCCGGCAAGGGCAGCGGCGTGCGGACCGTGCGCGGCTACCCGTTCTACCCCGTCTTCATCGCCAAGACCACGGCGTTCTTCCTGTGGGTCTTCGGCGTGACCGCGCTGCTGGCGACGTTCTTCCAGATCAACCCGATCTGGATCTTCGGCCCGTACAGCCCGGAGGAGATCAGCGCCGGGTCGCAGCCCGACTGGTACATGGGGTTCCTCGAGGGCGCACTCCGGATCATGCCGTCATGGGAGATCAATGCCCTCGGTCATACCCTGCCGATGAGCGTGATCGTGCCCGCGCTCGTCGTGCCGGGGGTGTTGTTCACCGGGTTGGCGGTCTATCCGTTCATAGAACGCTGGGTGACCGGCGATTATGCGGTGCATCACCTGCTCGACCGGCCGCGCGACGTTCCGCCGCGCACCGGTCTCGGGGCGGCCGGGGTCACGTTCTACGGCGTGCTGTGGGCGGCCGGCGGCAACGACATCCTGGCCAAGACCTTCGACGTGCCGTTGTTCTGGACGACCTGGTTCTTCCGCGGCGCGATCATCCTCGGGCCGGTGATCGCCTACATCGTGGCGTATCGCGTCTGCCTTGGGTTGCAGCGCAAGGACCGCGGGCTCATCCACCACGGGCTGGAGAGCGGAATCATCCGGCGCATGCCCTCCGGCGAGTACATCGAGGTCGAGCGCCCGGTGAGCCAGGTGATGGCCGCGCCCATTACCGACGAACGGCTGCCCGCCGCGCTCACGCTCGGCCGTCCGGAGGACGCCGGCGTCGAGCCGCCGGAGGTACGGAACCCGCTGGGCCGGCTGCGCGTGGCGCTCAACCGGCGGTTCGTCGCCGACCTCGCCGAGCCGCCCACTAGGGACGGCGACGGCGAGCACCGCGCCATCGAGTAGCCGGCCGGGACAACGCGCGCGGCAGCCGTACGGCACGGGACCACAGGCCCCGACGGCGGCCCGGCGGGGGGTCCGCCGCGGCGTTGATCGTCGTCACGGTCACCATCGCGGGCATCGACGCGCGCTGCGCCACCATCAGTGCCATGCCCGCCGTACCGCCAACCGTGCACCCGAGCACGGCGAGGGCGGCGGCCCTCCCGATGCGCACAGTGCGTCCCTCCGTCGACTTACCCGTCCGGGAGGGGTGGCCTGTGCGGCACCCGGCCTTGTGAGTATTACCGCGCGACCAGCCGGGTAATGTCCTCCTGTCAACCCGCTTTCGCGTGCCGAAATCACTTCTCCGTACAATCTCTTGAGCCCCCACTCCACGGAGCTCCACGGAGAGGAGTCGCCCGTGGCCGACGCCGTACGCTCGCTGGAGCGCGCGTTCGAGCTACTCGAGCACCTGGCCGACGCCGGCGGCGAGATGGCGCTGTCCGAGCTGACCGAGGTCTCCGGACTACCGATGCCGACCATCTACCGGCTGATGCGCACCCTCGTGAACCACGGTTACGCACGTCAGGCGCCGTCGAAGCGGTACGCCCTGGGCCCGCGCCTGATCCGGCTCGGCGAGAGCTCGAGCCGGCTCCTCGGCGGGTGGGCGCGACCGGTGCTGGCCTGGCTGGTCGACCAAGTGGGCGAGACCGCCAACATGGCCCTGCTGGAGGGCGACGCGGTCGTGTACGTAGCGCAGGTGCCGTCCAAGCACTCGATGCGGATGTTCACCGAAGTGGGGCGGCGAGTGCAGGCTCACTGCACCGGCGTCGGCAAGGCGCTGCTCGCCCAGCTGCCCACCGAGACGGCCCGGGGGATCGTGAACCGTACCGGCCTGGTCGCCCACACGCCGCACACGATCACCGACCTCGGCGCGCTGCTCGAGCAGCTTGAGCTGATCCGCCGGCAGGGCTACGCGCTGGACGACGAAGAGCAGGAGCTGGGCGTGCGCTGCGTCGCCGTACCGCTGACCGGCGCGCCCGCGTTGAGCGCGATCTCGGTCTCGGGCCCGTCCGGGCGGCTCACGCGGGCCGTCGTCGACGACGTGGTGCCGATCATGCGACGTGCCGCGGACCGGCTCGCCCGCGAGCTCGCCGCGTCATAGCACTCGGTGGGTGAAGAAAATGGTGCGTAACTGGGTAGGAAGGGCGCCATGAGTGATCTCACCGTCGCCGTGCTGGGTACCGGCATCATGGGCGCCGCCATGGCGCGCAGCCTGCTGCGCGAGGGCATCGGCGTACGAGCGTGGAACCGGACCCGCTCCAAGGCCGAGCCGCTGGCCGCCGATGGCGCGCAGGTATGCGACGAGCCCGCGGAGGCCGCCGCCGACGCGACCGTGGTGCTGACCATGCTGCGCGACGGCGAAACGGTCGAGCAGGTGATGGCGGGCGTGATCGCGGCACTCGAGGAAGACGCGGTGTGGGTGCAGGCCAGCACCGTCGGCGTCGCGGCCGCCGACCGGCTCGCCCGGCTGGCGGCGCAGCGCGACGTCCCGTTCTTCGACGCCCCGGTGCTCGGCACGAAACAGCCGGCCGAGGAGGGCAAGCTGCTGGTGATGGTCTCCGGGCCGGCAACGCACCGAGACCAGGTGCAGCCGGTCTTCAACGCCATCGGCGCCCGGACGACCTGGGTAGGCGAGGGCACCGAGGCGTCTCGGCTGAAGCTCGTCGTCAACAGCTGGGTGCTCGCGCTGACCGCCGCGATCGGGGAGGCCATGGCGCTGGCCGAGGGCCTGGGCCTCGACCCCAAGCTGTTCCTCGACTCGATCGCCGGCGGGCCGCTCGACGTGCAGTATGCCCACGTCAAGGGCGCCGCCGTCCTGTCTCGCGAGTTCCCGCCGAGCTTCCACACCGAGACCGCCCTCAAGGACACCGAGCTGGTGGTCGAGGCCGCGCACGACGCCGGTCTGTCCACGCTGCTGGCCGAGGCCGTACGGGACCAGATGATGCGCGCCGTCGAGCTCGGACACGGCGACAAGGACATGGCCGCGGTCTACTACGCAGCCAATCCGCCGTCCTGATCGCGCACGCCCGAGGGACACCTGTTGTCAATCGGCTACACATAGCGCACTCAGTCTGACCCTAGGTGACTGCCTACTTACCACAAGTGGCGGGCTCGTCCGATTCGGCGGTAAATCTTGGCAGCCAGTGCGAACATGACGTTTCGGGGACTCGATCCCACGACATATGACCCAAACGGAGACACCGGGGACCACGATGAGTGGCGACACGCTGGCCAGACCTCGGCTGGGAACGGCCGCCGGAGTGCCGTATGTCGCGCTACCGCCCACCGCGGCCGACGCCGAGCCCGATGGCTCACCCCCGCTGATCGTGGCCTGGCACGGCACCCACCGGCCGCCGCGCACCTACTCGGCCTTCGCCGCCGCCCTGCCGCTGACCGGCGTGCCCGCCTGGCGGGTCTACCCGGGGCTCCCCGAAGCGCCCGATGACGCGTCGGCCGTCGAGCAGGCGGCCGCGCAGGCACCTGCCGTCGTCATGGAGTTGCGCCGGGAGCTCGGTCTCGAGACGTCGCCGCTCGGGCTGGCCGGGTTCTCGCTCGGCGGCACGGTCGCGGTGCGCACGCTGGCCCGCGGCGAGCTCCCGGTGGCCGCGGTCGCGCTCATCGCGCCGCTGCGGTACGGCGAGCTGCCGGCCGCCGACATCGCCGCCCGGGCCCCGGCCCTGCTGTTCGTCGCCGGCGGCGCCGACGACACCGTCCCCCCGTCCGAGCTGGCCGCCATGCGCGACCAGCTGCGGACGGCGGGGGTCGCGGACGTGGAGCTGGCCACGTTCCGCATGGGCCACGCGCTCGCCGCCGAGCCGGGCACCGAGGCACGCCCGCAGATCGCCGAGGCGATCAGCGTGGATGCCGCGATCACCGACTGGTTCCGTGATCATCTTGGTGTCCGGCCGCGTGGGCTGTCGGACCCGGCGCCCGCGCGCGGGGCGCTCGCTCAGGACTCGGCGAGAACCTGATACCGGACCGGGATCACGCCCGAGCCCATCCCACCGACGGCTCTCATCGCCGCGGTCGACAGGTCGAGGCAGCGGCCGCTGACGTACGGTCCGCGGTCGTTGATCCGGACGACGGCGGACTCGCCGTTGTTCCTGTTGGTCACCTTGACCTTGGTGCCGAACGGCAGCGTCTTGTGTGCCGCCGTCAGCTCGCTCGGATCGAAGCTCTCCCCGCTGGCGGTCGTCTGACCTTCGCTGTAGTACGACGCCTGGCAGGAGCCGGTGCTGACGACCCGGTGACCGGTCGCCTTCGCGGGCGCGCGCTTGTGCGTGCGCTTCGGCTTTGGCTTCGGCTTGGGCTTCGCGGTCGCCGTCTTGGTGGGCGACGCGCTCGGGCTCGCCAGCGGGCTCCGGGGCGCCGATCTGGCGGCCCGATCCTGGTACGCGAGATCGGCCCGATTTTGCCCGGCAGATGCGCCGGCGTGATCCGAGGAATTGCCGGTCGCGGCGAATGCCACCCCGGCGGCCGCGACGACGGTAAGGACCGCGCCGACGGCGATGAGTGTCTTACGGAAACGGAAAACGGACGTCGAGTGGTGCTTGCCAGAGCTACCCACAAACCATCCTCTGATTGGGGACAGGACAGCGGACACCTCAGCAATCAGGCGTCCGGGAGGCGCGGCACCGGCATTCCCATCAACCCCGTCGGACGCCACGCACAAGCCCAAGACATTACGTTGACTTGACCACCACTTGGCCCGCTGTCCCGCAGATTTGTGGCGTATCTCACCGCGAATTTGGCGTTATGAAGCGGCATGCGCACGCTTTGTAAACACATGTGTAGATCAATTTTGCGCAGAGCGAAATTTATTGATCATGGAGTTGGGTAGCGCGATCACCGCGCTGTGCTGGGGAAATGCCATAGAAAAAGGGAGCATGCCGCCATTCAGATTAGCCGCATGCTCCCTGATGGCCGGTTCAGGACAGCGTTTGCATTGAAATCTTGCTGCTCAGCCTGGACAGACCGGGTTTTCGCGGTACGGAAATTCGGCTCTTACGCGCCTTGTGAGATCGCGTTCTCGACCTCGGCCTGACGGGCGGCAAGCTCCTTGTCGTACTCCTCGGCGATCTCCTCGTCCTGCCGCATCAGCGCCGTCAAGTCGCCCTTCGCGGCATCGAGTACGCCCATGTCGGCGTACGCCTTCTGCACTTTGTCACCCCACAGCCCGATGTCCTTTACGCACGGGACGATACGGCTGAACAGCAGGGTCTGATACATCTGATAGATCTGCGAGTTGTCGACGTACTCCAGGCACTCGTCGAGGGGCATGCCGAGCTGCTCGAAGATTTCCGTTCCCCGGAATCGATCGCGCATGAGATAGCAGCCCTCGACCACGAATTCCTCGCGGTCGGCGCGTTCCTTGTCGGTCAGCTCGGCGTAGTAGTCCTTCAGCGCCAGCCGCCCGAACGCCACGTGCCGCGCCTCGTCCTGCATGACGTACGCCAGCAATTGCTTGACCAGCGGAGTGGTGGCCATGTCGCGATAGAGGCCGAAGGCCGCCAGCGCCAGGCCCTCGATCATCACCTGCATGCCGAGGTACGGCAGGTCCCACCGGCTGTCTTCGAGCGACTGGGCGAGCAGCTTGGCGAGGTCCTGGTTGATCGGGTAATACATGCCGAGCTTCTCGTCGACGAAGCGGGAGTACAGCTCGACGTGCCGCGCCTCGTCCATCACCTGTGTGGCCGCGTAGAACTTGGAATCGAGGTCGGGGACCGACTCCACGATCCGCGCGGACACCGTCAGCGCGCCCTGCTCACCGTGCAGGAACTGGCTGAACAGCCACGAGCCCTGGTGCCGGCCGTACTCGTCCCGCTCCTTCTGCGTCATCTTTTCCCAGATGGCCGAACCGAAGAGCGGGTTGAACTCGTCGGGGAACCCCGCGACGTTGACCGGATCGACCTGCTGGTCCCAGTCGATGCGTTTCTGCGAGTCCCACTGCTTGTCCTTGCCCTTCTGGTACAGCGACAGCAGCCGGTCGCGGCCCTCGTCGTACTCCCAGTTGAAGCGAGCGGCTCCGGCCACGGGAACGTCCCAGGTGGAGCCGGCCTCGACTGGGCTCACATATCGATCGGTCGTCACGGAGTACGCCTCCTCGCCCGTCCAGCGACGCGAGTTCTTTACATTTCTTCGTAGCACGTAAAGTTGCGCCGGTACAGGGGCTCGGGCGAGGTCGGCGTCCGGAGCGCCGCCCGGTCAGCGACTCTGCAGGGCGTCGAGACCGACGGCCATCGCGATGACCAGCCGGCGGTCGAGCCGCGGGTCGTTGATGTCGACCACGTAGCGATCGCGGAGCCCGAACTTCTTCTCCACCGAGAAGACGACCTGGTCGCCGGCCGTGAAGTCGAAGTGGTACGGCCAGGCAAAGGGCAGATTCTCCGCGTACGGGATGAAGTTCCACACGCGGCGCAGGACCGCGACGAACTGGTTCCGCTCGGCGCCGGTCGTGACGCCGAGGTTCGGCTGCTCCAGGTGCCAGGTGGAGCTGAGCAGCGAGCGCCCGAAGTCCTTGCGGAAGGTGCCGATGGGCTGCCCGTTGTGGTCGGTGACGTCGTACGTCGAGGCGAGGTCGAGCCTTTTCCTGGCCTTGAACGCGGCAAGGGCATACTGCTTGCCGGGATCGGAGTAGATCGTCACCTGCTCCTTGAACGCCATGCGCTTTTGCTGCGCGAAGGCGACGATCTCGCCCTCGCCGCCGCCCGGCGACGCGGTGTGCACCTCGTACTGGTTCACCATGAACGTGATGCGCTGACGGACGAGCAAACGCTGCTGAGCCTGGAGCTTCTCGAAGTCCACCGGCTCTCACCACCCTGGGGTTTAGGGATTCGGAGTTTCCTCTATGACGAAGACACCGTTGTGCCCAGTTCCCGGGGTGGACTAACCGCTCGGGCATGCCCCGTGGGTCATGCCCTAGGAGTCGATGCGGCCGGTGAGATAGGCGTGGATCAACCGCTCTGCCTCCGCGAGGATCTCCGGATCGCCCGCCGGGTCGCGCCGGAACGCCAGCTTGAGCACCGCGTCCGCGGCCTCGACCGCGATCGTGAGGACGCGGGCCAGGTCCGGGGAGTCGGACACGCCGAAGAACTTGACCACCATGCCGCGCAGCCGGTCGGCGACCACCGAGTTGTTGTCGGCGGACACGTCGAGGAGGTGGACGTCGGCGACGTCGCCGAAGCGCAGCACCCGGAAGCCCGGCACGGTGCGATGCATGTCCACGAAGATCTCGATGACCGCGCCGACGGTGTCCGACCAGTGCGGAAAGTCCTCGTCGCTGACGCGCCGCGTGACCCGCTCGATGAACAGGTCGAGGTTGCGCAGCGCCAGCGCCTGGGCCACCGCCCGCTTGTCCGGGAAGAACTGGTAGACCGAGCCGATCGCCACCTCGGCCCGTTGGGCGATGCGGGTGGTCGACAGGCCGTCGTAGCCGTGCTCGTCGAGGATCTCGGCGCAGGCGTCGAGCATGCGCTGTACGCGCTCTGCGCTGCGCCGCTGCGCCGGGCGGCGCCGCAGGGGGGTCCGGATCTCGGTCACTCTCTTATCATCCCCCGGCTGCGACGCGTATTCGTCCGGAGCGCCGCGCGGTTGGTCAGCCGGGCCAGCGCACGGTTCGCGGTCGGCGAGAAGCGCGAGAGCAGGTAGCCCACCTGCGCCTCCGGTGCCACCGGGACGACGGGCCGGTTGTCCAGCACCGCGCGCATGATCGCCAGCGCCACCTTCTCCGCCGGGTAACCCCGCCGGGCGAACGCCGCCTTCGAGCGTTCGCGCAGCCGCTCGGCCTCCTCGGGGTCTATGCCGACGAACCGGGAGTGCGAGGTGATCGGCGTGTTGATGATGCCCGGGCAGATCGCGCTCACCCCGATGCCGTGCTCGGCGAGGTCGAGCCGCAGGCACTCGCTGAGCTGCAGCACCCCGGCCTTGATCGCGGAGTACGCCGGGAGCGAGACGGACGGGGCGTACGCCGCCATCGAGGCGAGGTTGACGATGTGACCGCCCTGCCCGCGCTCGACCATCTGCCGGCCGAACAGCCGGCAGCCGCGGTAGACGCCGTCGAAGTTGATCGCGCGAATACTGGCCCAGTCCTCCTCGCTGGTGTCCAGCAGCGAGCCGCCGATGCCGATCCCGGCGTTGTTGACGACCACGTCGGGGACGCCGTGCGTGTCGCGCACCCAGTCGGCGAACTGCGCCATCGCCTCCGGGTCCGCCACGTCGACGCCGAAGACGTGGGCCGTGCCGCCGCGCTCCACGATGCCTTCCATGGTGTGCTTCGCGGCGTCCTCGTCGATGTCGGCGGCGATGACGCGGGCGCCGTTGGCGGCGAAGCCATACGCCGTGGCCCGTCCGATCCCGCTGCCGGCGCCGGTCACCACCACCAGCCGCCCGTCGAACGCGCCGCCCTCGTACGGCTGTAGTGGCCGCGCCTCCTTGACGGCTCCGTCGACCGCGTCGATGAACTCGGTGATCCAGCGGCTTAGCAGATCGGGGTGGGTGAGCTGGATCCAGTGCCCGGCCGGGGCCCGCCGCACCCAGGCCCGCTCGACCCACTCGGCGTGCGCCTTGGCCAGCTCCGGCGACAGGTACCGGTCGTGGGCCGAGACGACGAGCTGGACCGGGGTGGCGACGCGTGGCGGCGGGCCGCCGCGCTCCTCGCGGCGGTTCAACATGTTGGCCCGGTACAAGTTGAGCCCGGCGCGCGCGTCGCTCTCCATGGTCGGCGCCGGATGCCACTCGCGCGGCCGTACGCCCTGGCGGCGCAGCACGCGCTCCCAGCCGCGGCGGCCCGCCGCGTGCACCACGGCCTCGGGCAGGACGGGCGTCTGGAAGAACCCGATGTACGCCGACGAAACGAGCTGCCCGGCCACCGCCAGCGCGCCCCGCGGCCCGCGTTCCCGCATGTGGCTCAGGCAGGCGGCCAGATGGTCCAGGCTGATCCCACCGGTCGAGGTGAAGGACTCGATCCGGCCACTCGTACGGGGGTCCGACACCGCGGCCCAGCCCTGCAGCGCGCCCCAGTCGTGGCCGACGAGATGCACCGGCCGCTGGTAGCCCACGGCCTCGATGACCGCGGCGAGATCGCCGAGCAGGCTGGACATGCGGTAGCCGCCGGGATCCGCCGGTCCCGTCGACCCGCCCGCGCCCCGTACGTCGTAGGCGACGACGTGGAACCGGTCGGCGAGCCGCTCGGCCACGTCGGTCCAGACGGCGCTCGTGTCCGGGTAGCCGTGCATGAGGAGCACCGTCGGGTGATCCGGCTCGCCCCATTCGCGTATGGCCAGCTCGACCTCGTCCGACCTGATCCGGCGCTCTCGCATGGTCCTCACGCCCTCTTCCCAGCAGGTGCTCTTACCTGCCGACCGTACGCGCCTCGATCACGGCGTCCAGAGGCAGGTCAGCGGACTGCGCGTGACGGGCTAGGGCCGGGCGGTGAGACCCGTGCAGCCGCGCAGGCCGGTCCAGCGCCGGTATTCGGCGGCGCCGGCCGAGCCGGTCAGGAGGTGCGGCAGGCCGCCGACGACCCGGGCCGGCCGCCACTGGGCCTTGAGGGTCCGCCGGCCCTGCAGCTTCAGCACCAGCACGCCCGAGTTGGCCGTGGCGCCGTGCGCGGAGTAGAAGACGAAGTTGCCCAGGCCGTAGTCGACGTACTTGCCCTGCGTGAAGCCGCCGCCGAGCGGCACGTGGGCATGGCCGCCGACCACCACGTCCGCGCCCGCGGCGATCAGCTGCTTGGCGAGGGTCTGCTGCCGGGGCAGCGGGCAGGTGCGCAGCTCCTCGCCCCAGTGCAGATAGACGATGACCGCATCGGCGCTCTGCCGGGCCTGCCGCACGGTCTGCACCATGCGCGAGACGACCTTCGCCGAGGCCAGCCCGCCCTTGGCGTTGGTCGCGGTCCACGCCTGGATGAGGTTGTCGTCGAGCACCTGCGTGGCCCCGATGATGGCCAGCCGGTTGCCCTTCACCGTCACCCGATACGGCCGGTAGGCCTCGGCGGCGTTGCGGCCGATGCCGACGACCGGGAACTTGGTGCGCTTGATCGCCGCGAGCGAGTCGCGCAGGCCGGGCTCCATGAAGTCCATGCCGTGGTTGTTGGCCATCGTCACCACGTCGACGCCGGCGGCGCGCAGCGCGGTGAAGGCGGTCGCCGGGGCGCGGAAGTGGAACTCCTTGCCGGGCGCCGGAACGCCCCCGGTGGTGATGGCGGTCTCGAGGTTGACCATGGACAGGTCGGCGGCGCGCAGGGTGCTCGCGATCGGGCCCAGCGCCGTGCGCGGGTTGGCCAGCCGGCCGCGGAGAAAGCCCTCGAACGCCACGTCGCCGCCGAACGCGAGCGTGATCGGCTGTTTCGCGGGCGCCGCCACTCTGGTCTTGGGTGCGGAGGATGCCGTGCCGGACGGCTGGGTTCCGCCCTGGGCCGCCGAGTTGCCGTCCCCGCTGCTGCACGCCGCCGCGAGCAGCAGCGCTCCGGCCAGGGCGGATCCCGTGATCATTCGCCTGTGCATGTAGGCCAGGATGGCACGTGTTGAGCCAGGACGTGCTCTATGAGGTGGGAGAGGCGGTGAGGCCGGCGCAGCGGCGCAGGCCCAGCCAGGACGTCTGAGCCTCCTGCGCGGCGGGTCCGGTGAGCGGCCGCGCCACGCCGTTTTCGAGCCGCGCCGGCGCCCAGACGGCCTTCGTCACGGTCGAGCGCTTGGCCGCGGCGTCGAACGTCAAGGTCAGCACGCCGCTTTGCGCCGTACGGCCGTTGGCGTTGTAGAACAGGAAGTTGCCGAGCCCGTAGTCGACGTAGCCGTGCTTGTAGTAGCCGCCGGCCAGCACCACGTGGGCGTGGCTGCCGATGATCGCGTCGGCTCCGGACTGCAGCAGGTGATCGGCGAGCCGCTGCTGCGCATCCGTCGGGCAGCTGTTCAGCTCCTGCCCCCAATGCAGGTCGACGATCACGATGTCGTTCGCCTCCTGCGCCTGCCGTACGGCCCTGTCCAAGCGGACCTCGTCCTTGGCCGAGGCCAGCCCGGGCTGGGTGTCCGTGGCCGTCCACGCCGTGGCGAGCTCGTCGTCGAGCACCTGGGTCGCGCCGATGATCGCGACCTTGGTCCCGTTCACGGTGGTCAGGTACGGCCGGTAGGCCGCCGCGGCGTTCGCGCCGATGCCGACGACGGGGAAACCGGCCTGGCGGGCGGCCGTGAGCGAGTCGCGCAGACCGGTTGCGCCGTAGTCCATGCCGTGGTTGTTGGCCATGGTCGCCACGTCGACGCCGGCGGCGCGCAAAGCGGTGAAGGCGGTCGGCGGGGCCCGGAAGGTGAACTGCTTGGGCGCCGGCGTGCCGCCCGTGGTGACGGCGGTCTCCAGGTTGACGATGGCCAGGTCGGCGCCGCTCAGCTGCCGCCCGACCGGACCGAAGACGGTCTTCGGGTCGGCGTCGAGCCGGGCCCGCAGGTCGCCCTCGAAGTGCACGTCACCCCCGAATGCGACGGTGAACGGGTGCTTGCCGCCGCCGTCGGCCACGCCGGCGAGCGGTCCGCAGGCCGTCGTCGCCGTGAGCAACGCCGCTGCCCCGGCCGCCGCCATGATCCACCGTCCCCGCCGCACGTACGTCACGGCCCCTCCCCGTCGTCGTCCTGTCCCCTTGGACGCCTGCGGCGGCCGGGGCGGTTCGCGTGGTGATGTACCCGTCCCGGTCCGATGTGGTTGCCGGCATGAAAGAGCGCAGCCCTATCTGCAACGTGACCTGCCTGTTACCGCTACTTGACCAAAGACGGATCAATCGTTTTCTTGACTCGTTCGTGTTTACCTCCGTAAGTTGATCGCGTGACCGCTGCAATACCAGGCCCGCGCGCCGTTGCCGACGAGCTGCGGAGCGCGGGGCTGCGCGTAACCGCCGCGCGCGTGGCGATCCTCGAGACCGTACGCGGCGGCGACCACTTGGGCGCCGAGGCCATCGCCGTCGGAGTGCGCGAACGCGTGGGGCACGTGTCCACCCAGGCCGTGTACGAGGCGCTGAACGCGCTGACGACGGCGGGGCTCGTGCGGCGGATCGAGCCGGCCGGGAGCCCGGCTCGTTATGAGGGACGGATCGGCGACAACCACCACCACCTGGTGTGCCGCCGCTGCGGAGCGGTCTCCGACGTCGACTGCGTGGTGGGCCACGCACCCTGCCTGGAACCGGCAGACGCCGCCGGCTTCTTGGTGGACGAAGCCGACGTCACCTTCTGGGGCATCTGCCCCAGCTGCCGTACGAACGATTCAGCCAGTTGACGGCCCCCGTGGCCGAGGACTGGCGCAACTTACATAGGGACCTCGGCGACCGCGCCGCCGCCGGTCTCGGCGTCAACGGCGGCTGACCGCTCGCGCGGCCGGCACCGAAGAAATGCCGCAGGCCATCACAGGAAGAACGCCCCGGCGACTACGCACCCGCCGGGGCGTTCTGCCGGCCACAACAGGCCGGGGCTCAGCGGGCGGACTCGGTACGGCCGGGGGCCAGCTCGAACGGCGGGGTGGAGGTGTGCCCGCTCCCGAGCGACGGCGACCTGACGCCCTCCACCTCTTCGACGGCCTCCTTGGCCTCCTCGGCGGCCTCCTGAGCCTCCTCGTTGGCGCGTTCGACGGCGGCGCGGGCCTCGCGGGCGCGGCCGGCCCGATCGGCCCGTTCGGCCTTCGTCTGCTCGGCCGCCTGCGCGAGCTTGTCCGTCGCCTGCTCGATGCCGCCGCCGAACGCCTGGGAGACTGCCTGCAGCGCGGAGGTGACCTCGCTCGGAATGACCCAGAACGTGCTGCCCTCGCCCTGCGCGAGCTGCGGCAGGGTCTGCAGGTACTGGTAGGCGAGCAGCTTGGGGTCGGGGTCGTTGTCGTGGATCGAGGTAAAGACCTGCTCGATCGCGATGGCCTTGCCCTCCGCCTCCAGGATCGCCGCCTGCTTGGCACCCTCGGCGGTGAGGATGGCGCTCTGCTTCTCGCCCTCCGCGGTCAGGATCTTGGACTGCCGTACACCTTCGGCGGTGAGGATCGCGGCCCGCTTCTCCCGCTCGGCCCGCATCTGCTTCTCCATGGCGTCCTTGATGGACGGCGGCGGCTCGATGGCCTTGATCTCCACCCGGGTCACCCGGATCCCCCACTTGCCGGACGCGTCGTCGAGCACGCCGCGCAGGGCGGTGTTGATCCGGTCCCGCGAGGTGAGGGTGGCCTCCAGGTCGAGGGTGCCGATCACGTTCCGCAACGTCGTCGCGGTCAGCTGCTCGATCGCCAGGATGTAGTTGGCGATCTCGTAGTCGGCCGCCCGCGGGTCGGTGACCTGAAAGAACAGCACCGTGTCGATGTGGACGACCACGTTGTCCTCGGTGATGACCGGCTGCCCCTGGAAGGTGACGACCTGCTCCCGGAGATCGATCGTCGGCTTCACCCTGTCGACGAACGGCACGATGAACGCGATGCCGGGCTGCAGCGTCCGGTGATAGCGGCCGAAGCGCTCCACATTGCGGGCGCGCGCCTGCGGGATGATCCACACCGAGCGCATCACCGTGAGGGCAACCATGCCCGCGATGAGGATCAGTGCGATGAGCGAGGCAATGGCCAGACTGGTCACAATTCCTCCCGGGGATACACCAGGGCCGTCGCGCCCTCGATCGCGAGGACGTCGACGAACGCGCCTTCGGGGATGACCACGTCCGGGTCGTACGGACGTGCCGTCCACTCCTCGCCGCCGATCTTGACCCGCCCGGCAATCCGGTTGACCTCGGTGAGAGTGAGCGCCTCCCGGCCGACGAGGGCCGCGGTGCCGGTGCGCAATGCCGGTGGCTGGTGGATGTGCTTGATGGCGATCGGCCGTACGAGCCCGATACCCGCCGCCGCGGTGATCGCGAACGCGACGAGCTGGAGCGCGAACGGCAGCCCCACAGCTCCGATCAGACCGGCGGCCAGCGCGGCGACCGCGATCAGACCGAGCGCCAGCGTCAGGGTGAGCACCTCGGCCACCCCGAGAATCCCGGCCACGATCAGCCAGACGACCCACGCCTCCATACGCGTCTCCTTAGCGGCAGGCGGGTCGCAATGCCCTTTTTCTCACGGTAACTCGGCTTTCCGGGCGTGAACCGTGTCGTCGGTCACGAACCGGAGGCAATTCGACGCGGACGTCAGCCGGCGCAGGACCGCCGGGCCGCGCGCCTGGCGGCCGCGATCTCCGCGCGAACGGCGGCGCGCAACGCCACCCCGGTGGCGGCCGGGACGGTGAGCCGGCAGCCGGCCCGGAGTTGCTTGATCGTCAACGGCTTGGCGGAGGTGCGGAAGGCCCACCAGCGCCCGGTATCGCTGCGCCACACTCGCCAACCGGGAAACTCGGTTTGGATCAATCGCATGATGCGCGCGTCCTCTGGGGACGTCGTGGAGAGCGACGAGACGTCCATCCCACCCACCCAGGCAGGCCGAATCGATGAGCGCGGTCTCCTTACTCTAAGCGATATAGCGATTGCGGGCGAGAGTCTGGACGTCGTACGGCGAGTCGCCAAAGCCGGTCTAACGGGCGAATTCCTAAATCTCAGACAGGGTCGAACGCCGGACCTCCGTGGCATCCGGCCGGATCCGGCAACTAATGTCCCAACTAGTGTTCGAAGTGTGGACGCCGCCCGCGCGCAAGGTGTGGACTCCACATGGACGCGGGCAGAACGAAGGAGACATGAACCGCAGAGCCGGCAAGATCTTCCGGCGAACCCGGCCCCGATCGCGGGCAAAACCGGTCGATGTGGCCGATGGGCTCGAGCACGCCCGCGGGCTGGACCGGCCCGCCCAGACGGTCGCCGGGCTGGTCCGGCGCGCGTTGCGACCGGGGCCGGTCAAGGATGCACTGCACGGCGTGCCGGCCGGGCACCCGGCCCATCCCCGGCTGAACGACCTCCCGATGGGCTGCTGGGTGTCGGCCGCGATCCTCGATATGGTGCCCGGCGCCGAACGAGCCTCACAGACGCTGGTCGCCGCCGGTCTCGCCGGGGCGGTGCCCACCGCGCTGACCGGGCTCGCCGACTGGTCGGCGCTGCACCGGGAGCAGCAGCGGGTCGGGCTCGCGCACGCGCTCAGCACGGCGACCGCGAGCGGGCTGTACGCGGCGTCGCTGGTGGCCCGCAGCCGGGGCCGTACAGCGGGGGGCAAGGTCCTCGGCTTCGCCGGGCTGACGGCCTTGCTGGCGGGGGGCTACCTCGGCGGCCATCTGGCCTTCCGGCTGGCCGCGGGGGCCAACCACGCCGAGTCGGTGACCCACCTGGTGCCGCTCGGCTGGCACGACCTGTGCTCGGTGGAGGACCTGCCTGAATCATGGCCGGTGCATCGCCGGCTCGGCTACATCAGCCTGTTCGTGCTGCGGCAGGGCGAGGAGATCCACGTGCTGGCGGACCGCTGCGCCCACCTGGGCGGGCCGCTGCACCAGGGTCGGCTGGTGATCGAGAACGACGAGACGTGCGTCATCTGCCCCTGGCACGCCAGCACCTTCCGGGTCAGCGACGGCTCCGTCGTGCACGGGCCCGCGACCGCCCGGCAGCCATCCTTCGAGGCCCGGGTCAGCGACGCCGGCACCATACAGGTCCGTCCAACCGGCTGACACCCGGTCTGGTGCTAGCCGGCGTCGGCCAGTCCTCGCTCCGCCGGGGCCTCGCGGCGGTCATCCGCCAGTGGTGCTCTTCACAAGCCCTCCGCCTTGCGCGGGCCGAAGGGCGAGTCATCTACGTGCCGGACTTGTGACGAAGCTCCAGGATGCTCGACGAGCGCCAGCACCCTGCTCGACATGAACCGGGCCGTCCGCACCGGCGAGCCGGTGCGGGTGACCTCGCTGACCTCGACGACCCCGCGCCGCGTGGTGATCTCAACCCGCCGGCCGGCCCTGGTCGCGAGCACTTCGTACGTCTTGGTGCCCTCGCCGGCGTCGATCACGATCTCGACTCTGTCACCCTTCATGACCACCCTCGACTAGCTCGAACGCATATTCGAATTATACCCGCGCGAACCGCCTCTTGAACCTGTCCGGACCAGCGCAATCACCTTGTACGAGCAGTGGTTTCAGCCGAAGATCAGCTTGCCGACCGCGAACAGGCCGACGGCCACGATGATGGTGCGCAGCGCCACCGCCGGGAGCCGGCGGCCGACCCGAGCCCCGAGGAAACCCCCGAACCCCGCCCCGACCGCGATGAGCCAGACGACGTGCCAGTCCACGCGCGGGGCGGTGAAGATGAACAGCAGGGCCGCGGCGCTGTTCACCACCCCGACCAGCACGTTCTTCACGCCGTTGACACGCTGCAGGTCGTTCTCCAGGAAGATGCCGAGCAGCGCCAGCAGGATCACGCCCTGCGCCGCCGCGAAATACCCGCCGTACACCCCGCACGCGAAGACGCTCACCAACAACCAGGGCCCACCGTGGGGGCGATGAACCGTGCGCCGCGCGGCCAGCCACGCGTTGAGCCACGGCTGGGCGACGACGAGGATGAGCGCGAGTATGACGAGGATCGGGACGATGAATTCGAAGGCCTCCTCGGGCAGCCGCAGCAACAGGCTGCCCCCGATCAGCGCGCCTATCAGCGACGCTCCGACCAGCCGGAGCACTCGGCCGAGCTGCCCCTTGAGCTCTCGGCGATAGCCGTACGCGCCGGCCACCGCCCCCGGCACCAGGCCGATGGTGTTGGAGACGGTCGCGACGACGGGTGGATAACCCAGCGCCACCAGCGTTGGAAAGGTGATCAGGGAACCCGAGCCGACAACGGCGTTGATCGCGCCCGCGGCGACCCCGGCGGCAAAAATGATGACCGCATGGAGCACACTCACATGCGGTCCCGCGGCTCGGGCATGGGGGTCGTCACGGGACCGATGGTAGGCAACCGGGTCGACCCGCCCCGCGCCGCCCCACGCCAAGGCGGGCTGACGGCACCGGCTCAGGGCAGCAGGGGTTCCTCGTCGGTGAGACCGCGGGCGTTGGGCGACACGCCGTCGCTGCCGGCCTCGCGGCCGGCGTCTCGGACCGTGCCGAAGAACCCGCCCAGCCCCTCGAGCGCCTTGCCCATCTCGCTGGGCACGATCCACACCTTGTTGGCGTTACCCTCGGCGATCTTTGGCAGGGTCTGCAGGTATTGGTAGGCGAGGAGGCGCTGGTCGGGGTTGCCGTCGTGAATGGCCTTGAACACGGTGTTGATCGCCTGGGCCTGACCACGAGCCCGCGCCGCCTGCGCCTTCGCGTCGGCCTCCGCCTTGAGCACCGCCGCCTCGGCCTCGCCTCGTGCCCGCAGCACCGAGGCCGTACGCTCGCCCTCCGCCGTCAGGATGGCCGACTGCTTCTGCCCCTCGGCCTGCAGGATCGCCGCCCGCTTGTCGCGGTCGGCGCGCATCTGCTTTTCCATCGAGTCCTTGATGGAGTCGGGCGGGTCGATGGCCTTGAGCTCGACCCGGTTCACCCGGATGCCCCACTTGCCGGTGGTCTCGTCGAGAACTCCGCGCAGCTCGGTGTTGATGTCCTCGCGCGAGGTCAGCGCTCGCTCGAGATCCATACCGCCGGCGACGTTCCGCAGTGTCGTGACGGTGAGCTGCTCGATCGCGTTGAGGAAGTTGGCGACCTCGTACGTCGCGTCCTTGGAGTTGGTCACCTGGTAGTAGATGACCGTGTCGATGTTGACGACGAGGTTGTCGGACGTGATCACCGGCTGCGGCGGGAAGCTGATCACCTGTTCCCGCATGTCGATGCGGGTCTTGATCTTGTCGACGAAGGGCACGACCAGGGCCAGGCCCGGCGTGAGGGTGCGATGGTAACGGCCGAAGCGCTCGACGATGTCGGTGGTCGCCTGCGGCACGATCCGAACGGAGCGGTAGACCACGTAGGCGCCCGCGGCTATCACGATCAGGAAGATGATAAGCGTAGGGGTCATAGTGGCTCCTGTTCAGAAGCTCCGCCGTCGTCGTCCGAAACACCCGCGATGTCATCTTCCCCGAAGTATTCACCCCGGTGAACCTCGATGAACATAAGGTCATCAGGCTCGGTGCTGGTCATGGGTGATCCGGGCCGAAGACGAGGGCGGTCGCGCCCTTGATCTCGATCACGTCGACCGCGGTGCCCGGCTGGAGGACCTGATCGGGGTGCAGCGCACGCGCCGACCAGATCTCACCGCCGATCTTCACCCGCCCGCCGTCGAGGTCGACCCGCTGGACGACGATCGCGCGCTGACCGATGAGGGCGTCCACCCCCGTCCGCGTCTCGGGCGGGGCGCGCAGGTGCCGCCGGGCGATGGGCCGTACGAGGATGAGCAGCGCGGCCGAGACCGCGACGAATGCCACCGCCTGCGCGATGGCGCCGGCTCGAAGCGCCGCGGCCAGCGCGGCCGCCAGCGCACCGACGGCGAACATCCCCAAGACGAGGAACGTGGAAAAGACCTCGGCGATCCCAAGGGCGACGGCGATGACCAGCCACCACACCGAGGCGTCGACACCACCCACGGGGCCGATAGTAGTTCGCCCGGTGCGTCCTGATTGTTCCGGATGACACAAAACTCGCGTTGTGGGAGGGTCAAACAGCCGCCCCTCCGAGTCAAATGCACAGGTCAGCGCGCTGCCCCACGATTCAGTTGCGGGCGGCGCGGGCGTACCAGCGGCCGTTCTGCCGCTCCACAGCGAGCGGAACGCCGAACGCCTTGGTCAGATGCTGCTCGGTGAACACCTCGTCGACCTTGCCCATCGCGACGATCACGCCGCGGCGCAGCAGGATGGCGTGCGTGAAGCCGGCGGGCACCTCTTCGACGTGGTGCGTGACCAGCACCGTCGTGGGCGCCAGCGCGTCCTCGGCCAGGTTGGTCAGCCGGGCGAGCAGGTCCTCGCGCGCGCCGAGGTCGAGGCCGGCGGCCGGCTCGTCGAGCAGCAGCAGTTCGGGGTCGGGCATCAGCGCCCGCGCGATCTGCACCCGCTTGCGCTCGCCCTCCGACAGCGTGGCGAACCGGCGCCGGATCAGCTGGGCACAGCCGAGCGCGTCGAGCAGCTCCACGGCCCGGGTGACGTCGGTCGAGTCGTACTCCTCGTGCCAGCGGCCCAGGATCGCGTACGAGGCGGTGAGCACAAGGTCGATGACCTTCTCGCTCGGCGGCACCTGCTCGGCGATGGCGGCGCTGGTGATACCGATGCGCGGGCGCAGGTCGAACACGTCTGTCTGGCCGAGGCGTTCACCCAGCACCTCGACCGTGCCCTCGGTCGGGTACAGCAGGGTCCCCGCGACCTGCAGCAGCGTCGTCTTGCCGGCGCCGTTGGGGCCGACGACGACCCAGCGTTCCTCTTCGTTGACCACCCAGTCGACGTCGCGCAGCAGCGTCGCGCCGTCGCGTCGGATCGCTACGCCGTGCAGTCGTAGTACCTCGCCCGCCATCGCGTTCCGTTATCCCCAATCTCACTGGGACTCATGTGTCCCGAACCTCCGTGGACGAACCTACGTCATTCAAAGCGCCTATGGTGGTCGGCATGCACGTCGTAAGACCTCCGGCACAACCCTCCGGCGCTCTGGTCGCGTGGGGCAACGCGTGGCTGACCGGCCACGTGGGTCTCGACGAGGCCGCAGACGCGATCGAGCGGGCCGCCGGACCCCAGGTCATCGCGGGGAAGGCAGAGGTCCCGCTGCGGCGCGGGCTCGCCGACCTCCGCGTGGCCGGTATGACAGCCCTGCGATTGGCCCTGCCCGTCCCCGGCGATCCGCTCGGACTGACCGGGCCGCCCCATTTCAACATCGCCGCGCTCGACGCGGGCGCCGCGGTCATCGGAGTGCTGCCGGACCGGGCGGTCGGGCTCGTGCCGGCGGAGGACCGGCGCGGATCGTCGTATGTCGGAGTCCGCTGGACCGTTCTAGAGGCCGCCGCCGGCGTTCCCGACGTGCCGCTGCTGCCCGAGGCCGACCGTCAGCTGACGCTGGCCGTACGCGAGGCCACCGACGTCCTGCTCACGGTCGACGACGTGTCGGACTGGCGACCGGAGATCGCCGAGGCGCTGTCCGCGCTGCGCGCCGGCGACGGGCCGCCGGACGCCCTGGCCCCCGGCTATCCGCCGCGGGCACACCGGGTGGCGGCCCTGGCCGGGCGGCTCGCCGTGGTCGTCGACCTCGCGCAGGGACTCGACGGGCGGCACCTGACTGCCGATCAGATGGCCCGGCGCGCCGATGCGCTCCGGCTGCTCGACCGGGCGGTACGAAGGGCCCGGGTCGCCGCGCACAACAGCGCCTTCGACCCGGTCCCCTGACCTACCGTCTCGAGGCCGCCACTCCTGGAGGCCGCCCACAGCACGAGGGTTGTGCTACTGCCGGGGACCGGCGGGCACCACGATCGTCTGGCACACCTTGTCGGCGAAGGTCTGCGCCTTGTCGTCCCACAGCGGCCAGAGGTAGCCGATGTAGCAGGCGATGCTGTCGAGGAAGTGCGCCAGCCGTCGCACGAACGCCCCGCCGAATCCGATCGGCCGGCCGGTCTCCTCGCTGATCAGCATGATGCCGATCTGGCGCTTGCCGATGGTCTGGCCCGTGGTGCCCTCCTGGTGGATCTGCCAGAGGCCGAGTGCGATACCCCCGGCCACCACGAGAAGCATCAGCAACGCGCCGAGGGCCGGCACCGACCGCGTGAGGGCGAACGCGATCAGATAGCCCACCATGATCGGGCCGCCGACGACGAGGCCGTCGATCAACGCGCCGCCGGCCCGCTGGCCCCAGCTGGCGTACCGGCCCGGCCCGCCGAACCCGGGGGCGTAGCCCTGCTGCCCGTACACCGGCTGCTGCCCGTACATCCCGGGCTGCTGGCCATAGCCGGGCTGCTGTCCGTACCCCTGCTGCTGGCCGTAGTCGGGCTGACCGTACGGCTGCTGACCGTAACCGGGCTGACCGTACCCAGGCTGCTGCTGTCCGTAGCCCGGCTGCTGTCCGTAGTCCGGCTGCCCATAGCCCGGCTGCTGCTGGCCGTAACCGGGCTGACCGTACCCAGGCTGCTGCTGTCCGTAGCCCGGCTGCTGCTGGCCGTACGGGTCATAGGGGTTGCCCACGCTGTTCTCCTTGTTGACGTATGGCCCGTCGCGCCGCTGCACCGAGGACGACGACCGTTTGCGGATTTATTAGATAAAGCCGAACCTAGCGAGCTGCCAGACCCAGGACATGGCGAATGCCGTAGCCAGCAGCCAGGCGCGGTGCCGCGAGGACAGGGCCCACCAGCGCGCACCGGCGCCCAGCGGCGCCGTGGCCAGCCCGGCGCCCGCGACGAGCACGACCGGGTTGGCCAGGAGCGCCTGGACCGGCCGCCCAGAGCCGAGCTCGATGAACACCGTGGTGCCCCCGCAGACCGGGCAGGGAATGCCGGTGAGGGCACGAAGCGGACAGAGCACGCCGGGATCGTGATGGCGATGGACCCAGGCCGCCGCCGTCGCCGCGAGCGCCATCGCGCCCACACGCAGCGCCACGCCGACCGGCCCGCGGCCCGCCATCCTCAGGGCGCGCTCGGCGAACCCTGGTACGCCGCGCGGCGCACCGGCGACGGCCGCTCCGCGTACGCCTTCCACCGCACCCTCCGACCCGATGACCTTGGCCTCCTGTTGACGACCGGATGACCTGCATACAGGTTCCCGCCGGTCCCGGGTCAAGTTCGTTTGTGAATCCGGTCTGGCCGGGTCCGGAATACTACTCGGTAGGAACGAGGCCGTGCCGGACGGCGTACAGCGCGGCCTGGGTGCGATCGGCGACGCCGAGCTTCATGAGGACGTTGGACACATGCGTCTTGACCGTCTTCTCGGAGACGACGAGGGCGCGGGCGATCTCGCGGTTGGACCGGCCCAGCGCGATCTGGACCAGCACCTCGCTCTCTCGTTCGGTCAGCTCGGCGAGGCCGCCGCCAGTGGTGTGGTGGCCGGCGCCGTCGCCCAGGACGGCGGCCGCGGCCTCCGGGGCGAACAGCACGTTGCCGTCCCGTACCGCCCGGATCGCCTGCACCAGCGCGTGCGGGTCGACGTCCTTGTAGAGGTAGCCGACCGCCCCGGCCCGGATGGCGGGCAGCACGTGCGACCGCTCGGCCATGCTGGTCAGGACGAGGACGCGGGCCTCGAGGCCGCGCGCCCGCAGCTCCTCCAGGGCGGTCTGACCGTCGACGCCGGGCATCTTGAGATCGAGCAGCACGACGTCGGGGGCCAGCGACTCGGTCAGCTGTACGGCCTCGGATCCGTCGGCGGCCTCCCCGACGACCTCGATGTCGTCCTGTACGCCAAGGAACGTGCGCAGCCCCTGCCGTACGACCGGGTGATCGTCGACGATCAGTACGCGGATCACGCGGGCACCTCCACCCGTACCACCGTTCCGGCGCCGGGGGCCGACTCGACCGTCAGCGCTCCGCCGACCGCCTCGGCCCGGTCGCGCATCGAGGTGAGGCCGAGCCCGTCCCGGGTGGCGTCGGCGGCGTCGAACCCGGCGCCGTCGTCGGTGATCGTCAAGGTCACGTCGGGTGGCGTCCGGCAGAGCCGTACGGAGACGGTGCCGGCGCGGGCGTGCCGCAGGGCGTTGTGGACGGCCTCCTGCGCGATCCGGAACAGCACGAGCTCCCGGTCGTCGGGCAGGTCGACGTCGCCGTCGCCGCCGGTCTCGAACGTCACGCGCGCGCCGTACACCCGGTCCAGCACCTCGATGTGCTTGCGCAGCGACGCGGCCAGGCCGTCCTCCGCGAGCTCGGCGGGGCGCAGCTCGAAGATCACCGCGCGCAGCTCGGCGAGCGCGTCGGCCGCCAGCCGTTCCACCTGGGCCAGCTCGGCCTGCATCCGGTCGGGATCGCGGGTGGCGAGCGCGGCGGCCGCCTGGGCGGTGAGCCGCAGCGAGAAGAGCTTCTGCGCGACCGCGTCGTGCAGCTCCCTGGCCATCCGGTTGCGCTCCTCCACGACGGTGAGCTCGCGGTTCCGTTCGTACAGCCGCGCGTTGGTGAGGGCGATCGCGGCGTGCGCGGCGAACAGCGTGAGCAGCTCCTCGTCGCGCTCGGTGAACCCGCCCGGCTGCGTCTTGTTGGCCAGGAAGATGATGCCGAGGACGTCCTCGCCGTCCATGATCGGCACACCGAGGAAGTCCTTGAGCACCGGGTGCGCGCGCGGCCAGTACTCGAACCGCGGGTCGCGCCGGATGTCGGCCAGCCGCTGGGGCTTGCCCTCATGCAGCATCACGCCGAGCAGGCCGTGCTGGCGCGGCAGCGGCCCGATCGCCTCCCACTCCTCGTCGGACACGCCCTCGACGACGAACTCGGCGAACGACCCCTGCTCATCGGGGATCCCCAGCGCGGCGTACCGGGCGTCGAGCAGCCGTGCGGCCCCCCGGACGATCACCTGGAACACCTCGTGCACCGACAGGTGCCGGGTCACCGCCAGCACGGCCGAGCTGACCGCGTGCAGCGCCGCATCGCGGTCGTCGCAGCTCGTGCCGTCGGCAGTCACGATCTAGACGCTACCCGGCAAACCCCGCGCCCACATCGACCCGTGGTCCTAGGCCGATGTGACGACCGAGGGTCCGGGCCGAGGGCCGATGCGCCGGCGGGCGGGAGTTTCTAGCGTCGATGCCATGACGCACAAGACAGCCCTGATCACCGGAGCCTCGCGGGGCCTGGGCCGCGCCTTCGCGCGACGGCTGGCCGACGACGGCTGGCAGCTGATCATCACGGCCCGCGGCGCGGACGCCCTCGAGGCCGTCGCCAAGGAGCTGCCCACCGCCGAGGCGTTCCCCGGGGACGTCGGCGACTCGTGGCATCGCGCCGGGGTCGCCGACGCCGTACGGCGGGCGGGCGGGCTCGACCTGCTGGTCAACAACGCCAGCACGCTGGGCGCCGCGCCGCTGCCGCGGCTGGCCGGGTACCCGCTGCGCGACCTCGAGGAGGCGTTCGCCACCAACGTCGTGGCGCCGCTCGCGCTGATCCAGACGCTGCTCCCCGACCTGCGGGCCCGGAGCGGTGCGATCCTCAACATCTCCTCCGACGCCGCGACCGAGGCGTACGAAGGGTGGGGCGGTTACGGGGCGACGAAGGCCGCGCTGGAACAGCTGTCCAACGTGCTCGCCGTCGAGGAGCCCGACCTGGCCGTCTGGTGGGTCGACCCGGGCGAGATGCGCACCCAGATGCTCGCCGACGCGATGCCGGGCGAAGACCTGTCCGGCGAGCCGCTGCCCGAGCAGGTGGCCGTGCCCGCGCTGGTACGGCTGATCGCGGAGCGCCCGCCGAGCGGACGGTACCGCGCCGCGGAGCTCGCGGGAGCGGCATGACCACCGCAACGATGACCGAGCCCGCGGCCGCCGGGCCGGCCGGCATCATGTCGAGCCGGTACCGGATCGCGACGCTCGGCATCGTCTTCGTCATCACCTTGCTGGCCTTCGAGTACATGGCCGTCGGCACCGCGATGCCGGTGGTCGCGCGCGACCTGGACGGCCTGTCGCTGTACGCCTGGGCGTTCAGCGGGCCGCTCATCTCCAGCCTCGTCGCCAACGTGGTGTCCGGCGTGTGGGCGGACGCACACGGGCCCGCCGCGCCGCTGTACACGGGCCTCGCGATCTTTGTGGCAGGCCTGGTCGTAGCCGGTACGGCGGGGTCGATGGGGGTCTTCGTCGTGGGCCGGATCGTGCAGGGCGCGGGCGTCACGATCGTGCCGATCTACGTCATCATCGCCCGCTGTTATCCGGAGCGGCTGCGGGCGAAGATCTTCGCGGCCACGGCCGCCGCCTGGGTGGTGCCCTCCCTCATCGGACCCACCGCGGCCGGCCTCATCGCCGAGCACCTGAACTGGCGGCTGGTCTTCCTCGGCCTGATCCCGCTGGTGGTGCCCGCCGCGCTGATGCTGCTCCCCGTCCTGCGGTACGCGGGCGGGGCCGAGCCGGACCGCCGGCCGGGCGCCGGACGCCGGACGCTGGCCGCCGTCGCCATGGCGGGCGGCGCGGGGGCCCTGCTGTACGCCGCCGGCCACGTCGCGGCCTCGGCGGTCATTGTTGTGCTGGCGCTGGCCGGCCTGGCCGGGCTCGGTCTCGGGCTGCCTCGACTGCTGCCGTCGGGCACGCTGCGGCTCGGCCGGGGGCTGCCGGCCACCGTGGCGCTCCGTGGCCTGCTGGCCGGGGCGTTCATCGGCATGGAGTCGTTCATCCCGCTCGCGTTCACCTCGCTGCACGGCTTCACGCCGACCGCCGCCGGGCTGGTGCTCACCGCGGGCGCCCTCGGCTGGTCGGCCGCGTCGTGGTACCAGGCTCGGGGGAATCGGTCGCAGACGCGGATGGCGCTGGCGGGCGCGCTGTTCGTCGCGGGCGGGGTGATCGGCTCCGCGCTGGCCGTCCAGGGCCCCGGCCTGCTCATCGTGCCGACGTGGATCGCGACCGGGATCGGCATGGGCCTGGCCTACCCCGCCGTCAGCGTCCTCGTTCTGGGCTACTCCCCACCGGCCGAGCAGGGCGGCAACTCCGCGGCCCTGCAGATCGTGGAGACGCTCGGCGGGTCGCTGGTCGTCGGGCTGGCCGGGGCGATCATCGCCGGCTTCGGCCCGTCCCTGCTGGGCGCCGGCATGGCGGTGAGCGGCCTGCTCACCGCCGTCATCGCGGCCATCGGCGTGGTCGCCGGGAGCCGCGTGGGTCGCGTCGGTCGCGTAGGCGACAGCGGCCCCGTCAAGGAGCAATCATGATCGACTTTCTGCTGCCCCCCGCGCTGGAGGCACACGAGCCGCCCGAGGCGCGCGGCCGGGCTCGCGACGACGTCCGGCTGCTGGTCGGCAGGCGCGCCACCGGCGAGGTGAGCCACCACGAGTTCCGGGATCTGCCTGACCTGCTCGACCCCGGCGACCTGCTGGTGGTGAACACCTCGGCCACACTGCCCGCCGCCGTCCGGTTGGACCGGCTCGCCGTGCACTTCTCCACGCCGCTGCCGGACATGCCCGGGGTGTGGCTGGTCGAGCTGCGGCTCCGGGCCGGGAAGGCGACCCGGCCGTACGCCGGCGGCCGGGCGGGCGAGTGGTTCCCGCTGCCGGGCGGCGCCACGCTGACCCTGATCAGACGGCACACCGACCGGCTGTGGCAGGCCCGGTTGAACGCGGACGTGGTGCCGTACCTGCTGCGGTACGGCGTGCCGATCAGGTACTCATACGTACCGAGCGACTGGCCGGCCGACTCTTACCAGAGCGTCTTCGTCACCGACCGGCGCGATGGCGGCGCGGAGATGCCGAGCGCGGCCCGGCCGTTCACCCCTGAGCTGGTCACCCGGCTCGTCGCGCGTGGCGTGCTGATGGCGCCGCTGACCCTGCACACCGGGGTGGCCTCGCCGGAGGCGCACGAACCGCCGTACGCCGAGCGGTACGAAGTGCCGGAGTCGACCGCGGACCTGGCCAACCATGTGCACCGGACCGGCCACCAGGTGATCGCCGTCGGCACCACGGTCGTGCGGGCCTTGGAGACGGTGACCAACGCCGCCGGGACCGTACGGCCGGGCGCCGGCTGGACCGGACACATCGTCACCCCCGGGGGCGGGGTGACGGCCGTGGACGGGCTGCTGACGGGCCTGCACGAGCCCCGGTCGTCACACCTGATGATGCTGACCGCGATAGCCGGGCCGGAGCTGCTGGAACGGACGTACGACGCGGCGCTGAGCGGCGGCTACCTATGGCACGAGTTCGGCGACCTCAACCTCCTGTATTAACCGCTCGTTGCTGCGGGCGGGGCGCGGGCCGGGTGTTCACCTGCGGCCAGTACGGTGGGTAGCGGCATGGACGGCTCACCGCAGCGCACGCTGCTCATCACCCTCACCGGCCGCGACCGCCCCGGCGTGACGTCGCGGCTGTTCACCACGCTCAGCCGGTTCGCGATCACGGTGGTCGATGTCGAGCAGGTCGTGATCCGCGGCCGCCTCGTCCTCGGCGTGCTCGTCGCCTACGACACCGGCACCGACATCGGGCAGGTGTGGTCGGCCGCCGAGGAGGTCGCGGCGGACCTCGACATGGAGATCGAGCTGTCCACCGGGCGGGAGAAGCGCACCCCACGGCGGCGCGGCCGGCTGCATGTCACCGTCCTCGGCAGCCCGCTGCTGCCCGCCGCCATGGCCGGGATGGCCGGGCGCATCGCCGCGTACGGGGCGAACATCGACCGGATCGAGCGGCTCGCCGCGCACCCGGTCACGTGCATCGAGCTGGAGGTGTCCGGCGCCGACCCCGACGGGCTGCGCGCCGCGCTGGCCGCCGAGGCGGTCGAGCAGCAGGTCGACGTGGCCGTGCAGCGCGCCGGCCTCTACCGCAAGGCCAAGCGGCTCATCGTCATGGATGTCGACTCGACCCTGATCCAGGGCGAGGTCATCGAGCTGCTCGCCAAGCACGCCGGGTGCGAGGACAAGGTAGCCGAGATCACTGAGGCCGCCATGCGCGGCGAGCTCGACTTCGCGGGCGCGCTGCGGGAGCGGGTCGCGCTGCTGGCCGGGCTGAGCGCCACGGCGGTCGACGACGTGCGGCGCAGCGTCGAGCTGGCGTCGGGCGCCCGGACCTTCGTCCGGACGTTGAAGCGACTGGACTACCGGTTCGCGATCGTGAGCGGCGGGTTCACCCACGTCACCGACGCGCTGGTGGCCGACCTCGGCATCGACTACGCGGCGGCGAACACGCTCGAGATCGTCGATGGCCGGCTCACCGGGCGGCTCACCGGGCCGATCATCGACCGGCCGGCCAAGGCCGCGGCGCTGCGGCGGTTCGCCGCCGACGCCGGGGTGCCGGTCAGCCAGACCGTCGCGATCGGCGACGGCGCCAACGACCTCGACATGATCCAGGCCGCCGGACTCGGGATCGCGTACAACGCCAAGCCCGTCGTCAGGCAGCTCGCCGACACCGCGGTCAACGTGCCGCACATGGACGCGATCCTGTTCCTGCTCGGCATCTCGGGCGAGGAGATCGAGGCGGCCGACGCCGAGGACACACAGTAGGTCAGGCGGTCTTCGGGGTCCAGAGCGAAATGAGGCGTGCGCCGCCGGACGCGAGGTTGGCCCACGGCCCGTCCACGCTCAGCGCGGCGCAGGCGCTGGTGGGAAAGCGTTCGATGTCACTCGTAGTGAGGTCGATGACGAGCTGGTGCAGCGACGGGTTGTGGCCGATCAACAGCACGGTCCGGGCGTCGTCACCGGCGGCCCGGAGCAGGTCGAGCAGCGTGTCGACGTCGTTGTGATAGATCTGCGGCTCGAAGGAGATCTCCGACTCCGTGCCGAGGTGCAGGCCGTCGAGGGTCTGCCGGGTCCGGGTCGCCGTGGAGCACAGCACGAGCTCGGGCACCAGGCCGTCGGCCTGTAGGTGCTTGCCGACCGCCTTGGCGTCGCGGCGGCCGCGGTCGTTGAGTGGACGGTCGATGTCGGCCATGCCGAGACCGTGTTCCGATTTGGCGTGCCGCAGCACGATCAGCGTGGCCATCAGCTCGGCGCGACCAGCCAGGCCACCAGCCAGAGCAGGCCGATGATGCCGACCATGGCGCCGAAAATGATCGCGAAGCCTTTGGCACCCGATGTCGCCTGCGAGCTCATGGCGGTTCCTGGCCGTGTCCGCCCATTGCGGCTCGGCGCGCTGGAACTGCGGGCCTCTATGTCGGAGCCCTCGCGGGGCGGGCCGGGGGGCACTGGCTCAGTCATCTCCCTAGTGTGGCAAAAGGGCCGGTGGCCTGCGCCACCGGCCCTTTTCCGTCAGGTCAGGACTTGGTCGCCGACTCCTTGCCGGAGGTGTCCGCGCCCTGATCAGGGCCCGCGGTGGACTCCTCCACGGCGGGCTGGTCGGAGGTTCCGAGCGAGCTCGCCCGGCGCTTGGACACGACGATGGCACCAACCACCACGCCCACCGCCAGCACGGTCACGCCTACCCGCAGCGGCGTGTTGTCCGCGTACGTGACGACCGCCTGCGCGATCAGCAGCGAGACCAGGTTCATCACCTTGATCAGCGGGTTGATCGCCGGGCCGGCGGTGTCCTTGAACGGGTCGCCGACAGTGTCGCCGATGACCGTCGCCCCGTGCGCCTCGGAGCCCTTGCCGCCAAGCTTGCCATCCTCGACCACCTTCTTGGCGTTGTCCCAGGCGCCGCCGGAGTTGGCCAGGAAAACCGCCATGAGCACGCCCGCGGCGATCGCACCGCCGAGGAAGGCACCCAGCGGGGCGTACCCGAGCGCGAAGCCGACCGCGATCGGCGTCATGATCGCCAGCAACCCCGGGGTGGCCAGCTCACGCTGCGCGTCCCGGGTGCAGATGTCGACCACGCGGTCGTAGTCGGGCTTCTCGCTGTAGTCCATGATCCCGGGCTTGGTCCGGAACTGCTCGCGCACCTCCATGACCACACGACCGGCGGCCCTGCCCACCGCCATGATCGCCAGGCCGGAGAACAGGAACACCACGGCGGAGCCGATGATCAGGCCGATCAGCACATTGGGCGAGTCGATCGAGAGTTGGAACGTGGCGAACGTACCGAGCGCGTCCTTGGCCCCCTGCGAGGCGTCGGCCAGCGCGCTCACGACCGTCGTACGGAACGAACCGAACAGCGCCGTCGCGGCGAGCACCGCGGTCGCGATCGCGATGCCCTTGGTGATCGCCTTGGTGGTGTTGCCGACCGCGTCGAGACGCTCGAGCACCTTGGCGCCCTCGCCCTCGACGTCGCCGGACATCTCCGCGATGCCCTGTGCGTTGTCGGAGACCGGGCCGAAGGTGTCCATCGACACGATGACGCCGACCGTGGTCAGCAGGCCCGTACCGGCCATGGCCACCGCGAACAGCGCGACCGTGGTGTTGCCGAAGCCGAGCAGGAACGCGCCGTACACCGCCGCAGCGATCACCAGCGCGGAGTAGACCGCGGACTCCAGGCCCAGCGAAATACCGGACAGGATGACGGTCGCCGGGCCGGTCCGCGCGCTCTCGGTGACTTCCTTGACCGGCTTGCGGTTGGTCTCGGTGAAGTAGCCGGTGAGCAGCTGGATGGCGCTGGCCAGCACGATGCCGATCAGCACCGCGCCCAGGGCGACCCACCGCGGGTCGGAGTCCAGCCCCAGCACCCGCTGGTCGGTGACCCCGTCCAGCTCCGCGAACGAGGACGGCAGGTAGACGAAGGTGGCGATGGCGACCAGCACCGCCGAGATGATCGCGCTGATGAAGAAGCCGCGGTTGATCGCGGACATTCCAGAGCGGTCGCGGGCGCGCGGTGCGACCGCGAAGATCCCGATCACCGCCGTGACCACGCCGATCATCGGCACGATCAGCGGGTATACCAGGCCCGCGTTGCCGAACGCGGCGGAGCCCAGGATCAGCGCGGCGACCAGCGTGACGGCGTACGACTCGAACAGGTCGGCGGCCATGCCCGCGCAGTCGCCGACGTTGTCGCCGACGTTGTCGGCGATCGTCGCCGCGTTGCGCGGGTCGTCCTCCGGGATGCCCTGCTCGACCTTGCCGACCAGGTCGGCGCCGACGTCGGCGGCCTTGGTGAAGATACCGCCGCCGACACGCATGAACATGGCCAGCAGCGCGGCGCCGAAGCCGAAGCCCTCGAGCACCCTGGGCGCCTCGCCCTTGTAGGCGAGCACCACGACGGCCGCGCCGAACAGGCCGAGGCCGACGGTGAACATGCCGGCGACGCCGCCGGTGCGGAAGGCGATGCGCATCGCGCGCTTCTCGCCGTTCTCCTCACGAGCCGCCGCCGCGACCCGTACGTTGCCGCGCACGGCGAGCCACATCCCGGCGAACCCCGTCGTCGCCGAGAACAGCGCGCCGACCACGAAGAAGACCGACCGCCCCACGCGTTCCCCGACCGAATCGGCTGGGAGCAGCAACAGCACGAGCGGAATCAACACCACGAAGACGGCCACCGTACGGAACTGCCGCTTGAGGTACGCCCCTGCGCCCTCCTGCACGGCCCGCGCGATGTCCTGCATCTTCTCGGTGCCCTGACCCGCGGCCAAGACCTCTCGTACAAGTCCCGCGGCGACGGCCAGCGCGAGAAGTGCGATCACGCCGACGACGACGACCAATGTGAGGTCGCCGCCGCCGAGATCTACTCCCGAGCCGGCCGGACTCGACAGGGCAAGCCCAGACATCCGTCCTCCTCGACAGGCAATAGTGCCGGGAGTCTACGCAGGCCAAGCATGGATGAGAAGTCTGCTCGTTTCCTTCATAGACATGGCACGAAAATGTGATCCCGGCGTCGCCCGATATTGACCTATAGGTGTAGCGTAAAGATGTTTCCGCAGGTCACGGCGATTTACGCGGCGATAGCGCCGACATCGACACAGACCGCCCGGCGGGCTCCATACGGTGGTCACCCAGGACAACTGCCCGTTGAGACCGCTGGGTAACGAGCGGATCGGCCACCCGAAAGCGATTCGGTGGCGGCCATCGGCCAGGTTAACCCACGTATGGGAGCTTCGCTCAGCGTGACGGCACGGGTGTGCCAACGGTCACACCGCCGATGCACAGCCCCGGCAGGTTGCCGATGGGACTGACCACGACGTTGGGACCACGGCCCTGCACCGGTATGTACACCCGGTTGAGCCCGAGGCCGAGCGGGACCTCGATCTGAGGGCCGCCGTAGGAGACCCGTACCTCGCCCGGCGCACCGCTGAGATAACTCAGCTCCACCACCCACGACGTCCCCTTCGCCGGCGGCGCCAGCGGCATGGTGTAGCTGCCGCCCGCCTGCGGCCAGCACTGGCCCGGCTGCGCGCCGGTCCGCGGCCCGGAGACCCAGATCGGGACCAGCTGTCCCTTGTCGTTGAAGATGAAGGCGTTCTCGCTCGGCTGCCGGCGCTTCATGGCGTCACGTACGTCCGGCCTGGCCATGGGCGCGAGCACGTGGGAGGTGTGCGCGTACGGGCCGGTCTGCAGCAAGGTCATGAAGCCTGGGACGCCCCGGTCGTAGATCACACCGCTGCCCGGCGCTCCGTTGAGTCCGGCCCGGGCGTTGGCCATGTACGTCCGTACCGCGTCTGTGTTCGTCTTGTCGAGGTAGGAGATCGTGGACCACATCGAGACGCCAACATAGGCGGTCAGCAGCACCACGATCGTCGAGGGGTGCAGCCATCCCTCGGGCACCGGCCGGCGGAAGGCATCGCGCTCGCCGAGCAGCGGGATGCAGGCCAGCCCGAGGCAGAGGGCGAAGACCGGCGCCGCGTCTGTCAGATAGCGGGTCTCGACGCCGGGGATGTTCCCCACCCACGCCGGCATCCGCCCCAAGATGACGGGGACCATGTCCGCGACGACCAGCCAGCCGAGCAGGATCAGCCAGGCCCGCCAGCCACGTCGCCGGAACCACAACGTCATCACGAACGCGGCGATCACCACGGCCCACGCGATCGCGATCATCAACTGGTCCGGCGCGGCGACGGCATAATCATGAGCCGTGCTGGGGAACCAGCGCCCCGGGCCGCCCACCATCGTCGTGGGGACGGTCTTGCCCAGCCATGTCGACGCGAAGTCCGAGACGGCCCCGCTCCGCGGCGCGCTCAACTTGGTCGTGGACGTGTGGGCGAGTTGCACGAAGAAGATGACGGCATAGACGGGCAGCGGCGCCACGTACAACACCCAGGCCCGCCAGTGCCGGCGCAGCGTCTCGACGAGGGCGCGCAGCCACGGGCCCTCGACCAGGAACGCACTGGTCACCGCGAGCAGCAGGAACGGCACCACGGCGGCCTTGACGAAGAACAGCAGCCCGAAGACCGTCCATCCGAACGCGGCCCGGGCATGGCGAAACTCGTCCGTACGGATGTAGCGGACGTGTGCGGCCACCGCCATGGCGACCGCGATCTGCAGCGGCAGCGCGTTCAGCGACGCCGCCCACCAGACCGTCGCCGCCAGCGTCATGGGGGTGAACAGGTAGACGGTCAGCGGCGCCAGGATCGCGGGCCGGTCGCCGAACAGCACGCGCAGCATGCGCAGCACCGCAAGGCCGGACAGCGCGTGCAGGAGCAACGTGACGGCGCTGGTGAGCGTCCAGTTGTACGCGCTGACGCGCGCGAGCACCCAGACGACCGCGAAGCCACCGGGCATGATCTGGCCGTCATGACTGCGCATCAGATAGCCCCAGCCGGGCAAGTGCTCGGTCGCGCGCGCGACGTAAGTGAAGTCGTCTTGCCGGAAGTACGAGTCCGCCAGCAGCGCCCAGCGGACGGCCAGATGCGCGACGATCAGCGCGAAGGCGACGGCCAACACGATCTGCTTGCGGTTCCAGGCCGGCCGACGGCGCGCACGGCTGCGTGTGCGGATCGAGGTCAATGTCACAACGATCTCGCTTCCCGCGGGGCCGGCACCATGCCGTAGCAGCGTCCCGCACCGCCCGCGGTCCTTGTCAACCCCTCAGTAACATTTCGTTGGGGCGGGTTACTCGTTGACGTTCTTCTTGGCGTCGACCGGCCAGCCCATGCGGATCTGCGTGCCGCCGGCGCTGGTGGGGGCGATCTCGACATCGTCGACCAGGCCCGAGATGACGGCGAGCCCCAGGACATCGGGGTCGTCGGGGTCGTCGCCCCCGACGCCGTCCGGTGAGATGGCAGGCAGTTCGCCCGCGAGTTTGCCGTCCGGGGCCGTGTCGTTGACAACGACCTCGAACCGGCCGTTGTCGTCGCGCAACTCCAACCGTACGGGCTGCTGCGGACAGTGCAGCCGGTGGGCCGCGACGGCACGAGAACACGCCTCGCCGACGGCCAGCCGTACCTCATCGAGCAACGCCTCTTCGACGCCGCTCCGCCGAGCCACGGCGGTAACGATCAGCCGCGCCGTCCGGACGTGCACCGGCAACGCACTGAACGCGAGCTCAACAGTCGCCATGTCAATGGGCCATCCCGGGGAAGGGACCCAATGGACCCTTACTTCTGTCCCTTACGCTTCTCCTGCGCGTCCTGGATCGAGTCGTGGATGCCGAAGACCTTGGTCAGACCGGTGATCCGGAAGATCTTCAGAATGCGCTCCTGGGTACAGACCAGCTCGAGGGAACCGTCGTGCGCGCGAACCCGCTTGAGGCCGCCGACCAGCACACCGAGCCCGGTCGAATCGAGGAACTCGACCTTCTCCATGTCCACGAGGAGGTGGAACTTGCCCTTGTTGACCAGGTCGATGAGCTTCTCACGGAGTTTCGGCGCGGTGTAGACGTCGATTTCCCCCTCCACGTTGATGACGGTCAGGCCATCATCCGTGGTGTAGTCGTTCACCTTCAGGTCCACATATCCTCCAGCGCCGTACCTCGAGTGGTTGGGGGCCCACGCGACCCCGCCGTGATTCAACCACGCTCCGGCGTGCCGTTTACACGAAATCGCCACCTCAGACGACCCGCAAAGGCGAATGCCGGACGCGTCAGGCCAGGCGTCACCGCCCGTCGCAGTATCTCCCTAATCTGCCCTCGATGTCAGACTGGAAACCTGTGTCTTCGTCAACCTCACCGGATGGCGCCGCGGCCGGCGCCGCATCCGCGTCGCAGGTGGCCTTGGGCCGCCTGATCGCCGATCCGACCCGGCGTGACCGCGTCACCCACGTGGAGATCGTTCCCGCACGTGAGGGGCGTCGCGCCGGGTGGCCGTCGTGGGTGCCGCAGCTGCTCATCGACCGTCTGGCACTGGCCGACATCCCGGCGCCGTGGGAGCACCAGGCCGCGGCCGCCGAGCTCGCCCACGAGGGCACATCGGTGATCCTCGCCACCGGCACCGCCTCGGGGAAGTCACTGGCGTACCTGCTGCCGGCGATGACAGCGGTCCTCGACGGGGGCACTGTGCTGTATCTCTCGCCGACCAAAGCGCTGGCCGCCGACCAGCTGCGGGTGCTGCGCGGACTGCGGCTGGCCCAGCTGCGGGCCGCGACGTACGACGGCGACACACCGACGGACGAACGGACCTGGATCCGGCAGCACGCGAACTACGTGCTCACCAACCCGGACATGCTGCATCGCTCGCTGCTGCCGGCCCATGCCCGGTGGATGCCGTTCTTTCGCCGGCTGCGGTACGTGATCATCGACGAGGCTCACGGCTACCGCGGCGTGTTCGGCTCGCACGTCGCCGCCGTACTGCGCCGGCTGCGGCGGATCTGCGGGAAATACGGCGTGTCGCCGGTCTTCATCCTGGCCTCGGCGACCACGTCGGATCCGGCGGAGACGGCGGGCCGGCTGACCGGGCTGCCCGTCGCCGACGTCGCCGACGACGCCTCGCCGCGCGGGGCGATGGAGTTCGCGCTGTGGGAGCCGCCGCTGACCGAGCTACGCGGTGAGCACGGCGCGCCGGTTCGGCGTACGGCGACCGGCGAGACTGCCGATCTGCTCGCCGATCTCGTGGTCGAGGGCGTGCAGACGCTGGCCTTCGTACGATCCAGACGTGGCGCCGAGTCGATCGCGCTGAGCGCACGGCGGGCCTTGGCGGAGGTGGCGCCGTCGCTGGCCCGCCAGGTGGCGGCGTACCGGGCCGGTTACCTGCCGGAGGAGCGGCGGGCGCTGGAGGCCGCGCTGCGGTCTCGGTCGCTGATCGGGCTCGCGACGACGAACGCGCTGGAGCTCGGGATGGACGTGTCGGGGCTCGACGCGGTGATCGTGTGCGGGTGGCCGGGCACGCGGGCGTCGCTGTGGCAGCAGGCCGGCCGGGCCGGGCGGTCGGGCCAGGACGCCCTGGCCGTGCTGGTCGCCCGCGACGATCCGCTGGATACCTACCTCGTACATCACCCGTCCGCGATCTTCGGGAACCCGGTCGAGGCGACCGTGCTCGACCCGGACAATCCGTACGTCCTGGAGCCGCACCTGTGCGCTGCCGCGGCCGAGCTGCCGCTGGTGGAGGACGACCTGGCGTTGTTCGGCCCGTCCGCACGGGACCTCGTGCCGGATCTGGTACGGCGCGGGATGCTGCGGCGGCGGGCGGCCGGCTGGTTCTGGACCCGGCCCCGGGACCGCGCCGCCGACCTCGCCGACATCCGCGGTACGGGCGGCGCCCCGGTGCAGGTCGTGGAGGCAGCCACCGGACGGCTGCTCGGCACCGTGGACGAGCCGTCGGCGCACACCACGGTGCACGAAGGCGCGGTCTACCTGCACCAGGGCGAATCGTACGTCGTGCAGACCCTGGATCTGGAGGACTCGGTCGCACTGGTGACGGCGGCCGACCCGGACTATTCGACGACGGCGCGCGACATCACCGACATCCGCATCCTGGAGACGCTGCGTACGTCGTCGTGGGGCGAGGCGTCGTTGTGTTTCGGCACCGTCGAGGTGACCCGGCAGGTCGTGGCGTACCAGATGCGCCGCTGGCAGACCGGCGAGGTGCTCGGCGAGAAGCCGCTCGACCTGCCGCCGCGCACACTGCGCACCAGGGCGGTGTGGTGGACGCTGTCCGCCGCCCAGATCGCGGACTCTCCGCTGGAAGAGGGGGACCTCGCGGGCGCGGCGCACGCGGCCGAGCACGCCTCGATCGGGTTGCTGCCGCTGTTCGCGACGTGCGACCGGTGGGACATCGGCGGCGTGTCCACGGCCCTGCACCCGGATACCGGTCTGTTGACGGTGTTCGTGTACGACGGGCACGAGGGCGGTGCGGGTTTCGCCGAACGGGGGTACGCGCGGGCCGTCGGCTGGCTGCGGGCCACGCGCGAGGCGATCGCGGCATGCGAGTGCGAGGGCGGGTGCCCGTCCTGCATCCAGTCGCCCAAGTGCGGTAATGGCAACGAGCCGCTGTCCAAGCAGGGCGCTCTTGATCTTCTCGACGTTCTGTTGCGAGCGATGCCCAGAGCGTGAGAATCGTGGCGACCTGCGGCTTTTGCCGCTAGTCTCCCGGGCGCAGCAGATCTTCCGGACCCCCGTACGGGAGAGGAGCCCATCCCGATGATCTTCCTCGGACTCGCCGTCGTCGCCGTCGCCCTGGGCGTGGGAGTCGGCGTTGTGTTCAACAACACCGGCACTGGCCAGCTCATTCTCTTCGACCACGCCGTTCCCGGCATCACCGCGCAGTGGCACGTCTTCCTGGCCGGCGCCGTCGTGTCCATGATCTTCATGGCCGGCATGATCGTTACGGTCGTAGGTGCGGGCCGTGCCGTACGAGTCCGTCGGGAGTTGCGCGAACTACGCGACACGCACGAGGAGTCGCTCACCACGCTGGAGATGGAAAAGCGCAACCTGCAGCGTGAGCTGGCCCGGGTCCGTGGCCAGCAGCCCACTCCGCCGGCGGCGCGACCCGCCTCCGGCTCCGCGGTCTCCACCTCTCCCTTCTTCGACAGCTGACCGAGATCATCCAACGGGGTTTCGGAATTGATCTCACCGGCCGCAGGGCGGTCTGGCCTCATTCGTTGGCAGCACGGCTTCGCCCGCAGGGTGATAAGGCGTTGAACTGGGCGCCCCGCGATGTGGAAACGCCACGCCGAATGTCGTCGGCGGCCGATCGGTCGGGGGCCTTCGGTGAGCGCGCTAGTTGGCGCGGCGACGGCCGCGATAGCCGGACGAACGCCGCGACGACGACCGCTTGGCCTTCGGCTGCGGAGCACGTGGCTTAGCGCTCGGGGCCGCCGAACGAGCCCTGGCCGTGGCGCCGACGACCTCTGGGGCCCGCTCCAGGTGCTCGGGCAGGGGTCGTACGGCCTTGTCGGCGGCGTTGAGCATGGCCGCGTCGGCGACGGGCGCCTTGGCGTCGATGAGCCTTCCGGTGGACGCCACAGCGGCGTCGCGGCCCGGGTCGACCGGCCGCGACCGCTCGAGGGCTGCGGGGGCCGTTGCGTCGGACGCGGCGGACGCGGAGTTCGGCTCGGCCTTGCGCGTGCGCCCTTTGCCGTCGGGGCTCGGCTTTTCGCCGGCGGCCGGCTCGGAAGCGCCGGCGGCCGCCGCCTGTGCTAGGCGCTGCCGTCGGGTCCACATGCCCAGGTGTGCCGCCAGAACCAGGAGAATGAGGGCGATGGCCAGGCTCTTCCCCCACTTCAGCGGACTCGTCGAGGATGCGTTCTTGCCCTGCGCGGCAGCGGCGGGGTTCGCGACCTGCGGCGCGGGGGCGGGGTACTGGAAGCCGGGGGTCTGGCCGTTGGGCGCGACGTTCGGCAGCGTCAGCGGCGACCGGCCCTGGAGCGGCAGCAGCGGTTCTGTTGTCTGGGGAGGCAGCCCGCTCAGGCCGCGACCGTTGGCGAGCGCGCCGGCGCCGGGCAGCACCGCGGTTGCCGTCGCGAGCTTGGAGGGGACCTTGCCGCCCAGTCCGTCAGGGCGTAGCGCCCGCACTCCGACGTCGACGCGCCCACCGGACGCGGGCAGGCTCAACGCGGTGGAACAGACCTTCCCCGCGCACAGGGCGCCGGTAGAGCCGGTGCGAGCCGCCTTGCCGCCGACGTAGACGTTGTAGCCGCTGAGATCGGATTCGTCGCCGCGATCCCAGCGGACGACCAGTTTGTGATCGGACACGCTCGTGTCGACGCCGGTGGGCCGCGACGGCGGCACCCTTACGTAGAAGGTGCGCTGGTCGATGGTGCTACCAAGCAGGTCTTTGAGCGTGGCCACGTAGGCGCCGTTCCGAGCGACGCCGACGGTGCCGGAGATGTCTTTCGGGCCGGTGCCGCTGGCGATCTGGCGGTCGCTGAAGCCAGGCCCGCGGACATACAGGCGGTCGATCGCGAGGAGCGCGAGGTGCGCCGTCACGGTCGCACGCGACCCGCTGGTGATGACGGCATTGCCGGCCGGGCTCTTGATGCCCGTACCCTCCGCCTCGGCCGCCGTGCCTGGACCGAACGCGACGATGCCGGCCGCGAGAGGGATCGCCAACGTCAGTGCCCCGAGTTTGCGGATCTGCGGCACGGCGTACTTCCCTTCGTCGTCCTCGTCGTGCGGCACCTGGTGCACCAGGCGTCCGGCGAAGCCGATGATTCATGTGGTACCCGAATGCTTACAGCAGCGTACCGAACCCACCGGTAACGAAAAGCACGGATCGGTGACAATAACCCAGTTGAGCGACTACTCTCCGTCGCCGGGCGCCGGGCGGCTGACACCACGTACAACGACGTGCGTGAGTGTGGGTTACGCACCGGCCCTGGGTTCGCTCCCGGCAGTCGCCGCACTTCCCGTCGGCCTGCTCCTCCATTCACTCGCTGGTTTCTTTCCTGGGCCGAACTATGGCGGGGCCGGCACGGGCGCGAGCGGTCACCGGTAGCGTGCCGAAGCCGGGCACGTGCGCCGAGGCCGAGATGGTGACGTCGGCGACGCGGCCTCGCAGTACGCACCCGGTCACATGGCCGCCCGCGGCTCGCGCGACGGACTCGGCGACATCGCAAGCCAGTGCGGGCCCGTCCAGGGCATGCGAGGCGGCCGCGAGGGCGGCGAGATCCGCCGCGGCGTGCGCCCGGTGCCGGGCCGCGCGAACGCCGCCGACGGTCATCGCCACCGCCGCCGTCAGCCAGACCAGCGACATCAAGGCGACCACCCAGATCGTCCCCGACCCTCGATCGGCAGGGCCGCCCGCCAGCCTCCGTCGCCAGGTCATGGGCCGTCCACTCCCGGCTCGGTGGCTGCCACGGCGTGCTCCCGCACCACGATGGGCGGCAGGCCGCTCAGCGCGGGCGCGCGGATCTGGGCGATGACCTCGACCTCGGTGCGATCGCCGTCGCGCCGGGTGGTGACCTTCGCACCCGGCGGAGCGGCACGGACCGTGGCCGCCTGAACCGCCGGAACGGGCTCGCCGCGTGCCGCCGCCCGGGCTCCGGCCCGGGCGGCGTCGACACAGGCCACCTGGGCGGCCGCGGCGGATACACCCCACAGGGCGACGACGATGACGAGGACCAGCGCCGGCAGCGCCACCGCGATCTCGGCCGTCACCGACCCGCGCTCCGCCCTGGTGCCGTGCAGCCGTGCGCGCAGAATTCGCACGGCGTCATCCGGCCAGGTTGAGCGCCTTGTGGATGATCCCTAAGAGCATCTCCCTCACTTGGGGACTGGTGACGATCTTGAATAGCAGGCCGGCGAACGCGGCGGCCGCCACGGTGCCCACGGCGTACTCCGCGGTGGACATGCCGTCATCTCGTCCGTTCCCGAGTCGCCTTCCGGCCAGCGCGAACATCGCTTGCATCCGATCTCCTTCCATCAGGAGGGCCGACGGCCCGGAAACCAGACTGCGCGGGGATCAGCGGCCTCACCAGGCGAACGGCGTTCTGTGGAAAACCCGCCTCGGAGGCCGACGTGTCTGCGTCAGTGCTCTACTTGTCGACGTCACTGGATGGTGTGTTGTCGACCCCAACGATGAGCTCGGCACCCCGACCGTCAGATCGATCCCAGCGACCACGGTGAACGCGGCGCGGGCTGGCAGGCAGGGGTTTGTGTGATGGCGGGTCGATGAGCTCGGAGTCTTAGGGGAGGAAGACCTCGGCGGCGATGCCGGCGATTGCGGGGACGATGCCGATCAGGACGAAGGCCGGCAGGAAGCAGAGGCCGAGCGGAGCGACCGCGCGGACGCCGGCGGCCTGGGCTCGCGCGGATGCCTCGGCCCGCGCCGTGCGGCGTTGGTCCTGAGCCAGGCGCGCCAGGGTGGGAGCGAGAGCCGAGCCGCTGTCCGACGCCCGTGCGGCCGTTCTGGCCAGGCTCGCCATGGCCGGTTCGGCGGCGAGCGCCATCCAGGTCGCGACCGGGTCGGCGCCGAGCCGAATCTGGGCGGCCACCCGACGCAACTCGGTGCCGAGAGGGCCTCCGAGTGCGGTGGCCACGGCCTCGACGGACTCGGCCCAGGAGGACCCGCCGCGCAGGCACGCGGCCATGAGGTCGATCGCCACGGGCAGATCGGCGATCAGCCGAGCCCGACGTTTCCTGACCGCACGTGGCTCCAGCTTGGACAGCAGCCGGGCGCAGACCAGCGCGACGCCGGCCCCCGCCAGCGCGCCGGGCAAGCCCCCCAGCAAGACGGCGCAGGCGACCCCGGCCAGTGCCGCCACGCCGCGGCGCATCCGGGCGGCCCGTCGGTCGTCTTGCGCTCCCTCGGCGACTTCTTGGGCCTGCGGTCCTTGCGATGGTTCCGCAGCTAGTGGCGCGCCCCTGGGCAGCAGGGCGGCCAGGCGATGCCCGGCGGACGGCGTGCCATGGGAGACGAGGGCAGCGGCGAGCGCGGCACAGAGCGCCGCCGCGACCGCGCTCATCGGAGCTCCGATCCGCTGTCCGTCACCAACGAGAGGTAGTCGCGGCTGCCGGCGACGACGGGCCGCGCGTCGACCTCCGGAATGTCGTAGGAGTGCCGCTCGACGATGAGCTCGGCCGCCTCGTCGCGGCCCTTGACCGTCGGCGCCGCGGCGCCGCACCGCAGGCCGTAGCGGGCGCCATAGTGCGGGCGTCGGTCTGGACTCTTGGACGTAGCTCTCACGGGTGAACCATCCTCTTAGGTCATCTGGGGACTTCGGCCGCGGCGGCCAAGCGCCTGGCCCACAGCAGGCCGAGGGCGTCCAGGCCGATGCCGGTGAAGAGGCAGGCCACACCGGGCAAGGTGCCGAACAGGAAGGCGAGTGGCCGGGCCCCCAGGGCCGCGGCCATGGCCAGCCCGAGCAGGGGCAGGGCGGCAAGCAGGCGCGCCGTCGCCTTCGGGCCCGCCAGTTGCGCCGCCACCTCGGCGCGGTGCGCCTCCTCATCGCGTAGCGCGGCGGCGAGCCCTTCGACGACCCCGGCGAACATGCCGCCGCGCTCGGCGCCGATCCGCCAGCAGCCGGCCAGGAGTCGCAGCCCTTCGGCGCCGGGCAGCCCGGCGACCTGGTCGAGCTGGGCCGCGACGTCGCCGCCGGCGGACACGGCTATGAGCGCCGTCCGCAACTCCTCGTCCAGGACCGCCGCCGCGTGGGCTAACGCGATGTCCGGAGCCCGTCCCGCCACCAGCTCGGCGCCAATGCCGTCGCACAGCTCGATCACCGCGGCGCGGCGTTCGCGGATGCGATGTCGGCCGCGCCGCAGGTCTCGTACAGCTGTGACGAGGGTTCGTACGGCCGAGGTGGCGATCGAGGGTTCGGGCGGCGCGGCCAGGTCGCGCAGCCGGACGGCGGCGCGCGGCGGTGCGGCGGCGACCCAGACGGCGAGACCGACGAAGACCGCGGCGGCCGGCCCGGCGTTCACATCGGCCTCCCGGGGGACGCCGCGGCCAGTCGGCGAGTGAGGTCGTCGGCACCTGCTCCGGCCGTCAACCGTCCGTCACGGCCGAACGACACGGCGGGGATGGCCTGCACCAGGCCGTCTGGGCGGCGTCGCAGCAGGCAGATCTCGGCGATCCGTCGTCGGCCGCCGCCGGCGTCCCGTACGAGGTGGACGACAACGTCGAGAGCGGCGGCGAGCTGGCTGTGCACCGCGTCTCTGCTGAGGCCGGCGGCGCAGGCGAGGGCTTCGAGCCGGGCCGGCACGTCGGCGGCGGCGTTGGCGTGCAGGGTGCCGCAGCCGCCCTCATGCCCGGTGTTCAAGGCGGCCAGGAGATCGACGACCTCGTGGCCGCGCACCTCACCCACGACCAGGCGATCGGGACGCATGCGCAGGGCCTGCCGCACCAGGTCGTGCAGAGTCACCCCGCCTGCGCCCTCGACGTTGGGTGGCCGGGCCTCCAGCCGTACGACGTGCGGATGGTCGGGACGCAGCTCGGCGGAGTCTTCGACCAGGATGACCCGCTCGCCCCGATCGGCCAGCGACAGCAGGCTCGACAAGAGGGTCGTCTTGCCCGTGCCGGTGCCGCCGGTGACGAGGAAGGCCACCCGCGAGGCGACGAGGCCGGACAGCAGGTCGGCCCCGGCACGCGGAACCGTGCCGGCGGCGACCAGCTCATCGAGCGTGAAGGCGCGGCGGCGGGGCAGCCGGAGCGACAGCGACGTGCCGCCGGCGGCGACTGGCGGCAGCACCGCATGCAGCCGCACGCCGCCGGGCAGGCGTGCGTCGGCGTAGGGCGCCGCGTCGTCGAGCCGCCGACCGGCCAGCGCCGCCAGTCGCTGGGCCAGCCGACGCAGTGCCGTCTCGCTAGGGAAGCGCACCTTGGCCCGGACCAGCCCGGCGCCCGCGTCGAGCCAGACCTCGTCTGGACCGTTGACCAGGACGTCGGTGACCTCGGGATCGCGCAACAACGGCTCCAGCGGGCCCACACCGACGAGGTCGGCGCGGAGCTGGTCGGCGAGGGTGAGCACCTCGGTGTCGCCCAGCACGCCATGCTCGGCTCGTACCGCGGCCGCGACCTCGGCCGTCGTGGGCCTGGCCGCGCCCGCTCCGGCCAGCCGCCCCCGGACGGCGTCCGCGAGTCGCCCGCCCGCGCCCGGCCCGCTCATGCCACATCACCACGCCGCGGATCAGTCTGGCCAAAGTCGGCCAGCAGCCGATCGCACAGACCGGAGATGCGCCCACGGCGGCGCAGATCTGGAAGATCGCCGTGTTCGAGCGCGATCGCCAGGCGCCGATCACGGTCGATGGTGCCCGCGAGCGGCAGGCCGAGCGCCTGGGCCACGGCCTCGGGGGTCAGCCCACCGGGCGCCGGTCTGGCCACAACGACCCGTACGTCCGAGGCGTGGCGGCGCAGCGCCGTAGCCACCCGGTCGGCGGCCACCGCCGCTCGTACCTCCGCGGGCACGACCAGCAGGGTGAGGGTGCCCGTCGCCAGCGCCTCGGCGGCCGCCTCGTCGAGGTAACGGGGCAGGTCGACGACGACCAAGGCGAAAGCGCGGCTCGCCGCGTCGAGTACGGACCGCATCGCCGTGCCGGGGATCGGCTCGGTCGGCCCGCGATCCCACGAGAGCACCGACAGCTCGCCCAGCCTGGGCAGCGACTCTTGGAGCGCGGCGGCGCTCAACCGGCCGCGGCGACCGGTGAACTCCGGCCAGCGGGCGCCGTCGGCGGCCTCCTGGCCCAGCACCAGGTCGAGACCGCCACCGTATGGGTCGCCGTCGACGAGCAGCGCCGCATGCCCGCGCCGCGCCGCCGACAGGCCCAGCATGGTGGCGAGGACGCTCGCGCCGGCACCGCCCCGCCCGCCGACCACGCAGATCTGTACGGCTCGCGGACCCGGCGGCTCGGCGGCGACCGCGAACGCGTCGACGAGCCACGCCTCCGCATCGGGCAGCGTGACGACGTGCTGCGCGCCGAGCCCGACCGCGGCCCGATAGACCGACTCGTCGTCTTCGTCCATCGCCACCACGACGACGCCGGCGCGTCGCGGCGGCTCTCGCTCAGCCACCGGCCCGGCTAAGTCATGGCCGACGAGGACCAGCTGAGGACCCGACCACGCCGCCCGCACCATGTCGGGGTCTCGAGCCACCTCGACCTCGACGTCGGCCGCGGCCGCGAGGCGCAGCAGATCGTCGAGGATCAGGGCGTCGGCGCTCGCGATCAGCGCAACCGTCGTCATCGGAGTCCTCCCTGGTCACCCGTCGGAGGAACCCAGCATGTTCCCCCGTCGCGACCCACCGGAAGACTTTTCCCAACCTGTGGATAACCCCGCCACCCGCTCCCGGCACGACCTCCTACGCCACTCTCCAGCGGCCGAGCCCAGGCCTACTTGTGGGTAGAGACGGGGCGACCCCCGCCGGGGGGGAGAGCGGGGGTCGCCGAACGGTCCGGCTCCGGGGGGGTAGAGCCGGGTCCGTTTCCCAAGAAAGTCTCGGGGTCTGGTCTCACCAACCGTTCGCAAGACCAGGGTAAGAGATGAGCAAAGCTAGAGAGTCCAGTGTATGCAGATACAACATATGCTGCCCGACCGTCGCGAGTTTCGTCGAGCATCAAAGTTCATCGGGCCGGACAATTTTTCTGACTACGTCGACCCGATCATCCCCAACAGGAACACTCGTGCATTTTGATCACCCCTTCTCAGCGGCTACGAACCGTACCGGAGCCCTTGCCGCACATAGGGCGAGGAGCGTACAGCACCTTTTGGTGATCGTTCCGCCGCACACAAAATAACGCTGTGTGATCACGGAGCGAGTAGCGCAACCCCTAACGAATGCCTCGTTTCAGGACTTTGCTGATCCAACGTAAACCCCAGGACGCCCCGTCGTTTTGCCGGTGGTCGATCATCAGGAACGATCCGGCTTCCGATTCGGGGCTTGTCAACTGGGCGAACAAGGCGTAGACAGGGGAACACGGACCGAGTGTCCGAGCACGGCAGCCGGGTACCCACGCGCGACCAGCCGCGGGAGGCGCGTCGTGACGGGCTTGACCCGCTCCGACGGATAGAGGTGCACGCTTGGTAACCCGGTGTGACGTGACGGCGACGGCGTCCCAGTAAGGGGCGCCGTTCGCTTGTGTGGTGGCTTCTCCAGATAAATGCCTAGCCGCGCTGCAGGGCCTCGCATACGGCCAGCGAGTCGCGGGCGGCGGCGCTAACCGCGTCGGCACAGTGCCGTACCCACTGCGCCATCCCGGCCGGCGTTCCGGAGACATAGCCACGCAGCGCCGCGGCGTACGCATCACCGAGTTCGGCGTGGCCCACCTCGGGTGCGACCAGCGACTTAGGGTCCAGGCCGCGTTCGATGAAGGTCACGCGCTGTGCCGCCCGCGCCACGACTCCGTCACCCCAGCCGAACGGCCGCAGCGCGAGCAACTCGCCATGCACGATCGCGCCGACGACGAGCGCCGGAGCCTCCGTCCGGGTGGTGAGCAGGCCGAACAAGGCGTCGAGCCGTGCCGAGACCTCCGTCGGCACAGGCGGCGGCCCCAAATCCAGCGACCCCAAGGCGAGCGACCCCAAGGCCGACCGCCCCGAATCCCGCAGCCCAGGCCCGGGCGCCGGTCCCACCTCCGACCGCTCCCGCGCGGTACGTACGGCGCCAACGGGGCCCGGCTTCCGCGAGCCGGGACGGGACGAACGGCCCGCAGGGTCGGCATCCGGCTCTGGCCCGCCGCCTGCCGCCCTCAGCCGGCCACCGGGCTCGGCGCGCTCACCGCGTACCGTCTCCGCGGAGCCCACGTGCACGTCAGGCGGGGAAGAACCACGCTCGCCCGTACGAGGGCGGCCGAGCCGGTCGGCCTCGACGACGTCCAGTGCCGCCAGCGCATGCAGCCGGGCCAGCACCTGCCCCGGCGCCTGGCGCCAGATCTCACTCAACGTGCCCAGCTCGGCCGACACCCGCAGTGCACCTTGCACGACGGGATCGTCGACGGCACCGGCACGTACATCGTCCAGCGCCACGGCATGGCCTTCGAGCGCCGCCGAGGCACGCGCGCCACGCAGCGCCGATTCCGCGGAGACCTCGGCGCTGCGTCGCCGCAGCACCCGATGTCCGAGCAGCCTGTCAACGGCCGCTCGCGCGCCGGCTACGGCATCGGCCATCTCAGGCAAGGCGGCGACGTCGGCAAAGGGATCGGTCACGGCATGACTCTATGCGTCACCGCCAACTGGTCTTTTCCGGATGGCGGAACGTATAACCGGAGATGGCTGGGCATGATGCCAGGATGACCTCCAGAAGGCACTACAGATGGCACTCAGCCCCTTTATCCACCGAATGGCACAAAAAGCAGTGCACTTGAATCGTTTCACAACTCACTTTCCGGCTATTCGTCAGATTCTCACTACTACCCCAGGCCGGTACCGAAGCCTCGCGGCGGTACGCTCACGAGTGGGGCGACCCGAGTCACGTCGCCACTTGTGAGACCGGGGACTCGCCTGGTGAAGTTGGAGGTATCGGGCCCCTCACTGCTTCCGTACGTAGGAGCGAGCACGAAGGAGTACGCGTGACTCAAGAGACACTTTCTAACCTGCTTCATGAGAACCGGCGGTTCGCGCCGCCCCCTGAGCTCGCCGAGAAGGCCAACGTGACGCAGGAGGCCTACGACGAAGCGGCCGACGACCGCCTGGCGTTCTGGGAACGACAGGCCGACCGGCTCACCTGGGCCAAGCGCTGGGACACCACCCTGGACTGGAGCAACCCGCCGTTCGCCAAGTGGTTCATCGGCGGCGAGCTGAACGTGGCGTACAACTGCGTGGACCGGCACGTCGAGGCCGGGCGCGGCGACAAGGTCGCCTATCACTGGGAAGGTGAGCCGGGCGACACTCGGACGATCACGTACGCGGATCTCCAGCAAGAGGTCAACAAGGCCGCCAACGCGCTGCTCGAGCTCGGCGTGCGCAAAGGCGACCGAGTGGCGATCTACCTGCCGATGATCCCGGAGCTGCCGATCTCGATGCTGGCGTGCGCCCGGATCGGCGCCACGCACTCCGTCGTCTTCGGCGGCTTCAGCGCCGAGGCGCTGTCCACCCGCATCAACGACGCCGAGGCCAAGCTCGTGATCACCGCGGACGGCGGCTACCGGCGCGGCAAGCCGTCCGGGCTCAAGCAGATCGTGGACGAGGCGGTTACCAGCACGCCGACCATCGAGCACGTCCTCGTCGTCCGCCGTACCGGCCAGGAAGTCGCGTGGAACAGCCCCGACCTGTGGTGGCACGACGTCGTCGACCGGCAGCCGGCCGAACACGAGGCGCCCGCGATCGACGCCGAGCACCCGCTCTACATCCTCTACACCTCAGGTACGACGGGTAAGCCGAAGGGCATCCTGCACACGACCGGCGGCTACCTCACGCAGTGCGCCTACACCCACTACGCCGTCTTCGACCTCAAGCCGGAGAGCGACGTCTATTGGTGTTCGGCGGACATCGGCTGGGTGACCGGTCACTCGTACATCGTGTACGGCCCGCTCGCCAACGGGGCCACCGGCGTGATGTACGAGGGCACGCCCGACACCCCGCACAAGGGCCGCTGGTGGGAGATCATCGAGAAGTACAAGGTGACGATCTTCTACACGGCCCCGACGGCCATTCGTACCTTCATGAAGTGGGGCGAGGACATCCCCAAGCAGCACGACATGTCGTCGCTGCGTGTCCTGGGCACGGTCGGCGAGCCGATCAACCCGGAGGCGTACATCTGGTACCGCGAGCACATCGGCGGCGGACGCTGCCCGGTCGTCGACACCTGGTGGCAGACCGAGACCGGCGCGATCATGATCAGCCCGCTGCCCGGCGTCACGCACGGCAAGCCGGGCGCGGCGATGCGCCCGCTGCCCGGCATCTCGTCCGAGGTGGTCGACGACCAGGCCCAGGCGGTGCCGAACGGCGGCGGCGGCTTCCTCGTCCTCACCGAGCCATGGCCGTCGATGCTCCGGACGATCTGGGGCGACGACGAGCGGTACGTGAAGACGTACTGGTCCCGGTTCGAGGGGCTCTACTTCGCCGGCGACGGCGCGAAGAAGGACGACGACGGCGACGTGTGGCTGCTCGGCCGGGTCGACGACGTGATGCTCGTGTCCGGCCACAACATCTCCACCACCGAGGTGGAGTCGGCGCTGGTGTCGCATCCGAAGGTCGCCGAGGCCGCGGTGGTCGGCGCCACCGACCCGATCACCGGGCAGGCGATCGTCGCGTTTGTCATCCCGCGTGGTTCGGCGGGCAATGTCGAGGGCGAAGACTTCGTCAAGGCGCTGCGTGACCACGTGTCCAAGACCCTCGGCCCGATCGCCAAGCCGCGTCAGATCATGGTGGTGCCCGAGCTGCCCAAGACCAGGTCGGGCAAGATCATGCGGCGGCTGCTGCGCGATGTCGCGGAGAACCGGTCCCTGGGTGACGTCACCACGCTGACGGACAGCGCCGTGATGGACCTCATCAGGGAGAAGCTGCCGTCGGCAAAGCCCGAAGAGTAACCAAGGCACGAGTACGCGGCGTGGTACGGTTCCGCATCGCGCCGCGTACTCATGCCGGCCGGTACTCGGTTACGCCCCTGCCGCTCGCCGGGGCTAGGCTTCACCGTTTCGCTCCTCATCGGCATTTTGCCTACACGAGAGCGGATCGATTCGAGAGAGTGACCACGGCGGTTTTGATCGCGAGCCTGGTCGCCCGGTGGCCGCCGCCGTAGGGACGGGGATGCTCCCCCGGAGCGGAATGGGGACCGCTCCATCGGAAAGGAGAACGCGACATGAGCGAGGCACCGACTGACGATCAGATCGAGGACAAGTCTCTCGGCGAGCTGGTCGCGCTCGCGTCGGCCAACGTCTCCCACCTCGTCAAGGCGGAGATCGAGCTCGCCAAGCTGGAGCTGAAGGGCGACGCCAAGCGCGTGGCGCTCGGCGGCACGCTGTTCGCCGTGGCCGGGGTGATCGCCTGCGTGGTCGTCATCCTGCTGTCCATCGCGGCGGCGTTCGGTCTGGTCGCGGCCGGCATCTGGGACTGGGCCGCCTTCCTCATCGTGTCCGGTGCGTACGTCCTGCTGGCCGGCGCGCTCATCGGCATCGGCCTGCTCCGGATGCGCAAGATGAGCAAGCTGAGCGTGACGCGCAAGACCGTGACCGACGACCTCGCGATGCTGCGCCGCTCCGGCGGCGAGCAGCAGCCCGCGATCACGGAATAGCCGTCGATGGCCGGCCCCCACACCAGCGTCTATACCGAGGGTCCGTGGACCCATCGGGCCGTGAGCGCCGGCGGCACCCGATTTCATATCGCCGAGGCGGGCGAGGGCCCGCTCGTCCTGCTGCTGCACGGGTTCCCGGAGTTCTGGTGGTCGTGGCACAACCAGCTGGTCTCCCTGCCCGCCGTCCGCTATCGCGCGGTGGCCGTCGACCTGCGCGGGTACGGCGGCAGCGACAAGCCGCCGCGGGGGTACGACCTGGTGACGCTGGCGGGCGACGCGGCCGGCCTGGTGCGGGCCCTTGGCGAGGCCAACGCGGTCGTCGTCGGGCACGACTGGGGCGGTCTGCTGGCCTGGACCATGTCGGTCTACTACCCCAAGGTCGTCCAGCGGCTCGTCCCGGTCTCCGCGCCGCACCCGCTCCGGCTGCGCCAGGCCGTACGCAACGATGTGCGCGGTCAGGGGTGGGCCAGCCGGCGGGTGTTCCGCTTTCAGCTGCCGGTCGTCCCGGAACGGGAGCTGGTCCGGGACAACGGGGCGGCCGTGGGGCGCATGCTGCACGATTGGTCGGCGCCCGGCTGGCCGGACGAACAGACCGAACGGCTCGCGCGGCAGGCGATCCAGATTCCGGGCGTCGCACACTGCGCGATGGAGTACCACCGGTGGCTGATCCGCTCGCTGCCCCGTCCGGACGGGGTCCGGTACGCGCACCGGATGCGGGCCCCGGTCCAGGTGCCCACCCTTCATTTGCACGGGGCACTCGACCCCTGCGTACTGCCGGCCAGCGCCCAGGGCTCCGGCCGGTACGTCGAGGCGCCGTACCGCTGGAAGCTGATCGACGGAGCCGGGCATTTCCCGCATCAGGAACGCCCTCATACCTTCGATACCCAGCTGCTCGGCTGGCTGGCCGACCCCGAGCCCGAACGCTGACCGCCGTGCGGCTCGATGAATAAACCGGGAGCCCACTCCGTTGGGACTGCTGTGACCCCCACTTGGCTGGACAGTTTCGTCGCCGCGGCGCATTCATTGCCGGTTCCGGCGGCGCTGCGGCCGCCGAGCGGCGCGCGGCCCGCGGCCGTACTGGTCCTGTTCGGCGAGGGGCCGGACGGACCTGACCTGCTGCTGATCGAGCGGGCGGCCACCCTCAACAAGCACGCCGGGCAGCCGGCGTTCCCCGGCGGCGGGATCGACCCGGAGGACGACGGGCCGGTGGCGGCGGCGCTGCGCGAGGCGGCCGAGGAGACGGGCCTCGATCCGGGCGGCGTGGAGGTGCTCGCCGTACTGCCCGAGGTGCACGTGACCCGCAGCGGCTACCGGGTGACGCCCGTCGCCGCCTGGTGGCGGGAGCCGTCGGAGGTATCGGCGAACGACCCGGGCGAGGTGGCCGCGGTGGCGCGGGTGCCGATCGGCGAGCTCGCCGACCCGGCCAACCGGCTGCGGGTGCGCGGCCCGAGCGGTTACCTGGGCGCGGCCTTCCGGGTACGCGGCATGCTTGTCTGGGGCTTCACCGCCGGGCTGCTCGACCAGTTCCTGGAAATCGGTGGCTGGGCCCGTCCGTGGGACCGCGACCGGATCGAAGATCTGCCCGCCGACGTGCTGGGACTCGCCGCCCGCGATTGAGGGTCATCCCCCGGAATTACCGGGACGAAGCAAGAACTGGTCCGCAGAGGCGACGTGAACATCGCCTTCCGCCCTATACGGTATTTCCGTGCTGGGCGACCATATCCTCGACCTGATCTTGCTGGCGCTCGTCGTGCTCTTTGCCGTCTCGGGCTACCGGCAGGGCTTCATCGTGGGCCTGCTGAGCTTCGCCGGGTTCGTTGGTGGTGGAATTTGCGGTGCGCTGATCGCGCCGCCGATCGCCCGTGCGGTGGTCGAGGGGCCGTCTCAGCAGGCCCTGCTCGCGATCGTCATCGCCTTCCTCACCGCCACGCTCGGCCAGTTGCTGGCGTCGTCGCTCGGCGCCGTGCTGCGCAACCGGGTGACGGGCAGCAACGCCCGAGCCGTCGACGCCGCAGGTGGCGCCGTGGTGAGTGTCGTGTCGCTGCTCCTGGTCGCCTGGTTCATCGGCAGCGCCGTCCGCAACTCGCCGTTCTCGGCTCTCCGCACCCAGGTCGCCAACTCGCAGGTGCTGCACGGGGTCGACGACGTCATGCCGGACGCGGTCGACGGCTGGTTCGCGTCGTTCCGCGGCTTTGTGGCCAAGACCGAGTTCCCGCAGGTCTTCGGCGGTCTCGGCGGCGAGTCGCTGGTCGACGTGCCGCCGCCCGACCCCAACGTGGAGTCCACGCCCGAGCTGCGCGCCGCCCGGCGCAGCATCGTCAAGATCGTCGGCACCGCGCCGTCGTGCCAGCGCAAGATCGAGGGCACCGGATTCGTGTACGCGCCGGAGCGCGTGATGACCAACGCTCACGTGGTGGCCGGCGTCCGGGGCGGCCCGACGGTGTACGTCATGGGCGGGGCCTCCTACAGCGCCCGGGTGGTCGTGTACGACTCACGCCGCGACATCGCGATCCTGCGGGTGCCGGGGCTGGCGCAAAAGCCGCTGGCGTTCAACCCCAGCGCGAAGACCCGCGACAGCGCCGTCGTCGCCGGATTCCCGAAGGGGCACCCCGGGTACGTCGCGGTGGCCGCCCGGATCCGGACCAGGCAGTGGGCGAAGGGTCCGGACATCTATCACGCCGGCCAGGTCAAGCGCGAGATCTACGCGATCAGGGGGATCGTCGAGCCCGGCAACTCAGGCGGACCGCTGCTCGCGCCCGACGGCACTGTGTACGGCGTGATCTTCGCCGCCGCCCTGGACGACAAGGAGACGGGGTACGCCTTGACCGCCAGCGAGGTCGCGCCGGACGCGCGTGCGGGCCTCAACTCCGTCACTCCCGTCTCCACCCAGGCCTGCTCCGACTGACGCGCGGTCTTACCGTGCGGCCCGGGTGAGGCGCAGTACGAGGTCCGCCTCCGTCACGGCGTCGACGCCGTCAGTGCCGATCCGTCCGGCGAGCGCCCTGACCCGGCGTACCACTCCCGGCACGTCGATGTCATACGGCCCCGGCGCGTACGGGGCGATGCGATCGGCGGCGCGTTCCAGCAGGGCCTGCGCGCCCTTGGCGTTACCGCGCCGTACATGCGTCAGCCCGACCGCCACCTGGGCCAGGCCGCGCCACAGCTCCCGCTCGTCGTCCGGCGCCGCCTTCCAGACGGCCTCGAGCACCTCGTGCGCATGGAACGGGTGGTCGCTGTCGAGCAGTCGCTGCGCGTCGGCGAGCGCCTCACGGGGCGGCGCCGTGTAGTCGTCCGGCGTGGTCGGCTCGCCCACCGCGTCGCGCGGTAGGGGGCGGCCGTACGCGTCGCGCGGCCGGGCGTTTCGGGCTCGGCCGGTGGAGTCACGGTCCCGCATACCGCCATTATCGGGCACGGGTCTCAGGAGAACGGGCCGGGCTTGACCAGCTTGCGGGCGGTGGCCTCGTCGGTGGGGCCCTCGCCGTACGAGGGACAGACGCGGGCCAGCGGGCAGACGCCGCAGGCCGGGCGCCGGGCGTGGCACATGCGCCGGCCGTGCCAGATCAGCCGGTGGGACAGGATCGTCCAGTCCTTACGTGGGATCAGCTCGCCGACCTCGTGCTCGATCCTCACGGGATCGGTCTCGGCCGTCCATCCGAACCGGCGCGACAGCCGGGCGAAGTGGGTGTCGACGGTGATGCCGGGCACGCCGAACGCGTTGCCGAGCACGACGTTGGCCGTCTTGCGGCCGACGCCGGGCAGCGTGACGAGCTCGTCCATCGTGCGCGGCACCTCGCCGCCGAACCGGTCGCGGAGCGCCTCCGACAGCCCCATCACCGACTTGGTCTTGGCCCGGAAGAACCCGGTCGGCTTCAGGATCTCCTCGACGTCCTCCGGGTTCGCGGCGGCCAGGTCCTCCGGCGTCGGGTACTTCGCGAACAGCGCCGGAGTGGTCAGGTTCACCCGCACGTCCGTCGTCTGCGCCGACAGCACGGTAGCGACCAGCAGCTGGTAGGCATTCTGGAAGTCCAGCTCGCAGTGCGCGTCGGGGTAGGTCTCGGCCAGGATCCGGTTCATCCGCCGGGCCCGCCGTACCAGCCCCAGCCGCGTCTCCGCCTGCCATTTGCGAGCCCGGGCCGGTGGGGTCACATCCGTCGCCATGCCGCCAGCGTAGGGCCTGCCGGTGTCAGTCTGCCCCGCGGCCGGGCCCGCGCGATGGCGTCCGGGTCAGTGGAGATCGGCGAAGGTGGCGGGACGGCGATCGTGCCACGGCACGGCCTGCTCCAGCTGGGCGGCAACCCGGATCAGCAGGTCCTCCCGGCCGTACGGGGCGACCAGCTGCACGCCGATCGGCAGCCCCTCACGGCTCTGCCCGAGCGGCAGGCTGATCGCCGGGTGGCCGGACACGTTGAACGGCGCGGTGAACGGCCCGTACTCGAAGATCCGGCGCAGCCACGACCGCGGCGAATAGGCGGGATTGTCGTAGTCGAGGGTGCCGTGCGGGGCCGGCAACTGCCCCATCGTCGGCGTCACGAGCAGATCGTGCCGCGTGAAGAACAGGCCGATCGGCCGCGTCACCCGGTGCTGGGCGTCCACCGAACGCATCACGTCGAGCGCGGTGGCCGCCTCGGTCTCGGCGAACACCTGACGCGACACGGCCTCCCACAGCGACGGCTCGGGCCGCCCAGGCTGGGCGAGCAGCAACGCGGATCCGGCCGAGAACAGGCCGAGCATGGCCGCCTCGACGAGCGCGTCCGGGTCGATCTCCGGGCCGGCCTCGACGACAGTGTGCCCGAGCCACTCCAGCACCTTGCCCATGGTGTCGACGACCGCCGCCACCTGCGGATCGACCGGCACGCCCGACCACGCGCCGGTCGTCAGGGCCACCCGCAGCCGGCCCGGGTCGGCGCGCAGCTCGTCAACGTACGGACGGGCCGGGGGCGGGGCGATGAACTTGTCTCCGATCGGCGGTGCCGCGACGGCGTCGAGCAGGTGGGCGACGTCCCGTACGGTCCGCGCCAGGCCGAACTCGACGACCAGCCCGAAGCCCATCTCGCCGGCGAGCGGGCCGCTCGGCGTACGACCCCGAGACGGCTTGAGCCCGACCACCCCGCAGCACGCCGCCGGTACGCGAATCGAGCCGGCCCCGTCGTTGCCATGTGCGAGCGGCACCGCCCCGGCGGCGACGAGCGCGGCCGAGCCGCCGCTCGACCCGCCCACGCCCCGGTCCGGCGCCCACGGGTTGCGGGTCGGCCCGTGCTTGACCGGCTCGGTCGAGAAGCTGAGGCCCAGCTCGGGCGCCGTGGTCTGGCCGAGCGTAACCAACCCGGCCGCGCGGAAGCGGGTCATCAGGTCGTGGTCGGCGGCCGCGACGGCGCCCATGATGCCGCGGCTGCCCAGCGCGAACGGCACTCCCTTGGCGAACGGGCCGCTGTCCTTGATCACGAACGGCACGCCGCTGAGCAGGCCGGTGGCGTCGTGGTCGAGGGCCGGGTCGAACACCGGCATAGTGAGGGCATTGAGGTCTGCGTGCGCGTGCTCGAGCGCCCGCCGGGCGACGGCCTCGACCTCGGCCGCGCTCACCTCGCCGGTACGGATCAGCGCGCGCAGGCCGACGGCGTCGAGACTCGCGTAGTCCTGCAGGTCCACCGGCTCGAACCCCCCTGATCTGGCCGTACCTCAGCCTCGCCTACGGACGGGGCGCGACGCCATCGAGTTTTCGAGTGAGGGCCTGTGTGACCCCGTTCACTCCGCGGTCCGTACACTTCGCAGACGGGATCGTTGCCGGCCGCCGGGCTACCCGGTATCGACAACGCGGCCCGGGGTGACATCCGCAGTGCGACGTACGTCACACTGTGGGTGTGGGTGTGGACAAGGAGGAAGCGTGACTGACCGCGACGATGAGGTACTCAATAGGGCCCCGCTCTTTGAGGCACTGGACGACGCGGCCGCGAAGGCACTGCGCGCCAGCGTGTCCGAGGTGCGGCTTTCGCGGGGCCAGACGCTGTTCAACGAGAACGAGGTCGGCGACCGGCTGTACGTCATCCTCGAGGGCAAGGTCAAGCTGACCCGCGCCGCCCCGGACGGCCGGGAGAACCTGCTCAGCGTGCTCGGGCCGAGCGAGATGTTCGGCGAGCTGTCCTTCTTCGACCCGCGGCCCCGCACGGCCAGCGCCGTCGCGGTGACCGAGTGCCGGCTGGCCGGGCTCGGCCACGACGACCTGCGCCCGTTCCTGACCAACCACCCCGAGGTGGCCGTCCACCTGCTGCGCGCACTCGCCCAGCGGCTCCGCAAGACCAACGACGTCATGGCCGACCTCGTCTTCACCGACGTGCCGGGCCGGGTCGCCAAGGCCCTGCTCGACCTGGCCGAGCGGTTCGGCCAGCCCACCGAGAACGGCATCCACGTCCACCACGACCTCACTCAGGAGGAGCTGGCCCAGCTGGTCGGGGCGTCGCGCGAGACGGTCAACAAGGCGCTCGCCGACTTCGCCGGCCGCGGGTGGCTGCGCATCGAGGCGCGCGCCGTCGTGATCCTCGACATCGAACGGCTGCGCAAGCGCTCTCGCTGACCCGCTACCGGCAGGCCGCGTTAGCCGACGCCGCGTTCCTTCAGGTAGTCGAGCTGGGCCTGCACGGACCACTCGGCGACCGGCCACAGCGCCTCGTCGACGTCGGTGTAGACGCGTTCCACCACTTCACGGGCGGTGCGGGCGCCGTCTCGTACCGCCGCCTCCACCTGCGCGAGGCGCTCCCGGCGGTGGCCGACGTAGTAGTCGAGCGCGGCGATCGGGTCGTCGAGCTTGGGGCCGTGCCCCGGCAGAATCGTCGTGATCGAGGCCGACTCGGCGAAGCCGCGCAGCCGGTCGAGCGAGTCGAGATAGTCGCCCAACTTGCCCTCGACCACCGTGGTGCCGTACCCGAGCACGGTGTCGCCGGTCAGTACCGCGCTGTCGCCCGGCACCCAAAAGCACAGCGAGTCGTCCGAATGCCCGGGCGTTTCCATGACCCGAAGCTCGAGGCCGTCCAGGGTGACTTCGTCGTCCTCGCCGAGCCCCTCGTCGCCGAGCCGGTGCGCCGGATCCAGCGCCCGGACGGCCGCTGCGCCGGACAGCTCGGCGAACCGGCGCGCGCCCTCGGCGTGGTCGGGGTGCCCATGGGTGAGCAGGACGAGCGCGACCTGACGCCCGCCGGCCGCGACGGTGTCGACCACCCGCCGCAGGTGGCCCTCGTCCTCCGGCCCGGGGTCGATGACGATCGCCCGTTCCGACCCGGGCTCGGCCAGCACCCAGGTGTTCGTGCCGTCCAGGGTCATCGGCGAGGGGTTGGGCGCCAGCACGCATCGGGCCCGCTCCGTCCCCATGCCGTCGATGGCGTTCATGAGGCGCTCACTCCGTACGCCTCGCCGAGCTCGTCGGGCAGCAGCAGGTAGACCTCGTCGTCGACGAGCGCGGCCTCGGGCAGGCGCGGGCTGATGTCGCGGTCGGCGGCGAGGACCGCGGCGACGGAGTCGTAGGCCGTCAGCTCCAGCAGCGTCGCGAGGGTGGGCGGCAGCAGGGCCAGCTCACCCGTGCGGGCCTTGCCGACCGCGTCGCGGGGACTCAGCCATGCGATCCGATCGGCCTCGGTGCTCACGTCGCGGGCCCGCTGCCCGGGCGGGATGGCCGCCACGAAGAACCGCGTGTCGTACCGCTTGGTCTCGATCACCGGCGTGATCCAGTGCGCCCACGGCCGCAGCAGGTCGGAGCGCAGCACGAGCCCGCGCCGGTCGAGGAAGTCCGCGAACGAGAAGGTCCGGTCGATGAGGGCCTGCCGGTCCGCCTCCCAGTCAGGGCCGCGCGTGTCGTCGATGACCGAGTCGGCGGTCGGCCCGGCGAGCAGCACGCCCGACTCCTCGAACGTCTCGCGTACGGCGGCGCAGACCAGCTGCCCGGCCACCGTCTCGTCGGCCCCGAAGGCCGCGCCCCATTCCCTGGGCGCGAGCCCCGCCCAGCCGATAGTGCGGTCGCCGTCGCGGGGGTCGACGGAGCCGCCCGGGAAGACGTACGCGCCCGGGGCGAAGGCCATCGACGCCACCCGGCGCAGCATGAAGGCCTGCAGGCCGTGCTGCGCGTGGTCGCGGAGGATGACAACGGTGGCGGCGTCCCGCGGTGCGACCACTTCGACGCGGCCCTCGATGATGTCCTTGGCGCGTTCGCCGAACTTGCCCGGCAGGGGCAGCCTGCTCACCATCGCATGATCCTCATGGCCTACAGCGCGACCTCGGCGATGGCCTCGACCTCGACGGGGGCGTTGAGCGGCAGGACGGCCACCCCGACGGCGCTGCGGGCGTGCTTGCCGGCCTCGCCGAACACCTCGCCCAGCAGGTCGCTCGCCGCGTTGATCACCTGCGGCTGGCCATAGAAGTCGGGGGCGCTGGCGACAAAGCCGACGACCTTGACGACCCGTTTCACCCGGGACAGCTCGCCGACCTCGGCCTTGAGAGCGGCGATGATGTTGAGGGCGCAGATGCGGGCCAGGCCGGCGGCGTCCTCGGCCGGCACCTCGGCGCCCACCTTGCCGGCGGCCGCGAGCTCGCCCTTGACCATCGGCAGCTGACCCGCCGTGTAGACGAGCGACCCGGTCCGCGCGGTCGGCACGTACGACGCCAGCGGAGTCGCCACCGCCGGCAGCTCCAGACCGAGCTCGGCGACCCGCTCCTCCGGTGTGCTCATGCATCCTCCTCGATGCGCTCGCTGAGGGCGTTCGCCCAGGCCACGGAGCTCACGCCTTCTCCCGCTTGAGGTAGGCGACGAGGTTTTCCGGGTTGGGGCCGGGCATGACGGTGACGAGCTCCCAGCCGTCCTCGCCCCAGTTGTCGAGGATCTGCTTCGTCGCGTGGATCAACAACGGCACGGTCGCGTACTCCCACTTGGTCATGCCCGCACCCTACTGGTGCGATCACCGCCATTGCCGTGCGGAGGGGGCGGGATCAGCTGTTGTCCAACAGCCGGCCCGAGGTGCCCAGCCCTTGGATCTCGTCCTTGTTGTCCTTGTCCTTGTCAGCGTTGTCCGTGTCCTTGTCGGCGTCTCCCTGCGCGATGCCCGGCATGGGCGGCACGTCGTCGGCGGACTCGATCGTCGCCGGCTCGTTGGCCTTGGCCAGCTCCTCGTCGGCCCTGGCCAGTCGCTCGTGGAGGTCGGGGATCCGCTCTTTGGTCTCGCGCTCCGGCTCGCCGCCGGCCGCCCGCTCGAAGAAGCGGAGCATCTCGACCGGCAACGGCATCACCAGCGTGCTGTTCTTCTCGGCGGCCACCTCGACGACCGTCTGCAGCAGCCGCAGCTGCAGGGAGGCCGGGTCCTGCGACATGACCTCGGCCGCGGCCGCGAGCCGCTTCGACGCCTGGAACTCACCGTCGGCGGTGATGATGCGGGCGCGCCGTTCCCGCTCGGCCTCTGCCTGCCGGGCCATCGAGCGCTTCATGCCCTCGGGCAGCGAGACGTCCTTGATCTCGACCCGCTCGATCCGGATGCCCCACGGGTTTTCGGTCATCTCATCGATGATCCGGCGCAGCTCGAAGTTGATCTGCTCCCGCTCGGACAGCAGCGCCTGCATGTCGGCCTTTCCGATGACCGACCGCAGCGAGGTCTGCGCCACCTGCGAGACCGCGTACCCGTAGTTCTGCACGTTGACGATCGCCTTCACGGGGTCGATCACCCGGAAGTAGACGACCGCATCGACGCGGACGCTGACGTTGTCCTGGGTGATGCCCTCCTGGGCCGGCACCCCCATGGCCACCGTCTGCATATTGACCTTCTGCATCCGCTCCATGATCGGGACGATCGCTGTCAGGCCCGCCCGGCGGACCGCGTTCAGCTGCACCTGTCCGAACCTGAACACGACGCCCTGCTCGAACTGCTGTACGACTTTGACAGCCGACACCAGGCCAATGAAGATCACGAAGCCGACGATTGCCAGCAAGACGATTACCGCTGCCATGACAGCCACCCTTTCCTAAGCGGCGTGTGGCTCGCTGATGTGACGGCCGGAACGTACGGCCGGTTTCATCCCACACTAGTCACCGCTCGGCGTGCCTGTTGATCTCATAGGCCGAGCTCGTCGACGGTGTCAGGAATCACTTGCTTTGGGCGGGTTGTCGCCTTTGTCTACGCCATGGAGCCGATAGCCTCGTACGGGTGAGCAAGGCTTTTTCGCGGCACCCGCGCCGCGGGTCCGACGCCGACACCGACTGGGACGGCGTACGGCTGCATGTCGTCACCGGCAAGGGCGGCACGGGCAAGACGACGGTGGCCGGCGCGCTCGCGCTCGCATTGGCGGCCGGCGGCCGCAAGGTGCTCCTCGTCGAGGTCGAGGGCCGGCAGGGCATCGCGCAGCTCTTCGACTGCCCGCCGCTCCCGTACGAAGAGCGCAAGGTGGCGGTGGCCCCCGACGGCGGCGACGTGTACGCCCTGGCCATCGACGCCGAGGCGGCGCTCATCGAGTACCTGGAGATGTTCTACAACCTCAAGCGGGCCGGGAAGGCACTGACCAAGCTCGGCGTCATCGACTTCGTGACCGCGATCGCCCCGGGCCTGCGCGATGTGATCCTCACCGGAAAGGCCAGCGAGGCGGTACGGCGCCGGGACAAGTCGGGCGGCTTCATCTATGACGCTGTCGTGATGGACGCGCCCCCGACCGGCCGGATCGCCCGCTTCCTCAACGTCAACACCGAGGTGGCGGGCCTGGCGAAGGTCGGCCCGATCCGCAACCACGCCGACACGGTCATGAAGGTCATCCGCAGCCCGGAGACCGCCGTGCACATCGTGACCCTGCTCGAGGAGATGCCCGTCCAGGAGACCCTCGACGGCATCCACGACCTGCGCGAGGCCGGCCTGGCGCTGGGCGGTGTCGTGATCAACATGGAACGGCCGTCCGTACTGGCCCCGGAGGACCTCGCGGCGGCCGAACAGGGGAAGCTCGACCTCGACGAGATCATCCGCGGGGTCAAGGCGGCGGGCCTCGAGCGCGACGCCGAGCAGATCGCCCGGATGCTGGCCGCCGAGGCCGCCGAGCACGCCCGGCGGACGGCCCTGCAGGCACGGGAGAAGGACCGGCTCGGCGCCGTCGGCCAGCCCAAGTACACGCTGCCGCTGCTCAGCGACGGCATGGACCTCGCCGGCCTGTACGACCTGGCCGAGGCCCTGCACGATCAGGGGGCGGTATGACCGGAGCGGCGAGTCGCCGAGTGAGCGGAGCGGCCGGCCGAGGAACGAGGTCGTCCACGGAGCGAACGAGAAGGCGAGCGCGGCCATGACGACGCATCGCGCGACGCCCACGCTGGACATCGACGCGCTGATCGACGACCCGCGCACCCGGATCATCGTGTGCTGCGGGTCGGGCGGCGTGGGCAAGACCACGAGCGCCGCCGCGGTGGGGGTACGGGCCGCCGAGCGCGGCCGTGACGTCGTCGTGCTGACCGTCGACCCGGCCCGGCGGCTCGCGCAGTCGCTGGGCCTCAGCGAGCTCGACAACAGCCCGCGCAAGATCGACGGCATCGACGGCGACGGCGAGCTGCACGCCATGATGCTCGACATGAAGCGCACCTTCGACGAAATCGTCGAGGCGCACTCCGACCCGGACCGGGCCAAGCAGATCCTGGCGAACCCGTTCTACCAGTCGCTGTCGTCGAGCCTGTCCGGCACGCAGGAGTACATGGCGATGGAGAAGCTCGGCCAGCTGCACCGGTCGGGCACGTGGGACCTCATCGTCGTCGACACCCCGCCGTCGCGCTCGGCGCTCGACTTCCTCGACGCGCCGGAGCGGATGGGCCGCTTCCTCGACGGCCGGTTCATCCGGATCCTGATGGCCCCGGCCAAGGTCGGCGGCCGGTTCGGGATGAAGGTGGTGACGGCCGGGTTCGGCATGTTCACCGGCGTCATCACGAAGGTGCTCGGCGGTCAGCTGCTGAAGGACGTGCAGACCTTCGTCATGGCCCTCGACACGATGTTCGGCGGCTTCCGGGAGCGTGCGGACCAGACGTACCGGCTGCTGCAGACCCCCGGCACCGCCTTCCTCGTCGTCGCCGCGCCGGAGCCGGACGCGCTGCGCGAGGCGTCGTACTTCGTCGAGCGGCTCGCCGACGAGCGCATGCCGCTCGCCGGCCTCATCGTCAACCGCGTGCATCGCAGTGACACATCGACACTGTCGGACGGGCTGTCGCAGTCGCGGAGCCTGGCCGCCGCGGAGACCCTGACCGAACACGGCGACCACCCGCTCACCGCGGCACTGCTGCGGCTGCACGCGGAACGCATGCAGGTGGTGGCGCGGGAGGCCCGGCTGCGGGAGCACTTCACGTCGGCGCATCCGGCGGTGCCGGTGGGCGACGTGGGGGCGTTCCCGGAGGACGTACACGACCTCGAAGGCCTGCGGCAGGTGGCCGCGGATCTCGCCGACCGGCCTACGGCCGCGGCCGCGTCGTAAGGACGTCGCTGCAGGACGCCAGTCGTAAGACGTCGTACAGGACGGCCATGTCGTAAGACGTCGCTTCAGGACGGAAGGACGGCTTAGGACGGCGCCCCAAGGCGACGTCCAGGACTTCGTTGTCCTAGACGCCGGATGCAGGTTGATCAGGGACGCCGACCAGCCCGTCGGCGCTTCGGGTGCGAGTCAGGAGGCGACGAGCTCGTCCACCGCGGACCGCTCGTACTCTTCCTTCGCGGTTTCGAGCAGCGCGCGCCATGACTTGACGTCTGGACGACGGCGCATCAGCGCCCGGCGCTCGCGCTCGGTCATGCCGCCCCAGACTCCGAACTCGATCCGGTTGTCAAGGGCGTCGGCGAGGCACTCCGTCCGAACGGGGCACCCCCTGCAGATGAGCTTGGCCCTGTTCTGGGCAGCTCCTTGCACGAAGAGTGCATCGGGGTCCGCGTTACGGCAGGCGGCGCGCGCGGTCCAATCCGTGATCCACATCTTGGCCCCACTCCCCTAGGGTCTGTGTCGATTGCGCTCCTCGGCCAGACGGGCGCGGACGTCAGGCCGCCATACGAAAGCCGTGGGGAAGAACTTACGGAAGCGAGAGGCGCTACAACAGTCCCCGATGGGCCCATTCTCGATATAGCCCGCCCGGGCCATGCCGCCGGATCGGACTAGTCACCCTCCGACGACATCCCTTTGCTGGTGTGATGCGACGGTACGCCGGGTTTTCTTCCTGTCCCGAGTGGCGTTCCGACGCATTTCTCCACGCCGCGTAACCTAGACGGGTGCAGGAGAGGGAAGGTCGCGAGCACGCGATCGTGTTGCTCGCCAGGCTGATCGGCGCCGGGATCATGGCCGGCGTGCTGGTCGCCTTCGTCGCGCTGCCGATGGTGGGCAGCGCGGGGCTGGGCGCCCGCGACGCCGCCAACAACTTCGAGAACATGCCGCTCACCCTGAACACCACTCCGCCTCCGGAGAAGACTGTCGTGTACGCGGCGGACGGCACGCAGCTGGCGACGTTCTTCGACGAGTACCGCGAATCCGTGCGGCTCGACCAGGTCGCGCCGATCATGCAGAAGTCGATCATCGCGATCGAGGACTACCGCTTCTATGAGCACGGCGCGCTTGACCTCAAGGGCGCCATCCGCGCGCTGGCCACCAACGCCGAGGCCAACGAGGTCAGGCAGGGCGGTTCGACGCTGACGCAGCAGTACGTCAAGAACCTGCTGATCGAGAACGCCAAGACGCCGGAGGAGCAACAGGCCGCGCGCTCCCAGACCGTCGGGCGCAAGCTCCGTGAGCTGCGGTACGCCCTGCACATCGAGCAGACGCAGTCCAAGAACGAGATCCTGCAGGGCTACCTCAACGTCGCGTACTTCGGCTCCGGTGCGTACGGCGTGCAGGCCGCGGCCAAGCGCTACTTCAGCAAGCCCGCGTCCAAGCTCAATCTGCAGGAGGCGGCGCTGCTGGCCGGCATCACCAACAGTCCGTTCGCGTACGACCCGATCCTGCACCCGGGCGCCGCGCGGGAGCGCCGCAACGTCGTGCTGGCGCGGATGGCCCAGCTAGGGGTCATCTCGCAGCAGCAGGCGAACAAGGCGGGCGCGAGCCCGGTACGGCTGCACGAGACGAAACCGGCCGGCGGCTGCGACGCGAGCAAGGCCGCGTTCTTTTGCACATACATCCGCAACGAGCTGATCAACATCCTGTCCGGAGGCAAGAAGAGCCAGGTGCCGGCCGCGACGCAGCAGCTGCAGCGCGGCGGCTTCACGATCCGTACGACGCTCGACCGGGAGTCGCAGCGAGCGGCGCAGCGGGCGCTCGACGACCACGTCGGGCCGAAGGCGTCGCGCGACGCGGCCGAGGCGATGGTCCAGCCGGGCACCGGCAAGATTCTCGCGATGGCGGTGAGCCGGAAGTTCGGCGGCAAGAAGAAGCAGAAGCAGACCGTCATCAACCTCGCCGCCGACGCCGCGCACGGCGGCGGCGCGGGCTACTCGGCCGGGTCGACGTTCAAGGTCTTCACGCTCGCCGCCGCGATCAAGGACGGCATCTCCGTCGGCACGACCATCAACTCGCCGCAGTCGACCACGGTGAGCGGGTTCCGCAACTGCAAGGGCAACATCGCCGGCGACTGGCCCGAGGGCTCGTGGGAGGTGGGCAACGCGGGCGACAGCGAGGCCGGCCGGTTCAACCTGCGCAGCGGCACCTGGCACTCGGTCAACACCTTCTACGCGCAGTTGGAAAAGCGGGTCGGCATCTGCAACGCCGTCAAGATGGCCGAGGCGTTCGGCATGCGGCTGACCGACGGCCGGCCGCTGCAGCAGGTCCCGTCGCAGGTCCTCGGCTCCAACAACATCGACGTCACGCACCTGGCCGCCGCGTACGCCGGGTTCGCCGCCCGCGGCCGCTACTGCGCGCCGATCGCCATCACCGAGGTCAGGGACGCCAACGGCAAGGCGCTCAAGCTGCCCAAGCAAGACTGCCACCAGGCGCTCGACCAGGACATCGCCGACGAGGTCAACGACATCCTGCGCGGCGTACTGACCAAGGGCACCGGGCACGGGCTCAGCATCGGCCGCCCGGCGGCCGGCAAGACCGGCACCGCGCAGAACTTCAGCGGCGCCCTGTTCGCCGGCTACACTCCGAACCTCGCCGCCGCCGTCTGGTACGGCGACGCCGCCAAGCCGTTCGTCAACACGGTTCCGGGCATCTATGGGGCGACGATCCCCGGCCCCATCTGGCAACAGAGCATGCAGGCGGCGCTGCGCGACAAGCCGGTGGAAGACTTCAACCGGCCCGTCGACCGGTTCGGCGACGTCCGCGAGGTAAGGGTGCCCGACGTCAAGGGCCAGATCCTGCCCATCGCCAAGGCCGAGCTCGAGGCGGCCGGCTTCGACGTGCGGGTCTCGCCGCGTCCGGTCCGGTCCAACCAGCCCAGGGCCACGGTCGCGTTCACCTCACCGAACGCGGGATCGAGCGCGGAGGGGGGCAGCACCGTGACGATCTTCGTCAGCAACGGTCACGGTGGCCGCGGCGGCGCCCCACCCACCTTCTTCCCCGGCCCCTTCCCCACCCGAGGCGGTTAGCCGGCCCCGACAGACTTCCGTACGGCCGATCTCGTACGGGTCAGCTGCCCGGCTGGCTACAGGTCAGGTGCCCAGCTGGCGCTTCACCTCGGCGGCGATGCGGCCGCCGTCGGCGCGATCACCGATCTTGGGGCGTACGACCTTCATGACCTGGCCCATCGCCCTGGGCCCGGCGGCGCCGGTCTCGGCGATCGCGGCGGACACCAGGCCCGCGAGCTCTTCGTCGGCCAGCTGCGCGGGCAGATAGTCGTTGATCACTTCGCCCTCGGCCCGTTCGGCCGCGGCCTGCTCGGGGCGGCCCGCGTCCGCGAACGCGTCGGCCGCCTCGCGCCGCTTCTTGGCCTCGCGGGCGAGCACCTTGACGACCTCGTCGTCGGACAGCTCGCGCGCCTGCTTGCCGGCCACCTCTTCGTTGGTGACCGCCGTCAGGGCCATGCGCAGCGTACGGGTGCGTACCCCATCACGGGCCTTGATCGCGGCCGACAGGTCGTTCCGCAGCTTCTCCTTCAGGGCACTCATAGGAACCCATCATGCCGGTCGCGCCGGGCCGATCACATTCCGATTCCTGTGAACTACGGACGGGATCGCCCCAGGCGTTCGCCGGGCGGGTGCCGCTCTGGCAGCATGGGACAGTGCGAAACGTCCACGTGGTCGCTCTCGGACTGGCCGGCGCCGGCGCCGCGGGGCTCGGTTATGCCTCCATGGTCGAGCGCAACTGGTTCCGGCTCCGCCGCTTCGAGGTGCCCATACTGGCTCCCGGGCAGCCCACGGCCAAGATCCTGCACATCTCGGACACGCACCTCACCCCCCGCCGCGAGCGACTGATCCGCTGGGTCCGCGCGCTCGACTCGCTCGAGCCCGACCTCGTCATCAATACGGGTGACTCCATCTCGCACGTCGACGCCATACCGGCGTTCCTCGACGCGCTCGGCCCGCTGCTGGACCGGCCGGGCGCCTTCGTGTACGGCTCGAACGACCTGTTCTCGCCGGTCTTCAAGAACCCGGCGCGCTACCTGTGGCGGACCAGCCGGACCGACTACAACCACCGCCGCCTCCCCGACCTTCCGTACCGCGAGCTGGGCGCCTCCCTGTCCGCGGCCGGCTGGCTCGACCTCAACAACCGGATCGGCCGCCTCAAGGTCGGCCCGCTCGACGTCGAGTTCGCGGGCATCGACGACTCGCACATCAACCACGACCGCTACGACCGCGTGGCCGGCCCAGTCGATCCTCGCGCCGACCTGCACATCGGCGTCATGCACTCGCCCGAGCCGCGCAACATGGATCGGTTCGCCGCCGACGGCTACGACCTGCTCCTCGCCGGCCACACGCACGGCGGCCAGGTCTGCCTCCCCTTCTACGGCGCCCTGGTGACCAACTGCGGCATCGAGCCCGCCCGCGTGAAGGGCCTGCACCGGCACGGCGGCGCCTGGCTGCACGTGTCCGGCGGGCTCGGCACCTCTCCCATGGCCCCGGTCCGCTTCTCCTGCCCGCCCGAGGCCACCCTGCTCACCCTCGTCCCCCGCGCCGATTAAGCGAACGCAGCACTCCTGGGGATCCGCTAAACTCGTCGAGGCGTCAGGAGGTCTATAGACCTCCATACATGCCGCCACCGGGGTGTAGCGCAGCTTGGTAGCGCGCTTCGTTCGGGACGAAGAGGTCGTGGGTTCAAATCCCGCCACCCCGACCCGCTTTGCAGGTCAGAGCCCCGTTTCCAAGACTGGAAACGGGGTTTTTTCATGCGCGGCAGGTCCGAGCGACGAGTATCCGTGCGGACCCGTCGGCCAAAGAGAAACGTGCGCCCGGTTCGCCCGCGCCGCAGCCCGCCTGGCCGGTCAGGTCTGTCAGTCCTTGATGGTGGAGGCCGTGACCTTGGTGAGGGATTTGTCGAGGATTTCGGTGGCCTGGTCGATCTCGTCTTCGGTGACGGTGAGGGGCGGGGCGATGCGGAGGCAGGCGGTCATCTGGTCGGCCTGGCCGCGGACGAGGTTGATCGACAGGCCGCAGCGCTGGCATTCGTCGGTCAGGGCGGCGCCGAGCTTGTCCGCGGGCTGTCTGGTCGTACGGTCGTGGACCAATTCCACGCCCCATAGCAGGCCCATGCCGCGGACGTCGCCGATCTGCTCGTGGCGGTTCTGGAGTTCGGTGAGGCGGCTGTGGAGGTGGCGGCCGCGGTCGCGAGCCTTGGCGGGCAGGTCGTCGCCTTCGACGACATCGAGGACGGCCAGCGCGGCGGCGGCCGGCAGCGGGTCGGATACGTGCGAGGTCAGGTAGAGGAAACCGCTGTCGTGCGCGGCTCGCTCGATCGCGTCGGTGGTGGCGACGGCGCTGATCGGCAGGCCGCCGCCGAGCGTCTTGGAGACGGTGAGGAAGTCGGGCACGACGTCGTAGATGTTCATGCCGAACATCGCGCCCAGCCGCCCGAACCCGGTCTGTGCCTCGTCCAGGATCAGCATCATGCCGCGGCTGCGGCACAGCTCCAGCAGCCGGGTGAAGTAGCCGGGCGGCGGCACGATCACGCCGCCCGCCGACAGCACCGGTTCGGCGATCACCGCGGCCGGGGCGCCGACCGACTGCTGGTCGAACAGGTCGAAGCCGGCCTCCAGGCAGGTGCAGTCGCAGGTGCCGGCGCAGTGCCGGATCGGGCAACGGTAGGCGTAGGGGGCGGGCAGCGCGAACACGCCGGGCGGGGTCGGTCCGTGCCCACGGCGTCCGGCGGCGAAGGTGACCATCTGGCTGCCGGCCGTCATCCCGTGCCAGCTGCGGGTGAACGCGGCCACCTCGAACCCGCCGGTGGCGAGCTTGGCCATGCGTAGCGCGGCCTCGTTCGCTTCGCCTCCCGTGCTGAGCAGCATGAACCGGTCGAACGGCACCATGTGGTTGAGGCGCTGAGCGAGCGCGAGCACGGGCTCGGACAGCATCCAGGAATTGAGGTGGACGACCCGGTCCAGGGACTCGCGGACCGCCGCACCGATCGCCGGGTGGTTGTGCCCGATCGTGGCGCAGATCTGCCCGGCGGTGAAGTCGAGCACCGTGTTCCCGTCGACGGTCTCCAGCCGGCTTCCCGAGGCCCGCGCGATGACGTCCGCGACGAAGTCCCCGCCGTACCGGATCATGAGCTGCTTGCGTGTGTCCACGGTGGAACCTCCGATCCTCCAGGTCATGGTCCGCCCGGCGTAAGCGCCCGGTCCATCGCTGTTTCCGGCCGATAATCCGTGCGATTCTTCGAACGATGCTCGACCTGGGTCGGCTGCGCCTGCTGCGCGAACTGCACCACCGGGGGACGATCGCCGCGGTGGCGGCGGCGCTGTCATACAGCCCGTCCACGGTGTCCCGGCAGCTCGGTGAGTTGCAGCGGGAGGCCGGCGTGGTGCTGTTCGAGCGCTCGGGTCGGCGGCTGCGGCTGACCGGCGCGTCGCCGTGCCGCTCGGAGACCACGGGGCGTCCAGGCCGGCCCCGTACGGACCGGCCTGGACGTTGTGATCAGAACCGGTCGAGGTTCATCACCTTGTCCCACGCGGCGACGAAGTCGTTCACGAACTCCGCCTTGGCGTCGTCGCTGGCGTAGACCTCGGCGAGGGCGCGGAGCTCGGAGTTCGACCCGAAGACGAGGTCGACGCGGCTGCCGGTCCACTTGACCTCGCCGGTGGCCTCGTCGCGGCCCTCGAAGGTGTTCGCGTCCTCGGACGTTGCCTTCCACGTCGTACCCAGGTCGAGCAGGTTGACGAAGAAGTCGTTGGTCAGCCGCTCGGGGGTCGCGGTGAAGACGCCCAGCGGCGACTGCTGGTAGTTCGCACCCAGGACGCGCAGGCCACCGACGAGGACCGTCATCTCCGGAGCGCTCAGGGTCAGCAGGTTCGCCCGGTCGAGCAGCAGGAACTCGGCCGGCAGCCGGTTGTCCTTCCCGAGGTAGTTGCGGAAGCCGTCGGCGGTCGGCTCGAGCGCGGCGAACGACTCCCCGTCAGTCTGTTCCTGCGAGGCGTCCGCACGGCCCGGGGTGAAGGGCACCTCGACGTCGAACCCGGCGTCCTTGGCGGCCTTCTCGACGGCCGCACCACCGGCGAGCACGATGAGGTCGGCGAGTGAGACCTGCTTGCCGCCGGTCTGGGCGGCGTTGAAGGCATCCCGGATCCCCTCCAGCGTGCGCAGCACCATAGCCAGCTGGTCGGGTTCGTTGACCTCCCAGCCGCTCTGTGGCTGGAGTCGGATGCGCGCGCCGTTGGCGCCGCCGCGCTTGTCGCTGCCGCGGAAGGACGAGGCGGACGCCCATGCGGTGGAAACGAGCTGGGACACCGTCAGGCCCGAGGCGAGGATCTGTCCCTTGAGGGCGGCGATGTCGGCCGCGTCGATGAGCTCGTGCGTCACCGTCGGCAGGGGGTCCTGCCACAGCAGGGTCTCGGCCGGGACCTCCGGGCCGAGGTAGCGCACGATCGGGCCCATGTCACGGTGCGTCAGCTTGAACCAGGCCCGGGCGAAGGCGTCTGCCAGATCGTCGGGGTGCTCGAGCCAGCGGCGCGTGATCTGCTCGTAGACCGGGTCAACTCGGAGCGAGAGGTCGGTCGTCAGCATCGTCGGGGCGTGACGCTTCTCCGGGTCGTGGGGGTCGGGGACGGTGCCCGCCCCGGCGCCGTCCTTCGGCCGCCACTGCCACGCGCCGGCGGGGCTCTGGTACTGCTCCCACTCGTAGCCGTACAGGATCTCCAGGAAGCTGTTGTCCCACGTCACGGGGGTGGTCGTCCAGATGCCCTCGAGACCGCTGGTGATCGTGTCGCCCCCCTTGCCGGTGCCGAAGGTGCTCTTCCAGCCCAGGCCCTGCTGCTCGATCGGGGCTGCCTCGGGGTCGGGGCCGACGCTCTCGGACGGGCCCGCGCCGTGGGTCTTGCCGAAGGTGTGACCACCCACGATCAGGGCGGCCGTCTCCTCGTCGTTCATCGCCATCCGGCGGAACGTCTCGCGGACGTCGCGGGCGGCGGCGAGCGGGTCCGGATTGCCGTTCGGGCCCTCCGGGTTGACGTAGATCAGACCCATCTGTACCGCGGCCAGGGGGCTCTCGAGCTCCCGGTCGCCGGTGTAGCGCTGGTCGTCGAGCCAGATGGACTCCGGACCCCAGTAGACGTCCTCGTCGGGCTCCCATACATCCTCACGGCCACCGCCGAAGCCGAAGGTCTTGAACCCCATCGACTCCAGGGCGACGTTGCCGGCCAGGACCATCAGGTCGGCCCACGAGATCTTCCGGCCGTACTTCTTCTTGACCGGCCACAGCAGCCGGCGGGCCTTGTCGAGGTTCCCGTTGTCCGGCCAGCTGTTGAGGGGCGCGAAGCGCTGCTGCCCCGACCCGGCACCGCCGCGGCCGTCGTTGATCCGGTACGTGCCCGCACTGTGCCACGCCATCCGGATGATGAACGGACCGTAGTGGCCGAAGTCGGCAGGCCACCAGTCCTGCGAGGTCGTCAGGACCTCCGCGATGTCCCGCTTCACGGTCGCGAGGTCAAGACTCTGGAACGCCTCCGCGTAGTTGAACTCCTCGCCCAGAGGGTTGGCCACGGCGGGGTTCTTGGCGAGGATCTTCAGGTTCAGCCGCTCCGGCCACCACTGGCGGTTACCCCCACCCTGAGTCGGGTGTAGCGCGCGCTCGTGCGCGACCGGACAGCCACCTCCGTCCTCGGCTTTCGCGTCTGCGACGATTGCATCATGGTTCTCTGACATGGGAATCCTTCCGGACAGGGCGGAGTTTGGATCTCACGAACAAGTCAGGGGGCATCCCCGGCGGCGATCGCCTCGACACCGAGGTGGTCACCGGCCCGGACGGTCTCGAGCAGCGCAACGCGAGCGGCCGTTGTCTGCAGGCCGGCACCGCGCGACTCCTCGGCCGTGGTCGGCGTCGGGAATGCGATCATGAGGTCAAACCTACCTACTCAAACACGATCGATTCAATACAACGAGTAGGTCAAGTTAAGGTCAAGTCAGGCAACGTGTGGCGCCCGCCGTCCGGGCGGCGGACTTGGATGTACGGAACGACCCGGGCAAGGTGGATCGGCTGGTCGGCGGGTCAGCGGCACCGGCGGAAGGCGTCGGCGGTGGGCTCGTCGATGATCGTCAGCTGGGTGTGGATCTGATCGGCGCTGGACGGATCGAGGTCGCCGAGGACGGCGTGGGCGCGGCGCCACTGCTGAAGGGCGGCCGTTTCGTCCCCGGCGAGGTAGTGGCAGGCGCCGAGATGGGCGAAGATGCTGGCCTCGGCGTAGGAGTCGCCGAGTTCCCGGAACAGGGCGAGCGCCTGGCGGTAGCAGGGGACGGCCCCGGCGGTGTCGCGCAGGTGGAGGCGGGTGTCGGCTAGGCAGGACAAGGTGTGCGCCTCGTACGGGCGGTTGCCGAGCCGCTGGTGCAGGGTGAGGGCCTGCTCGCACAGGTCGAGGGCTTGGCCGTGGTTTCCCAGCCGGCCCTGGTGCCAGCCGAGGTTGGTCAGCGCGATGGCCTGGCCAATCCGGTGGCCCAGCCGGTCGAAGAGGTCGTGGCGCGGCGGGCGGCGTCGAGGGCGTCCGCCTCCCGGCCCTGGATGGCGTACACGATGTCGCGGTGGTAGTGCGTCCAGGCCTGACCGGCGGGGTCGTCGTGTGATCGTGCGAGGGCGGTGTCGAGGTGGTGGTGGGCTTCGCCGAAACGGCCCAAGTCGGCCAGCGCAATCGCCAGGTCGCGGTGCGCGCGGGACTCTTCCACCGGATCGCCCAGCCGCCGGGCGGCCGCTACGGCGGTCCGTTGGGTCTCGGCCCGATCGTGCCAGTGGCCTTGCGGATGCAGGAGGACGAACAACGCCCACGCCAGATGGCAGACGTGCCGGTCAAGACCCAGCTCGGTCGCGAGCTGCAGGGTGGCGAGCAAGGCGGGGCGCTCGGCGGCGCACCAGGTCAGCGACGCGTCGGGCCCGGCGAATTCGGTTACGGAGACACCCGGGCCGGGCGCGGCGGGACCGATGGTCTCGGTGTGCGCGTCGAGGCACAGCGCCGCGGCGTACGCGGTGTGGACGTAGTGGTCCACGATGCGGTGCCGCGCTGCGTCGCGATCCGGGTCGCCGGCCTCGCAGAGCTCCGTGGCGTACGCGCGCAGCAGGTCGTGGCAGGAGTGGCGGCCCGGCGGGTGCTCGGTGAGGAGACTGGCGCGAGTCAGCTCGGCCAGCGGCGCCCGTACGGCCGAGACCGGGACGCCCGCCAGGCTGGCGGAAGCCTGGGACGGAACACCGCCGGCGAGCAGGTCGGCGTGGACCTGTCGCAGCTCCGGACTGGGATCGGCGCCGAGCTCTTCGGCGAGCCGGCGCCGGATCATCTCGTACCGCTCCAGCGCCTCGGCGGGACGTCCGGCCGATTCCAGGACCCGCAGCAGCCGAACCCAGAGGGACTCCCGCAGCGGGTACTGCTCGGCCAACCCGGCCAGCTCAGCCAACCCAGGCACCCCGGCCGGCAGCTCGACCGGCCGTCCGGCCACCGATACGCGCAGCGGCCCGAGCAGCTCAACGATCAGCATGCCGATCGCATCCCCCTTCCCCGGCCCGACGGCGAGCACATCGGGCTGACACAACTGTGCCACCCGCCCCCGGCCAAGCCGGCGATCATTCCGTACGAGCGCGTATTCCGGTACGAGGGGTGCGCCGCGGGATTCATCTACTTCCCGGTCCGGGACG